>CBFIAF010000023.1:0-55799 GCA_965660545.1 Alphaproteobacteria bacterium | reverse complement strand
TTTTTTTGAACAGTACCGGCCTTCGACGAGTAACGGGTCTCGCTGTTTAAACCGGCACGTTATACAAAATGAAGTCGGTCTTTGGGCCATAGGTATCGTACAAGCGCCGTGTTGGGTAGTTAAACTCCTGGGTTAGCCAGCGCGCTCCTGAGAGGCCTTGAGCCTTCGCGAAGGCGCGGGTGTGGTCGATGAGGGCGCGGCCTGCGCCGGCACCTCGGACTTCTGGGTCGACGTAAAGGTCGCTTAGACAACCGATCATGCCGCCGCCGAGGGAGCGGTGCATGAGCTGGTATTGCGCGAAGCCGATGACTTGGCCGTCGGCGTCCTCAGCGACGGCGCACCAGAAATTGTTCTGGTCGTCGAAGATCCAGCGCCAGACTGTGTCGAAACCGCCTCCGGGGATGTTGGTTTTGTAGAACTCCGCATAGCTTTAGAACATCTGTTCCCAGATTGTGCGGTCTGCATGGTGCAGCGCGCGAATTTTGGCGGTCATGTTCAAGTCTTCTTAGACGGGCGGATGAACGTTACGGCGATGGAAGCGACGATCATCGCGAGCGCCAGATATTTTTGCCAGGATGGCGGGTTGCCTAGCAGGACCATTGCTGAGCTGACGGCGACAACCGGCGCGATCAGCGTTGATATGGCGGCGATGGTTGCTGGCAGGCGGGCGAGCAGCACCGTCCAAAGCACATAGCAGATAGTCATTGGCCCGAGCACGTGAAACGCCATTGTGGCCATCACAGACGCGCTTGACATGGTTTGCTCCCACGGCGGCTCGAACACAAGGACGATGGGCCAGCAGACCAAGCCAGACGCTACGAAATACCACACGACTTGCGAGAGCGAGGGCAGCGTCCAGGTTATGGCCTTCAGCAGCACATTGCCGATGGACCAGCTTAACGCCGCCAGCAGCATAATGACCGGCCCAAGCGAATCCGCAATGATCGCGCCAAAATTCTCTGACGCAAGGACGACCAGCGCCGCCATGCCAACAGCGAGGGCGATAGCGACGCGCTTATCAAACCGCTCGCCAAGGAAGCCTGCCGCCAGGCCTGCCGTCAATGCGGGCATGATGTAGGCGATAATGGCGGCCTTTGATGTCTCCACCAAGATTTGGCCAAGGGATGTCATGGCGTTGAAGCCGAACACCAGGAAGAACCCGGCGATGAAGATCGGCCAGACCTCACCCTGCGGCGGTCGCATTGGCAAGCCTTTGGCGTGGACGATTGCGGTTAGGCTAAGCCCGGCAAAGGTGAACGCGACCGCGCGGATCGTTAGCGGCTCAATCTCCGTCAACATAAATTTGCCGCGGGCCAGTTCAGCCCCCACAGCACGCTGATCAACAAAACGGCGAGGATCGATTCTCCGCTGACGGATGAGCGCAATGGTGGGACTTTCTGCGGCGGGTAGGGCGGTGGTGTCGCCCGCTGCAGCAGCATATCCGCGTAGGTTGATGCGCCAAGATGCGTTTACGAGGTGGCTGGACCGCTTGGCTCCACTTCGGCAGGTGCCGACCTGCGCGCTGGCCCTCGGCGTTTTCAATGTGTGCCGCCTGAAGGTCGCGTAGCCCTGCTGGGCTGTTTTGGCCGCGAAATGTCAGCTTGCGCTTACCGTCGCCATAAAAAATCATCAGCGTGACATGTGCGATGCCAAGTTTGGCCGCAGAGGCCCGCCCGCTCGATTGACGGATATTGGCGACGACATATTTACACCCGCCATCGCCAAATTTGCTCATCGCCGCTCGGGCTTCCCGCTGCAAAGCCAGGTATTGGCTGCACTGCGGATCATGGATCTGCACCACTGTGGGATGCCATCACCGATGCGGGAGAGGTCCTCCTTTGCCATAGCATCCTGTACTTTGGCCACCGTGATATATCCGCCGCCGTTAAGAACCGCAGCAGCAAGGCCTTAGTTGATTAGCGTCAAAAGCAGTCCGCGACTGCTCAGTCCTTTTTGTTCAACAGCCTCAGCTGCTTTCGTCGCGCGCCGCTGTTTTCCTGTCGGTTTCACCCGTACCGGTTGCTTTTTCATCGTGATGACCCCCCTAGGATTTATCTAGAGAGCCTATGGGGCGGGCCGCTTATGCCTTAGTTAATTGCCCGTAATGTCGATCATGAATTCGTTAGCAAACCTGCTCACTCCTGCGGATAGCGCCACGGTTCATTTGGTTGCTCTGCTGTCTCGTCAATCACCCAGTGGGGCAAGCTGAAGCCGTCTGTCACATGTTTGAAGACCATGCGGACGCGGGTGCCGATGCCAACGGATTTTATCATTTCTGGCGGTGCGAATTCGCCGTCCGCCGTTAGAAGGTTGCCGGCGACGCGGAGCGCTTCATGTTCGGTCGGCGCGCCTTTCTGTGTGTCCAAATCGACCAGCAGCATCATGTAGGGCGTGTGGCCCTTGAATGCTGGTTGGATGGCGTGGTGGACTTCTGCGTAGGAATGCACTGCGCCTTTACCTTCAACGGGAACCCAGTCGTATGCGCGGTCTGTCGTCCACGGGCAGGCGGTGGTGGGCGGGTAGCGCAGTAGGCCGCTCTCCTTGCCCTTTTGCAGGCGGAATTCGCCTTTGTCGCAATAGCCGAAAAATTCCCGATTTTCCTTATCAACATCATCGATAGTGAGGGCCATGCCCATGTAATCGCCGACGACTGGCATTCTTCTGTCCTCCTATTAACGTGCGTCTTTGGCCATGACCATCGCCGAGCCTGTGCCCGGCATGGCCCAACCAAGATTGGCGGTGATTTCCACGTCTTTGACCTGTCGGCACCCGCCTTCGCTGTGGTCATGGGTGTGTTGGCGTTTGCCGTCTGGGCCGATCGGGCAGCTGTCATCGGCGTCGCCACGGAGCTGGCGGGTGTTCTCGATCACCATATTCATGCCGTGTGTATAGCCCTCACAGAGGTGCCCGCCGGAGGTGTTATTTGGTCTAGCCCCGCCAAGTTCAATAATACCGGAGGATACGTAATCCCCTCCTTCGCCCTTTTTACAGAAGCCATAGTCCTCTAATTGCAGCATGGCGGTGAAGGTAAAGGCGTCATAGGCACCTGTCACGTCTATGTCCTCTGGCCCGACGCCTGCATTGGGCCAAAGCAGGTCTTTGGCGTAATGGCCAGCCACCGTGGAGATTGGGCCGTGCTGGTAATGCATGTCCGCGCGCGGCTTGCAGCAGCGGCCAACGACGGATTGGATCACGGCAGGCGGCTGCTTCATGTCCCGCGCCCGGTCCAGCCGAGTAACGATGATGCAGGTGGCGTTATCGGTTTCAACGCAGCAATCCAGCAGGTGCAGCGGTTTGCAGATAATGCGGGAATTGACCACGTCATCCACTGTCACGCGCTGTTTGTAATAAGCCTTGGGGTTGTTTGACGCATGCTTGGAATGGGCGGCCTTCACATGGGCGACCTGTTCCGGCGTCGTGCCGTAGTCATACATATGGCGGAGAAATGAGGGTGCAAACATCTGCCCTGCAGACTGCCAGCCATAAGCTCGATGATGGATCTGGTCGCCATTTATGGGAACGGCGGAGCGTGCGCCCGTGCCGCCAATCCTGACCTGGCTGAAGCCATTCATGGCACGGTAGATCGCAACCGTCTTGCACATCCCGGCTTCAATCACGCCAATGGCGATGCCGATCAGCGCTTCGATAGAGGACCCGCCGCCATGCACATCCATGTAGAAGTTCAGCCGAATGCCCAGATCGCCGGCGACCCATGGCGCATGCACGGAATCATTGCCGGAATATGAGAGCATCCCGTCAATTTCGCCCGCATCGATGCCCGCGTCATCCATGGCGTTCTTAATCGCCCAGGTCGCCAGATTGCGTGTGCTTTCCTCAGATCCGCGCCGATAGGTCGTCTCCCCCACCCCACAGATCGCATACTTACCGCGCAGAAATTTTGGCGTGTCCGTATCAAACTCGCTGACACTGGATAATGTCATCACTCTCTCCCCTCATTTTACTCCGACTAGAATTTAGCCATGGAAATGCAGGGGAAGGGAAGGGCGGTTCGCTCGCTTGGGCGTCGGATTCGTTGACATCATTCCAAAGCGATCGTGTTCCGCAATTCAAAAGTGGCTTAATCAAGAAAGCTTATTGGCAGTCTAAATCTGTGCGTCTACGTAGTATATATCAATTTATAGGAGAGCTTTGATAGTGCTTTTTTCTAAGATTATGGGCGGTTTAACGGCCATTACTTTTATGCCGATTGGATTCTGGAAGGCCAGGTTCCTGACATAGATAGATCTGTTGCGTTCCAGGACTTGGTCGGCGCCTGTGCTCACGGGCATTTGGATTATTATACGCGAATTATGGGCCTTTATGCCGATAGTGAGGGCAAGGATTTTGAACTCGAACAAGGCAAAATTCTGGAGCTAGCGGAAGCGGGTGCCAAACATGGCGATGCAACCAGTCTGACGGTGCACGTCAGCTGACTCTGGGAGGGCACCGGCCCACAGAAAGACCGAGTTAAAGCCTATCAAGATGCTGCGACATATTTAGCGTTGCATTTTAAGGCGTCCAATTTTGGTGCTGAAACAATCACCATGAACCTTGAACGGGGGCGGGCGGAGTTACCTGATGAAGACTTGGACAAGGCCCGGGATGCGGTAGCGAAAAATTCCGCCTTGGAGATACCGCTTGTTCTTGCGTATTTCTATTTTCGCCGTTTAGAGAGCCCAGAAATGCCTGAATTGGTGCCAGATGAGGATGGGTCTGACCGATGGATTGATCTTTCATTGAAGCACCATGGTAATCACACCCGACGATATGCTGGTTTGTATAATGGTGGGCCCACGTTCTCACAGGTGATTTAGCATAAGACCTGCGGCGTTATTTGCAGAATCAAAGAATCTGTAAGGCTGATAATTAACGCGGAATGGATTTATTGGTTCGGTGGCGGAGCAGCTTATTTTAGCTTGTCATTTGCATTAATTGTTCGTAATATGTTCTCAAATGTAAACGGATAATTTGAGCGGGCCTGATTTGCGCTAGACGCTTCCGGATGCGCCATATATGGTGTCTGGGTTTGGGCGGCCCCTATATGTAGCGGGTTTGAGGGTTAAAATTATCCCCAGGTTGTGGATGGAGCGGACGGTATGGACGGATTGGCGCGAGTTTCTGCGGATGATGGGGCGAATGCGGCTCTGGATAAGGCTCTGGATATCGAGCAGACGACCCCGTTCGCCCATGCGCTTGGTGGTGATGTCGGGCGGGATGTGTATCAGAATGGGCTTGGCGTAACTGTCCACATGGACCGGTCTCGCGATTCGAAGCTTACAGCGTTCGGCAAAGCCACCCTGGCAGACCGTTACCTGCTTGAGGGCGAATCCTTCCAGGATTTGTTTGCGCGGGTGGCGGGCCATTTCGCAGATGATACAGCCCATGCCCAGCGTCTATACGAATATATCTCGAACCTTTGGTTCATGCCGGCCACACCTGTGCTCTCCAATGGCGGATCGAAGCGCGGCCTGCCGATCTCCTGCTTTCTGAATGAGGCTAGCGATAGCCTGGACGGCATAGTCAAGCTTTGGAATGAGAATGTATGGCTGGCGGCGCGCGGCGGCGGGATTGGTAGCTATTGGGGCAATTTGCGCTCGATTGGCGAAAAAGTCGGCATTAACGGCAAGACCTCTGGCGTGGTGCCTTTTATCCGTGTGATGGATAGCCTCACACTGGCGATCAGCCAGGGCAGCTTGCGCCGTGGCTCAGCGGCGGTGTATCTGCCGATCCATCACCCTGAAATCGAGGAATTTATTGAGCTTCGTCGCCCGACTGGGGGGGACCCGAATCGGAAAGCGCTCAATCTGCATCATGGCGTCGTGATCTCTGATGCGTTCATGCGCGCGGTTGAGAATGATGAGGAATGGGGGCTGTTGAGCCCGAAAGACGGTGCCGTTCTCCGTCGCGTCTCCGCCCGTTCCATCTGGATTCGCCTGTTGACGGCGCGGATCGAGACCGGCGAACCGTATATGATTTTCTCTGACACCGTGAACCGCCAAGCGCCCGAACATCACCGTCTCGCTGGTCTTTCGGTAAAAATGTCGAACCTCTGCAGCGAAATCACGCTGCCGACCGGCAAGGATCACCATGACGGTGACCGCACGGCCGTCTGCTGCCTCTCCTCTATCAATATGGAGACTTATGAGGAATGGAAGGACCAGCCGGGTTTCGTTGAAGATATCATGCGCTTCCTGGATAACGTGCTTCAGGACTTCATTGATACTGCCCCCGATGAGATGACCAAGGCGCGTTATGCGGCTGAGCGGGAACGGAGCGTCGGCCTTGGCGTGATGGGTTTTCATTCCTTCCTGCAGTCCAAGAACATCGCGTTTGAAAGTGCGATGGCCAAGTCCTGGAACATGCGCATCTTCAAGCAGATCAAAGAAGCCGCAGACGCAGCTTCGGTTAAATTGGCTGAAGGAAAAGGCGCCTGTCCGGACGCTGCCGAATACGGGATCATGGAGCGCTTCTCCCATAAAATGGCCATCGCACCGACGGCGTCGATCTCCATCATTTGCGGCGGCGCGTCCCCGGGGATTGAGCCGAATGCTGCCAATAGCTTCACCCACAAAACGCTGTCTGGCTCCTTCGGCGTGCGCAATCGTTATCTAGAGCGGTTGTTGGAAACGCACGGGCGGAATGATGCAGATACGTGGTCTTCGATCACTACCAATGAAGGTTCTGTCCAACACCTAGACTTCCTGAAGGACGAAGAGAAGGATGTATTCAAAACCGCGTTCGAACTCGACCAGCGCTGGGTCATTGAGCTCGCTGCGGATCGCACGTCTTATATCTGCCAGTCCCAATCGGTGAACTTGTTCATTGCGGCAGATGTGCATAAGCGTGACTTGCACCAGCTGCATTATCAGGCCTGGAAAAAGGGCATGAAATCGCTCTACTACCTCCGCTCCAAATCAATCCAACGGGCAGGCGTTGCCAGCCACGGTGCTTTTGCGCCGGTGGCGGAATCGGTCGAAGGCGGAAACTTGGATTATGAGGAATGCCTCGCTTGCCAATAAGGACCTGCCAGTAGGGACACTGGCCTGCTAACAGCGACTTCACTTAACCGTTAATCGGCGAAGTAGAGCCCGCACCCCATATCTCCCATATGAACAGTTTCAACATAAGGAGAATTTGGGTGCGGCATGCGTTTTTCGCAGCAATGGCATTGCTGGCTTTTGCGGCGGCCCCCGCACTCGCGGGTGAGCAATAAGTGGATCATGGCCATGCAGTGCCTGGCGATGATGTGGTAGCCTATAACGACCTGGACCAATCTGATTTGGGCGTTCCACAGCCCGAAGCCGTTAAAGGTTCGCCTGAATTCCAAACTGAGCATAACGGTGCCAAATGGCTCTTCGCCTCTGCTACCAACCGGGACACGTTCCTGCCTGACCCAGAAAAAGACGCGCCGGCTTACCATGGTTATTCCGCATTCGGCGTCGCGCGCGGCGGTAAAGTCCCTGGCAACCCCAATCTCTGGCGGATTATGGATGGCAAGCTATACCTGAACATTTCTCGCTCGGTCGTGGAATTCTGGGAACAGGAAATCCCCGGCAATATTTCCACGGCTGTAACCAACTGGGATAACCTTGAAGTCGCCCCAGCTTCTCCCCGCACGGTGCCAGCGTCATAGTGCAAATTAAAAAGGGTTCTCCCCAGAGTTATCACGGGCGGACCCTTTCGAGGGCAGCGCTGCTAATTTATGCTTTAAATCTGCTTAAGCTAGACTGAGAAGGACTGCGATTCGATGCCTCTGTTAGACTCTAAAGCGACCTATAAGCCCTTTGATTATCCCTGGGCTTTTGAGGCGTGGCAGACGCAGCAGCGCTTGCATTGGCTCCCTGAAGAGGTGCCGCTGGCGGACGATGTGCGCGATTGGGGGCAAAAGCTGACGGAGTCTGAGCGTAATCTCCTGACCCAGATCTTCCGCTTTTTTACCCAGGCCGATGTCGAGGTGAATAACTGCTACATGAAGCATTATTCGCAGGTGTTTGAGCCGACCGAAGTGCAGATGATGTTGGCTGCGTTTTCAAATACAGAGACCATCCATATCGCAGCTTATAGCCATCTGCTTGATACCATCGGCATGCCGGAAATCGAATATTCCGCCTTCCTCCACTACAAGGAGATGAAGGATAAATATGATTATATGCAGCAGTTTGGTGTCAAAACGCCACGCGATATCGCACTTACGCTGGCAGTGTTCGGCGGCTTTACGGAAGGCCTGCAGCTTTTCGCTAGCTTCGCGATGCTGTTGAATTTCCCGCGTTTCAACAAAATGAAGGGCATGGGGCAGATCGTGGCTTGGTCAGCTAGGGATGAGACCCTTCATGCCGCCAGCGTCATCCGCCTGTTCCGCACGTTTATTCGTGAATACCCGGAAGCGAGTGTTGGGCTAGAGGGTGAGCTGCGTCACGCGCTTCGCACCATCGTCGAGCATGAAGATGCGTTCATTGATCTGTCGTTCAGCCTCGGCGCTATTCAGGGCCTGGAGGCCGAAGAAGTGAAGCAATATATCCGCTATATTGGCGATTGGCGCTTGAGCCAGCTTGGCTATGATGCGGAATATGGTGTGGCCCGCAATCCACTGCCGTGGATGGATGAAATGCTGAATGGGCTGGAGCACGCGAACTTCTTCGAAAACCGCGCTACTGAATATTCAAAGGCGGCGACCCAGGGCAGCTGGGACGAAGCTTTTGCCTCATAATTCCAGCGCCCTGTAGCCAATTTAGGCTGATGGATATGTGTTCTTAAATGCGTCCGTCGCTTCCAGGCGGGCGGCGAGCTTTGCCAGATTGGGCGCTTTTTCCGCAACGCCCAGCTTTGGCCGCGCGAGGCTTGCGAAGGTGAATGCGACCGTGGCGGAGATATCCGCTTGGGTTATGCTATTACCGTAAAGCCAGCCATCTGGCCCGGCTTTTGCCACATGGGCATCCAGCGCTTGCAGTGCTGAAACCGTTTGGTTGTCGCAGCGTTCAACCCAATCTTCCGCCACATTTCCTTCGGTATGGAAGCGCAGTTCGTACGCGGAATTGACGGATTTCTCCATGGCACCGACAGCAATTGCGACAAGCTTCAGCACATCACGGCGTTCCTTCCCATTCGCGGGCACAAGCGCAATGGCACCCGCTTGTTCGTCTAAGCTATCAAGAATGGTCGTGCTGTCGATGAGAACGTCACCATCATCCAATTCCAGCGCCGGAATACGTACAACTGGATTAACGCTGAGGGCTTTGTCCCACTCATCAAAAGGTGCCACCTGCACTTGCTCAAACGGTTGACCCATAACGTTTAAGGTCGTGGCGACGCGGCGGACGAAAGGTGAGAAATAGCGGCCGTATAGCTTCATAGTAAGTCTCCAGAATTAGGGCTCAGCGCCATTGCGCACACGCCAAAGGATTGCGTCATCGCCTTGATCCAGGCGGTGGGTGAGGTTGAGAACAACAAAGCGGTCATGGGAGACGAGGAGGCCCTCTATTAAGCCATGCCATGCTTCGAATACGGCTGGATGTGGTTCGTCCAGGCCGCGCCCAAGCCGCCAAGACGGGCGGCGGACTAGCCATGCACCACCGGCATCGCGGGATATCTCTGCGGCATCGCCTTCCGCCGCGGCCAGGCTTTTAAGCACCTGTGCAAAACCTTCGGCACCGCCTGCAGACGGTTTGAGGCCAAAGCCTTCAGCCATGGCGCGATAGCCTTGCGCGCCGATCAGGCGGCCAGTGTGTCGGCCTAAATAGCCGCCATCGCTTGGCCCGAACAGTTCCGTCAGCAGCGGCAACCCGGTGCGTACATATTCCATCGCGTAATTGCGACCGGCTTTGGCGAGCCGCTCCGCTGGCCACTGATTGGCAGGCAATGTAGGGGCCTTGGCAGGATCAAAGCGCGGTGGCATTTCACCCGGACGGAAGCAGAGGCGCTCGTCGGCTGAGAGGTCCCGGTCATGCTCCAGAAAATATCCAGCAAGGCCGTGCTGGCCATCGGTTGTTTGGGATGTGCAGACAAAGCCTAAGCGCGGATTGTTCAGGCTCGGCCCATTCTCCGCGTACCAGCCTTCCAGCATGGCGCGGGAGACTTCACTCGGGATGCCGCAAATGCTTGCACCAGGATAAATCCAACGGGGCGGCGGGAAGCGGACCCACGCTTTCGTGGCTGATTCCGCCATGTACTCCACGTCGACGCCGCCAACCTGATTGGAGAGATAGTGATAGGCGGCGGCGGCTTGGGCGTCCGGCATGCCTGTCAGGCCAAGCTTATCGAAGCTGGAGCAGAACTTAGCGTGATGTTGGCGGCGGAACAGCGCGCGCGTCCAATCGGCTGCATCTTCGCGCCCACGTTTCAGGGCGACCGTCAGCATCAACCCGGTCTGAAAGGCATGATAGAGTCCAGCAACAGCAGCGAGATGATCGGCAGGCGGATTGGAAGTTACTGAGGTATTCATGCGGCCTCAATCGGACGCCATACAGCGTCTTCTAAAGCCTCCAAGCCAGGGAAACGGCGCTTGTAGTCCATAGTGGCGCTGCCTTCGATCCAATAGCCCAGGTAAACATGGGAGAGGCCAAGCTTTTGCGCCCGTCGAACAAGGTCCAGCACCATATAAATGCCCAGACTGCGGCGGGGCTGGTCTGGATCGAAATAGCTGTAGACGGCGGAGATTGAATCATCTGTCAGGTCAATCAGCACGGCCGCTTCAAGCAATCCGTTTTCGCCGCGATGTTCAATGATGGCGCTGTCGATAGGGGTATCCTCAACCATCGCCCGATAGTCCCGCCAGCCCATTTCCGCCATGTCGCTTTCACCATGACGGCGCGTCAGGTAGCGCTTGAATAGAATAAAGTGTTCTTCCGTCGCTGCGGGGGGACGTTCGTGCGCGGTCAAACCACTATTGCGATTACGGATGCGGCGGAGCGAGCGTGAATCTTCGAACCCATCAACCGGAATTCGCACCGGAACGCAGCTATTGCAGCCTTTACAGGTGGGTTTGTAGGCAAGGCCATGGCTGCGTCTGAACCCGGCGCGTGAAAGCTCACCAAAGAAGGTACCAGCGTCCTCGGTCTTTAGTTCCAGCACCAGTTTTTGCTCAGCTAATCCAGCCACATAGGGGCAGGGTGTTGGCGAAGTTGCAAAAAACTGGCGAATACGGGGCGGGCGGGAAAAGTCCATTGGTTCTATTGGGCTCGTTCAGTACATGACATTAAAACGAGAATATAGCGCTATTCGCCCGCCCGGCAATCGTTCAACGGTGGGCATACTCGTACTCGCGAAGCGGGCGCGACGGTGATAGGCTTGGGCTTAGAACATATGATAAATGACGGCTAGGGTTGAGAAACAATGATCGACGCGCGTACCTTTCGCGACACCATGGGCCGCGTGCCAACTGGCGTTTGCGTTATTACTACCAAACACGCAGATGGCGCGCTGGATGGCGTGACCGTTGGTTCTTTCGCCTCCCTATCGCTTGATCCGCCTTTGGTGATCTGGAGCCTCGACAAGAAGGCGAATTGTTATGAAGGCTTCATGGCCGCGACGCATTTCGCCGTCAATGTGCTGTCTGAGGATCAGACGGACCTGTCCCGTGTGTTCGCCACCAAAGAAGCGCGCCCCTGGGAAAAATTGGAGCACACACCGGCTGAACAGACCGGATCACCGCTTTTCCGGGGCTGCTGCGCCTATGTGGAATGTGCGATGGAAACAATCCATAACGGTGGCGACCATGATATCTTCGTTGGCCGGGTACTGAACCTGCAGCCCGCCCCCTCTGGACGGCCGTTGCTGCACTTTGGCGGCGAATATCGGCGTTTGGACGAAAATAAAGTCGACTAACAAAGGAAGCCCATCCATGCGTATTGCCCGCATTAACGCCACGTGGCTCCGCGCGCCGATCCCTGCTGAGCGGCAGCATGTGTCAGACTTTGGCCGCATGACATCATTCGACACGACGCTTGTGCGGGTCGAAACGGAATCTGGCCTGGTCGGCTATGGCGAGGCGAAGGCGGCGGTAGGCTCTCAAGGTAATTGCGCCGGCCTCGTAGCGCTCATTGAGCGGGAATTGGCACCGCTGCTAATTGGCGAGGATTCTGGCGCTATTTCGCGCATTTGGGACGTCTGCTACAACGGCAGCCGCGCTCATTTCGCAATTGACCGCGGCCATAGCTTCCCCGTCATGGGGCGGCGTGGGCTGACGACTGCCGCATTGGGCGGCATTGATATCGCACTATGGGACATCCTCGGCAAATCGCTTGACCAGCCTGTACATCAATTGCTTGGCGGCAAACGAAAAGACCGGATGCCAGCCTATGCCTCCGGTGGGTGGAAGCCTGCAAGTGAAGTCGGTGCCGAACTGCAAAGCTTCATCGACCGGGGGAATTTCAAGGCCGTCAAAATGCGTGTCGGGTCCCAGGACGGAACGGTTGCGCATTCGATTGAGCGCGTGAAGGCAGCGCGGGACGCGCTCGGCCCCGATATTAACATTATGGTTGACGCCCATGGCACATATGGCGTTGCAGAAGCCAAACGTTTCGCGCGCGGCGTTAGGGATTGCGATGTCGCGTGGTTTGAAGAACCCGTAACAGGTGACGATAAACGGGGCATGGCCGAAGTCCGCGCATTCACGGATATTCCGATTGCAGCGGGTGAGAGCGAGTTTACGCGCTTTGATTTTCGCGATCTGGTTGAATTGCGCGCGGCAGATATTCTTCAGCCTGATCTGGCGATCGCGGGCGGAATTACCGAGGCCATGCGGATTGAAGCGATAGCGGCTGCGTGGCAGCTTAAATACGCGCCGCATCTTTGGACCGGCGCACTTGGCTTCGCGGCTGGATTGCATACAGCGGCAGTAGCCACATCCGGCTTCATTTTGGAATACAGCCTCGGCCACAATCCGCTGCTGCATGACCTGGTGAAAGAAGATTTTCCGGTTGAGAACGGTGAGGTGGGAATCCCTGATCGGCCCGGTCTCGGCATCACGATTGACGAAGATTTTGTCAAAGAAACGGCGATGCATGCTTGAGGCCGTGGTATAGCCATCCCATCTCAAGTGTTTAATTCGCCTCGGCAGTTAATGCGGACAAGGATACGCCATGCTGGCCTGGTTTAAGCGCAAAGCCCTAGCCGCAACCGAATACGTGGAAGATGTCGAGGCCGAGATTGATGCTTCCACTGCGCGCTCGTGGGGTTGGCTCAAGATATTGTTGATCGGAATCGTGATCTTCATTCCGTGCTGGTATTTGATCGGTGGCCTCGTCTACCAACGCATTAATGATGATGTGGATTTCCGCCAGGATGCAGCTCTGGCTGATCCTGGCCAAAGCAGCGCAGTTGCGACGGCAGGAGCGCTGATTAAGCGCGAAACTAAGCGATGGTCTCCGAACGAGCAGTTTTGGAGCCCTGCGATCACGCTGGACAACATGCCAAACTATCAGCTTGGTATTGTGGAAGCCGTATCCCGGTTTGCAATTGAAATGGTGGACCAGCTTGGCCGCCAGCGTGGTTCTAGCGCGTCTGATAAGGACCTTAAGGCTGCGGCAGGCTATCTCCGTTATGACGGCACGATCTGGATTATGCAGGACTGGAAGCCGACGGCCTCGGCGGAAGCGCAATATACTCGGGCCGTTGAAGCCTTTGAGAAATACAACCTTCGGCTTGCCGCCGGTGATGCGATCTATGACAAGCGGGCAGACAATCTGATCGTGCTCTTAAGCCGGATCGCGGCAGATATGGGTTCAGCCTCTGCCGCACTCGATCAAAGAACACTGGAGAGCAACGCGGGTTACTTTGACTTCGGTGCCGATGAAATCCTCTACAACGTTAAAGGCAAGCTGTACGCGTATTATCTGATCCTTCGGGACGTAGGCGTTGACTATTCGGATGTTATTGCAGGCAAGCAAATCACGCCGATATGGGACCGGATGCTTTCGAACTTCCGGCGGGCCGCTGTCATGAACCCGCTGATTGTCTCAAACGGCGCACAGGATGGGGCGATTATGCCCTCCCATTTGTCTGCGCTCGGCTTCTATCTGCTGCGTGCGCGCGTTCAGTTGCGTGAAGTGACGGATACGCTCGCTAAGTAGGTGTAGCTGGAGCCAGGATGATGCGGTGCCTCTACTAAGGCTGGGTTATCGTTCTCGCGTGTAATTTGATCGCTTGCGTCACCTGGGGCGTGGCGATTTTCAATCAGGGCATCTTCGTTGCCTATTACGTGTAGGCTTTCGGGTCGTCGTTGCCCGCACTTTCAATTGCACCCGCACTGTTTGATCTAATGGCAGGTGGGTCGGGTGTGCTTGTTGGGCGTATCATCGATAAGTATAGTGCGAGAGCGGCCTTGCTTGGTGGTTCTGTATTCTTGACGGCGGAATTGCTCGGCATGGCCTATGTCTAAGAGCTTTGGCACGTCTATCTGGCGTTTCCACTGCTCGGCATTGGGTTCGCCTGCATTCATACAGTCACCATTAGTAAAATTGTGTCTCGCTGGTTCTTGGCGAAGCGGACAAGGGCAATGGCGTTTGCCACCTTCGGAGCAGGCGTTGGCGGCGCTTTGCTTGTGCCGCTGATGTTTGGATGATCCAAGATTAAGGCCTTCTTGCAGGCAGCCTGACATTGATCGCCCTATCTGTCTTGATCCTGGTTCCGTTGGCGCTGTTCGTTATCAAGGATGAGCCAGAGGTCCTTGATCAGCATACGTACGATGCTGCGGTAACACCTTTCATAGCGCAGAAACCGAGTGCGGCTGAACACCGTGACGCCCGCGAACGGAGTATAGCGGAAGCCATGAGAACCGCCGCGTTCTATGCACTCGCATTCTGCTTTGCGTTCAGGATGTTGGCGCAAAGCGCGTTCTTGTTTCACCAAGCGCCCTTCCTTGAAGCGACTGTTGGTCTGATCAGGGCTTCTTCCATAGTTTCGGTTACGAAGCTCTCCGGCCGTGTTGGCCGTATTGGTTTTATTCTGTTCGGAGATCGGATGACGCCGCGCGCCTGGTGTGTAATCGTGTTTTCCTGCCAAGCCGATGCCTTCCTCATTCTAGCTGTGGCGGAGACGCCGTTATGGCTAACTCTGGGGTCAGCTTTGTTCGGCTTGACCATGGGCGTCGTCGTGACGCTGCAACCGCTTGGCGTTGCTTACATGTTTGGGTGGGCGTCATTCGGGCGCATTTATGGGCCGATTTACATGTCGATCCGCATTGGTTCCGCGCTTGGCGTCCAACTTCTCAATCGCGTTAGCGCTTATGGTGCTAAAGCTGATTTGGCAATTCAACAGCTTTATCCGCCAGGCGTTGATCCTGGCTGTAACCCCGTTAACAGTAACGGGGTTCGGTTTGACGTTGGCACTGGCACTGGGGGCCAATTTTGGCTTCATGGCGATCCAGGGCGTGCTTGCTCTGGCGGGCATTGTCGTCAATAACGTCGTCATCCTGATTGGCCGCATAGATGTTGAGCGTAAACGCCGAGACACCATTGCCGAAGCCATTATTGAAGCTGGCGTCCGCCGTTTCCGCCCAATCGTGATGACCACGTGCACGACCGCCCTCGGCCTCGCCCCCATCATCATCGCCCGCGATGTGCTGTTCTACGATTTAGCGCTGGTCACCGCTGGCGGCCTGCTGATCGGCACAATGCTAACCCTGATCGTCATTCCATGCCTATACGGGATCGTATTCGGCTTTGGCGCAACCAAGCGCACAGATCAGTAAGTCGAGGCTTAACTCGACTACACCCCTACAAAGGCATTCAAAAGATCACTTGCCGCCAAGCTCCCAGCCACCCAATTCCGACACCATGCGGTGGTAGTGGTGGAGGCCTAGTTCGTTGCGGCCGTAGGTAAAAGCTGTGTTCGCGCCAGATTTTAGGCCGCGTTGGATCTTATAGCCCATATCGTAATCCTCGTCTCGAACGGCGCGGAGGACGATGTCGCTGAAGCCGTCGGTGGCCGCGATCTCGTCTGGCGTTTCGGGCTTCTTGGCCGCAAGGACATATTGGCGGGTGATGGTTGTGTCTGGCGCCGGGCCAGGGAAAAGCTGGCTGACCAAGCAATGATCCCCCAGCACACCGGAGATCGAAAGGTTTGGGAAGACGGAATGGATTAAACGGATATGCTCGTCTGGTGCCCATTCGGCCTCAGGTTGCTTGGCGAGTTCTTTCAAGCTACGGCGGCCGAAAGTGATGCGCTGGTGGGGGCCATACGTATCGTGGACCACTAGGTTGCCGACAGTGAATTTGCCAACCGTGGCGTTATGGAGCGTGTTGTGATGATAGGCCTCCAAATACCCATCCCACACGACTTTCCAACCGGGGCCGGGCAGGTCGCGGACTTCGTGGATATGCCAGTGGTCCAGCTTGAGCGTTTCAAGCTCAGCCCGCATGCTGCCTAACCAGTCGTCAATGTCAAAGTCGAGGCCGGGCGTCAGGCAGACCCAGACCATGCCCGCAGCTTCGGCGCAGGGTAGAGATTTCAAGGCATAGTCTTTGCGGTTGATGTCGCCAAAGGTCGCCTCGCCATACATGGCCGTCAGGGCACCTTCAGCATCGTAGGCCCAGGCGTGATAAGGGCAGGAGAAGCGTTGTGCTGAGCCCGTTCCATCATCGCATAATGGCGCGCCGCGATGGCGGCATACATTTAAGAATGCCCTTACTTGACCGTCTTTGCCGCGAACTATCAGGACAGGCGTTTCTAAAACGGTGACCGCGCGATAGTGCCCCGGATTCGCAAATTCCAGGCTAAGCGCGAGGGCCATCGGGCGGCGCTTGAAGCAATGCTCAATCTCGTGGGCATACCGTGCAGGGTCCAGATATGCCGAGACCGGATTGGACATCGGCGCATCAGCCTGATCGGTGCCGCGCTCGCCATACCGGGTGAGTGCGCGGCGGGCGAGGTCCATAGATACTGTTGATGGCATAGTCAAACGCTCCGTCAGTCGCTTTTGTGCTTGGCATCGAATTCCAGCCAGGTCGGCAGGTTTTCCGGGTAGTCCGCAGGCAGCCTATTCCCGGCGACGGTCACGCGCTCACGTTTGTTCAGAGCTGTGAGGTAATCTTTCGCGGGGACATAATAGAGGAAGTTGATCGTGCGTTTACGGAACAGCCATCTGCTCTTAACGCGCTTATATTCATCTTCATAGCGCATTGCGGCGAGGCTTGGCTCCCCGTTGGGCGTCGTTTCAGCATGGCTAAGGACTGTGCCTAACGCGCGGTCGGCGTTTGTCTCATCAAATTCAACAATGTGGTCGTGGGACCAGTGGAATGCAGGGCCTCTGATTTTGAAGGCCTCAATGAACATTTGCTCGATGGCCGCAAGGTTTTTTGCGTGCATCAGGCCGGATTTGGTGTCGAATTCGGCGTTTGGGGTGAATAGACCCATCAGGCGCGGTATGTCGTGGTCGTCACAGGCGATGCCGTAGACGCTGATAAGTTCTGCAATTGCATGACGGGATTCAAGCCTGTCTATGCGGCGGAGCAAGTCGCCGTCAGCCATTAGTGTAGCTCCTTAATATCGATAGGTCCGCCAGTCGCGTCCTGCCCAAAGGCGATGTCGCGGGTAAGCTGGCGGCCAATACTGGCGACCCGCCAGCCGGGAATGGGTTTGCGCGGCGGCAATGGCGAGAGGTCTTTCAACACGCCATCAACCATCACATGACGGATCGCACCGGGTTTGCCGAGCACCGTAACGTCAAGTGAAGGGTCGCCGTCCACGACGATTATGTCCGCCTTATACCCGGCAGCTAGAACGCCCGTTTGCCCCAGCATTTTAAGGCCGAAGGCGCTTTGCTGTGTGGCGCATTGGATGGCTTGCAATGGGGTGAAGCCAAAGTGGCGGACGAACACTTCCATCTCGCGGTAATGCCAGTCGCCATAAGGCACCATGGAGAACCCGGCTTCACTGCCTGTCAGTAACGGCACACCGGCGTCATAGGCTTTCCGCATCGTTTCGGCGCTGTCGGCAAGCTCTGATTCAAACAGCTTCATCAGGTCCGGGTTCGCGCCGATCTTAGGGCCGAAATCCGCCATGTTGGCCTGAAAGGTGAGTGTGGGTGCTATAGGAATTTTGCGCTCGATTACGGCTTCAAGCGCTGCTTCATCCATGCCAGTTGCATGGAACAGCAGATCAAAGCCCGCAATTGCGGCGCGGCGGGTGGCGTCCGCGCCCCGGCAATGGCCCATGACTGGCGTTTCAAGGTCATGGGCAGTTTCCACGATCAGGCGCAGTTCATCATCAGACCACGCGCACATCTCGCCCTTATGGGATTGCCGCGGGACGATTCCCGTGACATGGACTTTAATCCAGTCCGCACCGTTCTTAATCTGCCGCCGGACCTCGCCAACGATCTCATCCCGCCCATTCACGGCCATATAGTAGCCGGTGACGCCGGAATCCCGTATCATTGGCCCTGCAGTGCCGCCAATGCTGGTAATCAACGCATAAGCGCCGCAGTTCATGCGCGGGCCTTCGGCGACGCCCGCATCGATGGCGTCCCGCAGGTCGATCATATTCTCGAAGGTGGAATCCGGGTCCAGAATGCCGGTGACGCCAGCCCGCAACAGTTTCCGAGCGTTATAGGCCGCGACCAGGGCGGAGAGCGCGTTGCGGTGCTGGAAAAAGAGTTCAGAGTTGGATTCCGCGTCGTCAAAGGCAAGGTGGCAATGCACATCGATCAGGCCAGGCATGACGGTCATGCCCTTCGCGTCGATGCGCTCCAAGCAGTCCAATTGTGCCGCTTGCCTATCGGCTTCGGCCCCAGTCGCAGTGATTTTGTCGGCCTGTTTCAGAACTGAACCAGAGACAGGCGCATTGCCTGCGCCGTCAATAATCCGTCCATTCTCGATCAGGATGCCGCTCATGCCCTAAGCAGCTGCCGGGCGTTGTCCGCCAGTTTCGGGTCGGGCGGCGTGGAACCCATATCCTCCGGCGCGTCCCAGCCGACGAAATTGGTACCATAGACCATACGCTCGTCGCCGATGATACTTTTCAAGAGCGCCAGGGAATGCGGGTTGTTCAGGTGGTTGTCGAACCACAGGCTGGCAAACCGTTTCTCGAACGCGCCCTCCGGCCGCAAATACTCAGGCGACCAAGGGCGTTTTCTCGCACCCTGGGCCATTCGCCCAATTAGATACCCGGCTGACCCGCCGCCATGGCTCAAGCAGATATCCAAATCCGGGAACCGATCCACAACGCCGCCATAAATCAACGAGGCGACGGCGATGGCTTCCTGCGCGGCGAACCCGATCACGACGTCCAGATCAAAATGCTTCAAGTTCGGATCACCCAGCGGGCCGTCGATGCCAGTGGGCGAAGGGTGGATGAAGAGCGGCACGTTCAAATCCACACAGGCTTGATAGAACCGATCCATCTCCGGATCATGCAATGGCCGCACAGTCTCCGTGCCGATATACGGCCCGCGCATCCCAAGATCCTGCACGCTTCGCTGTAATTCTTCAACGGACGCGCCGACATCCTGGATCGGCATAGCGGCAAACCCGCCGAGCTTATCCGGATACGTTGAAACAATTCCCGCCAGCGCATCGTTATGAATGCGACAGAACCGAACCGCATTCTCCGACTCGATATTGTGGAAATATGTCAGCGGGTTCGGGCTGAGCATCTGGTAGTCGATACCCGCAGCGGCCATCCGCTCTAGACGCAGGTCTACCTGCATAAACGGACTTTCCGCATATGGCACCCCATGCAGCGTGAATCCGCCCGCGCGAAACAATGGCAACCCGTCATCCGCTTTCGTCAGCTCCGGCCCATGCGGCCCAGCCGCACCCATGGTTTCGGCCAACACGACATGAGCATGTACATCGATTACGGCGGCGTCTGAAAGTCCAGGCATCTCAAAGCCCTCCGATTTTCTAATGCCTCTTGGAAGTTATGATATATCTGCCTGCTTTTATGAGAAAGAGCTATGCTAGGTCCGTCTGACATTGGATACAGATACAATGACCGACACAAACACCGTCTCTCCTGATTTAAATTATCAAGGCTAAATATTATGTAATATAAAAACTATAGTATATACTTACAATAATACGATAAATTAAAAACATGCAATCGTAAAATATTAAAATATTTATCAATTTTTTATTTAATTTTTTTTTAAATTTTTAAATTTATTAGTTAATATATATAATAAGTAAAAATTTTTTTATAATTCTATGTAATAGATATAAGTTTGATATAAAGGTTAATAATTTATTTTGCCGATAAAGAAGATGTATGAGCATGCAAGCCTGCACATTCAGTCAAAAAACACAGTCCAATCATGCTTTATGTAATCAGCCTGAAACCTCTTCATAAGCCCCCATTCTAAGCGGGGCTCTACTGGCTACTTTGCTTCAGGCTGCAATGAGACGTTTGCAGCCGATTGAGAGCCAAAATCAGTCATTCAAGACAGGTTTGTCAACGCCTTTGCCTCATAAATCGAAGCCATCAGCCGTTCCAGTTCGGACCAGCCAATCACGGCCTCGCAAGCATCTAAGTCGTGCAAAATCCGATCATACAAATCGACCGCGGATACGAAAAGCGGCGGTTGCGTCGTGTATTCCTTTTGCATCACCGCTTTTAGCCAAATTTGGACAAAATGACGAGCTATGCTGAGGTCTCACTTTATAATGAGAAACTCCCTTTTGAAGTGCTTTTTTTGAGTTTGGCGCGGTTCTGGAGAAAAGCTTAAAACAGAAAGCAGACATGTTCTATCTGCGTTTCAATCTATGGGGTCAGTTGATGTCTTCGACCTATTCTCAAGTGATCGCGTCTAACTTCACCGCCTCTGGTATTACCTCTTCCACCAGCATCTGGGTTTGGGCAATAAGTTCGCTGTCCGAAAGGCCGATGGGGCGGAGGATGAATTTGGAGATGCCGGCCTTGGCGTAGCCTTCTATGCGCGCCAAGATATCGTCAGCACCGCCGACGGCGAAGTGGAGTTTGGCGTCGCGGCCTGTGCGTTTTTCGAAGGCGCGCGTGCGTTTGGGCAAGTCAGCGCCATTCCAATCACCGAAATAGAAGTGGAACCCGGCACCGTAATGGTCCGGATCAATGGAGCGGCCTTTCTTTTCGAGGGCTGCTTTGATCGCGTCCAGGACTGGCGGCAACTCATCTGCCGTTTCCTGCCCGGCCTGCCATCCAGTGCCGTATTGCGCCGTTCGGCGGATGGCAGGCTTGGACGAGCCGCCGATCCAAAACGGCAGGTGTTTCTGTACGGGCTTCGGTTCAATCCGCGCGTTTTCATAGGCGAAATGCTTGCCCTGGAAGGATACAGAATCTTCTTTCCAAAGTCGCGTGATTAGCGCCATCGCTTCGTCTGCAACCTTGCCGGAGCCTTTTGGCGAGCGGCCAGTCGCACCCCAATCTGCTGCGGCAGCAGACCCAACACCGAAAGCCGGGAGCAGGCGACCATTGGAGAGGAAGTCAATCGTGGCGCATTGTTTTGCAGTTAGCAGTGGGTCGCGCAGGCCAAGCGAGGCGACGTTCATGCCAAACTTCATCCGCCGTGTGCGTCCGGCTATTGCAGCCATCGCGCTCATGCATTCGAGGATCGGGATGGGCGAAACCAAGCGATCCGTCTGCCACATGGAATCGACGCCGCCATCCTCCGCCATGTCGACCCATTCCCAATAGGCGTCCGCACACGAAAACGGTAAATCCGCCAGACCTAACCCTACGCCAACCGCCATTTCAAATTTCCCGAATCCGCGCTGTTGAATTCTGATTATAGGGGGAGGATTGGTTTTGGGGAGGTGCGCCGCTTCCAGGCTGATCTGATAGTTTGGGACGAGGCGGCGCAATGGGCGTCATGCTCTATATCCGCTCCTATGTTGCGATACATTGTGGGTTTGCGCATTGGCAATCATGTATCTACGCAACTCTGAACGCTGCGGCGGCGGCCTACCTGCTGATCAACCTGGGCAACCAGTTCAATTTTTTTGTGGCTGCGATCCAGGCGAGGTGGATTGTTATCAGCATTCTTGGAATTATTCGGTTGCTAGCCTTAAGGTGCCGCGCGTGGTTTTCGGTGGAGGAACAAACATTCCTTGATGCGAAGCTGTCGCGCTTGCCGCCATCAGAGGCACGGCGCCTGCTTAACCTTGGCCAATGGATGCATGTTCAAGCTGGCGTTGTCCTGACAGAAAAGTTAGAGCCGGTTTCAAACTTGATCTATGAGGCCGCCGGTGATGTAGATATCGCCACGAATAGTTCCGTCATCGCAATATTTAGATGCGGCGACTCTGTAGGCGAAGTGACTTGGGCGGCCAGCGCCCCAGCGACCGCTGCTGCTATAACCCGCGCGTCCTGCCGATGCCTGTTCTTCAACGCCCATGAACTCCTCCGCCTTTCCACGAAGTCAGACGGTGTCAGGGCGGCGCTTGGTGCCAGCGTCGCGGCAAGTGTGCGCGAGAAGTTAGTTTTATCAAACTTGGCCGCTGCTGGGCTTGAGCGCAGCTAGGCGCGTTTCGGCGGCATTTGGCGTTTGGGCGTGCTGCCTGAATTGATCAAGGCGACGCCTAAGTATGGCCAGCACAACGCCTGCGCTGATAGTCCAGGCTGGTTCCTCTCCAAGCGAAAGAATCCCAAGCAATACGCCAAATCCCGCACGCAGGTGAGCTTGGCTCACTACGCCCATAGAGCCGAGTGTGGGCTGCAGGCTGAAACATAGTACCAGCGCGGCACCTGGACAGAACACGCCCTGAATAGCGGCGGCGAACAGCGCTTCCGCACCTGGCTGTAAGCCCCACGGGGCGCTAACAATGGTCGCGATTGGAACCAGCGCCAACGTCGCCCAAAGCATCGTGTGTCGCAAGCGGTGAAGGGCCTGTGATGCGTTTGCCGTAGATCGCGGCGCAGCCATAGCGAAGCGCACCGATAAGGACAGCAGCGCACCCGGCTGCACTCGCATCCACGCCCTCGGCCATATACCCCTGCAACAACCAAGGCGACGCCGCCAAGGCCAAAGCATGCCCCTGCCAAATTCCAGCCCGGTAGTGCCTTCTAAACCAATGCCAAGTTGATGAAGAACACGAAGATTGGTGACGTGGAATTCAGCATACTCGCCAACGCCACATCAAAATGCTGCTGACCCCAGGCTAAAATTGACCAGGACAAAATGCTGTTGAAGCACGCCTGGGTGAACAGCATCCGCCAGGTTTTGCTATTCCTTGGCAACCTATCGCTGATGATTAGGAGAAATGTAGCGACGATAGCTACGCGAGAGGCCGCCAGTGTCATCGGCAGTAGGTCCACCAGGGAGATTTTCGCAAAGTAATAGTATGAGCCCCAAAGCAGGGCAACAGCCCTAACAAGGCAAATTCTGTGATCGGCGCTTTTTCTGCTTCAGTATGATCCGCAGGCTCCTTCATTGCAGCGATGTAGTTGACCTTGAGGGCCTCGTGGACGTGGATCGTTTGATTAAGATCGAACTATGAAGAACGAACCAGATATTGCAGTAACCGCCGCAGTGATCGGTAATCCAACGCGAGCAACATCCTGGCGGCGCTGATGAGTGGCAAGACACTGACTGCTAGCGAGCTTGCGGCAGAAGCAGGCGTGACGCGCGCCACTGCAAGCTCGCACCTTTCAAAGTTACAGAACGGCGGCCTGTTTGCAGTGCGCTCCCAGGGCCGTCACAGATATTTCACACTGGCGAATGCATAAGTTGGCAATCTTCTTGAAACGCTGATGGGCCTTGCTGCTAGCCAGGGGCAATTGCGTACGCGTACCGGCCTGAAGGACAGAGCGATGCGGCAAGCGCGCGTTTGTTACGACCATCTGGCTGGCGCGCTTAGTGTGCACATGTTCGATAGTCTGGCGGCTGCAGGCGCATTCAAGCACGGCCTCAAAGGCCTTGGCCTCACAGAGGCTGGCCGGCCCCAAATAAATACGCTTGGGATAGATTTTGTGCCGCTCGATAGAGCCCAACGCCCGCTCTGCCGTTCCTGCCTGGATTGGAGTGCTAGGAATTCGCATTTGGCCTGCGGGTTGGGTGCGGCGCTGCTATCCCGATTCTACGATCTGAACTGGGCGCGCCGCGTGCTAGATATTCGGGTTGTTACGTTCACGCCGAAAGGCGTTCAGGCATTCAACGAAGCATTTCCGCTAGCCTGAGGTTCGGTTCAGCCACGTGCGCTGGCAGGCTTGCCAGCAGGCATTCAGCCCGCCTAGGCTTCTTTACCACTCACAGAACCAATAGGGGGTATTCCAGTCCATGAGTTTAAGAGGCAAAGCGTGTATCGCGGGAATTTATGAGCATCCCACGCGAAAGGCACCGGATAAATCATTGGCCCAACTCCATGCAGAAGTCGCATCTGGCGCGCTGGCTGATGCGGGCTTAAGCTTCTCGGATGTAGACTCGTTCTATTGCGCGGGTGACGCCCCAGGCTTGGGCGGCATGTCCATGGCGGAATATATGGGCCTGAAGCTCCGCCATGTAGACACGACCGAAACTGGCGGGTCCTCATACGTCATCCACGTCAATCACGCAGCGGCGATGATCGCAGCCGGCAAAACGGACGTGGCTTTGATTACACTGGCTGGCCGTCCCCGGTCTGAAGGCCAGGCGACAGGCACAGCGCCCCGGATTTATGACCATAATGCGCCAGATGTCGGCTTCGAAGCGCCCTATGGCCCAACGGTCGTCAACATGTACGCTATGGCGGCGATGCGGCATATGCATGAGTTCGGCACGACATCCGAACAGCTTGCATGGATCAAAGTGGCAGCCTCTACTCACGCCCAATACAACGAACACGCCATGCTGCGCGACGTTGTGACGGTTGAGGATGTGGTGAACTCGCCAATGATCTCCGATCCGCTGCACCGACTTGATTGCTGCGTGATCTCTGATGGTGGCGGCGCCATCGTGATGACCACGCCTGAAATTGCCAAAAGCTTGGGTAAGCCTATCGTCAAATATCTTGGCGGCGGCGAGACCATCAAGCACTTGGACGCAGGCAATGTGGACCTTACCTATACCGGCGCGCGCCATTCAGGGGCAGCGGCGTTTGAGGAAGCCCAAGTAAAGCATGCGGACATCAAATATGCGTCTGTCTATGACAGCTTCACGATCACCGTTCTTGAAACAATTGAAGACCTTGGCTTCTGCGAGAAAGGCCAGGGAGGTAAGTTCGTTTCTGATGGCAACCTGATCTCCGGCGTTGGCAACCTGCCGTTCAATACGGACGGCGGCGGTCTTTGCAACAACCACCCGGCCAACCGCGGCGGCATGACAAAAGTGCTGGAAGCGGTGCGCCAGGTGCGCGGTGAAGCGCATCCCAAAGTGCAGGTTCCAAACTGCAACATCGCCCTTGCCCATGGCACTGGCGGTTCCATCGGCACCCGAATGGGCAGCGCCACGGTTATCCTTGGTCAGGAGGACGCATAATGCCCCAGGTAGATTACATTCACCCGCCGATTAACCCGGAAACTAAAGAGTTCTGGGACGCAGCCAAGGACCACAAGTTCCTAGTGCCAAGATGCCCAGACACAGGCAAACACCTCTGGTTCCCCCGCCGCGTCTCGCCGTTCACGGGCAAGACCAACGTGGAATATGTCCCGGGCAAAGGGACTGGGACCATCTACACCTACAGCGTTATGCGCCGCACGGCATCGCCGTACTGCATCGCATACGTCACATTGGACGAAGGCCCAACGATCATGACCAACATCGTCAACGTCGATTATGACACATTGAATATCGGCATGAAGGTGAAGGTCACGTTCAAGGATTTGAACGATGATGCGGCTCTGCCGTTGTTTGAGCCAGCATAACGCGGCACTTAAGCTTGCGTCGCAGTATCAATCCCCGATGGTTCCAAGCGGAGCCGTCGGGGATTTTTTTACCAGTCGCCGCGAAGCATGCCAGTGGCCCAAGCCAGAAGCAGCCCAACTGTGACCACAGAGAGCATGACGCCAAAAACGAGCAGCATTCCATCATGCAACATCAGGCCAATGGAGAGCTAAACCAATGCTTTACTGGGGGCATAAACGCCAAACGGTACGACTGCGAGCGGGGATATGGTTAAAGCTAGAAAGCATGTGATAAGGCCCACCATCTATTGGCCGGTCTGATTTGTTGCCCATATCCAGCGGCTGTCGAAATGGGTGTCCAGCCATTTGGAAGGCCTGCGGGTCTTTTCGATGCCTTTTCACACCTTTTTCGCTGGAAGTCGTCGGGCCGAGATGAATTTTGGTACCCAAAGATGATACCGTCCAAATAGGAGCTGAGAAGCAAATAGCATGACCACAGAACCCGTCGCGATAGGCATTCCTGTAATCGCACCAATCGGCGAAAACGCAATTACGGATGGTCCCAGTAAAACTGGACCGAGGCTGCGATGGCCCCCACCCTCCAGCAGATCGCCTATGCTGGGATCGCCATCGGTCGACTGCTCGTCAATATTATCAAGAAGACTTTTAATATTGTCGAGGTTTGAGTCCACGAGTGCACGCTTCGCCTATACAGGATATGAAGATAAAAGGTGCATTTGGGATAAGGGTCCGCCTCTGCCTTAATCCTTCGCGAACGCAGCCCCGCCCTTGGTAAATCGCCCGCTTGCTTCAATCAACTGATTCAGCGTGATGCCTGCTGTTAGCGCTTGTTCCAGCGGTTGGCTTTCGGCGGCGCGGTAGGCGGCTAGGGTCTGGCGGACGGCCAATGGGTCCAGGGACAGGATGTGGTCGGTGAAGGTTTTGACTTCGGCTGCGAGGCTTTCGGGGCCGTCAGCCAGGCGATTGATGAAGCCAGCAGCGTGGAGGCGTTCCGCAGATTCAAGCGTGCCGAACATGGCGAGTTCCAGGCCAATGCGGGGGACGGCTTTCTTCGCCAAAATGGGCGTACACATGGCGGCGGGGAAGCCGTTCGCCATTTCCAGTGCGCCGAATTTGGCCGTGCGGTCTGCTATCATAAAGTCTGTTGCGACGCTCAGTGTAAAACCGCCAGCGACGGCTGCCCCCTCGACCACGGCGACGCTGGGCGCTGGCAAACGCCGGAGGGCCTTGAAGGCTTCACCCCAGGCTGCATGTTGGTCGAGGGCTTCAGCTTGATTGAGACCCGCTGCCTGTTTCAAGTCTCGACCGGCAGAGAACCCACCGCCTGCGCCTTTGAGGATTAGGCAGCGCAATTCTCCATCCTGTCCCGCCTCAATGAACGCATCGCGCAGGTCCGCCATGGCTTGGCTATCCAGGGCATTGCGGCGGCCTGGCCGATTCATGGTGACGGTCGTCAGCCCGTTTGCGGCGCGGTGAACATCAATCATTCGGCGAGCAGGCTTTCTACTTCAGTGAGGGTTTGCTCCAGACTGGCGCGGTTCGGCGACGCTTCAGGAATATTGGCCAGAAGCTCTTGCAGTCGACGCTTAGCCTGGCCAAACGCAGACTTAGACTTCTCCTGGTCTTCTAGCACTTCATAGGCACGCCCAAGGCGAAGCCAGCCGTCAACGTCGCCCGGCTTTTCTTCCATTTTATCAGCGAGGCGCTGCACCATGGAGCGGATAAAGGCGGTTTGGTCTTGCGGCGCCATTTCCTGCACGGCCTGCACGTCATCTGCAGTTGGTGCAGCTTCGCCAGCGATGGCGCCGCTTAAGCCGCTAGCGGACTTCGCTTTACCGCTTGGGCGCTCAGGTTGGACTTGCATGGGCATGATGTTGCCCTTCATAGCGGCGTTCGAAATCCGCGCGCGTACCTCGCCAATCCATGGGGCCTCCGGCGGCGCATCAGCTGTTAGACTGCGCCAAAGGGCAATGGCCCCTGCATAGTCGCCAGACTGCGCACGGCCCTCGGCGATATAGAAGCGGGATTTGATTTCGCCAGGGTCTTTTTCAAGCGCATTTTCGAATGTTTCAATCGCGCGAGGGCTGACGGTGCCGAAGGCCTCGAACACCTGGGCTTCGCCGTAGTCGGCGATCAGGTCTGCCGTTGCATTGCGGCCGGCAAACTCAATCGCCCGCTCAAACGCTCGAACGGCTTCAGGGTGATTTCCAAGCACCCGTTCAGTCCGTGCGAGAGTAACCCATCCAGCCATATCATTCGGATTGTCGGCGAGGCGTTGACGGAGTTGCGCCTGCATCGCAGCACCATCTGCGCCACCGGCTGCTTGTGCCGGCCCGCGTGCCACCGTTCGCAGGTCCGTCCGCAGTGATAGCGGAGCGTCCCCTAAGCCTGGCTGGCCCGTATTTAAATAAAGTGCAATCACAGCACCCGCAAAGACAATGCCCAGTGCCAGGGGAAATGCAGCGGCAGATGCTGGCGGCGGTGCTTCCTCGTTCGGAGCGTTCAGCACACCTACATCACCATCCACCGCGCGGAGCATTCGGCGTTCAATCTCACCTTTGGCGGCAATTGCTTCTGTGGGGGATAGAAGGCCCGTTTTCTGGTCCCGCTCGACCTCCTTCAATTGATCCCGGAAGACAGCCAAATCGTATCGTGCGCGAGCTACACCGCCGATTCGTTGACCAGCGCGAAGCAATGGCGTCGCTACAATCAGCGCTACAGCGATTGAAATAACTGCAGCGGCAGCCCAGAAAATAGTACCGCTCATCAGCCTCGATCTCCGGTGTCGTCTTCTCGCGCGAGTGCTGCATCTAGCCGTGTGCGTTCAGCACTGGATAACGGAGCTGTGGGTGTGGCAACAGCGGCGTTAGCGCGGCGTCGGCGCGATGTCACGATTACGATAATGACGCCTGCGATCACAATGCCAATGGGGCCGAACCATAGAAGGTAAGTGGAGTTCTGAACCGGCGGGCGCAGGAGCACAAAATCGCCATAGCGCGCGCGGATATACGCCATCGCCTCATCGTTTGTATCGCCAGCGACAAGCCGTTCACGTACCAGCAACCGCAGATCCCGTGCGAGCTCAGCATTGCTGTCGTCAATGGATTGGTTCTGGCATACGAGACAGCGCAGCTCCAGGGAAAGCTCACGGGCGCGGGATTCAAGTGCCGGGTCGTCTAGCACTTCGTCCGGCAGCACAGCGCCGGCAGGGCCCGCAAATATGACTAGGGCCAGGAATATGGCAGAGATCAGGCGCATCATCTGCCTCCCTTCACAAGCGGTAGGATTTTGCGCTCAAGTATTTCGGGCGATAGTGCGCCTGCATGGCGGTATAGAATGACGCCGTTACCATCGACCACATAGGTTTCAGGCACGCCGTATACGCCCCAGTCGATGCTTACCCGGCCACTTTCGTCCTTGCCGACCTTTGCATATGGATCACCCAGCCGCTTGAGCCAGGCGGCCGCAGCAGCGGGCTGGTCGCGGTAGTTGATCCCATGCACGGTGACGCCTTCACGCGTTGCCAATCGGTCAACAAGCGGATGTTCCGCAACGCAGGGAATGCACCAGGACGCCCACACATTCACGACCACTGGCTTACCGGTGGTGAGGTCTGTCCGTGCTAACCCGTCATCGGCCTGCTCAACCGTCCGGCCCGCCAAGGAAGGCAGCGTGAATTCTGGCGCTGGCTTATTGATCAGTGCTGACGGTAGGTCGCGCGGGTTAAGATCAAGCCCTCGATAGAAGAACAAGGCTATGCTGAGGCAGATGACGAGCGGCAGAAAGTAGAGCAGGCGACGCATGGGCTGGTTGGTCCTACTACTCTGCTGGCCCTGGGGATAATGATCCGCCAGTGGGTGCACGACGGCGGGAAGGCGCGCCGATACGCAGGCGCCGGTCCGTTAGGGAAATAACCCCGCCAAGTGACATTACGATGGCCCCAAGCCAGATCCACGGCACGAGCGGATTATGGTAGATGCGCGTCGTCCACCCAGCGGCAGGACTGCCCTCGCCGATGACGGCATAAAGATCGGCCACCCACGTGGTGTGAATGCCGGCTTCGGTGGTGGTGTCGCCCTCGACCGGATAGGCTCGGCGCTCAGCATTTACGGTGGCGAATTGCTCACCGTCTGTGCTGATGCGGAATACGCCGCGCTCGGCCTGATAATTCGGGCCATTCAGGCGTTCCACCCGGTCCAAAGTGAATGTGTATCCAGCAACATCAACGGCATCGCCCGGCTTCATGTTCTGGATGGATTCTGTCTTGAAGACCGTAGCGCCAAGCACACCAGCCACAACGAGACCGACACCCAGATGGGCCACCGTCATTCCATATGCAGCGCGCGGCGTGTGGCGGGCACGACGCCAGTTTTCGGATAGAGGGACACGGGCGAGTTTCATCCGGTCTGCCAGCTCCAGAAGTGTCCCACAGATGATCCAGACCGCAGCACCGACACCGACAGCAGGCAGAATGCCTTCGACGCCAGACAAGATCAGCACCAGCATAATCGCTGTTACGGCGGCAGCCACACCGAGCCATAATTTATGCATAGCCTGGCGGAAATCAGCGCGTTTCCAGGACAGGAAAGGCCCGATCACCATGGCACCAAGCACAGGCGCCATGAGCGGGCCGAATGTGGCGTTGAAGAATGGCGGGCCAACGGAGACTTTGCCCGCGTCTAAAACATCCAGGAACAACGGATACAGTGTGCCGAGTAACACAGTGGCCGCAGCGGCTGAGAGGAACAGATTGTTCAGCAACAACGCGCCCTCGCGGCTGATCGGCTGGAATACGCCGGTGGTCTGCAGCTTCGGCGCCCGGATCGCGAATAACGTCAGTGATCCGCCAACGGTAACAGCCAGTAGTGCCAAAATGAAAACGCCGCGCTCAGGGTCTGTAGCGAACGCATGCACGCTGGTGAGGACGCCAGAGCGCACAAGGAATGTACCCAATAGCGACATTGAAAAGGCTACAATGGCCAGCAGGATTGTCCAGCTTTTCAAGGCGTCCCGCTTCTCGACCACAATAGCGGAATGCAGAAGAGCGGTCGCAGCAAGCCAAGGCATGAAGCTGGCATTCTCCACAGGATCCCAAAACCAAAACCCGCCCCAACCAAGTTCATAATAGGCCCACCAAGATCCAAGGCCGATGCCAACGGTCAGGCCGCACCACGCGGCGAGCGTCCAGGGACGTACCCAGCGGGCCCAAGCAGCGTCAACCTTGCCTTCGATTAAGGCAGCGACAGCAAAGGAGAAGCTGATCGAGAGGCCGACATAGCCGAAATATAAGAACGGTGGATGGAAGGCTAAGCCAGGATCTTGCAGGAGCGGGTTTAATCCAGCGCCATCGGACGGCGGGGCCAGAATGCGCTCAAACGGGTTGGACGTGAAAAGCATGAATGCCAGGAAACCAAGCGCGATCATGCCCTGGATGGCGAGCGTGCGGGCGCGAAGACTGGGCGGCAAATTGCGGCCAAAACAAGCAACCATTGCCCCAAACAGGCTGAGGATCAGCGCCCATAGCAGCAATGACCCTTCATGGTTCCCCCAAGCGCCGGAGATTTTATAGAGCATCGGCTTGGTGGAATGGCTGTTCTGTGCGACGTTCAGCACAGAAAAATCACTAGTCACGAAGGCGTTCACCAATGCGGCGAAGGACAACAGCACAAGCGCGAACTGGCCAACCGCAGTTGAGCGCGCCAGTTCCATCATGCCCCGGTCACCTTTGTGGGCGCCGTAGAGGGGGACGGTGGCCTGCAGGCCCGCCAGCAAGAAGGCAGCGATCAGGGCGAAATGGCCTATCTCAGCGATCATGACTTGTCTCCCGCGGCGTTGGGCGCAGTGCCCCCGCCCATTTTCCATTGGCCAGATTTTTTCAGTGCTTCGACAACTTCCGGCGGCATATAGTTTTCATCGTGCTTAGCCAGAATTTCAGACGCCGTGAACAGCCCGTTCGCGTCTAGCCGTCCGTTAGCGACCACGCCCTGACCTTCACGAAACAGGTCCGGCAGAATGCCTTCGAACACAACTGGTGTTGCGGCGACGCCATCCGTGATTCGGAACTCGATCTTGGCTGTGTTGGCGATCTTGTTGACGCTGTTTTGCTGAACCAGCCCGCCAATGCGGATCAAGCGGCCTTGTTCGACCTTCCCGGCGGTGATGTCACTCGGTCCGTGGAAGAACACCAGATTATCTTCGAACGCATTCAGTGCGAGCGCTGTTGCGGCACCAAGCAGGCTCAGCCCGATACAGGCGATCCAGAGGCGTTGGCGTTTACGGCTGCGCATCGTCATGGCCTCCAGCAGGGGATTTTGTGTTTAGGCGGCGACGCCTGGGCACCAGCGCTTCAAGGGCTTCTAGTTCGAGCCGTGATCGCTTCAATGTCACAAGCGTCCAAACCAGCAAGGCAATGAATAGCACAGCAACGATGCCGTAGGCGGGCCAGATGTAGGGCCAATAGCCGCCCATATGGAAAAAGCTCATCAACGGGCTCATTTCTTCGGTCATGGCGTTGCTGCTCCTGCCCTGGCCATCTGCAGCGCCTCAACCCGCCGGCGGGTCAGTTCCAGCCGCATGCGCAGCAATAGCAGAACGCCGAAAAGCGCCATATAGGCAACGGCCATAATCAGCAGCGGGCGCAGCATTGCAGGATCCATGGATGAACCGCTGAGCTTAGATACGCTGGCCGGTTGATGCAGCGTATTCCACCAGTCCACGGAGAATTTGATGATTGGCAGGATCACGACCCCGACAATTGCCAGCAAGGATGCTGCTCGCCCGGCGCGGGCTTGATCATCAAAAGCGTTGTGAATGGCGATGTAGCCCAAGAACATAAAGAACAGGATCAATACGGATGTCAGTCGCGCATCCCATACCCACCATGTGCCCCATGTGGGCTGGCCCCAGATCGCGCCAGTAAAGAGCGCCAGGAAAGTGAACACCGCACCGATGGGCGCTGTCGCTGCGCCGGCAACATTAGCCAGAGGGTGGCGCCAGACCAACGCTACAAAACCAGATATCGCCAGCGTCGAATAGCACATCATTGCAAGCCATGCAGCGGGAACGTGCACATACATAATGCGCACAGTGTCCTTCTGCTGATAGTCGATGGGAGAGGCATACAAGCCATAATAAAGCCCGGCACCGAAACAGCCGAGCGTGATCAGCACCAGCCATGGCATGAGCCATGCGGACAAGCGCTGAAACCGCGCTGGGTTCGCTAGGCGGTGAAAGAACCCGCCACTGGGATTAGGAGACGCCATCGCTTTCGCCACTCACTACTCCATTGCCTGTCGTAGCGCCGCCGCTGCTGCCCATGGGCAAAGTGCGATCGCCGCCAAAGTTATAGCCCCCAAGGCCGTTAGGTGGGCTGACGCATCGAAACCGCCAATTGCCGCTTGAACGGCACCAGCGCCAAAGATTAAACTAGGAACATATAGCGGAAGTGCGAGGAGCGTCATTAAAACGCCTCCACGTCTGGCACCGACAATAAGGGCCGCACAAATAGCGCCGATAAAGCTGAGCGCGGGGCTGCCGATCAACAGAGCGGCTAAAAGTGGCGGCCAGCCTTCGGGTGGCAGGTTCAGCAGCAACGCCATGACCGGTGCAGCGATCACCATAGGTAGCCCTGTGACAAGCCAATGCGCGAGACATTTGGCCGCGACGACCAGGGTCAACGAATCCGGAGCGAGCGCCATTAACTCCAGCGTTCCATCGCGCCAGTCAGCCTGGAACAGCCGATCAAGGGCCAACAAGGTCGCCAGCAGCGCCATCACCCAAATGACGCCCGCAGCCATCAACGCCAGTAGCTTGCCCTCGGGGCCCACGCCCAGTGGAAATAACATGGCACCAAGCACGAAGAAGATGACCGCAAGTAGGCTCTCACCGCCTTCACGCCGGGCAATCAGCAGATCGCGGGATAATGTGGCCCTAAATGCGTTCATAGAAGCGCACCCTCCAGGGCGTCGTCAAAAGCGTCCTCTGATGATGGCATTGCGGCGGCGACGACAATTTCTTGTGCGTTTGGCAAGGTTAGCGGCGCATTGGTCGACGCTATTACAATTCCACCAGTCGCGCGGAATGAGGTGATTGCAGCTTCGATCCTGGCGATGGAGGGCCGGTCGAGCGCCACGGTAGGCTCATCCAAAAGCCAAAGGCCACCGGGTTGGGTTGCGATAGGTCGCGCCAAGGCTAGGCGGCGACGCTGGCCAGCGGAGAGCATCCGTGCTGGTAGGTCCGCTAGCTCATCCAAGCCAACATCAGCAAGCGCTTTCTCCAACGCGTTGCGGCTGGTTGAAGAGCGATACAGAGCAGCCCAATAGTGGAGGTTTTGGATGACTGTCAGGTTGGATTGTAAGCCATCCGCATGGCCCACATAGCGCATCGCACTGCGGAATTCGTAAGGCTCCCGGCGTACATCCTCACCGTTCCATTTAATTGTGCCAGTAAAGGGTGGAATGAGGCCCGCCAGAACCCGCAGCAGGCTGGATTTACCGGCACCATTACGGCCAAGGGCCAACGCAGCGTTACCTTCAGACAACGAGATATCGAGGCCTGCAAACAATATGCGTCCGCCGCGTCTACAGGCCAGGTCTTGTACGTGTAGTTTGAGCATGAATGGCCGGTTATTGTTTCAGGCTGCCAGACGTAGCGCCTCATTAAAGCGGCGATAGCATCCGGCTGACAGAACCTATAGCCTAAACCATCATATTGCGTAATCAGACGGATGTCACAAATGGGTGCGGCCGGCAAAGGGGGGATCTACCGGCCGCGTGAGGAGGGCGAGAGTGTGATGAACACAACTCCGGCGCCGGTTCCTCGCCCGACGCTTGATAAAGAAGATAGGGGCCAATCGTGGCGGGATTGGGGCAGTTATAGGGCTATTTCAATCAGCGCGTGGGAGCCTTCTAAAGCGCAAGAGCGCGATCGGGCGACCTTCACGTACGGCTTTTGCGCCATAGCGCGTTTCTGGCCAATCATCAGGCCGGACGCGCCAGTCATCCGCTGTTTTTGCGCACCACTCGAACCGCCGGTCAGCGCGAAGATGTCGGAGCATCCATACCTGGTATCCGGCGTGATCGGTGGTTGTGCGCAACTCGCCATCATCGGCAAGCACACGGGCCATTAGATCCAGGCCTTGCGGGCCGATTATCCGCCGTTCCCAGTGACGGCGCTTCCGCCAGGGGTCCGGGTGGAGGACAAATAACTTTTGCACGGAGGCCTCCGGGAGCGCTTCCAATAAAGGACGCGCATCTTCGCCGTGCAGGCGCACGTTCTGGACGCTAGCGTCGTCAATTGCCGAAATGCATGCGGTAAGCCCGTTTAAGAACGGCTCAGCGCCGATCAGCCCGATATCTGGGTTCTGCTCAGCCTGCCAAACCAGATGCTCGCCTGCGCCAAAGCCAATCTCGAGCCAGAGCGCTTGCTTCGGCGAACCGAATAGGGCCGCAGGATCAAGCGGTCCATTTTTCGGGTCTGGTACAGAGAGTTCTGGCAGATGTGTTTCCAGCAATGTTGCCCGGCCAGGCCTGAGCGGGCGGCCGACGCGACGGCCATAATAGCGCGTCGCGGCGTCAGCCGTTGGTCGTTTGTCGCTCAGATCGCAGCCTTCAGGGCATCGACAAGGTCTGTTTTTTCCCAAGAGAAATGACCCGCAGCGGTCGGCATTCGGCCAAAGTGGCCATAGGCGGCGCTCGGCTCATAGATCGGCTTATTCAGCTGCAAATGCTCACGGATGCCGCGTGGGCTCAAGTCCATGCATTCTTGGACGGCAGCTGCGATACGGTCATCTGGCTCCAAGCCCGTGCCGTGCGTGTCCACATACACCGACAGCGGCTTGGATATGCCGATGGCGTACGAAACCTGGATCGTGCATTTGTCTGCCAGACCCGCAGCAACCACGTTTTTGGCGAGGTAGCGCGTGGCGTAGGCTGCGGACCGGTCAACCTTGCTGGGGTCCTTACCAGAAAATGCGCCGCCGCCATGGGGGCTCGCGCCGCCATAGGTATCGACAATGATCTTACGACCGGTAAGGCCCGCATCACTATCTGGGCCACCTATGACAAACAAACCAGTTGGGTTCACGTAAAATTCGTTTTCCGGGCACATCCAGCTTTCATCTGGCAGGACATCCATAACGAACGGACGCACGATTTCGCGGACGTCAGACTGGCTCAAGTTTGCGCCATGCTGCGTCGAAACCACAATGGAGGAGGCACGGACAGGTTTGCCGTCCACATATTCCAACGTCACCTGGCTTTTCGAATCGGGCCCGATATCGGGAAGGTTACCGGCGTGGCGGGTTTCAGCCATGCGACGGAGGATTTCGTGGCTGAAGTGCAAGGGGGCTGGCATCAGCACATCTGGGCTGATGACATCCGTCTCCCGGCATGCAAATCCAAACATCAGGCCCTGATCGCCAGCGCCTTCATCCTTAGCGTTGCCATCAGAATCAACGCCTTGGGCGATCTCTGCGGACTGTCCGTGGACGACGACCTGAACTTTGGCATTCTCCCAATGGAAGTTTTCCTGGTCGTAGCCAATATCTTTGATGGCAGCGCGCGCGAGCGCTGCCATTTCTTCGTGGCTGACTTCGCACCCTTCCTGGCTGCGCGTTTCGCCAGCGATTGTGACGAAGTTTGTGGTCACTAGGGTTTCAACGCCGCACCGGGCGAACGCAGCCCCTCCGTCGCGCGCCAGATAGGCATCAACAATAGCGTCGGAGATCCGATCACATATTTTGTCCGGGTGTCCTTCGGAAACGGATTCGCTTGTGAAGAGATAGCGTTTGCTAGCCACGACCTAAATTCCTGTTCTAGAGGCAGAGTAAGAGAGGCGCTTAAAGAAGCGCGCCGCCACCATTTCTGGCAGCGGCGCGGGCCGGTTTCAAGGTGCAAGATTCTGCGCTATCCGCTAATCAGGCTCGGCAGCCATAGGATCATGCCTGGGAACGCCAGGAACAGACCGATGGTAGCAGCATCCGCCAAGAAGAACGGGAAGATACCTTTAAACACATCCCCAAGCGGTATATCCGGTCTGACTGCCGACACGACGTAGCAGTTCAATCCAACCGGTGGCGTGATTAAGCACACCTCGCACATTTTCACCACGATGATGCCGAACCAGATCGGATCATAGCCAAGGGCTAGAACCGCCGGGTACACAACTGGCAGAGTCAGTAGCAGCATGCCGATCGCATCCATGAACATGCCCAATACGGCATAGCCCAATAGGATAAAGATCATGATCACCAGCGGCGGGAAGGGCAGGCCAACGATCCAGCCTGCAAATGCTTCCGGTAATCCAGCAAAACCAAGGAACCGCACGAAGATCAATACGCCCCAGATCAGGGAAAAAATCATCGCTGTAAGCTTGGCCGTCTCCATCAGGGCTTCCTGAAGGGAGTTCCATTTCATGCCTTTGACGAGGGCAATCGCCAGAACGACGCTGGCGCCGAGTGCACCCGCTTCCGTTGGCGTCGCCCAACCCAGCATCATCGCGCTGAAGATGATCACCACAACGGCAACGATAGGCAGCGTGCCAGGCAGTGTCTTAATCCGCTCCATAATTGGCGGAGAAGGCACTGACGGGCCCAGCTCCGGCTTCCAGATGCATTGCCCGATAATGAGCATTGCGTAGATGATGGCCGAGATGACGCCTGGAATGAAGCCAGCCAGGATCAGTGTGCCAACTGATTCCTCAACGATAATCGCATAGATAACTAAGATCGCACTTGGTGGGATAAGCGAGGCGAGCGTTCCGCCCGCTGCAACCACGCCAGCCGCTAACCGCCGGTCATACTTATATTCAAGCATGTAGGGGATTGCGACGCGCGAGAACACGGCTGCCGTTGCCGTTGATGCACCTGATACGGCGGCGAAACCAGCCGTCGCAAATACACTGGCGACCGCAAGACCGCCAGGAACCCAGCCAAACCAGGCTTTTGCCGCGTTGAACAGTGCATGGGTCAGTCCGGCATGGAAGGCGATAAAGCCGATCAAGATGAACATCGGCAACACGCTCAACACGTAGTTGGCCGATTTTGAGTGCGGAATGGTGCCAACGATGCCGGCACCAGCATCCCAGCCGATCATAGCGACAAGGCCGACGAGCCCAGCGATAGCCGCTGCTACAAATACGCGAACGCCAAGGAAGACCGCAAAAAGCAGGCCGACCGTCACGACAATCCCAACAGTAAGTTCATCCATCAGGCCCGCTCCCCGCCACGGTTTACAATATCTACTTTTTCGCCTTCACCAGCGAGGCCAGCGTCAATTTCCGCTTGAGCTAAATCGTCAACGGTCTCCATTCTTGGAACGCCGACCAACTCTTCGTTAGGGTACATAAAGAGCCGCACGAAACCGATGAGTTGAATGAACAGCCTGACCAACATGACTGAAAATGCGAGCGGCACCATCAGTTTTGACGGCCAAATCGGCAAATCGACGTCAATCGTGCTGTCGCCGATTTCGAACGCGCGTAAGAAGTGGGTGTAGCCATAATACGCCAAGATAATGATGACGCCGATTGCGGCGACTGTACCTACGATCTCAAAGAAGTAGAGTACGCGGCCGGACATTCGACCAAGTAACAGCTCCATGCGAACGTGACCGCCCAGGCGTTGTGTATAGGCGATAGCGAGGAAGGCGAACACGCACATAATCTGTTCGATCATATCGCTATAGCCGTAGATCGGAGTAGAAAAGACCACTCTACCGATAACTTGAACCGTACCCATCACCATGATCCCCATGATCACCAGTGCGGAGATGTAATTAAGGAATGTCTCGAATTTGAAAAATTTTTCGTCAACGCGATGAAGCATCGCCGCCCCTGGCGACAAATCTTCTACTCGTTGGATTTTAGCCGCTCCAGACGGCTGTCCAGTTCCAGCGCTCAACAGTCGCCTCCTAGGCTAAAAGTCACGCAAAAATTCTGCTCAGAGTAGATACGATTCGGGCCGCTCAATAAGAGCGGCCCGAATCCGCTAAAGCAGCAGTGGCTTAGTTGCCAGCGCCGGCTTTGAGCGTGATGTCCAGTAGTTCTTGGGCAGGCATCTTGTCTTTGTTGTCTTCAACCCACTTATCCCAAACTGGCTTGCCCGCAATCGCGCGGAATTCAGCCATCTGAGGCTCAGGGATTTCAACCATCTGAAGCTTGCCTTCTTTTTTCCAGCGCGCAACATTTGCTACGTCCTGGGTTTCGTAGGCTGTTTCAATGGCTGCATACGCGCCATCTTTCAGACTTTCCAGCATGTCTTTGTACTGGATAGGCAGGGCGTTGTAGGCATCAGCATTGAAGACGGTCGGGCAGTTAACCGAACCGAGCTTCATGTTCGTTGTGACCCAGTCAGAGATTTCCTCGGTCTTATAAGAAACGAATGTATAGGTATAAGGGAAGCCAATCGCGTCAACCGTGCCGCGCTGCAGTGCGGTGTAAGTTTCAGAAGCCGGCATTGTGGACGGCGTAGCGCCGATCAGTAGTGCGGCCTGGCCCATGCCGCCGAGCGCACGAAGCGTTTTGCCCTTGAAGTCCGCGACGGACTGAGGCGCTTTGCCCTTACCCATATATTCGTACTGGGGAAGAATGTTGGACATGTAGATTTTTGCCTTCCACTTGGCCAAAGCCGCCTGGGAAGCAGGGTGAGCATACACTGCATCGTGCATGGCGCGCTGAGCCTTAAAGTTCTTAACCGGCAGGAATGGCAGGTCCAGGACGTTCAGAGGCGCGTTTTTGCCCGGGTGGTAAGCAGCGCAGAAGGTGGCCGCTTCAAAAGCGCCCAGGCTGATGCCGTCAAGGTTTTCTTTGGATTTGGACAGCTGACCGCCGTAGAATAGGCGAATTTTGAAGTTGCCGCCGGTCTTTTTCGCGACCTGTTCGGACACATATTCCATGCCTTCAGTAAATGCGCGGCGCTTTCCCCACAGGGAAAGCTTCCAGCTAACCTTAGGGCCTTTGACCATGTGGCCATCAGCCGACGCTACGGATGCGCCTGCTGGAATCGCAAGCGCGAGTGCGCCTGCTGCAAGCATCATTGTGCCAAATTTCATATTTTTAGTCCTCCTGTTAGATATCCGACCAAGTCTATTTGCTTGGGTTTGCCGCTACCGCGGTCTTGGTTGGAAGTGCGAAAAAATCTCTCCTCCGCGGCTTCTTGCGGAGGGTTATGCCACGTAAAATGATTGCGGACAATCCACAGCGCTAACTTCATATTTTTCTGGGGGCTCTTCGTGAAATAAGAGAGTAAAAGCTAGGAAGATCAGCATGGCGATCGCAAAGGCCAGTGGCCGAGACCGCTTCATAAGCCAGGTGCGCCAATGGCCGTCCCGCTCGTCGCGTTCTCTCATGAACCGCATGTGTTCGGCTTTCTTGGATAAAGTACGTTTGAGAGTATAGTGTCTACGGTGCAGTAGCACCAGTTTGCCTTCGGAATTTATGGTGGGGCTGAAAACCGTCCTCCGTAAAAGTATCGGGCCACGGGGAGGCTTCATGCAAATGAGTGCTGCATCTGCCGACCGGCAGTTCTTGTTGTGTAATGTCAGGCTCTGTTAGTGATCTAAGATCAAGAAAAATAGGGAAAATAATCTATTGCCTCGAGTTCCTTGATGGCCCGGTCCTTGCTTTATACGGATGACCTTCGCGTTGCAGGAGATTAAGAGTCGGCATGTCCGCCTTACAGACGCTGCAATTGACCGGCCCAGCAGCCATTAATTCTGAAGCCGCGATCGCGCACCCGGCTAACATTCTGGACCAGATGCCGTCTGACATACAGAATGAGAAAGAAGACGTGGACCTCACCTTTGAGGATCTTATAGATGTCATCATTCCGCTCCATCACCTGCCTGTCGTCTCAACGATTTACCGAGCACTAACAGTCGATCAAATTTCTGTTCACGCCTGTGCTATTGGCGGCGGGCTATATGGCGGCCCAGTTGGGCTACTTGCTGCTGGTGCGACCATGCCGGTTGAAGAAGCGACGGGTATTTTTGCATCGAATACGCTTGCCAGCATATTTTCTGATGAGGAAGACGGCGTCGAATTGGCCACGAGGCACAGCAGAAAGGTCTGGTGCCTTCGGATCGGCTGATGGCATCGCCGCTTGAGGCTGCCCGGCAAGCTGTTGCGCCGTTGACGCCGGCAGTCGCTCAGGCTTCCCTCCCCTTTCCGGCGAAGGGCAGACCGAAGTTCTTTGCTATTGAACATCCGCAGAACCCAAAACCAATTCCACTGCCGTCTCTTGCTGGCGGAGCGTCCGCGCAGCCTGTACCTGCTGATGCCGCCACAGCGGCTACCACTGCTTCAGCCAATGGTCTGGCGTTTACTAAGACTGAAGGGGACTTGCTGGATTCGTTCATTCGCAGGAACGGCCAGCCGCAAGCTTCGCGTCAGGATGAGAAGCGGCAGGCTGAGCAGGCCCCGGACCTTCGATCTGTCCAAGCCTTAGGTCCACCGCAGAATGCTTTACCGGCCTGGTTCGCCGATCAGATGGAAGCCAACCTGCAAAAATATGCTGCTACCCAGGCGAACAGTGCACAAGGCCGATAGAGATTGCATCTGAAAGCCTGCAATTGCCGCGACCAGTTGTTTTCCACTAATCTCATTGGCGAAGGCTCATTTCTTTGAGGGCTCCAGCCATGCCGGACACTCTAATTGACTATGGCGCTCATACCGCCGGTATGCAGACTTACATGGAAGAGGGCCAGGCGCGTGCTAAGGCGCTCGGCAATTGCGGGCTCATTACCTTCACCGATGACGGCGCTCTTGCGCCAGATATCCTGGAAGCCTATTGGCGGACTGGGTTCTACGTCTTCGAAAACGTCATGCGTGAAGAGGATATCGCCGATATTAAGGCTGATGTTGAGGCGATCCGCAGCCGCTACCCTGTTCGAAAAGGCGCTTTTTGGGATGCGCAAGGGCGGACCGCCATTGGGGCTGAATGTGCTACGCCCAATCTCTACTGGTCCAAGCCATTGGGCGATCCGGCTGGTGGTACGTCTTTTGCCAAAGGCCGCCACCCCGTAAAAATGTTTGAGCCAGAGGCGGCAACCGAGGTGCCGGATGAAATTGTCTATATGATTTTGGGCTCGCTCCAATTCTCAGAAGCATGCTTGCGCCTTTACGGGCATCCGCAATTACTGGCTGTTGCCGCCGCGATCAATGGTGAGGACTTCGCGCCGTTCAATGAGGCGCTGTTCATTAAAGAACCGGGCCTTGGCGCATCTGTCGCCTGGCATCAGGACGGGACCACCCATTGGGACGCACCCGATTGGGACCAAGGGTCCCATGGGTTTAACTTTATGGGCCAGCCCTATGGCTGTACAGCGGCGAACGGGCTCTGGGTCGTTATTGGGTCTCACAAGCTGGGCAAGGCGGATATCAAAGCGATGATTGCAGATGCTGGGTCAGAGCGGCTACCAGGTGCCGCACCGATTATCTGCAAGCCGGGGGATGTCGCCATATCCAACAGGCAGACCGTGCACGGCTCCTTTGCCAATACCAGCAAGGATTGGCGGGTGACAGCAAATATGGGTTTTCATCGCCGGCGGAGCGTGCTGGATGTGGAAGCTGGCGGTCTCCATAACGCCGCTGCTGTTTATGACGCAGCCCGGATTGAACGTCGTGCGCGCATCCTGGGTTATGCGATCGCTGCCCGCCGCGAACGGTTTCCGGATGAGCAGCCATATTCCTACAAGCCCCACCTTGATGCAGGCTTATCTTACTCATGGGATGAAGCCGCCCGCGCTGATTTGAAGGATTATAATCTTGATGACCTCAGCATCTAAAGCCTGCCGGATGTATAGATCAAGGTTTATGCCGTAAAGATGTATGCAATAGCTTGGATCAGTTCTATATCGTAAAGGAACGTCGCGTTATTATGCGCATTCAGGAATCCGGGAGACGACGTATGGCTAAGTTTAAACAATTTCCGCCTAGCTCGCCGCTGATTGCGCGCAAGCGCTCTGGCAGAGTGGCTTTGATCGCTATGGGTGTCAGCGTTTCTGCACTGGCGCTCACCGGGTGTGAGGAAAAGGTGGATGCGCTGCAGTATTCCAGCGCTGAGGCCTGCATCGTCGGTGGTGAGCTTTCTGAAGCTGATTGCCAAGCCGGTTTCGCGGCTGCCCAGAAGGACCACGCCCGCGTCGCGCCGAAATATCAAAGCCGGCAAGATTGTGAGGCTGAGCACGGGGTTGCCGCTTGTCAGCAGCCGGCACGGCAGCAGCAAGCTTCATCCGGCGGTAGTCTATGGATGCCGTTGATGATTGGCTACATGATGGGCCGCGCGATGAGCGGTCCCGTTGCCGCCCAACCGCTCTATCGCTCGTCTGCAGCAGGCAAAGTGCGCACGGCATCTGGTGCGAAGTGGGATGCGAAAGCGGGCCCTGTGTCCGTGCCAAAATCTGCCGCTGCCCGGCCTTCTGCTGGCAAAGTTGTCTCCCGCTCAGGGTTTGGCCGTACGGGCGGGACTCGTTCTGGCGGTCGCAGCTTCGGCGGCTGAGCCTTTGCAGCGGATCATAACGCCAGAACGTTATAACTGGCGCCAAATCGCTGAAGAACTTGGCTTCCGCTTCCATACTATTGGTGGCGATCCGTACTGGTTTGAGGGCGCGTATTACAGATTCACGATGCGCCAGATCGAGGATGATCTGGAAACGCCATCGGAGGAGCTGGAGGAGATGTGCTTCGCTATCGTGGATAAGGCGCTTCAAAGCGAAGAGATCATGTCGCGCCTGGCGATTCCGCAAAAGCATTGGGATTACATTGTCGATAGCTGGGTAGGCAAAGCCAAGAACCTCTATGGCCGTATGGATTTCTCCTACAATGGCGAAGGTCCGGCGAAGTTTCTGGAATATAACGCTGACACACCGACCTCGCTTTACGAAGCAGGCGTGTTTCAATGGCGCTGGTTGGAAGACCTGCGGGCAGACGGCTGCCTGCCTGATTCCGCAGACCAATATAACTCTATCCACGAAACCTTGATTGAAGCGTTCCAAGGCTTCGGCATCGAAGGCCTGCTGCACCTGACGGCAGAGGCCGCATCTGAAGAAGACGTTGGCACAATTGAATATCTGGCGGATTGTGCGGAGCAGGCTGGCATTGGCACGCATCTTCTGCCGATTGGTACGATAGGCGTGACGGATAATGGCCAGTTCGTTGATGGTGCGGAGCAGGTGATTTCAAACCTGTTCAAGCTCTACCCCTGGGAATGGATGTTTCACGACGAATTTGCAGACAACCTTGCCACCTCCAGCATGCGCGTGATCGAACCGCCCTGGAAGGCTGTGCTTTCAAACAAAGGCTTGCTGCCGCTGTTATGGGAGATGGCACCCGGCCATCCAAACCTGCTGCCCTCATTCTTCACGGATGCAGTAGATGATGACGTTCTCGGCGAAAGCTACGTCAAGAAGCCCATCTATTCCCGCGAAGGTGCCAACATTGAAATCGTCGAAGATGGTGAAACAACATTAAAGGCGGATGGCCCTTATGGCGAAGAAGGCGGCATCGTCCAAGGGCTCGCTGCTTTGCCAAAAATGGACGGCGTATATCCCGTCCTCGGCAATTGGCTCATCGCCAGCCGCCCCGCTGGCCTAGGGATCCGCGAAGACGACACCCCCATAACCCGCGACGATGCGAGGTTCGTCCCACATGTCATTTTGGACTAAGGGTTGAGGCCTGCAAAGGCGAGCTAAGCGACTCGTGGAAAATGGCTGGGGATCCTGGATTCGAACCAGGACCGACGGAGTCAGAGTCCGCTGTTCTACCGTTAAACTAATCCCCAACGGTGCGGCAGCTTTGGCTGCGAGCGAAGTGATTTAGCGCTTGTGTGGGCGGCGGTCAATACGTTCCGCCGTTTGTGTTGAATGCAGCGTGTTTTGCTGTCTCTTACATCTCGTGCGCCCAGGGTTCGGGGAGGAGGCGGTAGCCTTCGCCGTCGCGGATTAGGTGGCTGAATGTGGGGAAGTGCAGGTGCATGCCGGCGACAAGCAAGCCATCTGTTGCGGCCATATCAAAGATGCGTTTGCGGGACGCGATGGCGGCGTGCATGTCTGTATCAAAGGCGATGGCGACATCAGGGCGTGCGGTTTGAATTTCCGGCACATGCACGATATCGCCCCAGATCAGCAGGCTGTCATTGCCGGATTCGACCATGTAGCAAGTGTGGCCGGGTGTGTGGCCAGGGGTGGGTAGGGCCGTGACGCCGGGGAAAACTTCGCCTGACTGGAACAGCTTGGTTTGCTTGGCGTAGGGTGCGATCTGTTCGCGCGTCGCTTGGAAATACAACCGCTGAGCGCGTTCTTCAGCATTCGCCATTGCACCATCATCGAGCCAATGTTTCGGTTCGTTCTCGTGGGCTGTAAGCTCTGCATTCGGGAAGTAGAGCGAGTTATCTTCCATATTGGTGAGGCCAGCGGAATGGTCCGGATGCATATGGGTGAGCAGTACGGTGTCGATCTCATTCGGGTCCACACCTGCCGCAATGACGTTTTCCAGCAGCTTACCTGCCGTCGGTTGCAGGTAGTTGCCAGAGCCGGTTTCAACCAAGCAGGTGCGGCTTTTGGAGCGGATGATGAACCCGTTCACATATGTCCGGCGGCCATTGCGGAAATTGGCGCGAAGCATGCTCAAAGCATCGTCAGGCTCAATATTGCGGAGGACATCCACGTCCCCATCCAAATAACCGTCTGAAATCGCAGTGACGGTGATATCGCCAATCTTGCGGTGATAATATCCGGGGATCTGGCTTGTGGGTGCGGCGGACATGTGCTGGGCTCCTAATTGCCAAGTAGGAATGCGGCACCGCTGGATTCAGCGGCGGACCGGAGTTCTTCAAACAGTTTATCGCTAATGGGTATGCCGGATGTTTCGCGCTTCGCCTTGGCAATGCGTTCCGGCTCGCCTGCGACCATCACAGGCTGGTCAGGATCAAGCGGCGGTGTGGATTTCAGGAAATCGACGAGTGCGGCCATGTCAGCGTCAAAATCATCGCGGCTATCCCGGAACATGACCGGGTCGAGTGCCAGGAAGAAGCTGCCGATCATGTGGTGCTTGCCGGTTTTTCCGGTCTTGAGGTCATGCGCACCGAACCAGGATCCAGTGAGAACGCTGGAGAGAATATCCACCATCACGGCGAGGCCGTAGCCTTTGTGGCTGCCGCGTTCACGGTCGCCGCCCAGGGGCGTCATGCGGCGGGGGCGGGCGTTGAAGGCGGCCTGAGCATCGGTTTGAGGCTGGCCTTCGGGTGTCAGCGCCCAGCCTTCTGGCAAGGGTTTGCCCGTGCGGCGGGCGATATCCAGCTTGCCGACCGCGACGGTGGATGTCGCCATATCAAGCACAATCGGGTGCTGGCCGTTTGGACCTGGCACGGCAAAGGCGATAGGGTTGGTGGAATACATCGGCTCTTTAGCGAACGTCGGCACGATTGAGCGCTGTGATGTGCCCGTCATACTCATGCCAATCATGCCAGCGTCCGCCGCCATAGTCGCGTAGACGCCAGCCGCACCATAATGGTTGGAGCGCTTCACCAGGCCCATACCGACACCCATGATGCTAGCTTTCTCAATCGCCATGCCCATCGCCAGCGCGCCCGGCACGTGGCCAAGGCTATGCCCGGCGTCAATCACGCAGAATGCTGGTGAATCGGTTTCAACGACTGGCTCAGCGGCAGGGAAAATCATTCCATCCTGGCGACGCGTTTCGTAGTGGGGCAGCATGCCGATGCCGTGGCTGTCGATACCGCGCAGGTCTGCCTCCACCATCAGGCCGGAGATTAGATTGCTGCGCTCTGCCGTGAGCCCCCATGCGGCAAGCACAGCTTCAATCTGGCGGCGAAGGGTGTCTGCGGAGTATGTGGGCATTAAGCAGTCGTCCTAATTCTGGGAGCGGAGGGCGGCTACCCTGGCGGCGCGAACTGTCCAAACATATTCCATGCCGACGCAAAACAGAATGGCGAAGATTGCCAAGCACTGCATAAGCGAAAGGCTGTCCCCGATAATAGCAATCGCCAAAAACGCAGCGATCACTGGCTTGAGGAAAAACATGTAATTCGCCCGAACCAAATCTGGCGCGAAGGAAAGCCCTGCGAGCCAGAGGATCATAGCGATGGTCGTGTTCCAGATGCCAATGGTGAAGATCCCAGCAATCTGTTCTGGGCGCTTATCGAACAGTGTTAGTGGATCAACCCAGAGTCCCCAGGCAATGCCAACGATGAGGTACAGGAGAAAGAACCCCAGCACGAAGGTATAGGCTGTCATGCGAACAGCGCCGTGGGCGATAACAGCGGGGCGCACCAGTACCAGGTAGAATGCACCAGTGATCGCACAGCCAAAGGCCATAACCGTGCCGACAAATGCGTCGCCGGTAATGTCGAAGGCTTCGAGGTAACCATCTGTCAGCAGCAGCATTACGCCGATAAATGCGCCGAAACCGCTAATCAGCTTCGGTGCGGAAACCGGCGTTCGGTTAATCAGCCAATCGACGCCGACCACGACCATTGGCATAGCGGTTACCATGGTCGCGACTTGGACGATGCTGGCGTAGTCCAAGGCCCAATGGAAAAACAATTGTGCGACCGACATGCCAAAGAACGCCAGCGGCAGAACCCGGCGCGAGTCTTGGCGGATCGGCGTTATAAGGTCACGGGCACCTGGCCAGAATTGGGTTGCGATCAGCAGACCGAGCCCGCCGATCATAAACCGCCACACGCTGAATTCCGGACCAGGTATCGCTGCAAGCTTGGCCACGAACTCGCTGGAGGCATGGCCGCACACACCGATGAAGCATGCAAGATACGCGACCCAGCCGCGCATTAAGTAATCTCCGCCGCGAACGCCTTGAGGGCGTCGATCAGCGCATCTGGCGTTTCGGCTGGTACCATGTGACCAGCATCTGCCAGATCAACGCGGCGGGCGTTTGGCAAGGTCGCGTAAAGTTCGTTCACGATTCTGGTTTCATAAAAGACCCGGTCTTGCAGGCCGGTCACGGAGAGCACAGGCAGCTCGAGCTTTGACCAGTCCACGTCCCAACTGGTCGTCCCCATTTTGGTCAACAAATTTGTTGCACCGGAGGCCGGATCAAGCGGTGTATAGTCCGGCTCATCCGTCAAAAATGCAGCGCGGTTGGCTTCCTGAAACGGTTCGCCGACAAGCAGATGAAAATACAGGTCTTTCATTAAGCTTGGCCCGCCGACCTGCATCACCCTGAGCGTGGCATCATTCATCCACTGAATGCGCGGCGTTATGCGGCGGAGGGTGTTAATCAGAACCAGACCTGCAGTATCGAGACCATCAAGCACGGCCCGAGCGGCGTAAAGCCCGCCGATCGAAAGCCCAACGAGAAGAGGCTTTTCCGGCGCTACATGGCGCACCAAGGTTTGTAGATCATCGACGATCAAGTCTGCATCCAATGCCCGGCCTGGCTTGAAGCGACTGCCGGTTTGTCCACGAAAATTATATGCTAGTACGCCGAACCCAGCGGATTTAATCGCCGGAATAACTGCCGCATTCCAAAGGCTGGTATCGCCCGTAATCGGGTTGATGAACACAAAGCTTGATGCACCAGCTTTGCTTGGCGGCGTCCATTCATAGTAGAGCGCATCCTCTGGCCCGAGCTCGAGAATCGTCATTCTTTAGCGATCCTAATTGGCAAGTCTTTGTGATCCGCCATTTAGTATCGCCGCTTCGCCAGCGGATGCAACGCCTCTATGATGACACCTCTTCACCCTGCATCATGTCATCTAAGCGAGCGACCCGAATATACACACGATGACTACGATCAAGCAGCTCCCGCATGCGGTCTGGCAGATCGGAATCTGCCAGACCCGCGTAATCCATGCAGGCTTCCCGGCCGCCCAGGCGATTTTCAGGTTTCAGGGGTTGTTGTTCTTCAATTTCGCCAGTGGTGGCGGCTTTTTGCAGCAGCAGCCAACCCATGACATTTGTCAGGTGCGTGGTCATTCACGTCGCTGCAAGGCTCTGACGCACGCGGGCGGCAAGGGATAGGTCCATACGACCTTAGCGCTCCTCATACAGAATATAGGAACGCACTTCTTCAAGTAGACTTAGTGCGTCCTTGAACGTGCGATCGACGAACCATTGCGGTCCAAAAATTATTGCGTCAGCCATGGCGCATAACGCCTCCCACGATGTCATCCAGTAAGCCATTTCAGCGTAAATCGCAGCGGGTTTCTTTACTGTTCGGTAAGAAACCTAGCAGCAGGTGTTCCAAAGCGCGCCGGCGAAAAGGAATTAAACTATTGTTAATAAATGATTTATTTTTAATGGAATTAATCTTCAGGCGCGCCCTAAAATGCTTAAAGCGTCTCAGCCATCGCAACACCGGGTAAAGATTTAATCGCTTGTGCTGTCGCGGGCGACAATTGGATACGCTTTTTGAGCTTCAAGGTGATTTCGCGGGACGAATCAATCTCAAGCACCAAGGTCACCTCGGCACGGCCTGTGGGTTCTTGTTCCAGCAGAGTTGATATATGCGGCAGCGCTACGGCGTCTTCCACATAGACCATCAGCTCGCGCCCCATATCGGCGGCGGCCTCTTCCAAGTCCTTGGCGGAGACGATGGAAACGCGCAACCCGCCATCGCCCATTTTGGCTTCAACGCCCAGCAGCAATGGCCTACCGGAATCCAGTAAATCCCTTGTAATGGCCAGCACTTCGGAGAATGCGGTCGCTTCAATCACGCCCGTCGCGTCGGACAATTGCACGAAGGCATAGCGCGAGCCCTTAGCGGATGTGCGTTCCTGACGGCCAAGCTGGGTCGCTGCGATCCGGCAGTTTGCTTCGGCTTGGCGTTGATAGCCTTGCTGTCTGTCATTGCTCCGCACGCCGCCTGGCGGTCCACGGCGCATCAGGTCCGCAATTGTGGTGACGCCAAGCCGTTTCAACGCGGGCGCAAATGCATCAAGCGGATGGGCGGATAGATACATGCCGATGGCGTCCATCTCATAACCGAGCGCTTCGGCTTCCGTCCATTGGCCAGTTTCAGGCAGGCGCAGTGTGGGTGCCGCCATGGCATCCCCAAACAGATTGGTCTGGTTGCTGGTCCGCTCCTCTGCTGCCGCCTGGGCAGTGCGCACAATAACTTCCGCACCCTTGAACACGCGTGCTCGGTTAGGATCGACGCTATCAAAGGCACCGGCGCGCGCGAGGGTTTCAATGGCGCGTTTATTGGTACGGCTTGCGTCCAGTCTGTCAGCAAAATCTGCCAGATCTTTGAACGGTCCATCCTCGCGAGCCGCAACGATGGCTGCAGCAGCAGGCTTGCCGACATTGCGGATGGCGCTCAACGCGTAGCGAACGCCGAGACCGCCCTTGCCGGTATCTTCGACATCGAAAATAACTTCCGAGCGGTTGACGTCTGGCAATAGCAATGGCGCTTTCAGGCGGTCCAGTTCGCGGCGGAAAAGGCCAAGTTTGTCAGTGTTCTGCATATCATGGCTCATTGAAGCCGCCATGAACTCCACCGGATAGTTCGCCTTCAAATATGCAGTTTGGTAAGAGACGAGGGCATAGGCCGCCGCATGGCTTTTGTTAAAACCATAGCCTGCGAATTTATCGACCAGATCAAAGATTTCACTGGCAAGCTTTTCATTCACGCTGTTTTTCACGGACCCTTCAACGAAGATTTCGCGCTGAGCCGCCATCTCTGATTTGATTTTCTTACCCATTGCCCGGCGCAGCAAATCAGCGCCGCCAAGGCTGTACCCCGCCAGCACCTGTGCAATCTGCATTACCTGTTCTTGATAGATGATGATGCCGTAGGTCTCTTCCAGGATGGGTGCTAGCGTTTCATGGGGGTATGTTACGGGTTCTGTTCCATGCTTCCGCGCAATATAGCTCGGAATATTGTCCATTGGCCCAGGGCGGTAGAGCGCCACAACTGCGATAATGTCCTCGAAGCGGTTCGGTTTCAGGCGCTTCAACATATCCCGCATGCCGGAGCCTTCAAGCTGGAATACGCCAGCAGTATGACCGCTCGCCAGCAGATCGAAGCTTTTCTTGTCGTCGAACGGCAAATGGTTGATGTCGATATTAATGCCGCGTCGCTTTATGAGTTTCACGGCGTCGGTCAGCACCGTCAGCGTTTTTAGGCCGAGAAAGTCGAACTTCACGAGGCCCGCCGTCTCAACCCATTTCATGTTGAACTGGGTGACCGGCATTTCGGACCGCGGATCACGATATAGCGCGACCAACTCCTCCAAAGGTCTGTCCCCGATAACAACACCAGCTGCGTGGGTGGAGGTGTTGCGGTACAGCCCTTCAAGTTTCAACGCGATGCGGAGGAGTGCGCGGACCTGTTCATCGGTATCTCGCATCTCGCGCAATGCTGGTTCGCCCGCAATAGTTTCCCCCAGCGTCGTCGGATTGGCCGGGTTGTTCGGTACCATTTTGCAGATGCGATCTACCTGGCCATAGGGCATGCCAAGGACGCGGCCTGTGTCTCGCAGCACAGCACGGGCCTGCAATTTACCAAAGGTGATGATCTGCGCGACCTTATCCCGCCCATAGCGTTCCTGGACGTGGGTGATGACCTCGTCCCGCCGGTCCTGACAAAAATCAATGTCGAAATCAGGCATGGACACGCGTTCGGGGTTTAAGAACCGCTCAAACAGCAGGCCAAAGCGTAGGGGATCTAGATCCGTAATTGTCAGCGCCCAGGCGACGACGGAACCAGCGCCAGAACCACGGCCTGGGCCAACCGGAATGCCACGGCCTTTCGTCCACGTAATGAATTCCGCAACGATCAGGAAGTAGCCCGGAAAGCCCATGTCGTTGATGACGCCCAGTTCATATTGGAGGCGGTCACGGTAGACTTTTGCCTTCTCGTCGAAATCCGCTTTGCTCCAGCCCATATCCCCCAGTCGTATTTCGAGGCCTTCTTCCGCCTGGGCTTTCAGCGCCTCTGGCTCGGCCAGGCCGTTTTCGGATTCAAACGGGGGCAGGATTGGGTCGCGTGGCGTGGGTGCGATGGCGCAGCGTTCCGCTATCACAAGCGTATTGGCGATCGCTTCCGGGAGGTCTTCGAACAAGACCGCCATTTCCGCTGGGGATTTGAAGCGGTAGTCCGGCGTTGAGCGGCGGCGGTCAGTATCTTCAATGCGCCTGCCATCGGCGATTGCAAGCAGCGCATCATGGGCTTCGTGCATATCCGCATCTGCAAAGCGCACGTCATTCGTAGCAACGAGCGGCAGGTCGAGTGCGTATGCAAAGTCAATCAATTGCAGCTCAGTAATCGCTTCTCCAGCCCGGCCATAGCGTTGCAGTTCAATGTACAGGCGGCCAGGAAATAGAGCGTTCAGGGTATGCAGGCGCCGTTCAGCGCGATCAGATTGCCCTTCAACCAGCATGCGATCTACAGCGCCTTCTGGTCCGCCAGTGAGCGCGATCAGGCCCTCAGTGGCGCCTTCCAGCATGTCCAAGGTTAGTTCTGGATCATGTTCAGCAGCACTATTCAGATGGGCTTGAGAGAGGAGGCGCATGAGGTTCGTGTAACCGACAGGGCTTTGCGCCAGCAACACGAGGTCATCTGCTGGTGGGCGCCGATTCTGCGCGTCAAGTTCAACCTCATCGCGGGAAATTGGCAAAATTGCCGCAGTGATGGGCTGAACTCCAGCAGCACCTGCTTTCATGGCGAATTCGAGCGCGCCGAACACATTCCGCTTATCTGTAATCGCCAGCGCTGGCATGGCGTGCTCGGTCGCTAAATCGACGATTGCCGGTGCGTGCAACGCCCCGTCTAGCAGGGAATAGGCGGATCGGACACGAAGGTGGACGAAGTCAGCATGCGGCATGGCAATTGGTCCGGCGGCTGCGAATCAGAATGTCTCGACGATAGCGGAAGCGTCGTTATTTGGCGTTGTGGAAAAGCTGGACGCTGAACAAGCTCTCCGGGTCCGTCCAAACCTGCCGCGCCCTCCATCCCGCTTTAGCCGCTAGCACCTGGAATTCAGGGACGAAATATTTGTAGGAGTTCTCGGTATGGATGGTCTCGCCCTCGATGAAGGAGAAGCGCTCTCCAGCGACAGATACAGTTTGAGAGCGAAGAGATTTCAAATGCATCTCAATCCGACCGTCTTCTGCATTATAGAGTGCAAGATGTTCGAAGGCCGAAACATCGAAGTCAGCGCCCAGTTCGCTATTAGCGCGCGCGAGAAGGTTTAAATTGAAGCGTGCGGTGACGCCTTCCGGATCATCATACGCGCGCACGAGCCGGTCATTATCCTTCTTCATGTCGACACCGATTAGCAAATGCTGGGCGTTTGCCGTCCCAGCAAAGCGCTGGAGCAAGCCAATCGCCCGCGTCGGTTCAAAATTCCCGATGGTGGAGCCCGGAAAGAACACGGTGACTGGCCCAAGCGCCGCGATTTCTGTCGGAAGATCAAAAGCATGATCGAAATCGAGCGCGAAGGGCTTGATGGGCAGTTTCGGATATCGGGCTTGAAGCGCTGCCGCTGCTTCCGTCAAATGATCGATGGAGATATCGCCGGGCGCGAATGCTGCCGGGGCCTCTAGCGCATCTAGCAGCAAACTTACTTTGGCGGCAGACCCCGCACCTGGCTCTAAGACTACGGCGCCAGGACCAATGGCAGCGGCGATTTCCGGAGCCGCTGCCTGCAGGATGCCCATTTCCGTTCGGGTCGGATAATAGGCCTCTAGCTCAGTGATCTTGTCGAACAGTGCTGAGCCTGCGTGATCATAAAAAAATTTTGGCTCAAGCCGCTTTTGAGGCGTATTGAGACCGGCGATCAGGGACTGCAGGAATGTGGAACTGCTCACGCGTCTGCAGCCAGTCGAAGGCCCAACATCTGCCAACGCTGGTGTGGATAGAAGAAGGTCCGGTAGGTCCTGCGCATTTGTGCCGCTGCTGTCACAGCAGACCCACCGCGCAACACGTACTGATTGGCCATGAATTTTCCGTTATACTCGCCAATGGCACCCGCTGGCGGCTTGAATCCCGGATAAGCGGCATAGGAGCTGCGGGTCCATTCCCATACATCGCCTGCCATCTGTGTCAGGCCGGGTCCAGAAGCGGGGCGGGGGCGCAACATCCCTGATTCCAGGAAATTGCCGGCACCTGCATCATCAGGCGCTGCGGCTTCCCACTCGGCTTCTGTTGGCAAGCGCTTCCCAGCCCAGCGCGCATAGGCGTCGGCCTCATAATAGCTGACGTGAACAACGGGAGCGTCGGGGTCTACGGGTTGGAGACCGCGCAAGCCGAAAGCTTGCCATTCGCCGCCGTGGTTCTGCCAGTAGAGTGGCGCAGTCCAGTCTTCGCGCTCAACCGTGCCCCATCCATCGGCGAGCCAGATTGCAGGCGTTTGATAGCCACCATCTTCGATGAATGCGACCCATTCGGCGTTCGTGACCGCCCGACTGGCGAGTTTATAAGGCTGCAGCAGCACTTGATGTCGCGGCGTTTCGCAATCGAACGCAAAATCATTGCCGTCGTGGCCAATTTCATGGATGCCGCCTGAACTGCTGATCCATTCAAGCGCTGCCGGGCTCGCCAGCGCGTTGGGGCTTGGTGCCTTATAAGCTGGCCATAACGGGTTGTGAGAGAGCAGGTGTAGCATGTCCGTCAGCAGCAGTTCCTGATGCTGCATTTCGTGGTGGCAACCAAGTTCCACCAGATCGAGCGGTGCAGCGCCAGCGTCGACCATCCGCTGGATCGCATCGGTGACGCCAGCCCGGTAAGCCATTACTTCGCCAACAGTCGGTCGGCTGATAAGGCCGCGTGAGGCGCGCTCATAACGCGGGCCAGCTTGCACGTAATAGGAGTTAAACAGATAAGCAAACCGGTCATCGGGCGATTGATAAGCATCATCATGCTGTCGCAAAATAAATTCTTCGAAGAACCAGGTGGTGTGCGCCAAATGCCATTTAACCGGGCTCGCATCCGGCATGGACTGCGCGACCATATCCTCAATCTCTAGGGGTGTGGTTAGTGCTTCGGTTTGGGCGCGGATTTTATCGAAAAGAGCGCGAATAGTACTAGCGATGGCAGCAGGCTGTAGCGGCATCGGAACCTCGTTAGGTCGCGGAACATACGCTCCACATGCGGGCTTTGAAGGTAGAGCGCATTTCAGATCGCGGCAAGTTAACGACGGAATATTGCACTGATTTTACAGCTTACATGAGTTTCCCAACACCGCCGTAAAGAGGACTATTCTCATAATCAAAGACGCCGTCTTCGGCGATCCGGCGAGCGACTTTGATCATCTGGCCATAAGCCGTCCAGGTAAGCCCGCCACCAACGCTAAAGCGCTTTGCGCCGGCCTCAGTGACGCTCAGGACAGCCATGTCGGTAGACCCGCCAAGCAGCGCGTGGTTGGCTTGGAAACAGAACTGCAAACCGTGTGGACCATGTCCAGGGTCTTCAATCCGGGTGCGAAGATTACGTCCGCTCCCGCTTCATCAAAGGCTTGCCAGCGTGTTTTAGTGTAGTCCAGACCCGGACGCTGTCGGATGAGATTCTCAGCTTGTACGGTCAGCATGAACTCATCTGGGAGGCTGCGAGCCGCTTCAATTGCTGCTACTGCCCGCTTGACCGCCAGTCCTAAGTGACAGATTTCGTCTGGGACATCGCCAGAGGAGTCTTCGATTAAGCATCCTGCAACTTCGTCCTCTGCTGCGGCGCAGACGCTTTGCGCGGCGTCCTCCGGGCGGTCGCTGTAGCCTTTTCCAGATCGGCAGAGACGAGTAGGTCCGTGGCTTGAACCAGATCCCGACAATGGGCGATCACTTCGTCCAGTGTGGTCCCACCATCTCGCTTACAATAGTGACTGCGATGCCTGAACTGGTTGTGGCGATCGCCTTTAAATCTACTATTTACAATAGCTTGGCGGATATAACGTCCCTCGGATTAGGAATAACAAACGCTTTATCGCGGTGATGCAACGCAGGAAATTCTGCGCCAATACCCTACTTCGCCATATCCAGCCTCCGCGTGTGAGTAAAGCGGGTAGCTTAGGTCATTTTGACAAATGGCGTATTCCAGAGCCTTGCAGCGGCGAGTTGGACAAATCCAAGGTAACTCTCAGTCGT
>CBFIAF010000022.1:0-65563 GCA_965660545.1 Alphaproteobacteria bacterium | reverse complement strand
GTCAGATCGACCAGGCCGCTAGCCTAACCGGCATCAACGTCAAGCATGCCTATGTGGATCGAGGCTACCGTGGCCACGCGGTTTGTTTTCATTCCGAACGCGCATTTCCGGGTCCGTCGACTAATGAGGCAGCCTTGCGGTGCCAAATATCTGCCCATTCACTGGTCTCAAACCCAGCCATGTACGGGGCACCTTCCGTAAAGTGCAGAATAGATTGGTCTTCGAGCGCGCCATCAGAATACCCGACCAGATGGTTCCAGTTGGCAGCTAGCGCGCCGATTTCAGCTTCATCTGCCAGCCAGCGGAAGCAGTGCAGGTCAAGCCCGCTGGCTGTATTTACATAATGCGGCGTTAAGGCTTGGCAGCGCTCCGCATTCATCAGCATAACGCTGGACCAGTTCTTTTTCTCATATTGGGTTTGCTTGGCACCCCAGAACTTGGTGCTATTTGCTGGGCCGTGGTCATGCTGGACGCACTACATTGCATATCGGCTATCGTGCTGCGCCCATAGTTTCGCGATGTCGTCCTGGCAGAGACAATCGCAGTCCATAAAATTTGCCCAGCTCGCATAATCGGCGAGATAGGGTGCGAAGAACCACGAAAACGAAAATTCTGTGGATTGCAGCCGGTCTGCCATTCGCTGATACAGTCCGCCCAGGTTCTGGAGCGCAATTGGGATGATCGATACCGGCTCTGATGCGCGGCTGATTATTGACTGCGTGAGCACCTGAAAGCCAATGGCCTCGCGCCGGTCATAGCCAATGAAAATGCGTATCATTCAGGGCCGCCGCTACAAATATCCGGCGCGAAGCAGGTCTTTCATATGGATAATGCCCTTCAGGACACCGGTTTCCACGACAAAGATGTTCGAGATGCGCCGCTCCGTCATGATCTCGATCGCGTCCTGCATCCGCACATCAGGCGTGATGTTGATCGGACTTGGATTCATAATGTCGCGGGCGGTTTTCTGGAAAAACTCTGGTGAGAAGGCGCGGCGAAGATCGCCATCGGTGATCGATCCGATCAATTGGCCCTTCGCATCCACAACGCCGATACAGCCCATGCCGCTTACAGCAAGTGCAGAAATAACGCCGCTGGCTTCCATATCCGGTGTTGTCGTTGGCGTCGTTTCGCCTTCTGTCGCGAGCCAATCTTTTACATGCTGCAGCTGCAGGCCCAGCTTGCCGCCCGGATGGACCTTACCGAAATCTTCCCGGCTAAAGCCTCGCGCCTCCATAACAGCGACAGCGAGTGCGTCACCAAGGGCCAAGGTCGCCGTGGTCGATGTCGTCGGTGCCAGGCCATTGGGACAGGCTTCCGGCATATCTGGCAGCTTCAGCAGAATATTTGACCGGTGCCCCAAAATACTATCGGCACGCTTGGTGATGCCGATGATTGGAATGCCGACACGCTGGCCGTAAGCCAAGATGTCCCGCATCTCGCGCGTATCGCCGGAATTTGAAATCGCAAGCAACACACCGTCCTGATCCACCATGCCAAGGTCGCCATGGCTGGCCTCAGTTGGGTGCACGAAGAATGCGGGCGTTCCGGTAGATGCAAATGTCGCGGCGATTTTTGATCCGATATGCCCTGATTTACCGACCCCAGTTACGATACAATAGGTCTTGCAAGCCACCAAGGTATCGACGGCGAGCGTAAAGGCCGTATCGAGACCAGCGGAAAGTGCCGCCAGGCCGTCGATTTCTGCCTGAATGAGCGTCTGGCCAGCCGCAATCGCAGCTGGAACTTTGGGGGATGATGTATCTGCCATAGTGCGGCGGTTAGCAGATATTGATCACAGCCTGCAAGCATTGCTCTTGACGGGGCGCCCACGCGTATGGGCCCCGTTTGGTCGATATGGAAAACGTTCAGCGATCATTCTCGCATGTTTTAGCCCTTTTGGCAGCCGTGTTGGCGCTATCGCTAAGCACTTGTGGCCGCCCACCCAGGCTGACCAATGACGGCACACGGCCCGCTTAGGCCATCTGCCAATGTTAACGCGCGTGCCGGGGCCAGCAGTGTCAGGCAGGCAAGTGCTGGGCTCGATGCAATCGCGTCTGCCGCCGCTGGGTCCGTGCATTCAGTTGATGAGCTAGGGCTTGGTGGTCCGGGCCAGGTGACTGTGTTGCAGACCTACAACGCCGCCAGCAGGCGCCTATGCAAATAAGTCTCCGTCCGCGGTGTTACTGATAGTGTCATGAGTGGCCGCGTCGCGTGTCAGGTTGACGCTGGGTGATACTGGTCTGCGGTTACAGCCGGCCAGGCATTTTCATGCGACTGCCCACGCGCCCAGATTACCAGCCTAGGCCGTTCGTTAGCCGGGGCGCGTCTGCACCTTCCCCTTTGCGTGAATTGCTTCAGGGTTTGGCGGTGCAGCGGCGGCTGATCGTGGCGATTGTACTGCGCGAAGTTCGTAGCCGGTTAGGCCAATATCATCTGGGCGGTGATCGTGCCATTGCTGTTCATTGTGACCCTTGCCTTCGTTCATGCGGCCCTTGGACGCCAGGCTGCCCATGGAACTTCTATTGAGGTGCTGCTGCTGTCCGGCATGATGGCGTTGATTACGTCTTCCACGCAGCCGCACTGAAGCACGTGCCGCGGAGCGAAAGCCGCCCGTTTGATGCTCTGCGCGTGAACGTGCACGGTATGGAAAACGTCATCCGTGCCTCATTGGCTGGTGGTGTGAAGAAAGTGCTGTTCACAAGCTGGACACCTGCATTAACCACGCGATCAGCGCGCTGATATGATTCACTGGGATTATGGAGGTATCGCTATGAAACCCAGCAGTCTTTTCAGTCTTTCGGACCATCTTGCGTACTAGAGCAAGCACAGCGACCCTCTCGAGGTCCTGGATGCGACGGTGGACTTTGATTATTTCCGGGGCTGGCTGGTTGAGGGCTTGGGATACGGGGATGGTGCCAAGGGCGGCCGCCCTGCGTTTGCCCCGTGTCGATGTTCAAGGCGCTGACCTTGCAGGCGCAGCATAATCTCTATGATGCTCGCATGGAGTTTATGATTAGTGACCGACTGTCGTTGATGCGCTGCTTGGGCTTCGACCTAGGCATGCCAACGCCGGACGAGAACACGATCCGCCTGTTCCGCAACAAATTGACCGAGACTGGAACGTTGAAGCAGGTGATGAAGGCCTTCGACTGGCAATTGAATAAGAAGGGCTAGATCCCCCCTCTAAGGGATTGCGCGCGATCGCCTGCCGGTCAACGGCCAACGCTTACCTCTCCAAGGCGAATGAGGAATGGTTGTCGTCGAAGATGCTGCGCAGCCAAATCCATCGCCGCAAGCCCAGGGGCAAGCCGATGTCAGAGGCCACATCCCGCGCCAATGGCAAGAAGTCCGGCATCTGCGCTCGAGTTGAGCATGTCTTCGCCCATCAAAAGAACCGGTATGGGCTGTTCATCCGAACGATCGGCCTGGCGCGAGCAGAGGCGAAACTGAAGCTCGCGAACATCGCCTACAATATGGAACGGCTCTTCTTCCATGAACGCCGGGCCGCCACAGGATAAATCCGCCTGGATGACCAGAAATAGGCGGGCTGGCAGCTGAAATGGTCGTTTAAACCGCCAGGACAAAGCTCCGACGGCTGCGCCTCACCCAACTCCCCCGCTACGGCATGAAAACGCGATGGTTCATGCAGGTCTCCAGCTAGCTGTCCGCTCGGTTATTGAGCGCGGTGTCCACGAAATAGCGCGGGAACTCTATCAAGCGCCTGCTGGAACTTGTGACGCCTACCTGAAGCATAGCGACAAGATCTTCAACAACGGCGCTAAGAAGCGGATCTAAGCCAGGCGCAACATCGATCCCTCGCTTGAGCGACCGGCGATAGCGAGGCGAGGGGCGCAGCCGATTGAGGCTGCGCCCCTTATCTTTTTAGCCGGCTAACCGTTCAACGCGCGCACCTTTTCCGGGCGCTTTTAGCAATTTCAGCAAATCTCGCTGCACCCGCGCCAACCCGCCAGCCATTCCATCCGGCGCGCGCACGACAATAAGCGCAGAGCCAATCAGGCCACGATCGGCCTTCGCATTCTCCGACCAAGTGACTGACCCCAGCATCGTTGGCACTTTGAGGTTGGCTTTCAGCGATCCCAGCATCGGCAGGTGCCGCCCATCCGGCAGGAGCGGTAGCCAGAGACAGAATGAGTCCGATGGTCGGCGCGCAGTCATTTCAGGCAACCATGTGCTCAATGCCTCATATTCCGCCGACTGTTCATAACTTGGATCGATCAGGATGAGCGCGCGCCGGCCTTGCAGCCTAGGTGCTGACTTTACCCACTCTAGCCCATCCACATGCCGGATTTTGGCGCGATGGAAGCGGGCAAGCGTTTGGCGCAGAGCAGGGGCCTCCTTTGGATGCAGTTCGCAAAGCTCCAGCCGATCACGTTGGCGCAGCGCTTTGGCAGCCAACATTGGTGAGCCTGGATAATAGCGTAGGCCATCGTGGTCCTCGTTCTCTGCCTGGATTGCCTGCGCCAGCGGTGCCAGCCCACGCGGTGGCGGTTTCGCCAGCCAGAGCGCGGCGGCACCCGTTAAATACTCACCCGTTTTTTTAGCTTGGGGCGCATTCAGATCATAGCGCCCGCGACCCGAATGGGTCTCGATATATGTTATCGGTTCCGGGTCCTTGCGCATGGCAGCAAGCAAGGCCAGCAAGCCGCCATGCTTATGCAAATCGGCGCGGTTTCCAGCATGAAAGCTATGGAGATATGAGAGCATCAGACGGCTCCGCGAATACGTTGGATCAGCGATGCAGGATCATTTGGTGCTTTGTCGCCACGCCAAGCGATATGCTGATCTGGCCTAGAAAGTGTGAGTGCATGCTTGTACGCTGGATCAGCCTGTGTCGCAGGAATATCAAGCAACCGTATTGGCACACCCGCCTGCTTCGCGGCATTCAGGATGCTGTCGACTGCAACATTCGGATCGAACCGGAGCAGCGTGAATTCTGGCCCCATCGCGTCATAAAGGCTCTGGCCGTCGTCTAGCCAAAAATGTGGTGTGCGGCATCCGGGAACGGTTGAGACTGTGAAGTCGGCCATCGAATATCCTGGCGCTGTTTCGCCATCGCCTTCGATCATTGGCGAGTTTTCGTAGAAATAGCCGAAGTTCAGGCCAGCGGCGCAATATTGCTGGACGTTCAAATCATAAGCTTTTTGTCCAAGCGATTGGCGCGCTAATTCACCTGCTGCGTCATCATCTTCAATATTTTCAGGCACGCCGCCACGTTGCCCTGCCATGGCGTGGGCGTGATCCATGACGAAATGGGAAACCTGCTGCGTGATGGGCAGGCGTTCCTGTTCATAAGCATCCAGAATCCCAGCACCGCCCCAGCTGTTCAGATATGCTGCGAGCGTCCAGGATAGGTTCATGGCGTCGGCGATCCCGGCGTTCATGCCATAGCCAGCATAGGGCACCCAGATATGGGCGGCGTCGCCGCATATATAGATCCGCCGATCCCGGAATTTATCTGCGACGAGTCGGCGGCCATACCAGTCCATCGGTGCGATCACGTCATAGGTGAAATCATCGCCGACGCCCAAAATTGCGCGGATCGCCCAGTCTCGGTCCACAGATTCAAAATCGGCTTCATCGGGCTTCAGGTAATTATGGACGACCCAAAGCTCTAAACCGTCAATCGCGTAGACATTGCCAGAGCGCCTAGGATTCAGGGAGAACGTGGCCCAAGCGGGCGCAGTATCTTGGCAGTTCATAAGGCCTGGCGCGCGGATATAGGTCGACTGGACTCGTTGAATAACGGCGTCGCCTTCGAATTTTGCGCCAATACTCTTCCGCACCATAGACCCGCCACCATCGCAGCCGACGATGTACTGGCAACGTATTTGTTCTTCAGCGCCGCTGCCGGCATGCCGCGCTGTAGCCAGCGCGCCGTTATCATCCTGGGAGATTTCCATGATGACCGTTTCGTTCAGCAGCGTTATCCGGGGGGATGCTTTCGCGTGGGCGAAAAGGATTGGCTCCAAGAATGTCTGGTTGATCCGGTGGGGCGGTTCCGGGGTTGGCCAATTGGCGTCTGGACCATCTGTCGCTGTGTAGCGATCCCGGCGGCAGGGGATCGGGATGCGGGTTAACTCTTTGCCGGTAAACGCAGTGCGGTAAGAGACATCATTGGCGTAATTTGCTGGCAATCCTGCATTGCGCAAACTTTCCGCAACGCCAAGCCGTCGGAAGATTTCCATAGAGCGGGCGGCGACGTGGTTGCACTTCGGCGGCGGTGGTTCGGCCTCGCTGCGGGTCTCTGCAACTGTCACATCAATCCCGCGCCATGCAAGATCAAGCGCCAGGGTTAAGCCGATAGGACCGCCGCCGACGATCAGAACAGGCGTTTCGATCGTCATAATGCGGCTCTAAGCCAGCTTCTTTTGGAGATTACGGTCAAGCGCCTCAAGAAATTTCTGGGTTGTCAGCCAGCCTTGTTCTGGGCCGATCAAGATCGCGAGATCTTTGGTCATCTGACCGCCTTCAACAGTATCAACGCAGACTTCTTCCAGCGCTTTGCCGAATTGTTCAACATCGGGCGTATCGTCGAACTTCCCGCGATACTTGATCGCCTGGCTCCATGCGAAGATGGAAGCGATTGGGTTGGTTGAGGTGGCGCGGCCTTTTTGATGCTCGCGGTAATGGCGAGTGACAGTGCCGTGCGCCGCCTCCGCTTCCACGCAGTCGCCATCTGGCGTCAGCAGAACGGAGGTCATCAGGCCGAGCGAGCCAAAGCCTTGCGCCACAATATCAGACTGCACATCGCCATCATAATTCTTGCACGCCCAGACATAGTCGCCTTCCCACTTCATGCAGGACGCCGCCATGTCGTCTATCAGCCGGTGTTGGTAGTAGAGGCCATGCTTGTCGAAGCGGTCTTTGAATTCCGTGTCATAGATTTCCTGGAAGATATCCTTGAAACGGCCGTCATAGCTTTTTAGAATAGTATTCTTCGTGGAGAGGAAGACTGGATATCTCCGGGCTAGGCCATAGTTGAAGCAGGCGCGGGCGAACCCGACGATGGACTCATCCAGATTATACATCGCCATGGCGACGCCGCTCGCCTGGAAGTTGAATACCTTTCGTTCAATCAGGGCGGAGCCGTCAGCTGGCTTGAATGTCATTGTCAGCTCGCCAGCACCCGGTATCAGGAAATCTGTGGCGCGGTATTGCTCACCAAACGCGTGACGGCCAATGACTATGGGCTTGGTCCAGCCAGGCACCAGGCGTGGCACGTTGCGGCAGATAATCGGCTCCCGGAATACCGTTCCGCCCAGGATGTTGCGGATGGTGCCGTTGGGGGAGCGCCACATTTCTTTTAGGCCGAATTCTTCAACGCGGGCTTCATCAGGCGTGATCGTCGCGCATTTTACGCCGACCCCGTATTCCTTTATGGCGTTGACGCTATGAATGGTGATCTGATCATTCGTGTCGTCACGGCTCTGCATGCCCAGATCGTAGTATTTCAGATCAACATCAAGATACGGTAGAATCAGCTTCTTCTTGATGAAATCCCAAATGATGCGGGTCATTTCATCCCCGTCTAATTCAACGATGGGATTTTTGACTTTGATCTGCGCCATGATGCGGAGCTCCGGCTATAGGAATTGCGCCGGACCCTAACGCCCGTGTAGGCCGGACGCAATTCGAATGGGCGTTATTTGAACGTCTCTTCCAACAATTCGAAGGCTCCAGGCACAGTATCGACGATCTGCAGTAGCTCAATCGTGTTTTGGCCCATGAATCCGCCTTCGACGATTTTGTCCATCATCTCCAGCATTGGCGTCCAGTAGCCACCTTCATTCACTATGATAATGGGCTTCGAGTGACGTTGCAGTTGCTTCCAGGTGAGGATCTCCATGGTCTCATCGAGCGTGCCAACGCCACCTGGCAGAATGACGAAAGCGCCTGCCAGATTGAACATGATCTGTTTGCGGTCATGCATACCGTCCGTGACGATTAGGTCTGTCAGCCCACCATGGCCAGCCTCGAATTCCGCAAGGAACTGCGGGATCACACCAATGACAGGCGCGCCTCCTGCAAGTGCGGCATCTGCCGTCTCGTTCATCAGGCCAACACCGCCGCCGCCATAAACCAAACGCCAGCCACGCTCGGCAATGCCGGTGCCGGTCGCAATTGCAGCGGCTTTGTAACCTGGCTCAGCGCCAATCTTGGATCCGCAGAAAACGCAGACAGAAGGTATTGAAACCATGACATTCACTCCATGAGCGGACTAATCCAATCGCAAACCGCTTACCTATACCAGCCGAGCGACAAATACAGTATGAATGCGCCATCAAATCTGCCGCCGCCCATGCTGTTGGTGGGCCGAAGGAGCATACGAGTGAATAAGCGCTGGATTATCATCATCATTTTGCTGCTGTTGAGTTTTGGGCTCGCAGCAGTCTTAGGCGCATTTGACAGCGAGAAGCCTGAACCTGCGGCAGGTGTCAGCACGCCAACAGCACCAGCTGAGAAGTCTGCGATGGAGCAGGCAAAAGAAGATGCTGAGGAAGCAGCTCAATCGGCTGCAGCAGCGGCGGAAGCTGAAACCGCTAGAACTGCAGCTGCAGTCAAGCAAGCCGCTGCAGATGATGAAGCAGCAGCGGCAGAGTTAGCTGCGGATGCCAAAGCGGCCGCAGATGCTGTCGCTGAAGAAGCTGCCAAACAGGCGGCTGCGGCTGCGGCAGCGCTCAATGAGGCCGCTTCGGCTGCAGAGAAAGCTGCCGCACAAGCTGCGGAAAACGCTAAAGCCGCCGCATCCGCTGTCGGTTACGCAGCTAGCAAGGCTACCGCCAAGCGTGCCATCCAGCCAGATAATCCCGCCCCGGCTCCTCAGCTGAAAACCGATAAGGATGCGCCCTTCGATTCTGAAGGAGCCGGCAAAGGCGTTGGCCAGCAGGCAATGAGCGCTGCTGCTTCAGTGACAGCTGGTCAGCCGCTCCAGCGCGGCCTGCAAGATGGCAAAGATGCGCCATCTCGCAGGAGCGCACAGCTGCCAGCAAATATGCAGACCGCGCCAGTGTCTACGGATGGCTCTCCGACAAAAAAGCCTAAAGCCTCGTTCGATGTCGTCCAGATCGAACGAGATGGGTCCGCTGTATTCGCTGGCAAAGCTGAGCCTGGGGCGCGGGTCGTGCTACGCTCCGGCAATAATCAGATCGTTGGCGTCGGAACGGCTGGATTGGATGGCTCATGGGTCATATTGTCAGAGAATCCGTTGCTAAATGGCGAGGCTACGATTGGCCTAGAATCGACAAATGAAAATGGCGTGACGACTGCTGCGCCGGAGACTCTCATTATCTCCAAGAAGCCCGGCGCTGCCCCATTGGTCGTCGCACAGTCTGATGCTGTGCAGACACCGACAGTGATTTTGCAGCAGCCGGAACCTGCAACAAATAAACTTCTGGTAAATACCGATACGCGGTCTGGCGATGCCGAGAAGGCCGCGAGCGAACGCATTCGCACTCAGGATGGCGCGCTCACAGTCGGCACCGTCGATTATGACAAAGCGGGCCGTTTGACAGTGCAAGGCAAAGCCCCGCCTGGCGCAAATGTGAGCGTTGATGTAGACGGCAAGGCCGTTGGCTCCTCGAAAGCTGACGCCGCTGGCAATTGGACGCTGAACACGGCCGCGGGTGCCGCAATTGGCGGCGCTAGGATTGGCGCAACGGCAAACCTCACTGATGGCGGTAAACTTGCAGCCGGCCGTATTGCGAGCATCACTCCAAGCGCGCCACTATTACGCGTTAGCTTGCCTTTTGCGCCTGCGGGCCTCATTAAGGAATTTCCGCTCGGGCGGTTGGTCGTTGTGCAGCCCGGGAATAGCCTGTGGCGCATTGCGAGGCGCATATATGGCGACGGCGTTCGTTATTCAATCATTTACGCAGCGAATGCGGGCCAAATCCGCAACCCAGACCTGATTTATCCAGGCCAGATTTTCCACACGCCGCAATCTACCACCGTATGGCAAGACTAATCAGCCTCACCGGTCCGGATATGCGCCAACCAGCACTTTGCCGAGGTATCCCCTGGCATCGATGGGTGAATTTGGCTGCATGAATGGGCCTGCGCGGACATCGCGGTAGATGCGAAAGAGCGTTGGTTTCGGGTCATGTACCCACCGCTGCCACCCAAGTCCACGGCTTGGCTGACAATGTCGATAGCATTCCTGTTCACCGCCCATTTGGCTGTCTGGTAGTAGCGCATCAGTTCATGGCCTTGCTCATAGGTCGTGACAGCGCCGTCTGCCACGTCCGCTATGAACGCATCTAATTTTTCGCCAAGTCGCCCCAATAGGCTTTGAGATGTCGCGAGTGCGATTTCCATTTCGCCCAGAACATGAAGTGCGCCAGGCCTTGCGTCTTCTGTCTTGCCAGCAAGCGCCCATTCTATTGCTCGCTCCGCGAGCCCTAAGAACGCGCGGACGAGCGGGGCGTTCGCGAGTATGCGATTGACGAGCACGGGAATGCTCCAGCCGCCCCACCGCCCGGTTATGCGAAGCGCGTCTTCCGGCGCGATGCAATCTTCAAACGCGATGGATTAGCTGCCGGACGCCCGCATGCCTAGCGCATCCCTGTCGCCAAGTTGGTTGATGCCTTCTGTTGCCGTTGGAAACAGCTCATTAGTCATATGGTCGCCCGTACCGTCCCGCATTCTAACGATCATCGCAAATGGGGGTGGCGAGTGGTGACATGGTGACTAGATTTTCGCGCCCTGAATGCGCCAGCCGTTCTCCGCTTTGTGCGTTTGAGTCATCGGATACAGGTTGTCCGTACCGCGTTCTGTTGTAGTGGACCAGATCAGCATTTCGCCCTTGATGACGGCCTCTAGAAGAGCCCGCGCTCTTTCATGGGCTGGGGACCCGGACGCATTACCGCGATATAGGGCTGCAAGCCCCCGCGTTGCGGAAAGGTGCATGCTTATGGTAATAGCTGGCGAGCCCGCGAAGCTCTGCGGAAACAAACGCGGAAGCGAAGCAGCTGCGCTGCATGTCTTGGTAATTTTCGGCGCAGATCAGGCCAGCGCGGCCTGCAGCGTCGGCACCTGCTCGCAGTGGCTCGATTAAGCCAGATGCAATGTCGATGACACCGGCACCGATTTGAGTCGCTGAGGCGATTTGGTAGCTCATAGTCGGTAGGGTTTCACTGATAGAACTATCCGGCTAAGTCTGGCATGGAAACCAATTCTTGGACTACCCAGTTTAGTCGTCTATGAGAATGCCTTTTGCTGCACCCTGGGGATCATCGAACTGGCCTGACTTCAGCGACAACAGAAGTACGCCTAACCCCAAAGCGCCCAGCCCAATGGCTATGGGCATGAGATAGATCAGGGCATTTATGCGCTTGCCTTCATTCGAGCCGGTTCCGGCTTGGTATTTTTTGAGCGCTTGCTTACCAAGTTTAGCCTAAGCGCGTTGCCTGTGACGAGTAGCGAGGAGGTGGACACCGCGATTGCTGCATTCAGCGGTGAAGCAAGCCCTGCAATGGCGATCGGTACTTCGATGATATTGTATCCTGCTGCCATCATAAAGTTCTGCAGGATCAAGCGCCGGGCTCGCCGGACGACGGTATGAGCCAGCGGAATAGCACCAAAGCTTTCGCTGACGATGACAAAGTCTGAGGCGGCGCGTCCAACATCTGATGCGCTTTCTGGCGCCATGGCGTCATGGCGACATAGGCTGCGGCCAAGGCCGGGCCATCGTTCATGCCGTAACCGACCATCAGCGGCTTCCGGCCGGCGTCTCGCAAGTTGTTCAATCTTTGTGCGGGCGATAGTTCTGCCTCAAAGGCGTCAAAGCTTAGCGCTTTAGCCGTTTCGGCGACAGCGGTGGTGCGGTCGCCAGATAGGAGCAAGGTTGGGAAGCCCATGTTCTCAAACGATCTTTGAACTGCAGGCGCGTGGCGGGCATTGCATCAATCTGCATCCAAACTTCGGAATAGGACTGTGTGGCGGTTTCTTCATGAACGGTCGTACCGGTAACGAAAGCAAAGGAGCCAACGCGGACGGCTTGGCCCTCAACAGTGCCTGAGATGCCGCCACCCGGCGTTTCTTCAACGTCGGAGATGTCACGTGTCGAGCTAGCGCCCGCGTTCTTTGACAATGTTTGCGCCAGCGCATGCCTACTCTGCGCGCCAAGTGCGCCCGCTAGTTTGAGCGCCTCGGAATTGCAATCGCTTCCAATGAAATTTATGTCGCCGGAGGTTAGCGTGCTAGTTTTGTCGAATGTGGCGCAGTCAATTTCGGCGAGACGCGCGAGTGCGGAGCCATCCTTCATGAGCACGCCCGCCCGGAAAAGTACACTGTTTGCAACGGTCTGATCGGCTGGCATTACAAGGCCGAGCGCCCATGGGTATGTGATGAGCAATACTGATATCGCAACCCACAATCCAGAGCCCCTCTTCTCATGCATGTTAGGCCGCGAAAAGCGCGTGCTTGGCGACTAGTTCGCACTCAAAAAATTAGGTGTTAATCAGACCACACTTGCGCCCGGTGGCTGGTCCTCACTGAAGCATAAGCACACCAGGCAGGACGAATTCATTTATATTTTGGCAGGGGCACCGACATTGGCGACGGAAGAGGGGAGACCGTTCTCAGCCCTGGCATGCGTGCTGGATTCCCAGCCAATGGCACAGCTCATCACTTGATCAATCGCACAGACAGCCTGGTCATCTACCTGGAAATCGGCGACCGAACGCTAGGCGATGAAGGTAGTTACCGGCAGGATGACCTAAAGGCCATGATGGAAGCAGACGGGAAATGCAAATTCACACACAAAGACAGCAGCAATTATTAGCAAGTTTCAGCTCTAGTTTTCTGATGCCTTCCTCCGCCCCACTGTGGCGAGGCCGAAGACGCAGAGGCCGCCGACGGCACCGAGGCATGCGGTGACGGGGACGACGAGGTCATATCCGCCGGCAGTCCAAATTAATGCACCGAGATATGGGGCGATGGCGAAGCCGGCGAGATAGGGCAGCGCCAGCCAGCCGGAAATTGCACCGAAGCCAATACGGCTCAAATATTCCGCCGTCATCGCGGGCTTCAAAATGCTTGTCAGGCCGTATGTCGCACCCTGCAGCATGGCGAAAGCGAAGACCATGAAGGCGGAGGCACCGGCGGCCATAAGGATCAATGAGGCGACCGTTACGCCGCCAAATGCTATGGCTGCTGCCATGGCTAAAGATACCCGATGTTCTATTAGCATGAGCAGAATCCGCCCGGCGACTTGCATTGGCCCTATTGATGAAGCTATCAGAATAGCCGTTTCGCGCTGAATTTGGCGCTCTGCTAGGAGCGGCATGATGTGGTTCAGTAGAATGCCGTGGTTCAGCGCCATCATCGGAAAGGCTATGGCGATCAGCCAGAATTGTGGGCGGCGGAGCGCACGCTTGAGCGCATCCCGATTCTCCGTCTTGGCGTTGGCAGAACCGACGACTAGATTCGCGTCCTCCAGTATCTTTGCGCCCAAATAGAGCATGGGCGCTGCCAAAATGGCACCAACCACGGCGAATATGATGACTGTGGTCTGCCAATCATAGGCCTCAGCGATGGCGGCACCTGGCAGAAACGCTAAAGGTGCTGCAAACCCGGCGATCAGGGTGATCTTGGTGATCGTTGGCCGGGCAGCTTTTTCGGTCGCACGGGTGATGACGGAAAAGCACGGCTCGTAGAGGCAGAACCCTTGGGCGACGCCAATACCCGCCCAGAAAACCCAAAACATCAATGGCGCGCTAGCCGTCGAAAGGGCTGCCAGCGCTGTGCAGCCGAATAGTGCGCCGCAGCTCAAAACAAATCGGCCATAGCCATTGTCAATCAGGCGTCCGGCAATGGGGGACGATATGGCGGCCATGGCAATTGCGATGGTGAAGCCAAGCGTGAGGTCCGTCTTCGCCCAGCCAAGACTGCGTTCCCATTCCAGCAGCAGTGTTGCGAAAACATAGAACAATGCAGCCCAGATCAGCGTCTCACCTGCGGCAAGGAGAAGGATCGCCTTGCGTGGCGGTTTGGCGACAGGTGTCGTCACGCAGAATTCTCGCCTTCAGGTCCGGTATAATTGCGAATCGTAAGCGATTCCTTGACCGTCAGCGTGCGGTATGGAAACAGGATTTCGATCCCTGTTGCATCCAGCGCGCGCTTGATGGCGGCGATGGCTTCGTCTCTGTATTGGTGTTTATCTTTGGGTATGTTATCGGCCCACCAGCGGACTAGGAAGACGATGGAAGAGGAATTCAAATCCCGCGCAAACACATCGACGGCGCGCATTTGGTTCCATTTTTCAACGCTCAGAATGGCTTCCATAATTACGTTCCGGGCCGCATCTCGATCATCCTCGCCATAAGCAACACCGACGAAGATCGAGATACGGCGAAGGTACCGGTCGGTTAGAATTTTGACCAGCTTTTTGAAGATAAAACTGTCCGGATTCAGGATCAACTCGCCAGATCGTTTGCGCAAGAGGGTGTCTCGGATCGAAATATGCTCGACCTGTCCGGACAGCCCCTCGCACTCAATGTCGTCGCCAATTCGCATAGGCTTTCGCATCAGGATTAGGAAACCGGCGAGGAAGTTCTCAAAGATGTCTTTGAATGCGAGACTAACGGTGATGGAGCCGAGGCCCAGGCCCGCTAGCAGTTTTGTTGGCTGAGAAAGGTATTGAGCTATAAATTGAGCATCTGGAACTTATGCAGGAACAATCGCGCACGCCAGAATTCATGGCGAAGAACTCATTGGGCGAAACACCAGTTCTAGAACTGGATGACGGGCGTTATCTGACCGAAAGCCTCGCTATTTGACGATATCTGGAACACCTGCATCCAAAGCCCGCGCTATTCGGCAGAAGGGCAGTGGAACAGGCTTTTATCGAGATGTGGACGCAACGGATGGAGCAACTTTCCATGGGCCCAGTCGGTGCCTTTGGCATTCATAGCTTGGATTTCTTTACCGATAAGAATGAACAAGTCCCCGCATATGCCGAAACCCAAATGCGCCTCATCCAAAGCGTTGGGCGGGGCTTGACGCTGAAATTGCAGATGGCCGTTCTTTCATCGCGGGCGATGCATGTAGCATGGCTGCTATTATGGGCGCTGCCGCGCTTATGATCGCAAGCTTCATGAACTATGAGGTTCCGGCTGATCTGAAGCATGTCCGCGCTTGGGCGGACCATGTCCAGAACCGTCCAAGTGTCAACAGCCGGGCCTAAGTGAAGTGAACCTGCGCCTGGCCAAAATCCCCGAATTGGCCCGTGCAGGCATTGCCCGGCTTCGCGAGTAGCATATGGCTGCAGGTCCCGGTGCTAACAACATCGCCAGCCTGAATCGCCATGCCGTCCTGATTCAGGCGGTTGGCGAGCCAGGTCGCAGGAACCAAAGGATGGTCGATGGCGTCACCAGCATTGCCTGTGCGGCGAATGTCACTGTCTACGGTCAGTGTCACTGCAGCTTCGGCTATGCCGGCATCCCGCCAGTTGGGTATCGCAGCGCCGATCACCAAGTGCCCGTTGCCGCTGCCGTCGGCCAAGATTGCGGAAAGGGCCGGGAAGGCGTCATCATGAATGAACCGGCATTCGGCGACTTCGATGCCAATGTGAATATCGGCAATTGCGCTCGCGACATCTGCTTCTGAATAGGGCGTAGCGCGCGGTGGCAGCCCTTCCCTGAAGCGCACGACATATTCGCATTCAACAACAGGATGCTGGAGCGTGCTGTGATCCAGCGTCGCCGGGCTTGCATGAATGAGGTTGCGGAACACGGAGCCGAAGATTGGTTCTTTCGCGCGGAGGGCGGCCTGCATTTCTGGTTTGTTGGCTGCAATCTTCCAGCCGCCGATTTCTCGACCCAACCGATCCCGAACTTTTGCCGCGACGCGATATGCTGATGCAGCGTCTGGCGGCATCAAGTCTGCGGCAAGGCCAGATTGCGACTTGCCCGATTGGCGCAAGCCAGCGAGCAGGTCTGCCAGTTTGTCTTCGGTTTCAGGCGTCATGACTCAATTCCAATTGCGCTCGTCAAAGGATCGCACAAACGATATGTTGGCTTAGACTTGGCTTGCACACAATGTCGGGGAGAGCGGATATGGCAGAAAAGCAGGACTATTACGGCGGGCTCAAAATGACGCCAGGGCGGGCGGCTGATGTCGCGGCAGAGGCAGAACACATCCGCCAGGGCGTCGCGTCGGCAATCACGCCAAAGTTCGGCTTTTACGATGAGCCCTCGCATTTCTTGAAGGCGCTGGAAGATTGTGCGGAAGATGACGCATGACACGTCCTAATCGCCTACAAAGCCTGCACGAATTAATGATGGAGATGGAGGCTGGTCACATCTCCTCGCTTGAGGCGACGGAAGATATGCTGCAGCGGATGGAGGCTTGGCAGCCTCATATCAATGCCTTTATTCGTATGGATGGTGATGCTGCAGTCGATGCTGCTAAGGCGGCGGATGCGGCCCGAGCAAAAGGCGATAAGCGCCCGTTGCTCGGAGCACCTCTAGCGCACAAAGATATGTTCATTCGGGTGGGTGAGCGCAGCTCTGGCGGCTCGGCCCTGTTGGGTGATCTTGTCGGCGGAGATACTGCAACGGTGGTTGCTAGGTTGGGCGATGCCGGTGCGATTGAAACTGGCCGCTTGAACATGTCTGAATTCGCTGCTGGCCCCACTGGCCATAACGCGCATTACGGCCATGCGCGCAATCCATGGAACCCGGATCACATCACCGGCGGGTCCTCCTCAGGTTCTGGGGCTTCCGTTGCGGCGGGTGTCGTATATGGCGCGCTTGGATCAGACACTGGCGGATCAATCCGCTTGCCTGCGATCATGTGTGGACTGTTCGGTTTGAAGCCCACATATGGCGCTGTTAGCCGTTACGGTGCCATGCCCCGCGCGTGGTCGCTGGATACCGTAGGCCCGCTGACACGCTCTGCCACTGATGCCGCAATGATGTATGCGGCAATCGCTGGCTATGACCCAAAAGACCCTACAACCAGCCGCCGCGAAATTCCTGAATGGCAAGGTTTAATAGACAAACCGCTGAAGGGCCTTTGCATCGCCCACGCAAAGAGTGAGCCGTTCGGCCCTGTCGACCCGGAGACCCATGAAGCCCACGTGGCTGCTCTGAAGGTCTTTGATGGGTTGGGCTGTGAAATCCTGGAAGTCACTCTGCCAGATTGCACGCCGCTATATAGCGCTGCAGATGCTATTTCAAAAAGTGAGGCGGCCACGCTTCATGGCCGCTGGATGCGCGAACGTCCCGGTGATTACGCGACCCATGTTTACAGCCGGACTGAGGCCGGGTTCGCCATTCCTGCAACAGTGTATCTGGAAGCTCAGGCGGCGCGCGGGCAGGTGGTGCGGGACTTCTGCGCCCGGGTGTTCGTTAAGGCTGATGCGTTGCTGCTGCCCTCTATCACCATGCCTGTGCCAAGCATCGCAGAGACTGACGAAGGTCAGCCAGGCGCTATCGTGAAGATGGTCGCTGGGATCACCCGGGCGACACGACCGTTTAACTATTTGGGGTTGCCAGGGCTGGCGATGCCGCTTGGTGTTTCTTCCAAAGGATTACCACTATCCTGCCAGCTTATTGCGCGGCCCTTCCAGGAACGCACCCTTCTGTCGCTTGGTTATGGGTATGAGCAGGCCGTTGATCACATTGGCGCTGCGCCACGATTGCCAGGTTAATGTAAGCGATGAACGGGGCCTTTCGCGGAGATCGCGGATTGGTCGCCATCAGGGAACGCGCTACGCTGCTTGCATCTGATCGTCTGGAGAATACCCATGAACGCCTTTCCTAATGTACAGCCTTCGCTAATTAGCGCGGCATCCCCGATGCAGTTTCCGGGGCCGCATCCGGATCAGGCGGATGTGGTCGTGATCGGTGGTGGCGTCGCTGGCGTCTCCACAGCATATTATCTTGCCAAGCGCGGGGTACGGGTGGTGCTATGTGAGAAGGGGCGGGTCGCCGCGGAACAATCCAGTCGGAACTGGGGCTGGGTGCGCCAACAAGGACGGGATTGGGCGGAGCTTCCGATCATGATGGAGGCAAACCGCCTCTGGCAAGGCCTTGCTGCGGAAACGGGTGAGCCGGATCTAAATTTTACGCAATCCGGCTGCTTGTATCTGGCCGATAACCCTGCCGCCATGGCAAAATATGAAGCTTGGTACGATACGGCCAAACAGGCGCAACTCGACACGGCGCTATTGACTGCGGAGGATATTCGCACACGTTATCCTGATATCGCTGGTCCGGTTGGTGGTGGCAATTGGGCTGGCGGCATGATCACGCCTAGCGATGGCCGGGCGGAGCCGTTCCTCGCAGTGACAGCTTTGGCGCGAGCAGCTGAAGGAGCGGGCGCGGTCATTGTTGAAAATTGCGCCGTCCGCACGCTTGATATAGCTGCTGGTCGCGTTGCTGGGGTTGTGACGGAACATGGAAAGATAGCGACGGATCGGGTTGTGCTGGCAGGAGGCGCATGGTCAACGCATTTCGCTGGAAACGCCGGGATTGACCTGCCGCAATTGGCGGTCCGATCAACGGTAATGCGCACAGGCCCGGCACCTGAGGGCGGATATGATGGCCCTAACGTTTCCAGTCCTGGCTTGGCACTGCGGCGACGTGCGGATGGTGGCTATTCTGTGACCAGCGCAGATTTGGCCGAGCATTTCTTAAGCCCGAAATCCTTCAAATATTTCCGTAAGTATCTGAAGCTCATAAAACTGTCGGCCAAGGATGTGCGCGTCAAACCAATGGCCCCGAAAGGTTATCCCGGCGCTTGGGGTTCGCCCCGAAGCTGGTCTGCGGATGAGAAAAGCCCGTTTGAGGCGATGCGCGTGCTTAACCCGCCACCGTCACCCACAGTCGTCGCTCGTGTGCTGGAACGGCTCGGCCAGCGGTTCCCGGGCTTGAAGGATTTGGATGTCGTAGAGGCTTGGGCCGGAATGATTGACGTAACGCCGGACGCCGTACCAGTCCTTGGCCAAGATCACCGCATGCCGGGTTTATTTACTGCGACAGGTCTTTCCGGCCATGGTTTTGGAATCGGCCCCGCGGTGGGGCGACTGACAGCGGACTTAGTCCAGGGGCACACGCCTGGCCACGACCTGACTCGTTTTCGCTCCAACCGTTTCTTCGATGGCTCAGTATTGGAACCAGGGCCGTACTGACCTAGCAGGCGTTAAAGTTCGATTTGCTGTCTGGCATTGTTGCTCCGCAGAAGTCTACGCCTTTGAGGTTTTCTGGAAATTTGGCGAGCTTCAAATAAGCGTTGATGAATTTGGCACCGTCTAGTTTTGCGCCGATAAAATCTACGCGCCATAGCCCTGCCTCTGTGAAGTCTGCGCCCGGCAAGCTTGCGGAGTTGAAAGACGCGCCGAACATTTTAGCAAAGCGCAGCAAGGCACCGTCCATCAGGGTTTTGTCAAAGATGCCAGCGGGCGCCTTCGTGCCGTTAAAGTTCGCGCCGGGGAGTCGGGCGCCAGTGAAATCTGCCGCGCGCATTCTTGCTTTGCTGAAGATTGCGCCGTCGGCCTGCACGCCCTTCAATTTGACCTCGTCCATCCTGGCGCTGGTGAAATCTGCTGCTTCCAGTTCAGCATCTGAGAATATTGAATCATCCAGATTGGATATCACGAATTGCGCCCCAGCAGCTTTCGCGTTCGTGAAATCGGCTGCGACAAGCTTGGCACCAGAGAGATTGGCTCCCGCAATATTCGCGCCAACAAATTTCGCGCCATCCAGCTTTGCGCCACCCAGATTCCGACCGGCGAGGTTTACGCCGCTAAAGTCGGCCTGCTTAAGATTGCACTTAACGCAATCCTCCCCGGCTAGAACGCGGGCCAAGTCGTCGCTGTTTGCCGCCAGAACGGGGGGCGCAGCACATGAAAGCGCCAGCGCGCCAATGAAAAATCGCCAAGCCATGATGGGTATCCGTTGAAAACGGGAAGAAACAAGTTGCTCTGAGTATGCCATGGCCCGATGCAGTGCGCACGTCCGCTTTGTCAGCGACGATCAGGCTTCGTATAAGCTTTGTGAACAAGGCGACCCGGCCCAAAGGAAATAGTTATGCGTATTGAGATTCTTTGCACAGGTGACGAGGTATTGAGCGGTAAAACGATCAACACCAATTACAGCCATATGGCGCGCCGTCTTCAGGAAGTGGGGCTGGATGTCGTATGGGGAACGACCGTGGGCGATGATCGGGAGAGCTTGGTTGAAGCTTTCAAACTAGCCGGCGCGCGCGCAGATGCCGTCATCGTTAATGGCGGCCTTGGGCCGACAGTCGATGACTTGAGCCAGGAAGTGGCGGCGGAAGCGGCTGGCGTCGGCCTTAAGTTGGACGAGGGCTGGCTGAAGCATATCGAAACTTTCTACGCGGCCCGTGGCCGGGTCATGCCGCCAAATAATAAAAAGCAGGCGATGCTGCCGGAAGGGTCGGAATTGATTGATAACCCCGTCGGCACCGCATGCGGTTTCGCGCTGACGATCGGCAAGGCGAAGTTCTATTTCACACCCGGCGTCCCGCGTGAAATCCGGCATATGCTGGAGCATCAGCTTATCCCCCGTCTAATGGCCCAAAGTGGCACGCAGGCCGTTGTTCGCTTGAAGCGCTTCCATTCTTTCGGGATGGGCGAAAGCCGGGTCGATGCCATGCTGGAGGGTGCAGAGGACTTAGCCGAAGGTGGTGAGGTCAAACTTGGTTTCCAAGCCCATTACCCGCAGCTTGAAACGAAGCTTTTTGGGCGCGGTCAGTCCATGGAAGAACTTGAAAGCCGCATGGCACCCATCGAAGCCGCGATCCGGGAGCGCATGGGGGCTTATATCCTGTGTGAGGATACGGATACCCTTGAAAGCGCCATACTGAAAGCGATGGCTGGCGCCACACTAGCCGTTGCCGAATACGGCACGAATGGTGCTGTTGCAGGCCGTTTGGTCGCCATGGACGCCGATGGGAAGGTATTCAAGCGCGGCGGCGTTGGCGGCACGGTCCGTGCGCTCGGTCGGGCGCTTGGCCTCGGTGAAGCGCATGACCAGGCGACAGCCAGCACGGCAAAAGCCTATGCTGAAGCTGTCGCCGATACTTCCAGCGCCAGCCATGGCCTTGCTGTGCTGATAGCGCCTTCCAATGAAGGCAATTCGGGCGAAGGCATGGTCCAGATCGCAGTCGCCCGTCGTGGCCAGGAAACCATCACGCGGAGCGCCTGCATTGTCGGCGGACCGGATCGAGTACGAAATGGTAGCGTTGAAATGGGCCTAGATGTGCTGCGCCGCATCCTGCAAGGCCTTTGCACCGCAGACCTGGTAGACTTCGAGCGTAAAGACGCGACATAGGCAAACGCCCACATGCTCAGCGGTACTTCCGAAGTCCCGCAGCCCCTGCGGCTTTAAAGCCCTTGAGTAGCAAGGATTTTATCCTATATTGAAAGGTAACGCAGTCATATTAGCCTGTTAGAGATGCGAGAGCGGCGCTGAACGCCCTGGTCGCGCTTGGAATGGTTTAGCCCAATGGATATCCGCAATATCGCGATTATCGCGCACGTAGATCATGGCAAAACGACTCTCGTTGATTGCCTCCTAAGGCAGTCCGGCTCCTTCAGGGAAAACCAGCGTGTTGCTGACCGCGCCATGGATTCGAATGATCTGGAGCAGGAACGCGGAATTACCATCCTGGCGAAGTGTACTTCGGTCGAATGGCTAGGCACGCGGATCAACATCGTAGACACACCGGGCCATGCCGATTTTGGTGGTGAGGTTGAGCGTATTTTGGGCATGGTTGATGGCGTTTGCCTGCTTGTGGACGCATCTGAAGGCCCAATGCCGCAGACCAAATTCGTTCTGGCGAAAGCGCTGGCACTTGGCCTAAAGCCGATTGTCGTCGTCAACAAGGTCGATAAACCAGAGCGGCGCGCCTACGAGGTGCAGGACGAGACGTTCGATCTCTTCGGTGCGCTTGGTGCCAACGAAGGCCAGCTAGATTTCCCATGCGTCTTCGCCTCCGCCAAGGCCGGGTGGGCCAGTCTTGACCCAGACGACAAGACAGAAGACATGGCAGCGCTGTTCGATGTGATCGTCAGCCACACCTCCGCTCCAGATATTGATGCTGACGGGCCGTTCAGAATGCTGGCGACAACGCTTGAGGCCGACCCATATCTGGGCCGGATCCTGACGGGCCGTATTGAGAGCGGCACTATTGCCGCTAATGGTCAAGTCCATGCGCTGCGCGCTGGCACCGGTCGCATTGAAAGCGGGCGTATCACCAAAATCTTGGCTTTCCGTGGCCTGGAACGTCAGCCGGTCGACCAAGCGAGCGCTGGCGATATTGTGGCGCTGGCGGGCCTTTCCGAAGCCACTGTCGCTGATACCATCGCTGCGACAGAAGTGTCGGAACCATTGCCTGCGCAGCCGATTGATCCGTCCACACTGGCCATGACTTTCTCGATCAATGACAGCCCGCTTGCAGGCCAAGATGGGGACAAAGTCACGTCGCGCCAAATCCGGGATCGGTTGATGCGTGAAGCGGAAGGCAATGTCGCAATCCGCATCAGTGAAACGCAGGATCGGGACGCATTCGAAGTGGCCGGTCGGGGCGAACTGCAGCTCGCCGTGTTGATTGAACAAATGCGCCGTGAAGGCTATGAGCTGTCCGTCAGCCGTCCGCGCGTGCTGTTCCGCAGCAACCCGGAAACGGGCAAGCGGGAAGAGCCGATTGAAGAAATCTTCGTGGATGTGGATGAAGAATATTCAGGCGCTGCCGTACAGTCGATTTCCGAACGCCGCGGTGAATTGCAGGATATGCGCCCATCTGGCGGCGGCAAGCAGCGCCTGACATTCCTGGCCCCTGCGCGTGGCTTGATCGGCTATCATGGCCAATTTCTTACCGAAACCCGTGGCACTGGCGTTATGAACCGGGTGTTCCACGCCTATGGTCCGCACAAGGGCACCATCGCCGCGCGGCGCACAGGTGTGATGATCTCCATGGAAACAGGAAAGGCCTCGCCTTATGCGCTGTTTAACCTGGAAGAGCGCGGGCTGATGTTCATCCCGTCTGGTGTACCGGTCTATCAGGGCATGATCATCGGCGAGAATGCAAAGCCGTCAGACCTTGAGGTCAATCCCCTCAAGGCCAAGCAGCTCACTAACTTCCGTGCGTCCGGCAAAGACGAGTCCGTCACCCTGACGACCCCGGTGGACATGACCTTAGAAAAGGCCCTGGCATACATTGCCGATGACGAACTGGTAGAAGTAACTCCAAAAGCTGTCCGCCTCCGCAAACGCTACCTCGACCCCCACGAACGCAAACGCCAATCCCGCAAAGATGCGGCTGAGTAGTCGGCCTCTGCGCCTCTAAGAGAAGGGTGTACTTGCCAGTGCATATTGAACGGTCAGGAATCATTGAAAACTGCTGTTAGAAGTTAACCTTAAGCCGTTATCAAAGCTCAGTATTCGCCGATTTTTAGCCGTTCGCTGTTAGTGTCGCCTGTTCGTCCGAGCCACTAGATGCCCGGAAGGCTGGAGGTTGCTACTGATGCTTATAGGACAGCACCCTAAATCCGCACGTCGGATCGACGTGGTCGTCGCGCATGATGGTAAACGCCTCGCGGCACCGCTAACTCGCATGCTGAATGGTCAATTCCTTGCGGGCGGGGCCAAGTTCGAAAACACTACAGAACTCCAGGAAACGACGGCCAAATCAATCGTCTTCTGTATGGTCAGATTTATACCGCGGCAGTTGCCAAACCTTCGCAGAATTGCGGCACATTCGTCTTCACCGCCGGCAAGGTCATCCATACGATCCTGGATAACTACGCATCCCACAAGACGCCGGAAGTGCGCCGCCGGCTTGGGCACCACCCGCGCTAGAACTTGCACTTCACCCCACCTCAAGCTCCTGGACCAACGCCCTTGAAGGTTTCTTCGCCAAGTTGGCCAAGAGACGCCTGAAACGCAGGGTCTTCCATTCCCCTGTTGACCTCCAAGCCGCACTCAACAGATTTGTCGGCGAGTACAACTGAACCGAAGCAAAACTCTTCATCTAGCGCGCTGACCCCGATAAAATCATCGCTGCACGAAAACGCAGTTTCCCAAACGTTGGAGTCTATCCCCTAGTTAGGGCCTAGCAGCTGTTTCGCCGCTTCCAAAACCGCTTCAGGGCTTTCCCCCGATTTACGGCGTTCGGCGATGCTGGCGGATTTCTCGCGTTTCGCCAATCTTGCCCCATCAGCGCCAAGGACGAGGCGGTGGTGGCGATATGCCAGCACTGGAAGGTGGAAAAGGTGTTGGAGGAGGACCTGGATGTCGGTTGCCGCTTTAAGGTCGCTACCCCGTGTCACTAGTGTCACGCCAGATGCGGCGTCATCAATGACAACGGCTAGATGATATGCGGCTGGCGCATCCTTTCGGCTCAGCACGATATCGCCAAATTGTTGTGGGTTGGCCGAAATTTTAGCACCGTCTTCACGCCATTGGATGGCGCCGGTTTGTTTGATTGCGGCTGCTATATTCAGCCGGACTGCATAAGCCTCGCCATCCTGGATGCGGGCATCAGCCTCAGTTTGGGGAATAGTTCTGCATGTACCGGGATAAATCGGCCCATCAGGGCCATGAGGCGCTGCACCAGCATTGGCAATTTCGTCTGCTATGTCGCGGCGCGTGCAGAAGCAGGGATACGTTAGGCCGCATGCGCTGAGGTCATCTAACGCGGACTGGTATACCGCACTTCGGTTCGATTGTCGGATGATCGGGCCGTGCCAGTTAAGGCCTAGCCAGCGTAGGTCGTCCAGAATAGCGGCTTCGAATTCTGGCCGGGCGCGGCCTTGGTCTAAATCTTCGATCCGCAACAGAAACTGGCCGCCAGCTTCCTGCGCTGCATTCCATGCGAACCATGCGGCGTATGCGTTGCCAAGATGAAGCGGGCCGGTCGGGCTTGGCGCGAATCGGGTGATTATGTCCATCGCCGCTATTCCCACCAAAGCCATTCCAATTCCTGCTTAGGCGGACTGCTTGTCCAGTTCCGCCAGTAGCGCATCGCCCATCTGGCTGGTGGATACGACTTTGTCATTGGGGCCAGCGATATCGCCGGTTCGGATACCTGTCTCCAGGACGCTGCCGACTGCGTTTTCAACCATATCCGCGTCTTCGCCCATGTCGAACGAGTAGCGCAGCAGCATTGCAAAGCTTAGCACTTCGGCGATTGGGTTGGCTTTGCCTTGTCCTGCGATATCGGGCGCAGAACCATGCACGGGCTCATAGAGGGCCTTGCGTGCGCCCGTCGTCGGGTCTTCAGCTCCAAGGGATGCGGACGGCAGCATGCCAAGCGAGCCGGTCAGCATTGCAGCGCAATCGCTTAGGATGTCGCCAAACAGGTTGTCAGTAACGATCACATCAAACTGTTTCGGTTGGCGAACCAACTGCATGGCGCAGTTATCGGCGTACATATGGTCCAGCTGGACATCCGGGAATTCATCATCATGGATGCGCTGGGTGACTTCGCGCCAGAGCACGCCAGATTCCATCACGTTGGCTTTTTCGACCGACATCACCCGGTTGCTGCGCTTGCGCGCAAGCTCAAAGCCAACCCGCGCGATACGCTCAATCTCGCTTTCAGTATAGCTTTGGGTGTTGAAGCCGCGGCGCTCACCGGATGGCATGGTTTCAATGCCGCGCGGCTCCCCGAAATAGATGCCGCCCGTAAGCTCGCGCAGGATCATAATATCGAGGCCCGCGACCAACTCTTTCTTTAGAGAGGATGCATCAGCCAGCGCGTCAAACACCATGGCAGGGCGGAGGTTTGCATACAGTTGCATTTCTTTGCGGAGACGCAGCAGGCCGCGCTCTGGCTGAACACCGAAGTCCAGCTTCTCCCATTGTGGCCCACCAACGGAGCCGAATAGCACCGCGTCTACATGCATAGCGTCAGCCATGGTTTCATCGGTCAGTGGAATGCCGTGCTTATCAATTGCTGCACCCCCGACCAGGCCTTCGGACAGGTCAAAGGAGACGTGCCGACGCTTATCCATCCAGTCTACAATCCGGCGGACTTCGCCAACAACCTCAGGGCCGATGCCATCGCCCGGCAGCACCAACACTTTCTTATTTGACGCCATCAATCTGTTCCTGTGTGCAAGAGTGAATCTTTATTTGAAGAGTAATGTAGCGCTGAAAATGGTCGGCGGAAATGCGGTAACGTTACGCGGTCTACTTCTGAACGGCTGCAAGCGCTGTTGCGAAATCCAGCATCTCTCTGTGTGGCTTTACAGAATGGACGCGAATGATCTGTGCCGCACCCTGGCTAATAGCAGCCATGTTGGCGCTGAGGGTGCCAGCGAGCCGGTCGACCACGGCTTCGTTGCCGGAATAATGACCAATGAAGCCTTTGCGCGAGAGGCCGATCAGCAATGGCAAACCCATTGTTTGTAACTCGCCAACCCGGGCCAGAACTTCCAGGCTTTGCTCGAAGGACTTTCCAAAGCCAAAACCGGGATCAAGGATGATGCGATTGGTCTGGATGCCCGCTGCATGAGCGATCTCAAGCGATCTGTCTAAGAAAGCCTTGATGTCAGCGATCATATCGATATCAGGATCGATCACCTCAAGATTATGCATGCAGATGATGGGACATCCTGCGTCGGCCACCACGCGCGCCATCAGAGGATCGCGTTGCAGGCCCCAAATGTCATTGACGATATGAGCGCCCGCATCCAATGCAGCTTGAGCCGTAGCGGCCTTATACGTATCCACGGAAATAGGCGTTTCTACGGCGGCCGCCACGGCGCGAATGACAGGCATGATCCGTCGCTGCTCGGCCTCGGCATCAACCGGTGTATGCCCTGGCCGGGTTGACTCGCCGCCAATATCAATGATGTCCGCACCTGCGTTCGCCATCTCTATGGCATGCGCAATTGCAGGGCCTGAGGCATCGAATTGCCCGCCGTCGGAGAATGAGTCCGGCGTGACATTCAAAATGCCCATAAGTAAAGGCGGCCCGCCGAGGCGAGCCATAAAAGCGTCGGGTTCAAACATGTTATTTACTGGTCGCGATGAAGACGCCATCCCAATCTTCGCCTGGCGGGTTGGCTTTGAAGTCTGTCAGGCGTTCGTCGTAGAGCTCATACAAAACGGTTAGGTCAATTACGTCGACCATATCTTTCCGACCTTGATACAGCAATTCGAACGCTTCATTTTCAATTCTCCCACCCATTCAGAATTGCCTCGAAGCTGTTCGGGCCAAACTTGCTTCGATGAACGACATTTTGCATCCCAAAATCCGACGCAAACCCAACAGAGTCTGGCCACAGGCACTATGGAGCAAGTCTGGCACCAGGACGAGTCTGAAGCTGGCTTTTTTCTAGTAGTAAGGCTTAGAAACGCTTGCGCAGCTCAACGCCCGCTGAAATTAGGTTTCCGTCTATCTAAGAATGCATTAACGCCCTCGCGATGATCCTCAGTCGCCATGCTGTCCGCGATCATCGACGCTTCCATCTGCAATTGGGTCTCCATGCTGAGATGGCCGCTGGCATTAAATAGTGCCTTGGCATTGGCGTATGCTTTGGTTGGGCCCGCAGCGAGACGCCGGGCGAGCATGTCTGTTTCTGCGGCTAAATCCGCCACCGGCGTTACGAAATTAACGATACCCAATTCCTTAGCCTTCTCTGCGCCGAACCGGTCGCCCAGGAACGCCAATTCCATTTGCTGCTTCATGCCGAGTGTGCGGCCAAGGAAGTATGAGGAGCCGCCATCGGGGCTGGCACCGATATGGCAATAGGCCAATGTGAACACAGCATCATCGGCTGCGATTGCCAAATCGGTCGCAGCGACGAGACTTAACCCGAACCCCGCAGCTGCCCCCTGAACGCTGGCGATCACAGGCTTGGGCATCCGGCGGAGCGCGAAGATGGCGTGATGAATATCGTGCAGTCCGCTTACAATTGTCTGGGACCGCTCTGCCGTTTCCATTTGCAGACGTTGGCGCATGATGCGGATGTCCCCGCCCGCCATGAAATGCGCGCCCACACCCCTAATAACCACGCAGCGCACACTTTCATCAAACTCGAGCGGTGGAATGCGTTCAACGAATTGGGCGCGCAGTTCCGGCGATAAGGCATTGCGAACTTCGGGCTCGTTCAGCGTCACCCAGGCGATGCCATCGCTATCAATGTCGACCTTAACCTTATCTTCTGACCGAGTCATTTTGGTTATACCCCGTGATTATGATGCAGCAGTGATTGGCGTTTTTGCCAGTGAACCTTAGTTTAGTCCCATGATTGCGAAAACAGGAGCGACACCAAATGCTGATTAAGTCCGTACGCCGTTGGGTAATACCCGAGCGGGAGGCCACCCCCGAAGCCCTGTTTATGAACCGCCGCCAGTTATTGGTCGGCGGTGGTGCTGGCCTGCTGGCTGCTGGTGTATCGCTACCTGCACGGCCTGACGTGATGGCGGCACCCGATGTGGCACCGGAGCTGTATCCAGCCAAACGCAATGAGCTGTACAAGCTGGACCGTGATGTGACTGAAAAGAATATCGCGCTGACCTACAACAATTTCTACGAGTTCGGGTCACACAAAGAGATTTCTAAGCGCGCCCAGGATTTGGAAGTTAAGCCATGGGTCGTCACGATTGACGGCATGGTTGATAATCCGATGACTCTGGATGCCGAAGATATCATCCGTAAAATGCCGATCGAGGAACGCCTTTATCGCCACCGCTGCGTCGAGGCTTGGTCCATGGCGGTGCCTTGGAGCGGATTTGCGCTGAAAGAACTGGTGAAAATGGCCAGCCCGAAGGCGGGCGCCAAATACCTTCGCATGGAAACCTTCATGAACCCGGATGTTGCGCGTGGGCAGCGCCAGCGCTGGTATCCATGGCCCTATGTTGAGGGTCTCCGCCTGGACGAGGCGACGAATGATCTGGCGTTCATCGCGACGGGAGTGTACGGCAAGCCGATTGTCAAACAGATGGGGGCGCCACTCCGGCTTGCGGTTCCATGGAAGTATGGCTTTAAATCGATCAAATCCATCGTGAAATTCACGTTCACGGACAAGCAGCCGAAAAGCTTCTGGGAGCAATTGGCCCGCCGGGAGTATGGGTTCTACGCCAACGTGAATCCTGAGGTGGATCACCCCCGATGGAGCCAGGCAACCGAACGCCCACTTGGCGTGAGCGGACGCGTGCCGACCTTGCTTTACAATGGCTATGCTGAAGAAGTTTCTGGCATGTATGCCAATATGGATCAAAGCAAAATATTCTATTGATGTGCGCAAAAGGAGCGGTGTTGCGCTTGGCACCCTCTTGCTGAACACCTAAGCTCGAGAGTTCATTTCGAAGGCGGAGACATCAGATAATGGCGAACTTTAATACCGTAATCCGAGGCGGCACAATCGCGACCGCGAGCAGCGTGTTCGAAGGCGATATCGGGATTATCGGCGAAAGCATTGCCGCTGTTGGCAAAGACCTTGGTCCTGGCACCAACGAAATTGATGCTATGGGTAAAATCGTCGTGCCAGGCGGTATCGACAGCCACTGCCATATCGACCAAATTAGTTCGACCGGTGGCGAGAATGCCGAAACATTTGAATCTGGCACCCGTGCGGCCGTATGTGGCGGCACGACATCGGTGATCAGCTTTGCGCCGCAATTCCCTGGCGTGCATATCAAAGACTCCACGGCGGATTATCACAAACGGGCTGAAGGCAGCGCCACTTGTGATTATTCTTTCCACTTGATCGTCAACCGTGCTGACGAAGAAACGCTGGAAGCACTGCCGGGCCTCATCGCAGAGGGCCATCGCACCATCAAAGTTTTCATGACCTACCCGTCCAACCGGGTGGACGATGAAGGCCTTTTGAAGTTGATGGCGCTCTCCCGCCGCAATGAAGCCTTTATGGTTATCCACGCTGAGCATCACGAGATGATTATGTGGATGATGGAGCAGCTCACCAATGCTGGCCTGACGGAAGCCAAACACCACAGTTGGTCCAAACCGCCATTGGTGGAACGCGAGGCCGTGCATCGTGTGATCGCTATGGCTGAATTGCTGGACCTGCCGTTGCAGATTTTCCACGTAACCTGTGATGAGGCTGCAGAGGAAATCCGCCGTGCGCAGCACCGTGGCCTCAAAATCTTTGGTGAGACCTGTGCGCAGTATCTGGTCCTGACCGAGGACGATATGGATAAGCCGAACGGCGAGGGTGCCAAATGGATTTGCTCGCCCGCGCCTCGGACCAAAGCGGAACAGGCCGCAATGTGGAAGCATATTAATTCCGGCACGTTGGGTATTGTTTCGTCCGACCATGCGCCGACCAACTTCGCAGAAGGCCAGGGTAATAAGCTGCCGGAAGGCGCGAATACGCCGTTTACTAAAGTTCCGAACGGTGTGCCTGGCCTTGAAACCCGGCTGCCAATCTTGTTCTCAGAAGGCGTCACCGACGGGCGGATCAGCTTGGAGAAGTTCGTCGAAATCAGTTCGACCAATCCTGCCAAGCTATTTGGGCTGGCACCAAAGAAGGGCCATATAGCGCCGGGTGCCGATGCCGATATCGCAATCTGGGACCCAAACAAGAAAGTCACCATCCGCCAGGAAGACCTGCATCACGGCATCAACTACACGCCTTATGAAGGTATGGAAGTGACAGGCTATCCTGTGATCACGATGTCCCGCGGGGAAGTGCTTTGGCAGGACGGTAAGTTCGACGCAAAAGCTGGCCGTGGCCGTTTCATGGCGCGGGCGCCCTATGATTACGTCAAACCGAACGGCAATTTCCCAACGCCGTTCAATCCGTTTGCGTAACAAGTGGCGATTGCGTCTGGACGCAAAGCCCAGTCGTCCCCGCAAGCGTCCCACTCTCCTAAATCCTCTACCCTTATCGGGGGTGAGGAGGTTTGCACTCGAATGGCAAACGAGATCTATGTGACGGTCCCCTCGCCAGTCATAGGGTGGAGAGGGATCAGGGAGAGGGGGGAGGGCTGCGGTTGGAGGAGCTCATCTGCCCTAATCCCAGTACTCTCGAGTCTCCGCCGGCTAGGAATAATTTGCAGGCGACGGGTGCCAGCAAGCGGTTGGAATGTCCGGCATGTGGTATTTCAACGATGCGCCAGCTGAAAGGTAGGCCAGCGGCATCAGCTTTAGCCTTGCCGGACTGATAGAAGAACCGACCACGGGCCAAGCGGTGCGGCCCTTGAAGTGTTGCTTCTGGCGATTTTAGCAGAACTTTGGCGGTGGTGTTCCGGTCCTTCTGGCCAAGTAGCATTGTGAGGGGGCTGGCGAGAAACCGATCCATGTCGATTTCAGGCGCGCCGTGGCCAAGCCCATAGGGAAAGCGTGCGCCGTCGGGGGCGGTATAGGCGCCCGCATTGGCCGCGATGGCATGGCTGAAGCGGGCCTCAGGCAAGAACAACGCCAGGCGGTGAACAAATTGACCGCCCGCCGAATGGCCATAGAGCCAGTAGTCATTCCGCGTGGCACCAAAGCTTTTTCGGCCAGCGTCAAACGCGCGTTCGACGGCCTGGTAGCTCCACATATCGCGAGGCAGGTAGGATTTCCGGTCCGGTGTCCGCATCCCGCCAACTTCATAAGCACGAGGTCCGGGAAAGCCAATTTCATCGAACGCAGGTGCCAAAAGCAGCGCATTGCATTCCTCTGCAACAGCCTTCCAGTCGTTTCTGTAGTCCTCCGCATTGCGCTTATAACCGTGCAGCGCGATCAAGATTGGGCCGTCATTCCGCCAATCTGCTGGGCAGTGGAAATAGACGGACATACGCCCCGTCTCAGACGCAGGCTCTGCGAAGTCGAATATGCCCGTCTCAGCCTTACTCACGCAACAACTCCAAGTGCATCGGCCAAAATTTCATAGGAGCGATGGCGGATCGCTCTCTCGTGCGCCCAGGTAACGATGGCAATTTCATCGACATCCAATTCCTTGCCAAGCGCTTCGATCCGGGCGGCAGTCTCTGGCCCTTCACCAACGAAGCTATTGCGCAACATTGCTTGCATGCGGTTTTCTTCCGCGGCGTTCATTTCCGTCGCTTCAACTGATTCTGGCGTCTCCAGCGGAATGAACATGCCCCGGTCCCGATATAAGCGGCACTTCGCGCGGGGTAGGAAATTGCGCTCCGTTTCAGCTTTATCGTCTCCCGCCATTGCCCATACACAGATTGCAACGTGCGGTTCTGGCCAGCGCTCAGAGGGGCGGTATGTGTCCCGATACAGCTTGATTGCGCGGTCAGCGCCCTTGCCATCCGTAAAGAACCAGGCAAAGGCATAGGGCAGGCCAAAGATTGCGGCGACCTGCGCGCCATAATCACTGCTGCCCAGCATCCAGGTTTCCGGCACCGTCTCACCTTTCGGGAAGGCCTGGACGTCGCGGAAGGGGTGCCCCTCCACCAGTGGTTCGCCTGCCACCCAAGCCATCAGGTCGCGCACGTCCGATGGGAATGCCGCTGGGCGTTCATTGGCTTGTGGGTTCAGGGCAAAGGCCGTTCGTCCATCAGAACCGGGGGCGCGGCCAAGGCCAAGATCAATCCGCCCGGGTGCCAGTGCATCCAGAACCCGGAATTGTTCCGCCACCTTGAACGGCGAGTAATGCGGCAGCATCACGCCAGCGCTACCAATGCGAATGCGGTTCGTGCGCATTGCGATAGCCGCCATCAATATCTCAGGCGCGGTGCCCAGGATGGAGGGGTGATTATGATGCTCCGACACCCAGAACCGCTTAAAGCCAAGCTTCTCGCAATGCTCCGCTAGTTCAATCGTTTCGTTGATCGCTTGCGCCTGCGGCCGACCGGCAACGGCGACGGACTGGTCCAGTATCGAATATTCAATCATACGCGTTGGTTAAACCTCTGCGGCGTAACGGAAACGGAAGGCGTCACCATGCCGGACGAAATGGCCGAGGGATGGGCTGGGGAAATGCATCGTCGCAATTAGCGTGTCGGTCTCTGCATATTTATCCATGAACGCGTTGCGGGTTGCGCGGCCCTGTGCGGGGTTCGTGTCTGGGCGCGCGTCCAGGTGTATGCAGGCGCATTGCAGCGGTGAGTGGATGAGATCGCCCGTAACCACACATTCCTTGCCGCCCTGCGCCAGCCGCACCGCGAAGTGGTCTGGCGTATGGCCGGGCGTTGGCAGTAGCTGGATGCCGCTGACGAGCTCCGTGTCGCTTTTGACCAGATGCGTCTTACCAGCTTCGACAATCGGCAGAACTGAATCCGCGAAATGCAGAGTGGGTGAGTGCTTCTGGAATTCCGTCCAATGCGCCAGCTCCTTCTCTGAGAAGACATATTTGGCGTTCGGAAATGTCGGGACCCAGCGACCATCTTCAAGCTGGGTATTCCAACCCACATGGTCCGGATGCAGATGGGTGCACATGACGAAATCAATATCTTCGACCGTGAGGCCAGCGCGGTTGAGGGCATCTATATATTTAGAGTCAGTTTTCATGTGCCAAAGCGGGCGCGTCGGACGGTCTTTGTGATTGCCGATGCAAGTATCGATCAACACGTTGAATTTGCCTGTACGCACGACATAGGACTGCATGGCGAACGTCATCAGGCCGCTAGCGGAATCTAGTGCGACTGGCTCCAGCATCGCGCGATACTTTTCAAGCTCTTCAGGTTTCAGATTCGGAAAAAACTCGAACGGGTCAAAGCCAGGCAGTTCCTGTTCAATGATCCGGTCAATCCGCCAGTCGCCTAAATTAAATGTCGTTGTCATCGCCCGCTTCCACCTTACTCGTTTAATCCATTACCACGCCGCCGGACACATTGATCGCCTGGCCTGTGATTTCCCGCGCTTCTTCTGACGCAAGACACAGCTGCGTCCGCTACATCTTCTGGCCCCTGCAGTCTTGCGAGCGGCCAGTGTTGTTCTGCAAATGACTTGCCGCGCGCTTCGCCTGCGGCATCGCTTTCAGCCGCCCAGTTCCGCCACAACATGCCAGCATCCCGAATATAGCCGGGCAGATAGTGTTTGTCCGGACAAAGAGCGCAAGCTCCACAGCTAAACTCCGGCTAAAGCCCATAACGGCTGCTTTTGATGCGGAATAGACCGTAAGTTCAGGCCTGCCCTTGCGTCCGGCCTGGCTGGACATGTTGATAATATTTGCGTCACTGCCCGCTTTGCCAATCCCGGTCAAGTGTTGGGCGAAGGCCTTAGCGGTCAAAATAACGCCTTTGACGTTGACGCCGATCACTCTGTCGATCATCGCCTCGTCAATATCGGCCAACCGGCCACGCCCCGATATGCCGGCATTAGCGACAACGATATTCACTTGGCCAAGCGCATTTATCGCGGTTGCTGCCATTACTTCGGCGGCGGCCGGGCTCGTGACGTCAGCCGCAATGGCGATTACCGCACCAGTATCGGCCATGGCTGCGTTAGCCGCCGCCTTATCAAGATCAACGATCGCAACTGCAGCGCCTTCTTTTGCGAAGGTAGCCGCAATTGCCTTGCCGATGCCGCCTGCGCCGCCGGTAACAACAGCGCCTTTGCCGGATAGCCGCCCCATCTTGTGCGTTCCTCTCCAATGGCCCTGTGGCATCCTGCCCTTAGCGGCGGGGCGGGCGCAATGGTAAGGCGGAGAGATTATGGCTCGCGGCTCCACATCCTCCATAAAGACCTTAGCGGCATATCACCCTTACCGGTGGGCGATGCTGGCGGGCGTTTGGTTGCTTTATGCGTGTTTTGGGCTGACAGCCGGGTCACTGGCACCACTGGTAGGGCCAATTACTCGGGACCTGGACGTTGGTTATGCCGCTATGGGCGCGGTATTTGGCGCTTGGCAGCTCGTTTATATTTTTGCGGCGGCACCCGGTGGAGCTGCGATGGATCGGTTCGGGCCGCGCCGCACGTTGTTCATTGCAACAATGGTGATTTTGGCAAGCGGTTTGCTGCGCGCCTATGCAGAGAGCTACGGCTTTCTGTTATTCGCCGTCGCGATCTTTGGCCTCGGCGGGCCGCTGATTTCAGTCGGCGCGCCGAAGGTGATTGCGCTCTGGTTCGAGGGCAAGGATCGGGCGTTTGCTATGGGCGTCTATATAACCGGTCCATCGCTCGGTATGATTTCGGGGTTGGCGTTCACCAATCCCGTGCTGATGCCGCTGTTTGACCAGGACTGGCGCATGGTTTTGAGCGTATATGCAGGTGTTACAGCACTCGCGGCGTTCGTTTGGCTCGCACTTTCGGCCCATCCAGAAGCGCGCGCGATTGAACGGCAATTGGCGTCAGAGCCACGCCAGTCGCAAATGCTGGTGTACAAGGAGTTGCTGCGCCTGCCGACCGTGCGCTTGATGTTGCTGTTAAGCGTTGGCGTATTCTTTTTCAATCACGGCCTCAACAATTGGCTTCCGACATTGCTGCGCAGTAGCGGCTTAGAACCCAAAGAGGCCGACCTGTGGGCGATGATCCCGACGCTGATCGGCGTTGCCGGATCGCTGCTGATCCCACGGCTTGCCACACCGGAACGACGGTTCCATGTGTTGATCGGCCTGCTCGTGGCGGCATTGGCGGCGACTGTTCTATTGCATTCAGACCCTGGTCCTATGCTGGCGCTTGGGCTAGCGATGCAAGGGATCGCCAGATCTTCGCTGATGACGGTTGCGATCTTGATCCTGGTGGAAATGCCAGAAATTGGGCCAAGGCGGGCGGGGGCTGCATCCGGCCTGTTTTTCTCCGCAGCAGAGATAGGCGGCGTCACTGGGCCTTTGGCGCTTGGTGCCATATCGGAAGCGACTGGTGGGTTCACGCTGGCGCTCTATGCGTTGTCCGGCGTTATTATCACGCTGATACTGCTCACACTCCGCCTCAAGCGATAGTGTTGCGCGCGCCCAGGCGCCGCATTGATTGGCGGGGCAGGGCGCGATATGCAGTGATCGAACTTTACGCCAATTGCCGGGATTCCTGCCGATGACCTACGTCGTCACTGAAGTTTGCATCAAATGTAAGTATATGGACTGCGTGGAGGTATGCCCGGTCGATTGCTTTTATGTCGGCGAAAATATGCTCGTGATCCATCCGGATGAGTGCATTGATTGCGGCGTCTGCGAACCAGAATGCCCGATTGAGGCGATTAAGCCGGATACGGAACCCGGTGCGGAAGAATGGGTAGAATTCAACCGGGACTATTCCGAAGCATGGCCAAACATCATCCGCAAAGGCGACAGCCCGGAAGATGCCGAAAAGTGGGAAAAAGTCCCCAACAAGCTGAAAGAACATTTCAGCCCAGAACCCGGCGAGGCTTGAACTAAGCCCGCGTCGTTAGAACCGCTCTAGTAGCCGTTCCAAATAGTCTCGCTCGACTGGTGGGCGGGCGCGATCGCCTGCGCGGCGCCGAAGTTCGTCCTGGATTGTGCGGGCGCGTTGCAAGTCACCGATGGCTGGAATCTGCACGCCGCCGCTTGATCGGCCCCTGTTCGCGCGGCCAAGTGGGTCTGTGCCGCCTTGATTAGCTTGGCCGCTTTGCCCTTGCCCCTGGCCGTTTTGGCCTGGTTGTTGACCAAGCTGCCGCGCCAATTGTTCCGCCATGCTGCGGGCGGCTTCTTGCAATTGCTGAACGGCTTCCCCCTGCGCGCCGAGTGCGCCTTGTTGATCGCCTTGGTTCAGGCCGTTGATTACGTCTTGCATGGCGCGTTCGGCAGCGCCAAGGCCGTCTGGAATATCGCCATTCTCACCCAATTGCCGCATAACTTCGCCGAGCGCCCGGCGCAGTGAATCTTGCCGACCCGCTAACGCCCGGCCATCTTCACCATTTTGACCTCGCCCGCCGCGCCCCTGTGGGTTTTGACCTTGTTGTCCTTGGCCAGGTTGGCCTTGGCCCATTTGGCCTTGCTGCCCTTGTTGGCTTCGCATGGTTTCGTCCATCAGCTGTTGCTGCTGACGGGCAAGGTTTTGGGCTTCCAGTAGGCCCTCCATAATTTGCTGAAGGCGCTGTCCGTTCTGGTTCATCGCTTGGGCGTTTGAGAGCTGTTCCAGCATACGATTAACTTGGGCCAGTGCTTCTTGAGCGGCGTCGGGCGCACCTGCCTCATTCAGTTCACGTATCCGGTCGAGCATGCGCATCAAGTCTTGGCCGCGCATGACCTGGGCGTTGCGGTCTATTTGCTGCGGTTGGGCTTGGTTATTTTGTTGGGCGCGGGCAAGCGCTTGCATCATCCGGTCAACCGCTCGTTTTAATTCTTCGACGAGCCGCGTAATTTTTTCAGTAGGCGCGCCACGCGCTAAGGCCTCCGCCAATCGCTCACGTGCTTTGCGAAGCGCTCGTTCAGCAACGGAAAGATCTCCATCTTCCAGACAAAGTGCGATCTCCCACATCAGCTCCCGTGCGAGATCGTAGGAGCGTTCCGTGCGATCAACTAAAAGTCGTGCACGGGCAATGCCAAGAGCCATCATAACCGTAGCACTGCCATCGTATGCATCCGAAGCGCGCATCAGCTTGCCAACCGTGGACGCAATTGGCTCCCGTTTGTCCGGTTCAGCGTCGAGTTCTTTGCGGGCGGAGATAATGGCGCGGGCAATAGGGTGCTCAAACAGTCGTTGGGGCAGGGGGAAGTTCAGGCTTTTGCTTTGCCCGGTTTGGCCAATGCCATCCGCCACTTCCAATTGGAGCTTGACGGAGCGCCCTGCCCAACGATGGGCTGTCAAATTCCGGAATAGCGCACCTGCTGCTGTCTTCACGTTGGGCGGCAGGGGTAGGGGGACGGCGTCAGTCTCGCCATATCCACCGGGCGGTTCGCCATCACTCGGAGTGAAGGTTAGTTTGCTATGGGCGACGCCGTAATCATCGCCCAGCTTATAGTTTAAGCGAATGACGCCAGCGCCGGAAATGGTGGGCGTCTCCACAAAGCTTGCAGTTGGCGGTGCATCGGGCACGACAACCAGCGGCCACTCAGCCAGAATCACCCCGTCTGTTTCCGTTAGGGTGAGGGCTTCACCACCGGTCAATTCCGTTTCGATTTCATAGGCGTTGACGGTTTCCAATGCGTCAAACGGGATGGTTTCTCCATCCACGCTCAGGACCGGCGCGCCCTTTGTAGTTTCCGCAACAGCTTTAAGGATACTGCCTGCTGGTGCCACTATTTCGTCTAAGCCCATGGAGACGCGGATTGGCGCTGCGCCGGTATACAGGGGCGGGTCAATCCAAGCCTCGACATTGCTCGTAATGGGTGCTGTAACGGGCCAAACCTGCATGGCGCGTGCGGCCCTTGGTCCAAGTTCACCCCAGCCGAGCGCCAAGCCGCCAATGAGGAGCAAAAGGCTTGCGTGACTGAGCGCCCAGGGATCACGATCGCCAAGGCCAATCTGAGGGGCACCCAAGCGCACCCGGCAGATCGCCTGTCCCATTCGGGCGATATGGGCTGCCCAAGCCGCTTCAGCTTCCGGTGTTTTGGTCGACGGCGAGTCCGCAAGGGTTTGGAATGGGCGGTGGGGTAGGTTGGCGTCCTGCTCAAGCCGTTGTTCGGCCTCTGGTTGTGTTGGCAGCTGATAGCGACGTGAAAGGTTCCAAATGCCCCAGCTGACACCGCTAACGGCAGCCAATACTATAGCTAATCGGATTAGCCAGTGGGCATCACCAAGCGCACCAGAAACCGCCAGAGCAGCATATCCGGCGACAAAGCCTTGAGCAGGCCATAGCCCAAGCCAAAGCCGTTCTGCCGCGATCAGGCCGCGCGCCGCAAAGCGGAGCAGCTTGGCTTTCAGCGGCAGAGTCTGGCGCACGGCGGTCTCCATGGTCGATTACAATTAAGCATCTTACAGCAGAATATGGCGCAATTAGGCGCTTGGGAACTGAAGACCGCGTTACCGGCCAATTTGCGCCGCCATGTCTGTTGGCACCGCCGAAATAATGACCATCGCCTGGGCCAGCGGCGGCTCATCGGTGATCGTGATGTCTATGATGGGCTTCATACCGGGTGGCGTTAGGGATGCCAGGCGTTCAGCAGCACCGCCGGTGAGCTTCATCGTTGGCTTACCGGTAGGCAGATTGATCACGCCCATATCTCGCCAGAAAACGCCTTCCCGCAATCCGGTTCCAAGCGCTTTGGAGCAGGCTTCCTTAGCGGCGAAGCGTTTGGCGTAGGATTCGACTCGTCCCGCGCGCCTGTCTGATTTTGTGCGTTCCACCTCCGTAAATATGCGATCTAGGAACCGGTCGCCGAAGCGTTCAAGAGTTTTCTCAATCCGACGTATATCAATCAGGTCGCTGCCAAGCCCAATAATCATTAGCTGATCCCGCGAGCTTCGTTCATTAGGCGTCGCATTTCCTGCACAGCGGGCCCAAGCCCAAGGAAAATCGCTTCAGCAATCAGGAAATGGCCGATGTTCAGTTCTTTGACTTCTGGGATTGCTGCGATCCGTTTCACGGTCTCGAACGTCAGCCCGTGGCCTGCATGAATTTCAAGGCCGAGTGCATGGCCTTCGCGGGCAGCGGCAGCGATGCGCTCGAGCTCCGCCTGTTGGGCCACGCCCTCCAGATCGCAAAAGCGACCTGTGTGCAGCTCGACGACCGGCACGCCCAGGCTTGCCGCTGCCTGGAGCTGCGCGGAATCTGCTTCGATAAATAGGGAGATGCGGCAACCGGCGGCGGTCAGCTCTTTGACGATGGGTGCAAGCCGCTTGTGCTGGCCGGCAGCGTTGAGCCCGCCTTCCGTTGTCACTTCTTCGCGCTTTTCGGGCACGATGCAGGCCGCATGCGGTGTGTGTTCTGCTGCGATGGCGACCATTTCCGCTGTCGCGGCCATTTCAAAGTTTAGCGGTATTGGCACCTCATTGCGTATTAAAGGAATATCCGCGTCCTGGATATGGCGGCGATCCTCACGCAAATGCGCTGTAATCCCGTCTGCGCCTGCCTCTGCTGCCAGTTGTGCGGCGCGAAGCGGGGATGGGTAGGCGCTGCCGCGCGCATTCCTGACGGTTGCGACGTGGTCAATATTCACGCCGAGGCGTAAGGCCGTTCCGGTCATCCTGGTAGCTCCCCTGAAGCGTCTTTGGTCGGCGGTTTAGGGCGCTGCCAGCGAGCGCGGCCCGCAGCCATATTCAGGCTACGCCGCGTCTGATGCCGACCAACAATGGGACGAATCGTGAAATATAGCAGCGCCCACACGAGGCCCCCCATGATCGCTCCGCCAATCAGCGCCGGTGCCAGGACCGGCCAGCTTTCAATTGCGGCCTCACGGAATTGCCCGCTCAAAAGGTCATCAGCCGCGGTCTTCAAGCTTTGGCCAATGCTGCTATCGGCAATTCCATTTTTGCCGATGCCAATGGCATGCCCAAGTTTGTAAGAACCAAGCCAGATGAAAGGGAAGGTCCACGGATTACCCACTGCCGTGCCGAGGAGCGCTGCAATAACGCTGCCCCGGGTAATCAGTGCTAATGCCGCACCGAGGACAAAGTGCAATCCAAGCAGCGGAAGAAAGCTGACAGCCGCCCCAGCGGCAACACCAGCTGCTATCCCATGCGGCGTGGCGCGAATACGGGCAACGCGCCGCCAAAGAAATCGCGAGACGCGCTTGAATCCGCCGCGCGGCCATAGCCAAGCACACACGCGATCCGCAGTTCCTTGTGGCTTTCGTCTGCCAAACATAGTCCGCTAAGCGCCTTCCCGTTCTATCGAAGTGATTAGACTATCCGTACGCAATGCAGCTATGATGTTGGCTAGGTGGTCCAAACTCTCAACCTCAATATCGACTAACAGCTCAAAAAAATCCGCGGCACGGTTGGCGAACCTTAAATGGGAAATGTTACCTTTGTGCTTCCCAATGGTATTTGACATGGCACCAAGTGACCCAGGCTCATTTGCCAGAATGATACGCACCCGGCCGGTATGGTTTTCCAGCTCCGACCCATCGTTCCAGTCAACGTCCAGCCAACGCTCAGGCGTATGACCGAATGCTTCCAGCGTTGAGCACTCTGACATGTGGATAGCGACACCCTTGCCCGTCGTCACAATGCCAACGATGCGGTCCCCTGGCAGAGGGTGGCAGCAGCGGGCGTAATGCACCGCCATGCCTGGAATTAGGCCCTTGAGCGTCAATGCTTTTGGACGGTTATCACTGCCAGATGCTGGTTCGTTAACAAGGCTCGCACGGGCCAATGGCGCTTCATCGACGTCAAATTCTGGCTTCACCGGCTGGAATACCGCAGCGAGTTCGCCTTCTGTATGAAGGCCTTCGCCTAAGTTAGAGTAGAGGTCTTCAACATCATCCAAATTGAAGCGCTCTAAGGCTGGATGGAGTTCGCGCTCTGAGAAAGTGCGTCCGGCGCTGGTTAGCACACGGCGTACGACCTCACGGCCAAGGGCGATGAATTGGTCGCGTTGCTCTAGCCGGATCATGCGGCGAATGCTGGCGCGGGCGCGACCGGTCACCACAAACCGCTCCCATTCCGGTGAGGGCGTGTGGTTGCGTGCCGTCAGAATATCCACCTGATCGCCGTTTTTGAGGCGAGTCCGCACTGGTGCCATCCGCCCGTTTACCTTAGCACCAACGCATTTATCACCGACCTCAGAATGGACGGCATAGGCGAAGTCGATAATCGTGGCCCCGTTCGGCAGGCTGATCAAATCCCCCTTTGGCGTGAAGCAGAATACCTGATCCTGATACATCTCAAGCTTGGTGTGTTCTAAGAATTCTTCTGGCCCGCCCGCTTGGTCCAGAATGTCCAGGAGGCCGCGGATCCAGCCATATTGCCTGCCGTCATGCCCTTCGCCACCCTGCTTGTAGCGCCAGTGGGCGGCCACGCCATATTCCGCAACCTGATGCATCTCTGTGGTGCGAATCTGCAACTCAATCCGCATCTGCTCCGGCCCGATTACAGCAGTGTGGATTGATTGATAGCCATTGGGTTTTGGTGTGGAGATGAAATCTTTGAATCGTCCTGGTAGCACCGGGAATGACGCGTGGATTGCGCCTAAGGCCTGATAGCAGTCCGCGATTTCAGGTATGGAAACACGGAAGGCCATAATGTCCGTCAGTGCTTCGAAGGGCGCGTCTTTGCGTTGCATCTTCAGCCATATGGAATGCGCTGCTTTCTCACGACCTGTTACTTCAGCGTCCACCCCGTAATCGTTTAGAATGCGCTTTAGCTCTGCAATGACCTGTGAAACTAATTCCTTGCCGTTGCTGCGCAGATATTCGAGCCGGGTATTGATGCCGTCGCGGGCTTCCGGATGAATTTCAGCGAAGGCCAGGTCTACCAACTCATCACGCCAAGTCTGCACGCCGATGCGTTCTGCCAGTGGAGCATAGATTTCCAAGGTTTCGGACGCGGTGCGTCGCCGGCTTTTTTCGGATTTCACATATTTCAAGGTGCGAAGGTTATGCAGCCGGTCTGCCAGCTTGACCAGAAGTACACGAATGTCCTCGGACATCGCGACGACCAGCTTGCGAAAGTTCTCCGCCTGCTTGGTCCGGTCCGATTGCAGTTCAAGCTTGGTAAGCTTGGTGACACCGTCTACGAGCCTGGCGATATCATCGCCAAAAAGCCTGGATATATCCTCAAGCGTCGCGTCGGTGTCTTCCACTGTGTCGTGCAAAAGTGCCGTAACGATGGAGCCGGAATCAAGCCGCATATCTGCCAGAAGCGAAGCGACTTCAAGTGGATGTGAGAAATAGGGGTCACCTGACGCGCGGGTCTGTGAGCCATGGCGTTGCATGGCGAATACGTACGCCCTGTTGATCCGCTCTTCATCGACGTTGGGATCGTACTCTCGTACTTTCTCAACCAGTTCGAACTGGCGGATCATGGCGTTCCGGCAGGCCCTTTCGACCCTATGCTTCGTGATTTTCGGTTAGCGTAGGACTCCCGACCTAGCTGATCAACTCACATTTGCGCGTTTGAATCACACACGTCTATTATCAGTTGTCGATCTGCCCCGCATCATAGGCTTCTGCGAGACGATCTCGGTTCACAGGTTCAGGTGCACCCTGCTCCTGTGCTTCGCGCGCCAGTGCAGAGAGATCGAGTTCATCATCCTCGGGGAATTCGACGTCGTTATCGTCCGCGTAATCGTCATTCTCTTCGATCGGCGCGACTTTCTGGCGGGCGCGAACTACGGCGTCGAACAATTGTTCGAGGTCAAGATTGGCATCCGCAATTTCGCGCAGCGCAACGACCGGGTTCTTATCGCGGTCGCGATCAACCATAAGCTCGCTACCGGTTGCGATGTCACGGGCGCGTTGCCCGGCCAGCACCACAAGATCGAAGCGGTTGGGAATGCGTTCTACGCAGTCTTCTACTGTAACGCGTGCCATTGTGATCTTTTCCTTCTCAACCGCCGAGCCAATTGTGATGCACGCCCGTGTAGTCAGGGAGCACTCTCTAGGAATTTTATATTGCCGAATTCCGAAAAGGCCAAATGAAAACGCGCACAGAGACGTGATCTAGCAATCTATTGTATACCAACAGCCCTTCCGGTATCAACACCGGACTAGTGCCGCAGGCTCGTGGTTTCTATTGCTCATTCCAAAAAGCGTCTTTTTTGATGCGCCATAAGCCGACGACAAACAGACAGTTCTTTCAGTTCCGATAGTCCAATACGGGATACATGTACCTATGAACCAAATACGGCGTGCGCTTTTTATTGACGGATCGAACCTGTATTCGGCTGCAAAAAATCTCGGCTTCGATATTGATTACCGAAAGCTTCGGCACTTTTTCGAGGCCGGAAGCTGGTTGGTGCGGTCTTATTATTATACCGCCATCGCAGAGGATCAGGATTATTCGCCAGTGCGCCCTTTGGCTGATTGGCTGGATTACAATGGCTACACGCTTGTGTCTAAACCCGCGAAAGAATATGTGGACGCCATGGGCCGTCGCCGTATTCGCGGCAATATGGACGTTGAAATCACCGTTGATGCACTGGAGATGGCGGATAGGTTGGATCACGTGATCCTGATAAGCGGTGACGGCGATTTCCGCGCCATGGTCGCGGCACTGCAGCGGAAGGGCATCAGGGTAACGGTTGTCAGCACAATCCGCACAAGCCCGCCGATGATAGCGGACGAGCTGCGCCGCCAAGCGGACGAGTTTTTGGATCTGCACGTCATTGCGCCAAATATTGAGCGTCGCATGCCAGAGCGTGGGCCAGAACGCCCGCCAGGCGCGGCTCCTTCTGAATATGGTCCTACCGATGGCGGGGCAGCGACTTCTGCCGCAGCTGCAAGGGCTGGTTATGCTGCGGGCGCTTCCCGTCCCAATGATGTTGCCGGTGATGACGATGATGATGCGCCACTGCCGCTCCGGGGTCCTGGGGACTACCGTGATGGTGGCTTTATTGATGACGAAGAGGACGACTGATTTCTCTTGCCTAAAGCCGTTGAATCCTCCGCATGGTCCGGCCCGGACTATGATTGCACGCTCTGTCCGCGCCTTGTCGCGTTCCGGGAAGACCTGCGCTCAAAGGAGCCAGACTGGCACAACGCCCCGGTTCCATCATTTGGCACGCTCGATGCGCGCCTCCTGATTTTGGGACTGGCACCCGGTATGAAGGGTGCCAATCGGACGGGGCGCCCGTTCACCGGGGATTACGCAGGCGATACCTTATATGACACATTGCTCCGGTTTGGTTTTGCAAGGGGTACGTATATGCGCGTAGCTGATGATGGCCTAACATTGCACGATTGCCGGATCGCGAATGCCGTCCGCTGTCTCCCGCCAGCAAACAAGCCGACACCGCTTGAAGCGCGGACCTGTGGTCCGTTCCTTGTGTCTGAAGTGCAGGCGATGCCGAACCTTCAGATTATTCTGGCGCTGGGCCGGATCGCGCACGACGCGGTATTTCGATTGTTGGGCGAGCGGCTCGCGGCACACCCGTTCGGGCATGGTGCCATGCATCAGATCGGTGCACTGACGATAGCTGACAGTTACCACTGCTCCCGCTACAACACCAACACAGGGCGGCTGACGACAGATATGTTGGACGCCGTCTTCACGGTAATTCGCCGCCGCATTCCTGTGGCCTAATGTTTGAGCAGCAGGGGTCAGCGCCGTTGAACGATATGATTGAGAAAAAAGATAGTGTGTGGGATTACGTGCGCGCGCTGTTCTGGGCGCTGCTGCTGGCAGGCATATTCCGGTCTTTCGTTTATGAACCTTTCAGCATCCCATCCGGCTCAATGCAGCCAACATTGTTGATTGGTGACCATCTGTTCGTCTCTAAATGGACCTATGGGTATTCCAAGCACTCATTGCCGATGAGCCCAAATATCTATGATGGCCGCGTGCCAAATGGCGTGCCAGATCGCGGTGATGTCATCGTGTTCAAGTTCATCGAAGAAAAATGGCGTGGCGGGGAAATAACGGTTACCCGCACTGACTATATCAAGCGCCTTGTTGGCTTACCCGGCGATACAGTGCAGATGAAAGGTGGCCGCCTTTATATCAACGGTGCGATGATCGACCGCAAACCAGATGGCGAATTTTCGGCTGGCGGACAGACATACAAGCAATATATCGAAACCCTGCCTAACGGTGTCGAGCACAAGATTTTGGAGATCGACGACAACCAGAGCCTGGATAATACTGAGGTTTTCAAGGTACCGGCGGAACACTATTTCTTCATGGGTGACAATCGGGATAACTCAAACGACAGCCGCTATTCCGTGAAGTACGTGCCCGCGGAGAACTTGGTTGGCCGTGCGGACATTCTATTCCTGTCGATTGACTGGAAGGGCGACGACTGGATGGACTTTGACTTCGGCCTTCGCTGGGATCGTATGTTTACGTCCATCGGGCCCTGAGCAGAATGAATGATGTGCCAAACCCGAAGGCTGCACTGCAGGATCGTATTGGGTATCGGTTCACTAACCAGCACCTCTTAGAGGGTGCCCTCACGCACCCCAGCGCTGGGATAGTGAAAGCGGCTGTCGAATTGGGGGCTGGGTATGAGCGGCTTGAATTCCTGGGTGACCGTGTCCTCGGCCTCGTGATCGCGGAATTGCTAATCGAACGTTTCCCTGCAGATAACGAGGGCGCGCTCTCTAAGCGGTCCGTCGCATTGGTGCGTAAGGAAGCGCTGATCGATGTCGCGAAAAAGATTAAAATAGGTGAGGCGGTGGTCTTGTCATCCGGTTCTGGCCGCGCCTATGCACGACAGAAGGAAACTGCTGCGGCTGACGGTGTTGAGGCTTTGATTGGCGCTATCTTTCGCGATGGCGGTTTTCAAGCGGCGGCGACTTTTGTACGTCACTGGTGGACGCCTTTGCTGAAGCGCTATGAGGCGCCGCCGAAGGATCCCAAAACTGCGATACAAGAATGGGCGCAGGCCAGGGCCTTAAAGCTTCCGGTCTATACTGTTATTGGCACCGAAGGCCCGGCGCATCAGCCCGTCTTCGTGGTGGAAGTTATATTAGATACAGTTGGAGCTGAACGGGCGTCTGGCCGGTCAAAACGGATTGCGGAAACTGCGGCGGCGACAGCACTACTGGCGCGCGCTGAAGAAAGCGTTGGATTATGAACGGTGACGATATCCCCATGGAGGCACAAAGCGGCCAGCGCTGCAGCGTCATCGCGTTGGTGGGCGCGCCAAATGCTGGCAAGTCGACATTGGCCAATGCGCTTGTGGGCGCAAAAATCGCCATTGTCTCCCCCAAGGCCCAAACCACACGCACCCGCATCATGGGCATCCGAATGGAGGATAATGCGCAGCTGATTTTTGTTGATACGCCTGGCATTTTCCGTCCAAGTCGCAGGCTCGACCGCGCGATGGTCAGCGCCGCATGGAGTGGGGCCGAGGACTCGGACATCACCTGCCTGATATATGATGCAAGCAAGAAGCAACCGAAAAATTTCGACCAGCTGGTTGCTCGCCTGAAATCTGGTAATGGCAAGCTGAGCCTGGTGCTGAATAAGATCGATCTGGTAAAGCGCTCTAACCTGTTGGACCTTGCTGCCAGCTTGAACACACGACTGCCCTTCACTGAAACCTTCATGATTTCCGCCTTAAAAGATGATGGCGTTAATGACCTTGCGGCGACGCTGGCGAAGGATGCGCCGGAAGGCCCATGGCTTTTCCCGAAAGACCAGATGTCGGATATGGCGGAACGCCTGTTTGCAGCTGAAATCACGCGGGAACAGGCTTTCATCCAGCTTGGCGACGAGTTGCCCTATGCGCTCACCATTGAGACGGACCAATGGCAGGAGTTTGAGAACGGCGATATCCGTATTGAGCAGACTGTCTACATTGAAAGGCAGTCCCAGCGTGCGATTATCATCGGCAAAGGCGGCGCGCGTATCCGCAGTATTCGCGAGTCGGCGCAGGTGGAGTTGCAGGCGGCGCTTGAACGGAAAGCGCACTTGTTCATTTTCGTGAAAGTGCGTGAAAACTGGGCGAACGATCCGGACCGCTACGCCCCCTGGGCGCTTGATTACAACGCAGAATGATGGATTGAGCCATGGCCGAGTGGCGCGACCATGGCGTTGTCCTATCCGTCCGGCCTTTCGGCGAAGACGGGCTGGTTATGCGGGCACTCACTCGTGAGCATGGCCTGCACGCCGGCCTTGCCCGATGGACATCGAAGCGCAGGCGCGGCGGGTATGTTCTGCAGCCGGGTGTGGAGGCTGATCTGGTCTGGCGAGCGCGGCTGGAAGATCAGTTGGGCGCTTGGACGCTAGAACCGGTTAAAGATCATGCCTCTCTATGGCTAGACGATAAACGCCGATTGGCCGGGCTTTCGTCCGCTGCAGCAATGGCCGAAACTGTGCTGCCAGAGCGCGAAGCGCATCCCGGCGTCGCTGCGGGAATGGAAGCTTTCCTGGCGTCGCTCGAGCATGAATTTTGGCCTGCCGCATATGTCCGTTGGGAAATTGGATTGCTGGCTGATCTGGGCTTTTCGCTGAACCTTTCAGCCTGCGCGGCGACCGGCGTCACTGAAGATCTGATCTATGTCTCCCCCCGAACGGGCCGCGCCGTATGTGCGGCGGCGGGCGAGGCTTACAAGGATAGAATGCTGCCATTGCCGGGCTTCCTGCGCGGCGAGCCAGCGTTGGACGACCGGGACATCACAGCAGGCCTTGCGCTGACAGGACACTTCCTGGCGCGGGATGTTTTAGGCGCTATCCACAAGGACACGCCGCTCGCACGCCTGCGCCTTGCCGATATGTACCGCGAATCTGATATAGAGACCTGAATTCTCCAGCCCATCGCCGGAATGTCCAATGAACGATCTAACGCCTGACCAACCAGATTCTGGTGATATCCGCCCCGAGCCGTTTTCGCGCGCGCTGTCGGAGCGCTATCTGGCCTATGCGCTTTCCACCATCACATCGCGGTCCTTGCCGGACGCCCGGGATGGCTTGAAGCCTGTCCACCGCAGGCTGGTCTTCGCTATGCGAGAGCTTGGCCTGAACCCGGCAGCAGCCTTCAAGAAATGCGCCCGTGTCGTCGGCGACGTGATGGGTAAGTACCATCCCCACGGCGATGGCGCGATTTATGATGCCATGGCCCGGCTCGCTCAGGATTTTGCCGTGCGCTATCCGCTGGTCGATGGCCAGGGTAATTTTGGCAATATTGACGGCGATAATCCAGCCGCCATGCGTTACACCGAAGCGCGGCTGACTGCTGTCGCAGAAGCGCTGCTGAATGGCATCCAGGAAGACGCTGTCGATTTCCGCGAGACCTATGATGGGGAGGGGCGCGAGCCCATCGTCCTGCCATCCGCCTTCCCGAACCTGCTGGCAAATGGCGCCCAGGGCATCGCTGTTGGCATGGCAACAAATATTCCGCCACATAATGTGGATGAGCTGTGTGAAGCACTGCTGCTGCTGATCAAGAAACGCTCCACCACGACGGATGAGCTACTGGAACTGGTGCCAGGGCCAGATTTCCCAACTGGCGGGCTTTTGTGTGAGGCGCCGGAAACCATCGCTGAAGCGTACCGGACGGGCCGAGGCTCGTTCCGGCTGCGTGCGCGCTGGGAGAAGGAAGAGCTGACGCGCGGCCAATGGCAGATCATCGTCACGGAAATCCCCTATCAGGTTTCCAAAAGCCGGTTGATTGAGAAAACGGCAACGCTGCTGGAAGAAAAGAAGCTGTTCCTGCTGGGCGATATCCAGGACGAGTCGGCGGAGGATGTGCGCATCGTGCTGACGCCGCGCGCCCGGACGGTCGATGCAAAAATCATGATGGAGCAGCTGTTCAAGCTAACGGACTTGGAATCCCGGGTCGGCATCAACATAAATGCGCTTGATAGTGAAGGCAGCCCGCGCGTTATGTCGCTCAAGGATTCGTTGCGCATATTTCTGGATCATCGCCAGGAAGTTCTGTTGCGCCGCAGCCGCTTCCGTTTGGCGGCTATTGTGCACCGGCTGGAAATTCTCGCCGGCTATATGATCGTCTATCTGAACTTGGATGAAGTCATCCGCATTGTCCGTGAGGCAGATAATCCCAAAGAATCTTTGATGGCGACGTTTGATTTGAACGAGACTCAGGCGGACGCAGTCCTAAACATGCGTCTTCGCTCTCTGCGCCGCCTGGAAGAACTTGAGATCAAAAAGGAAATTGGCGGCCTGGAAGCTGAACAGGCGGAGCTGACAGATTTGGTTGCCGATGAGGCGAAGCAGTGGCGGCGGGTCGGCGCTGAAGTGCGTGAAATGCGCAAAGTCTTTGGCAAGGACACGGCCCTTGGTCGCCGCCGCACCGGTATCCAAGGCCCACCGGCGGACGTCGAAGTGCCCCGCGCTGCGGATATGGAACGTGAGCCGATTACGGTCGTGTGCTCCAAGGAAGGGTGGCTGCGCGGCATGAAGGGTCACTTGGCACCAGATGCCGAAATCAAATACCGCGAGGGCGACGAGGAGCGTTTCCGCTTCCACGCCCAAACGACGGACCGCCTGCTTGTGCTCGCGAGCGATGGGCGCGTCTACACGCTAGAGGGGGATAAGCTGCCAGGGGGGCGGGGTGCTGGCGAACCGGTCCGCCTCGCTGCCGATATCGCAGCGGATGCCGAAATCATGGCGCTGATGATCGCACCCGCTGAAGGCAAAATGCTGATGGCAACTAGCGATGGGCGCGGCTTCCTAGCACCCGCTGCTGGCCTATCCGCCCAAACGCGTGCGGGGCGACAAGTACTGAATGTCACCGCACCTGCAAAAGCAGTGATCATGCACCCTGTGCCGGCAGATGCAGATTCTATAGCTGTCGTTGGAGAGAACCGTCGTTTGCTGATCTTCTCGGCCGACGATCTGCCTGAAATGGGCCGTGGCAAAGGCGTTATTTTGCAGCGCTATAAAGGCGGCGGATTGGCAGACGCTATCGCATTCAAGCTAGAAGACGGCCTAAAGTGGTCTGCCGCTGGCGACCGCACGCGCCATGAAACGAACTTGGCTGCATGGCAAGGCAAGCGCGCATCCGCCGGAACGCCGCCACCATTTGGCTTTCCGAAACCGCCGAAGTTTGGTGGTGGGTCTTGCTATTAATTCAGCCTGCGAACCGGGTTGGAATACGCTGTAGGTCTTGGATGACTTCACCCAACGGCCCAGGCGGTGTGTCTGTTGGCATGAATAGCGAAATGCGGTCCGCCAAGCCTTCGTATTTTGCGGCGGCCTTTGCTACCAATTCTTCATGGGTGCCGACGATAGCAAACAGGTCCACGATTTCATCGGGGATCAGTGCGGCCATTTCATCCCAACGGTTCTGCGCGGGGTAGGGGCGGAGGCGCTCACCCAGTTCCTCTAACCCATGCAGGCGCAGCACGCTCCAGTACGCGCGAGTTGAACAATAGAACGAGATGCGGAAACGCACATATTCACGCATTTTCATAACAGCCGCTTCATCCGCTCCCGTCGCGATAAATGCGCCGGAGATGACTTCGATGTCTGATCGTTCGCGCCCGGACTTCGCAAGCCCAGCGCCAATGCGCCCAAGCGATACCTCGTCCAGATAGCGCCTGGTGCTGAAGGGATGCAGCCGAATGCCATTGGCGACTTCGCCTGCGACACTCAACATGGCGGGGCCGACAGCGGACATTGAGATGGGTATATCCGGCAGGCCGGACGGCATTGGCGAGAAATTGGGAGTAGTCAGCGTCAGCGTATAGGCGTCTGAGTGATAATCAATCGGTGTTCCTGTTTCCCATGCCTGCCATAGCGCTCTCAGCGCGCCGATATAGTCTCGCATGCGCGGTGCTGGCGGTGTCCATTCCAAGCCGTAGCGTCGTTCATTATGACCTTTGACCTGGGAACCAATGCCCAGATGCATCCGCCCGTTGGAGGCTTTGTGTAAATCCCAAGCTGCATGGGCCATGATTGTTGGGCTGCGGGGAAACGCGATGGCGATGGCCGTGCCGATCTCCACCCGTTTAGTCGCCATTGCGGCAACAGTGAGTGGTGGGAACGGCCCATGGGCATTCTCCAGTGCTACAACACTATCGAATCCAGCGTTCTCAGCCGCAATGGCGGTTGTTTGCGCCGCTAGAAGATCATTGTTTGGAAGGTGCAGTTCGATACGCATAGGGTTGCCTCAATTATGCTGCCTGCTCTCAGCGTCAGAATGACAGTGCGATGCCGCCTGTTACAGCCACGCCATCTTTTTTCTCAGTGGCGGAGCCTTGCTCCCTGTACTGAAGGCTGCCGTGGGCGGCTATGCCTGGGCTTAACTGATAGGTCGAACCTAGTTCCAGCACGCCCTTTTTTTGCCCGGCCGCCATATCTTGGTCGTAGACGTAGCCGACGGTCGCGGAAAATGGCCCTCCAATGTAACCTATACTCGCGCCGTAGCTTTTCTTCAAACCGGCATTGTCGCCCTCGGCACCTTCATAAGCGCCTTCTACTGTGAAGCCACCAAAACCTAAACGCATGCCAACGCCGAGTGTCTCAGCATCGTCGCCGGCCGCGATATTTCTGGAATTAGGCTTCTGGAAGGATGCGGATGCGCCAACCTTCACGTCACCAACCGACTGCTCAAATTGGAGCCTGTTTAACTTCTTTTCATCAGTGCCGTTGAAATATTGCAGCATAAAGCTGGGCGACTCATCGGGATTATCCTCCGCCAGCGCCGGGAAGGCGGGCAGGGCTAGTGCGATAATCGCTGAATCTATGAGTAAGCGACACCTCAATAGACGGCCTCCACGTGAACTTTCAAGCCTAAGCTGTGGCTTTATACAGATTTATGATGCGTTAAGGTCCATCCGTCCCGCGATCACATTTCTGAGTACTTCATTTGATCCACCGCCAATAGGTCCAAGACGGGCTTCACGGAACAGGCGTTGCATCTCACCTTCGACATATCCAGCACCGCCCATAACCTGCATTGCGAGGTCAGCGACGCGGTAATTATTGTCGGTTGAAACGATCTTAGCCGTAGTCGTTTCCATGACGGCATTTTCGCCCGCGTCCAGCATATCGGCGGCATGAAATACGGCGAGGCGGGCAGCCTCCGCCAGATTGTGCATATCGGCGAATTTATGGCTGACAGCCTGGTACTTTGCGATCTTTGAACCAAACGCGATCCGGTCGCGCGCAAAGTTCCTGGCGACATCAATACAGCGCAAAGCAGCACCGCCACCATTCGCAGCCAACAGCAAACGCTCCTGGTTTAAGCCCCGCATAAGCATGGGCCATCCGCCGCCTTCCTCGCCGAGCAAATATTCTTTTGGCGCATAAACATTATCCAGGAACACTTCGTTTGGGCGGCTGGTCAGCGTGCCGAGCGAATTCATTGGCCGGATTTCAACGCCGTTTGCTTTCGTATCCACAATGATCAGCGAGAGGCCGCGCCGTCCTGCATCTGCGTCTGTCTTCACGGAAACGACGATATAGTCCGCCACGTGGGCATTGGTGATGTAGATCTTCTGGCCGGTGATCCGGTAGCCATCTCCATCGCGCACGGCCCGTGTGCGGATACCTGCTGCATCAGACCCGCTTTCCGGCTCTGAATAGGCAATGGCCATCTTCAGCTTGCCTTCAATCAGTTTCGGCAGCATCTCAGCCCGAACTTCTGGGTTCGCATGATGCGCTAAATGCCCGCCGCCATAGATCGCGCTGGTCATGTAGGCGGAGCGAATTCCAAAGTGCCAGTAGCCAAGCGCCTCAATAAACACGGCCATATCTTTGTTGGAAGCATTCGCACCGCCCCATTCTTCGCTGAACGGCAACGCCAACCAACCGTCAGCGGCGAGTGCCTGGAATGCTTCTTCTGGTTCATTCTTGGCAGCATCCAATTCGGCGATCTTGGATTGGGGCAGTACGCGCTGCAATAATCCCAGCACATTATCGCGGATCATGACCTGTTCGTCTGTGAAGCCAAAGGTCTTATAGTCAGCCATGTAAGTGCTCCTTCGGGGCGAGTTTCCTGCCTTTTGTATGCCGATAGGGCCATCCCACCGCAATGCCCATCCTGATCGTCGCCATAGCTGCCATGCTGATCCAGCAAACCGTCGCCACCACGGCTAAGCTTGGCCTGCCCGCTATTTTTCCAGCGGCTTCTGAAGAACTTGGGTTTAATCCAGAATTCGTGCTGGTGCTGACCGCGGCCAACGCCGCTGTCGGCATATTAGTGATGGCGGGCTGCGGTGGTGCTATCCGGCGGTGGGGGGCACTCCGCGTTAGCCAGATCGGCTGCGTATTAATGGCTACGGGCATGGCGGCGGCGGCGATCTTGGCGCAGCCCTGGCTGGCGCTTGGCCCACTAATGCTAGCAGTGTTTCTGAACAGCTCTGGTTCGACAGTCGCGACACCCGCCAGTAGCCAGATTTTGCAGCGCTATGCACCGCCTAAATGGGCACCGCTGGTGTTTTCGATCAAGCAGACCGGCGTGCCGATGGGCCTCGCCATCAGTGGGTTGGTACTGGCGCCGCTCGCGCATGACCAAGGCTGGCGCTTTGCATTGCTGGCGCTAGTAGTTGTCTGCCTAATTATCAGTGCTGCTTTGCAGCCCTTCCGTAAGGAATTCGACCAAGATAGAGACCCCCACGCCAGACCAAGTTGGACGGACTTTCCAAACACAGTCCGCGAAGTGTTGGCATCGACAGAATTGCGCTTGCTCGCTGGCGCAGCCTTTGTGTTTGTCGGCATCCAGGCAGTGTTCATGGCTTTTACCATCACCTATTTTACAGGGCTCGGCTATACACTGGATGATGCAGGCCCACTGTTTGGCATCGCAGTCGGCATTGCCGTTCCAGCGCGTATTTTTTGGGGGTGGTTGGGCAGTACTTATGTAGAACCGCGCCACCTGCTCGCATTCCTGGCTGTATTGATGGCGGGTGCCACCGTATGGATGGGCTGGTTCGACAAAAGCTGGTCACGGTGGGAATTACTCGGCGTCTCGAGCTTTGTCAGCCTGACAGTGCTATCTTGGCACGGCATTCTGTTATCGGAAGCAGCACGCCTTGCTCCTCCTGGCCACGCAGGCCGATTGACAGGTGGTGTATTGGCATTCGGATCAGCCGGCCAAATCGTATTTCCAATGATCTTTGGCCTTGGGCTGGAATTGGACGGGTACCTGGTGGCCTATATTATCATTGCCATTCCTGCGCTTTTTGTGGCTCAGGCGATGCTGCGGCCAAGTCGCGCCGTTCGTTAAGCTTGCCCTTCGGCGCTGACCTCCGTATAACCCGGCATTCGATGCGCGCGGCCTGGCTTGAAGGGCATGCCAGGGCTGCGCGAAAACGGCGATCCGCCACAAGAAAAATTGACTATAGCGAGGTACAAAATGCCCAAGCTTAAAACCAAGAGCAGCATCAAAGGCCGCTTCTCGAGGACGGCCAGCGGAAAGATCAAGCGTAACGTCGCGTTTAAGCGCCATTGCCTTGATAGCAAATCAGTAAAGATGCGGCGCCAGGCGCGCGGCACACGGCTTCTGTCTGACGGCGATACGAAAATCGTCCGCCAGTTCATGCCGTATGACCGCTAAGCGACCTGAATAGCTGCAACACTCTAAAATTCCGGAGATACTGATATGTCCCGCGTAAAAGGCGGCGTCACAAGCCGCGCACGTCATAAAAAAGTTATCAAGCTTGCCAAGGGCTATCGTGGCCGGTCCAATAATAACTACCGCTTGGCTCTCGAGCGAGTCGAAAAGGCGATGCAATACGCCTATCGCGACCGTCGGGTTAAGAAGCGGAACTTCCGCGCCCTTTGGATTCAGCGCATCAACGCTGCTGTTCGCACCCACGACATGAGCTATAGCCAGTTCATGCACGGCGTGCACAAAGCTGGCATCGAAGTAGACCGTAAGGTCCTGGCTGAGCTGGCCTATTCCGACGATGCAGGCTTCAAGGTCATCGTTGACCAAGCTAAAGCCGCACTCGCATAACCTGCGCATATCGGCGCCGGCTGTCGCCTAAGTTTGCCGGCGCCTGAAAAGGCCCTGCACCATGACGACTGATCTGGACACTGTCCGTGTTGAGCTTATCGCCAGCGTAGACGCGGCTGATTCCCTGGACGCCCTGGAGGCTGCACGCGTTGCAGCTGTGGGCAAAAAGGGACGCGTCGGCGCACTGATGAAGCAACTCGGCGCCCTCCCGGCTGAGGATCGCAAAGACTTCGGTCAGAGCGTGAACGCCGTGAAGCAGGCGGTTGAGGCCGCAATTGCAGCCCGCAAAGACACCCTGCAATCCGGCGCACTTGATGCCCGGCTTGCAGCCGAACGGGTCGACGTCACGCTTCCCGTCAGGCCTGAAAGCGAAGGCCGTATCCACCCGATTAGCCAGACGATCGACGAGATCGTGCAGATATTCGGCGAGATGGGTTTCCGTGTCGCTGAGGGGCCAGATCTGGAAAACGATTGGCGGAATTTCACCGCCCTTAACATCCCGGAAGAACACCCCGCCCGCCAGGAAATGGATACTTTCTACCTGCGCGCCGACGCTGTTGGGAATCGCCCGGTCCTGCGCACCCATACAAGCCCCGTCCAGATCCGCACCATGATGAACGAAGCGCCGCCAATCCGCATAATCGCGCCGGGCCGCACATATCGTTCTGACCATGACGCCACCCATTCGCCAATGTTCCATCAGGTCGAAGGTCTGGTGATCGATGAGGCGATCCATATGGGCCACCTTAAGGGCTGCCTGATCGAGTTCTGCCGCACATTTTTCGAAGTGCACGACTTGCCTGTCCGCTTCCGCAACAGCCATTTTCCGTTCACAGAACCCAGTGCGGAAGTTGATATCGGCTGCACGCGCGATAGTGGTGAATTAAAAATTGGCGCGGGCGATGATTGGCTGGAAATTTTAGGCTCCGGCATGGTCCACCCGAAGGTTATCGAAAATTGCGGGCTGGACCCGGCTAAGTACCAGGGCTTCGCGTTCGGTATGGGGATTGAGCGGATTGCGATGCTGAAATACGGCATTCCTGACCTGCGTACATTCTATGATTCTGATCTGCGTTGGATGCGCCATTACGGCTTCGCGCCACTTAATATACCGGGCGCGCTTGGGGGGCTGCACCGATGAAGTTCACCCTTGGCTGGCTGAAAGAGCATCTGGATACGGATGCGTCTCTTGAAGACATCTCCGCGAAGCTGACGATGATCGGCCTTGAGGTTGATGGCATCACGGATCGCGGCTCGAAATTGACGGATTTCACCGTCGCCCGCGTCATATCTGCCACCCAGCACCCCAATGCGGACCGCTTGCGCGTATGCGTGGTCGACACCGGCACGGAAGAAGTGCAGGTCGTCTGCGGTGCGCCGAATGCCAGGACCGGGTTAGTTGGCGTGTTCGCACCCTCAGGCACATATATTCCTGGCTCCGACACGGTGCTGAAACCAACTGAGATACGCGGTGTTGCCTCACAGGGCATGCTGTGCTCGGAACGTGAGCTTGAGATTTCGGACGAGCACGACGGCATTATTGACCTGCCAGCGGACAGCCCCATCGGCGCTCCCTACGCTAAGATTGCAGGCCTAGATGATCCCATCATCGAAGTCGGCCTGACGCCTAATCGCGGCGACTGCGCTGGCGTGCGTGGCATTGCGCGGGATTTAGCAACGGTAGGCTTGGGCTCCCTCAAGCGCATGACCGGCTGGGACGCATCCGTTCCTGGTCAATTTGAAAGCCCCGTCAAAGTCCACTTAGATTTTGAAGCAGATTCAGCAGATGCATGCCCCGCGTTCGCAGGCCGTTACATTCGCGGCGTCAAGAATGGTCCAAGCCCAAAATGGCTGCAGGATCGACTACTGGCCATTGGGCTCCGACCAATCTCAGCGCTGGTGGATATCACGAACTTCTTCACCATGGATGCGGCCCGTCCGCTGCATGTGTTCGACGCTGGCAAGCTGAATGGCGACATCACCGTACGCTTGGCGAAAGGCGGTGAGGAGATGCCTGCGCTCGATAACAAAACCTATACCCTGCAGCCCGGGATGACGGCTGTATGCGACGCCATGGGCCCGCATGCCCTCGGCGGAATTATGGGCGGTGAACTAACGGGCTGCACCGAAGAAACAACAAATGTTTTCGTCGAATGTGCGCTGTTTGACCCCCTGCGCACCGCGGCGACCGGCCGGAAGCTTGGCATCCATTCAGACGCGCGCTACCGCTTCGAACGCGGCGTTGATCCGGAATCGCTCGTGCCGGGTATTGAAGCCGCTACGGCAATGATCCTGGAGCTTTGCGGCGGCGAAGCGAGTGAGACCGTTGTTGCAGGTAGCGCGCCAGAATGGCGGCGTTCTGTGCCGCTCCGCCCAAGCCGAGTTGAGGCGTTGGCTGGTATTCATGTCGCCGAAGCTGAGCAGATTCGCATTCTACAGGTGCTTGGATTTCAGCCGGAAGTGGCGGGTGACGCTATCAACACGACACCGCCGTCCTGGCGTCCAGACATTGATGGCGAGGCGGACCTGGTTGAGGAAGTGTCCCGCATTGTTGGGTTCGATACGATTCCCGAAACGCCTCTGCCGCGCAAAGCCAATCAACCAGCGCCAGCTCTAAATTTAGGCCAAGCGCGTCGTGTCCGTGTGCGCCGTACATTGGCAGGTCGGGATATGATCGAAGCGGTCACATTCTCCTTCCTGAAGCAGGAGGACGCCAAGCGCTTCGGCGGCGGTGATGATGCGTTGCTGCTGGATAATCCGATCAGCGCTGACCTGGATTGCATGCGCCCATCCATTATCCCAAATCTGCTAGCAGCTGCATCCCGTAACCTTGCGCGCGCGCAACGCGACGGCGCTTTGTTCGAAGTCGGCCCGACATATCGGGACCCGAGCGAGACTGGCCAGGACTGGACGGCGGCTGGCCTCCGCTGGGGCAGTGCCAAGGCGCGCCATTGGACTGGTCCAGCGCGCGCCGTTGATGTGTTCGATGCAAAATCTGACGCACTGGCAGCGCTAGGTGCCGCGGGCGCACCGATTGATACAGCACCAGTGGAAGCAGCCGCTGAACCTTGGCAACATCCTGGCCGCTCTGGCCAAATCCGCCTAGGCAAGAATGTGCTGGCGCGCTTCGGTGAAATCCATCCGGCTGTGCTGGCAGCCTACGACATCGACGTTCCTGTCGTGGCGTTTGAAGCGTTCTTAAGCGCCGTTCCAGAACCCAAACGCAAATCGAGCAGCAAGACCAGGAGCTTCTTGAAGCTTGACGCACTGCTTCCGGTTGAACGGGACTTTGCGTTCTTGGTCGATGCGGATATCCCGGCTGAAAACGCCGTCCGCGCTGCACGCCTGTCCGACAAAAAGATGATAACCGACGTGAAGGCGTTTGATGCCTATCAGGGACAAGGCGTGGATGAAGGTAAGAAATCTCTCGCCATCGCAGTCACCTTCCAGCCAAAAGATGCGACACTAACGGACGCAGAGATTGACGCGCTTTCTACCAAAATCGTGGTTGCGGTAGAAAAGGCGACGGGCGGTAGTCTGCGAGGTTAGGTCATGTTAATGGGATAGTGAGGCCCTTAGCTACGGTTGAGTCTCTTTCTTTCACGCAAACTACCTTCCTATGGGTGGAGAGAGTCCTATAAGAGGAAGCTTAAGTTAAGGTCCTCTCGCCCTCCATAGGCGGGAGAGGGGGAACGACTGCGGACTAGAGCAAGCCTCTGAATGCCGATGGCCTATTCCGCCAGTGCCGCTTCAATCGCAGTTTGCACCCGTTCGGATGATGGGCCGGTCGTCGTTGAGAACCAGGTGATCAAGCGGCCGTCTTTGCCGACGAGATACTTGTGGAAGTTCCAGCGTGGCTTGGCAGCAGCACCTAATTCTCTGCTTGCCCAAGCATAGAATGGGTGTGCGCTGCCGCCAGACACTTCAGTCTTCTCTGTCAGCGGGAAGTCGATGGCGAAGTTAACCTCACAGAATTCCTTGATCTTGTCGGAACTGGACAGCTCCTGGTTGCCAAAGTCGCCAGACGGCACCCCTAGGATGACAAGGCCTTGATCTCGGTAAATTTCCCAAAGCGTCTGCAGGCCCTCATATTGGGGTGTGAACCCGCAACGGCTTGCAGTGTTCACAACCAGAACAGCTTTGCCCGCGAATTGCTCCATCGAAAGCGGCTTGCCCTCAATTGACGTAAAGGCGAATTCGTGGGCGGATTGGCCAGTGGCGGCACCCGCGGGGCCTGGGGTGATAACTGCGGCGCAGGCCATGATGCCAACTATTGCGGCGCAGCGGAGTTCATACAGCACGTCGGTTGCTCCTTTAGTATCTAAACCAATATTTGGCGCACGTGGAATTTTAGACAAGGTTTGAGGCCTTCAGCGCTAAATCTTCGATGCGTTTCCAATCGCCTGAACGGATGGCGTCTGCAGGTGCCACCCAGGAGCCACCAACGGCGAAGCAGTTCGGCGCGGCCAGATATTCAGCTGCGTTCTTGCCACCAACTCCGCCTGTTGGGCAGAAGCTGAGGCCGGGTAGCGGCCCGCCTAGGCCTTTCAAGCCCGCAGCCCCGCCATTAGCGTCAGCTGGGAAATACTTGAGACGCGTATAGCCAAGCTCCTGCATCGCCATTGCTTCGCTGGCTGTCACAGCTCCGGCAAGGAATGGCAAGCCTGATGCTTCAGCGGCTTGGTGAAGACGCGGCGTGCAACCAGGGCTCACTATGAAATCGACGCCTGCAGCACGTACCCGCTGCACGTCATTCGGCGTGATAACGGTGCCTGCACCCAAACAAATCTCGGGAACTTCTTTCGCGATCAGAGCGATGGCCTCGGCTGCAGCTTTTGTGCGCAACGTCACTTCAATCGCTTGGATGCCACCTTGCAGCAGAGCGCGAGCGAGGTCAGGGCCTTTGTCAGCCTCGTCAATCACTACAACGGGGATGATTGGTGGCGCGCCTTCGGGCATTTCTAACGGAACCGGCATGGCGTTTCCCTTTTGCTGGATCTTAGATGCTCGTGTATCGCTTATTCTGAGACGGGAAACAAAGGACTATGCCGCCATGCGGATCGCAGCAATCGGGGAATGTATGATTGAGCTTACGGATCGCGGCCCAAACGATATGGGCCGTGGTTACGGGGGCGATACGCTGAACACCGCCGTCTATATGGCGCGGCTGGGCGAGGCACGCGGCATTCAGGTCGATTATGCGACAGCCATCGGGGACGATCCCTATAGCGATGAGATGATGGCTGGCTGGCGGGCGGAAGGCATCGGCACGGACCTCGTATGGCGCCAGGAGGGCCGTTTACCTGGGCTTTATATGATTCGGACGGACAAGGCTGGGGAGCGCATGTTTCATTATTGGCGCAGTGCCGCCCCCGCCAAAGAGATGTTTGATGGCGGCGCCGGCCGCGTCCTGATGGACCGGCTGACGACTTATGACTGGCTGTATTTCACGGGCATTACGCTTGGTGTTCTAACGATTGAAGGCCGCCTCCGTCTCTTCGAAACGCTTCGCCAAGCACGGTATAATGGCGCGCGAATCGTGTTCGATACCAATTACCGCCCGCAATTATGGGAAGACCCGGATGAAGCACGCGCCGCATTCGAAGTGGCGCTGAGCTGGGCCGATATCGCATTGCCAAGCTTCGAGGACGAGCAGGCGCTCTATGGCGATCAGGAACCTGAGGACACCGCTGCCCGCATGCTCATGGCCGGGGTTGAAGAGATTGCTGTGAAGAATGCTGGCGGCAGCGTTCTGGTTGCCATGGAAGATCGCGCTTCGGTTATCGAAAATAGCCCACACCCTGAGCCCGTCGATACAACGGCAGCGGGCGATTCCTTCAACGCTGCATACTTGATCGCACGCATGCGGGACGAGGCACCGGAAGAAGCGGCGCAGGCAGGCGCTGGGCTGGCTTATCAGGTAATTGGCGTGCGCGGTGCCATCATGCCACGCGATATGGACGCTTGATCCACGCCGCTACAACGGTCATTCTATTAGCGGTATTTTGCACTCCCGGAGTATCGGTAGCTATGTCTATTTGGCCGAATAACGCCAAGCTCGCCTTATCCATTGTCGTGAACGTTGAGGAGGGGGCTGAGGCGACTATTGCCGATGGCGATCGCGGCCCGGAGCCCGTGGACGAACTGGGCATCACGCTTAAGAAGGCCATGCGGAATTATGGCAATGAGAGCAATTACCAATACGGTATCAAAGCAGGCGCGCCTCGCGTAATGGCGCTGCTGAAAAAACACGATATCACGTCAACATTCACCGCCGCTGCAGTCGCTTTGGAACGCGCACCGGAACTTACGCAGCAGATTGTTGCTGGTGGCCACGAGGTCTGCGCACATGGATATCGCTGGGTGCACCAGTTCCATATGAATGAGGAGAAGGAGCGCGAATTTATCCGCGCCGCCGTTCAATCCATTGATCGGACAACAGGCCAGCGGCCCTACGGCTGGCTGTCCCGCTATTTACTGACGCCAAACACCCGCCGCCTCCTGATTGAGGAAGGCTACACATATCATATGGATGATTATTCAGACGACCTGCCGTTCTGGGACACGACTGAAGATGGCTCCATGGTGATCATGCCCTATGCGCTTGACTCCAATGATATGAAGATGTGGACGGACCCCGCTTATACGCCTGAAAACTGGCTGAAATATGCCATCGACAGCTTTGATTGGCTGTATGCGGAAGGCAAAGCGGGTGACCCGAAGATGATGTCGCTCGGGGTGCATCTCCGCATCATTGGCCGTCCTGGGCGGATTGGCGCGTTTGATGCGTTTCTTGAACACGTGAAACGCCACGATGACGTTTGGATTGCGGCTCGCAAGGACATTCGTGACCACTGGGTCCAACACAACAGCTAAGGATTTTCCCCATGAGCGCCGAAAAAGACGCCGTATGGGCCTTCGCAGACCATGCGGCCTCCCTGAAATACGCAGACATCCCAGACGAAGCGATTAAAGCGGGCAAAACATTCCTGCTCGACTCCATGGGCGTTGGTGTTGTGGGCTCTGCGGCTCCTTGGGTGGATGAGCTTTGGTCTAGCCAGGCTGCGTTTGGCGTAGATACCGCAAGGGGTTCTGCCCGTGTGCTTGCCAGTGGGCGGAAGTTGGCCCTGCCGTCCGCTGCACTCGCGAACGCGTTCCAGATTCATAATTCGGAATTCGACTGCGTGCATGAGCCCGCCGTCGTTCACCCAATGGCGGTCCTGCTTGGCGCGATGCTTTCAGCCGCGGATTCAGATGGGTATTTCGAAAGGGAAGTCTCTGGCAAGGCGCTGCTAACGGCGCTGATCGCTGGCGTGGATATCGCTGCCGGGCTTGGAGTCGCTTCCAATGCACCGCTTAAGTTTTTCCGGCCATCAACGGCAGGCGGGTTCGGCGCTGCGGCAGCCTTGGCGCGGATGAAGGGAATGGATACAGATGGCATTGTGAATTCGATGAGCACCGCATACGCCCAGATGGGCGGCACTATGCAGGCGCATACGGAAGGATCAATGCTGCTCGCGATGCAGGTTGGATTTAATGCCCGGAATGCGATTGTCGCGGCCGAAATGGCAGCCCATGGTGCGGATGGCCCAAAGAATATTCTGGAAGGCCCGTTCGGCTACTTTGCCCTATTTGAAGGCGAGCATGACGTGGGGGCGGTTGCTGAAACGCTGGGCGGAACCTGGCGGATCACCGAAGTCGCTCATAAGCCGTTCCCATCTGGTCGAGCAACCCATGGATTAGTTGATGGCGTACTGCAGCTTAAGCAGAAACATGGCTTCGATGTGCGGGATGTGGTGCAAGTAGACGGCTACGTGCCGAGTTTGACGCACCGTCTGATAGGTCGCCCATCGAAGGCGGGCATGACGCCTGGCTATGCGCGGCTTTCGGGCCAATATGTAGTCGCCAGCGCAATTTTGGGTGACGGTGTAGGCGTTGAAGATTTCAAGCCTGATGCGCTGCAGGATACCCAGCGACTTGCGCTCGCATCCAAGGTCAATATCAACATTGACGATAACCCAGACCCCAATGCCCTGGCACCGTTGAAAATCGCTATCATCCTGCGGGATGGCCAGTATTTGGAGATCGGTTTGGACAAGGTGTATGGCGCGCCTGCAAATCCAATGACCCATGATGCGCATCTGACTAAGTTTCGTAAGAATTTCGCTTCTGCAAACCCTGCTGTTCCAGCGGCGCAGGGCGACGCACTGATCGCTGCTATTGACGACATCGAAAGCGTAAAGGATGTCCGCAAACTTATTGACCTTTGCATGGCCACTGGGGGCAAAGTTTAATGGTTAGTCGCTATTTCCAGGAAGCTGATCCTGCCCGCATTGCTGCCGAATATCCCATTGGCGATGCTTTCTTAGATGGTCCCGCCAAGCTGTCTCGTGACATGTTGCGGGCGCTTCAGGAAGAGCGCTTTGAAGCCGTGGTGCAGCGGGCGTGGCAGGTGCCGTTCTATAAGCGCCGCTGGTCTGCCGCTGGGATTGAAACCGGGGATATCAAAGGCCTGGATGACTTGGCGAAACTACCCAGCTTTTCCAAAACGGACCTGATGGAAAGCGTCGATACTTATCCGCCGTTTGGCGATTACCATGGCCGCGACGATGAATTCCCCCACGCTGTATTCCACACGACAAGCGGTACAACTGGCACGCCGCAGCCCTTGTTTTTCGGACCGTTTGACCGGGAAGTTCAGAATGCTTTGCTTGCGCGCGGCTACCTGCTGCAAGGCATGCGACAGGGGGATGTTGTGCACTCTGTTTATGGCTACGGTATGGTCAATGGTGGCCATTACGTGCGTGAGGCCGTGGCGCATTTCACGGAAGCCATGTACGTGCCCGCAGGCACTGGTCGCGATACACCGACGGTCCAGCAGGTCGAAGCAATGCAGCGCTATGGTGCCACCGCTATTGTCGGCTTCGCGGACTATATCAAACGGCTGGCGGAGGCTGTTGTTGAGGCTGGCTTGAAACCTGGCGTTGACATCCCACTGCGCATGATCTCTGGCCATATCGGCCAGGAGGATAAACAGGCAATTTCTGACGCTTGGGGCGGTGCGGCCGTCTATGACTGGTATGGTGTGGGCGATACAGGTGTGATCGCAGCCGAAGGCCCGGCCCAGAACGGTCTATATATATGGGAAGATGCGCAGATTCTGGAAATTCTAGATGCCGAAACCGGTGCCGTTTTGCCCGACGGACATGCGGGCGATATGTGTGCCACGTGCTTGTTCAAAACCGGCGTTTACCCTATCATTCGCTTTGATACCAAGGATGTATCGACAGTCCTGCCGTCGGACCCGGCATCCGGCATTAACTTCAGGCGGATACCTGGTTTCCAGGGCCGCAGCGACAATATGGTAAAGTTGCGCGGCATCAATGTGTACCCAACTGCTATCGGTGCCATGCTTGATCCCCACCCTGCGACAACTGGCGAATATTACTGCCGTCTGACCCGTGACGGCGCGCGGGATGAACTAACCGTTGTCATCGAAGTGCGGGAGCAGGGATTAGCCCTGCAAGCGGACCTTTCAGGACTTCTGAAGCGCGGGCTGGGCGTTGAAGTGTCCGTGGAACTCGCGATACCCGGCGCTACTGCATCGGCTACACAGGTTGAAAGTCGCCAGAAGCCGATACGTCTGATCGACGAGCGCGCGTAATGCCTGGCCTAACCTCGCTTACGCTTACTGAATTGGCCGCTGGCTATCGCACCGGCGCGTTGGACCCGAGAGACGTGACTGCAGCCTATTTAGAGACGATTGAAGCGCGAAACCCCGCGTTGAATGCTTATATCGCCGTCCTTGCCGACAGCGCAGCAGCTGCAGCTGAAGCCTCCGCAGAACGATGGGGGGCAGGCACTGTGCTGGGTCCTTTGGATGGCGCACCAGTCGCTATTAAAGACAATATCGATCTGGCTGGTGTGGCTACTACAAATGGCTGCGCTTTTGGTCCAATTGCTGGCGCGGATGCAGCCGTCTCCGCCGGGCTCAAGGCAGCGGGTGCAGTTATCCTCGGAAAGCTGAATATGCATGAGGCGGCGCTTGGTGCTACGACAGACAATCCCCATTGGGGCCGGGCGCAAAACCCGCACCGGCAGGGCTGGACCCCTGGCGGTTCCTCTGGTGGATCAGGTGCTGCTGTCGCGGCGGAGCTTGCCGCAGCGACACTAGGTTCAGACACAATGGGCTCCGTGCGTGTACCGGCGGCTTATTGCGGCTGCTACGGCATCAAACCCACATATGGCCTCGTCAGCACGCGCGGCGTCGCACCACTGGCCTGGACGCTGGATCATGTTGGGCCGCTTACGAAAACGCCGGAGGATTTGGCGATCCTT
>CBFIAF010000021.1:60719-65826 GCA_965660545.1 Alphaproteobacteria bacterium | reverse complement strand
TCTGCTGCGTTACGCCAATCTGACGGACCGCATCCGCTGTCGACTGGCCTTGGCTTTGAAGCACCTCTACCTGGCGCAGTTTCGTTAAGATCTCTTCCGGCTTACCGCACTTGCCTGCCTTCTTCTCATCCTCCTCTGACGGGATAAATAATATCCCTCCAGCTGGACCACCTCTCTGGGGGTGCTCCAGAAATTGACCAGGCACTTGGGGGATCCGGGCTCAAATGGCTTCTGTGCAGGTCAGTGATTTATGGAACTGCTGGATTAAACCACGGCTTAAGGCGTCACTTGACTCCAAGTGCACTCAGAGTAGCTGAATCTGGGGCGCCTACAGGTAAGCCTTTGATGCGTTGAAAGGTCGCCAAAGCAGATTTGGTGCGCTTACCTGGCACCCCGTCGACAGACCCTGCGCTTAAACCAAGGTCATTCATAGCTTTCTGCAGTCTCTTAACATTAGAACGGCTGATAGCACTCCAACCTGATGCCTGAGCTCGCACCTTTCCGCCTACGGCTAGTTTCTGAGCTTCTGCCATCTGCCCAAGGGTCATCCAGCCTTTGATGATCTTGAGATTACTTATCGCGCCTTGGTCACCAGCAGCAGCAGCGAGGCCCGTCCAGCGATATGCTGCAACATAGTTCTGTGGGATATCTCTGCCTTGGGCGTACATAAGACCAAGGTTATATTGTGCATTGGAATTTCCCTGTTTGGCTGCTTTGGTATACCACTTTAGAGCTTCCTTGCCTGACTGGGGTACACCTTTGCCTTGGTCATACATGAAGCCCAGATAGCCTTGAGCGCGAGCATGCCCCTGATCAGCAGCTTTACGATACCACTTCACAGCCTCAGTGTCGGACTGGGCTACGCCTTGCCCTTGCCTATATATAAAACCCAGACTGAACTGGGCTGCGGCATTACCGGCATGCGCTAGCGGCTTGAGTGCAGACTGTGCATTTGCATATTCTTCCTTTGAGGAGGCGCGGTGTCTGTCTTGGAAGTCAGAATAGGCCAAGCCTGGAAAACCAAGAGCTAAAAATACAGCACCTACAAATCCAATTAACCTATTCATCTCTCACTCCTGTTTACCCCTAATTCTTTAATCCGGGCTTTCCATGTAGCAGCGTCCCAGCCCGGAAAGAGTGGCTTGTATCGGCTTCGCCAGCAACCAATTTGTTTCTCGCAGTCCCCGGAAGGCGCATCCGGTTGGTTGGACGCGGATTAGTGGCCTGGCTAGGGTAAAATCGACGTGTCGGGCCATTCTGGGCGCACTGCTGCCTTCAGGTTCATCGTTGATCGATGTTCTGAACGTCATGCGTGACATCGCGTGGGTCTAAGCTTGTCGATGCGCCGCAGGATGTCAGCGAACATATCTCGGTGCATGACGACCTCCGCCATCTGGAAGATCACATAGCGCCTGTGGCGAACGATCTTGCCGCCAGTCTTGATTAGCCGGTCTCTAAGTGTCGTCAGCGATCAGTGCTGGACGGCGTCGGGCAGAGCCAGGGTGCGGAGGAAGTACCGAGATTGAAGGCGAGGGCATGCAGCTGCAGGCGAACGGCGTTGTGGGTGAACTTCCGGCAGGAGAGACGCGTCCACTGGATGGTGTTCTTGCCCCCTTTAATATGCAGCTCGGCCGTGCCGCGTTGATTGTAGAAGGCGACAACACGCGCGGCAGGCCGGGTGAGAGTGGTCAAGATGAACCCAACTCGGGGATAGAGTTCGCCCGGATGCCACTTGACCTTGGCGACAACCCGGTGGGCTTTGCTCCAACTGGCACTTGGTAGTTGAAGTTCGCGGAGTACCGCCGCACATCCTTCGGTAGCCTGCCGACAGGGCGCTTCAGAAGGTGGGCGATACTGCCTTGTAGGAATGTGTTTGCTGGCAGCCGGATCACATAGCCAAAGTTCTCGGCTTCAAGGAGCTCGTAAATGCCTGTTGTAGGCTGTGCCTTCCTGCGTGCCTTGGGTTTTGCTGACGAAACTGTCCATATCCAGGACGATGGTCTTCAACGGCTTGCGGGTATGGACTTTGTGGATCCATACACAGGAAAACTCAGCGAGTGTGGTCAAATTGTCGTCCGTCGCAAGCAAATCGCCCCATCTGGCTGGTCGAAGCTCCGCCACGTTCGGCGACCAGCGCCAGAACCCAGCCAAATACTTGCTCGTGAACTTCAGGCGGCAACCGGTTCCGCGTCTTCGATAGCTAGGAATGATCCGGCGCTGTATGGCGCTCCGAAAAGCATAGAAAGTCGCGTAGCGACAGCGAATCCGAACGGTGACACGCAAGGCCCCGCGCACTGTCGATGCCCTCGAAGTAGCCCACGATATTCATCCGGAAGTAACGACCCGGAGGCAGAGAGGGCGCGCCCATGCGCGCCGCGAAGTAAGGCTTGCACATCCTCTCGTCGAAGCTGTCAAAGCTAGCTTTAGCTAAAAGCGTGTGCAGACGGTCGTAAAATACGTGACACGGCGAACCCGGTATCTCTGACTACGCCACGATAAGGTCAACTTGAATCGCAGACTGTCGCGTCATCGACATCGATCAATCCCTGCATAAAACTCGACGAACATATCGAGTCAGACGACACAAACTTCGTCAACAGTCTGGTAGACGTCTAGCGCCGAAAGGGACGAACCGCCATAAACAATGGTAACAAAACCAATGGATGCCCTTATGACTCAAGCCCGCTACACCGCCGCCACCCTGATCGATTTCACAGCCAGCCTGTTCGCTGCCGCCGGTATGCCGCGCGACCGGGCGGAGGTTGTTGGCAAGTATCTCGTTGAGGGTGATCTTATGGGGCATGACACCCACGGGATGGCGCAGGCGCCGGGGTATTTGAATAACCTGCTGGAAGGGAAAATGCCGGCCTCTGGTGAGGTTGATGTTATTTCTGACAAGACCGTTGCCAGCGTGTGGGACGGGCAGTATCTCTCTGGGGTGTGGCTGACATGGAAGGCCGTTGATGAGGCCAGCCGCCGCGCGAAGGAACATGGGCTTGCGGCTATTTCGATCCGCCGCTCCCATCACATCGCATGCTTAGCGGCATTCCTGGAGATCGCGACAGACCAAGGGTTAGCGGTGTTGTTGGTCTGCTCCGACCCGTCAGTGAAAGCCGTGGCGCCATTTGGTTCTACGGAACCTTTATTCACGCCAAACCCCATTGCATTCGGCTACCCGACCAGCGGTGATCCGGTACTTATGGATATCTCCGCGTCTGGCACCACGATGGGCCTTGCAATGCGGGCCAAAGGCGAGGGTGGACGATTGCCGGGCAAATGGCTGATCGGTACGGACGGCAAAGCCACCGATGATCCAGAAGCGCTCTTCACAGATCCTCCCGGCGCATTTCTGCCGCTTGGGGGTATGGATCGCGGCCATAAGGGCTTCGGCCTTGGGTTGATGGCGGAAGCGCTCACATCCGGGCTAAACGGCTTTGGCCGCTCACAAGCACCAACGCAGTGGGGCGCATCGGTTTATGTGCAAGTGATTGATCCTGAAGCCTTCGGCGGCCGAGACACCTTCGAGCATGAAACTGGGTTCCTGGCAGAAGCCTGCCGCGCCGCTCGCCCGATCCCCGGCACAGCGGGTGTCCGGATGCCCGGCGACGGTGCGCTCAGCCGAAAACGTGCTGCGTTGGCGGATAGCGTGCTGCTACACTCCTCTATCCTGCCCAGTTTGACACCGCTGGCCGAGAAACTCGGCGTGGCATTACCGGAGGCGCGCCCTAATGCCTGAAGAAATCCTGGTTGAGCGCCCAGCCCCCCATATCGTCCGCCTTGTCATCAACCGCGCGGAGAAATTGAATGCGTTGACGAAGCCCATGTGGAAGCAGCTTGGCGACATCGCGACAAACCTGGCCAAGGACGATGATATCCGCTGCCTGATGCTCCGTGGTGCTGGCGAGAAAGCCTTCGGGCCGGGCAACGATATCTCTGAATTCGCGAATGAGCGCAGCAATGTTGAGCAGGCCCGCAGCTATGGCCGCATCATGCATGACACGCTGACAACGCTTCGGGATTTCCCGGCACCTACGGTCGCGCAAATCCACGGAATTTGCGTTGGCGGCGGTATGGAGATCGCGGGCTGCTGCGATATCCGCATAGCAGGCGCTGGCAGCCGCTTCGGCGCGCCAATCAAGAACCTTGGCCTCGTCATGGCCTATGGTGAGTTGGAAGCGCTGGTCGGCCTTGTCGGCCCAACTGTGGCGAAGGAGATTCTGTTCGAAGGCGGCGTATTTGGCGCGGAAGAAGCGCTCACCAAGGGTGTTCTCACGCGCATCGTGGCGGATGAAGAAGTGGCCGACGCCGCTATGCAGTCCGCGAAAACCATTGCGGCAGGCGCGCCCATGGTTGCGCGCTGGCATAAGCGCTTCATCAAGCGTCTAAGTGATCCAACGCCGCTAACGGCTGCGGAATATGACGAAGGCTTCCAGTGCTTCGGCACGGAAGATTTCCAAACCGGCTACAAGGCCTTCCTCGCCAAGGAAACGCTGGAGTTCAAAAATCGATGACCTCAACTGCCATTAAATATCAGATGGCCGATGGCGTTGTACTGCGCGGGGACGCATATGGCGCTAGTGATCGCCCGCCAATCCTGCTGCTGCATGGCGGCGGGCAGACGCGGCATGCATGGGGCGGCGCTGCCACGGTGCTTGCTAACGCAGGCTTCTACGCCGTGGCCATCGATCAGCGCGGCCATGGCGATAGTGATTGGGCGCCGGGCAATGACTACGCGATCACAGATTTCGCCACGGACATGCGAACAGTTGCGGATTCCTTCGCGACGCCGCCTACATCTATTGGCGCATCACTTGGCGGGCTGGCAACGCTGCTCGGCTGTGGTGAGGCCAATGATCCAGCATCCATTGCCCGGGCTGTCGTGCTTGTCGATATTACACCAACTGTAGAGCGTGCTGGCGTCGAGAGAATCGTCAATTTCATGCAAGAACGCTTAATCGAAGGCTTTGCAAACCTGGATGAAGTGGCGGATTACGTTGCTGCCTATCTGCCAGACAGGCCTCGCCCTAAATCCACCGCAGGCCTGGAGAAAAACCTTCGCCAGCGCGGTGGCCGTTGGTATTGGCACTGGGACCCGGGTTTCATGAAA
>CBFIAF010000021.1:0-60621 GCA_965660545.1 Alphaproteobacteria bacterium | reverse complement strand
CTGAAAGCCGCAACACTTCGCTTGTCGATGCCTGCATTGCTGGTGCGCGGTGGTAAGTCGGACCTGGTGACGCCGGAAACGGCCCAGGAATTTGTTGATCTAGCACCCCAGGGTCAGTTTGTAGATGTCGGTGGCGCTGGTCATATGGTGGCAGGCGATAAGAACGACGTGTTTATCGATGCAGTCATGGGCTTCCTGGCCGAGTCCAGCGGTGCAGTTTGACGGTGGCGGTACCTCCCAAACCCAGCGGTATGATGGCTGGGCATATGATGGGCCTGTTCGTCGCCACCACATTCGGTTCCGCATATCCAGTGGGCAAACCGCTGATTTCAGCTGTGGACCCGGTGTCCTTTTCCTGCTTCCGGTATCTGGTCGCTGGCGCGCTGATGTTACTGTTAGCGCATGGCACCGGCCGCCAGATTGCTATTGGTTGGAAAGACCTCACAGCCCTGACAGGGCTTGGGCTGCTTGGCTATACGCTGTTTCAAGGCATTTGGGCCATTGCCCTTGATATGACGACGCCATCAAAGGCAGTCATCCTGGTGGCGACGGCGCCGGTCTTCGGGGCGTTCTTCGCACTGGTAGCAGGTCAGTCTGTCGGGCGGATGATTTGGGTTGGTGCTTGCGTTGCGTTTTTCGGTGTATATCTTGTGGTGAATAATGGCCTCATACCGCAGGGTATAGCGGGTGGTGATCAGTTTATTGGCGACATGCTGTTCGTTTTTATTGCAGCCGTGTGGTCGCTTTTTGGCTTGCTCTCCCGGCCTTATGTCATGCGGCTCGGTGCCTGGACGACAACAGGCTGGGCGGCTCTATTGGGCGCAATGATCCTGATGCCATTCGGCTGGGAGGGGATGACCGATGGCGGCTGGGGCCGAATTGATTGGACGCTTGGCCTATCTTTTCTGCACTTGGCGCTAATCGTCGGATGTCTCGGCAATGCGGCTTGGTCTGGTGGGCTTGGTCGTCTTGGCCTGCCGAAAATGCTGCTGTACCTATATTTGTCGCCTGTGATCGGGGCTGGTATTTCCGCCGTGTGGCTCGGCGATTGGTTAAGCCCCATACAGATTACAGGGGCCGCCCTGGTGATTGGCGGCGTGGCGCTTGGCCAATCTGGGGGAATCAGTCTGAAACGCCGAAGCTCCGAAAAGCGTCAGCGAATGTCTCCTTAAGCGCCATATCGACTTCGGGCATGGTCACATATTGGCCGAGTGCCGCAAGCGACGTCACGCCGAAATCCTGGATGCCACAGGGAATGATGCCGCCATAATGTTCAAGGTTAGGCTCAATATTCAGGCTCATGCCATGCAGTGTCACCCAGCGCCGCACACGCACGCCGATGGCACCGATCTTCACTTCATTGCCGCCGCCAAGGTCAACCCAAATACCAATCCGGCCTTCCCGCCGCTCGCCCTTTACGGCGAACCGGGCGAGGGTGAGGATGGCCCATTCTTCAAGCGCATGGACATAGCCGCGCACGTCTGGGCCTTTACCGTCGCTGCGGGCTTTCAAGTCCATCATAACGTAGGCGATGCGCTGGCCAGGGCCGTGATATGTGTGCTTACCGCCGCGCCCAGTTTCAAACACCGGGAATCGATCCGGCGTTAGCAGTTCCGATGTGTTGGCGCTGGAGCCCGCCGTATAGAGCGGGTCATGTTCTGTCAGCCATACAAGCTCTTTGGCGTTGCCGCTTCGGATATCAGCAACCCTGGCTTCCATGCCAGATACGGCGTCTGGATAGGGGATGCGCCCATCATCAATCCGCCATTCGGGATTCTGACTTTGGCGATTTTCCGCGGCTTCAAAGTTTTTTTGCCGCATTTCTGCGTTGTTAGGCATCACACTGCTTGATCCCGGTTCTAACATCTGGTAGCGGTTCGCACCTCGTTCGATTGAGGTTTCCAATTGAGCATATGCGGTCGTGGCGGAATTGGTAGACGCGCAGCGTTGAGGTCGCTGTGGGATAATATCCCGTGGAAGTTCGAGTCTTCTCGACCGCACCAAAGCTTTGTCCAAAGGAAAAGGCGGTAAGGTCTGGTTCAGTCTAATCGGCTGCACTATTAAACTGGCTTTCCTCAAGTGCGCTGCTATGCGAGTAGACGCGTATCCGGTGAAGGCGGAGGCCGATATGGCGGCCGAGCAAACCAGTGCTGATTCAGCCGAAGCGCGCCCCGTCGTTGATGATGACTTGGGCGTTACTTCAGAATTTGTGGCAGAAGTTGTTGGTCGCCTCGAAGCTGGCAATACTAAATGGCTGCGCGATTCCGCGTCCAATATGTGGCCCGCCGACGTTGCGGATCTGATCGAGGCGCTTGACCCAGGCCGCCGCGAAGAGTTTGTTCAAACCGTCAAAGGTGTCGTCGAGCCGGAAACCTTTACCGAAGTAGATGACGATATTCGTGAAGCGGTTATGGAGCAGCTTGAGCCTGAAGAGCTCGCCTACGCTGTCCAAAAGCTCGACAGTGATGACGCGCTGGGTATCGTGGCCGACTTGGATGAGGCGCAGCGGGAGGACCTGTTCGCCCGCTTGCCTGACGCCGACATTGTTCTGATCCGGCGTGGCTTGCAATATTCCGAGTATTCCGCTGGTCGCTTGATGCAGCAGGAACTGCTGGCGATTCCGGCATTTTGGACCGTTGGCTACACCATCGATTTCATGCGCTCCAGCCCCGACCTGCCGGATGAGTTTTACGATATTTATGTGGTCGACCCACGCCACAGACCTATAGGCTCGCTGGCACTTTCTAGGTTGCTGCGTAGCCGTCGCGGCGTGTACATCCAAGACATTATGGACGACGGTGTAACGCCGGTTTCGGTCGATATGGACCAGGAAGAACTGGCGGATATGTTTCGCCGGAAAGACACAGTCTCCGTTCCCGTTACTGATGAGACGGGCCGCCTGATCGGCGTCGTGACGATTGACGATATCGTTGACGTTATTGATGCAGAACACGAAGACGACATGATGCGTATGGGCGGTCTCTCCGGGGATGATTTGTATCGTGCCGCCATGGAAACGGCGAAATCGCGCTTCCCCTGGCTGCTCACTAACCTGTTAACGGCGGTGCTGGCGTCCCTGGTGATTTCCCAGTTTGACGCGACCATTCAGCAAATTGTGGCGTTGGCGGTTTTGATGCCTATCGTTGCCTCCATGGGCGGAAATGCCGGAACGCAAACGCTGACCGTCGTCGTTCGTGCGCTGTCGACCCGCGAATTGAGCCGTGGCAATGCGCTTCGTTTGGTTGGCAAAGAAGTGATCGTGGGGATGGCGAACGGGTTTCTGTTCGCGGTTTTGGTCGGCGGGATGGCCTGGGTTTGGTTCAGTGATAAGGCACTTGGTAGTGTGATCGGCGTTGCAACGATCGTAAATATGATCTTCGCTGGACTGTTTGGTGCCGCTATCCCAGTAGTGTTGGAACGGATGAAGATTGATCCCGCCATCGCGTCCACCGTGCTATTGACGACGGTGACAGATGTGGTTGGATTCCTGGCGTTCCTTGGGCTAGCTGCGACGGTGTTACTATGACTGATGAAGCTGTGGTACGGCCAAGTCGGGATGAAGATGGCGATGGCCTGTCTCGCCTGATCGCCCGATGCTGGGCTGACTATCCGGGCTCCGTCTATGACCGCCAGGGTGAGATGGCAGCACTGGATGATATTCAGTCCTATTACGAAGCCGTGGGCGGCGTGCACTGGAGTATTATCCGGGGCGATAGAATTGTCGGATGCCTAGGTGCTGCGCCAATAGAATCCGATGTCGGCATCGCTTGGGAAATGACGAAGTTGTACGTCTCGCCCCTGCAGCGTCGGTCTGGCTTTGCCAGCCTTCTGGTTGGGCTAGCGGAAGAGCATGCGGGTGAGCGTGGGGCGGAACAGATGATCCTTTGGACTGACACGCGTTTTCATCAGGCGCACAGGTTTTATGAGCGGCTTGGTTATCAGAGTGACAGCCGCACCCGCGCGATAGATGACCTCTCCCGCTCGGTCGAGTATTTCTATTCCAAGCGGCTTAAACCGGCTCTATAGTCGTCGTCGAACCTCAATTCAGGAGAAATCTTATGTCTGACGATCCCGTCGTTATTGTCGGTATGTCCCGCACGCCCATGGGCAGCTTTAACGGTGTTCTTTCGGACGCGAGCGGCCCAGATCTAGGCGCTTCCGCGATCAAAGCTGCGCTGGAACAGTCTGGCGTCGCACCTGCGGATGTTGATGAAGTCATCATGGGCTGCGTGCTGCCGCACGGGCAGCGCCAAGGCCCAGCGCGTCAGGCAGCGATCTTCGCTGGCATTCCAGACTCTGCGGGTGCTACCACGATTAACAAGCTCTGCGGTTCGGGCATGAAGGCCACCATGCAAGGCCATGACGCGCTAATGGCAAGCTCCGTTGATGTCGCCGTCACCGGCGGGTTCGAAAGCATGACCAACATCCCCTACATGGTGCCAAAAGCACGCCAGGGCATGCGCATGGGCCATGGCGAATTCCTAGATGCAATGTTCTGGGACGGCCTGGAAGATGCCTATGAGAAGGGCCAGCTTATGGGCCATTTCGCAGAAGCCACTGCCCAGCACTTCCAGTTCACCCGTGAGCAGCAGGATGACTATGCCATCCGCAGCCTCCAGCGCGCTAAAGCGGCGAATGAGGACGGCAGCTTTAAGAATGAGATGAGCCCGTTCACGGTGAAGACCCGCCGGGGCGAAAGAGTCGTAACCCAAGATGAGCAGCCGTTCAGCGCCGATATCTCAAAGATTCCGGGCCTCCGCCCTGCGTTCGCCAAAGACGGCACGGTGACACCGGCGAACTCATCTTCCATCAGTGACGGTGCTGCTGCTCTGGTGCTGATGCGCCGCTCAGAAGCCGAGCGCCGTGGTCTGACGCCGCTTGCGACCATTGTTGGCCACACAACCCACAGCCAAGAGCCGCGCTGGTTCACGACCGCTCCTATCGGTGCCATGCAGAAACTTTATGACAAGACTGGCTGGAATAAGGATGACGTTGGCCTCTATGAGATCAACGAAGCTTTTGCTGTCGTTCCCATGGCCGCTATGCGGGAATTTGACCTGCCTGTGGATAAAGTGAACATCCATGGCGGCGCTTGTGCGCTTGGCCATCCGGTCGGCGCATCCGGCGGCCGAATTATCGCAGCCCTCATCACGGCCATGCAGAAGCATGAAGTGCGAAAAGGCGTTGCGGCGATCTGCATTGGCGGCGGCGAAGCAACGGCTGTTGCCATTGAGCGCGCAGCTTAAAACCTAACTTCGAAGCGTTACGGCGTCCCCAGCAGGACCGGAAATTCTGGTCCGCTGAGGGCGTCGCCGTGCTTTAGCGTTACGCCGGGGAAGGGTGGGGATGTGACCTTGTCCTGATCCCGCACGAAGGTGGCACCTTCACCGACCAGCCGAAGTGAGAATGCGCGGCGTTGGGCGGATGGGCTGTCGTTCGCTGGCGCGCCATGCACTACCCGGAAGTCGAACGCGACGGCGTCACCAGGGCTGACGGCCCAGCCCATGATGTTATGGGCTGCGCGATCGTTGTCATAATCTGGCAATACCGGCAGGCCATCGCCTTCATTGAGCGCATGGCCATTGAAGCGCTGCGGCTGGTATTCGGCACCTGTCAGATGTGATCCACCGATGAATTCCAACGTTCGCTCACGCGGGATTTCATCCAGTGGGATCCAAAGACTGAGCGTTTTCTGCGCCTGAACGCTGTAATAGGGCGCATCCTGGTGCCAGGGCGTGGTGACGTCCGTCGCGGCTTCCTTTACCAATACATGTTCATGGAACAACTGTACGCGACATGCGCCCATTAATGCAGCACCTATATCTGCCGCGCTGGAATTGAAGATGAATTCCCGGTATCCCGGAATACGCGTCCAGTTGCAGTAGTCGGTCATGAACCGACCGCTGCCGTTCTCTCCGGTATAGAACCGACCGTCGGGGCCAGGATTGACGATGTTGAAGTCAACGGCTTCCCGTAATACGTCCACCCAGTCTGCGAACACGCCCCGCAGCACCGTGGCACCATTGGTTTGGAAACCTGAGATGGCTTTGGCGTCGATGAGTGCGGTCATGTCTTAGTCGCCGTCATAGTCATAATCGCGTTTTGCTGCTTCTTTGGTGATCAGGCCAGCGCGGATATCGTGCGCGATTGCAGCAGTGTCGCGCTCTGCTGCTTCACCAACGCCACCGCCGCCCGGCATTTCGATAATCAGGCGTTCACCGGCTGGGATTGTCTGGAAGCCTTTGTTGCGCATGGGTGTTTCTGATTTACCCAGAGTCAGCCGTCCATTGGCACCTTTGCCGCCGCCTGCACGTCCGCGCGGTGGGTAGTGGACGCGTTCGAAGGTTGCGAAAATGCCGAAGGGCGCGTCTTCGCGGTTCTCAATCTCCATCACCTGACCAAGACCGCCACGATGCTTGCCAGCCCCGCCTGAATCCGTGCGGAATTCCTTCCGCCATACAACGATGGGCGTAATCGCTTCCGTCGCCTCCACCGGCACATTTCGTACGCCGCTGGGATAAGGCGTTGCGGATAGTCCATCCTGGGCGGGGCGGGCACCTGCACCGCCGGAATGGAAGGAATTCACCATGAACGCCGTCTGCTGGCCGACGCCTGCCGAACCCATGCCGTGGCCAGCGCCTAGTTTTACGGTCCAAAGGTTGGATGTGCCTTCCGCCGGGACAACGCCGGGCATTGCCTGATCAATGCAGCCGAACACCACGTCTGGCAGCATGTGGCCGATGGTTGAACGCGCGACCACGGCAGCGGGGTGCGGCGCGTTGACGATCGTGTTGTCCGGCGCGGTGACGATGATGGCATCCAGCGTGCCGGCATTGTTCGGAATACTCGGTGCTGCCACGCATTTTACGCCGAAGGATGTGTAGGCTTCTGTATAACACATTGGGCAATTAATACCCCGGTCCACAACGCCGGACGAGCCGTCAAAATCCACCAGAATTTCGCCATCGCCGATGGTCAGCGTGGCGACGAGATCAATTGGCGTTTCATAGCCATCGATCCGCATGGATGCTGTCCATGTGCCTTTCGGCATTTTATTGATCGCGTCCGCCATGCCTTGGCGGCTTTTGGTGATGATGTGGTAGCCTAAAGCATCAAGGTCATTCAGGCCGTATTCGGCCATCATCGCCAGCAGGCGGGTAGCACCGGTCTCGTTACAGGCGGCCAGCGCGTAGATATCGCCTTCGACCTGGATCGGCTCGCGGACATTGGCGCGGACCAGTTTCAGCAGCCATTCTTCCATCACTCCTTTGCGCATCAGCGGCAGCAGTGGGATATAGAGGCCCTCATGATATACCTGCCGCCCATCTGGCGACTGGCCAACCCCGCCGATATCCACCAGGTGACTGGTGCAGGCGAACAGCGCGACCATCTTGCCGTCCTTGTAGCAAGGCGAGACGACAGTCAGATCATGCAGATGGCCAGTGCCCATCCAGGGGTCATTGGTGATGTAGCTGTCACCTTCGCTCATCGTGTCCACGGGGAACTCGCGTATGAAGTGAACAACGGCGCGGGCCATGGAATTGATATGGCCGGGCGTGCCAGTGACAGCCTGGGCCAGCATTTTGCCTTCCAGGTCGAACACGCCGGCGGATACATCCCCGGCTTCACGGGTTGAGGTAGAGAAGGCGGTGCGGACAAGCGTCTGCGCCTGCTCTTCGACCACGGATAGGAGCCGGTCCCACATGACCTGTAGGCGAATACGCTCCATCACGTCTTGATTGGCGCTATTGGGCATGGCTCAGCCCTCCTTCCGGGTCAAAACAATATGGCCGCCGCCACTGATGCGGGCGGCAAAGCCGGGTGGCACGACCGTTGTCGTCTCGTCCTCAACAATAAGTGCGGGGCCTTGCAGACCGGCACCGATATTCATGCTGGTGCGGGCGTAAATTAGGGATTCATGCGCTGTCCCAGTCGCTGGATCGAACACTTGGCGCTTACCAATTGGGTCGGGCGTAGTGGTGTCGCCAACATCAGCCAGCGCTTCAACGGCGTCTTGCTCTGTCGCCAGCGCCAGGGTCCACGTGATCGCCTCGACCTCAAGTTTCGGAATAATCCTGCCGAAGAGGGCTGCATATTCACACTCAAAGGCGGTTTTCAAAATGTCAGCATCATCTTTGCCGTAATGTTCGGTGGGCAGCGGCACGGCTATTTCATGGCCTTGACCGCGATAGCGCATATAAGCGACGCGGCGTTCCACCAGGGGCGCGTTATCACCTGCACCCAATTGCACGACGGCTTCAGCCTCGCCCCGCATTTCAATGAACAGCGCATTCAGGCCGTCCGCATCGAATGGACTGAGAGTGATGAGCTTTGAGCGGGCGACTTCATAAGCAATTGGGGCCGCCAGGAATCCAAAAGCGCTGCCCACACCCGCACCCTTCGGCACGATGACGCGGGGAATGCCAAGTTTCTGGGCAAGCCGGGCTGCATGCAGCGGCGCTGCACCGCCAAAAGCGATCATGGCGCGGCCCTCTGTGTCCTTGCCGTTTTCAACCGCATGAACGCGGGCGGCGTTGGCCATGTTCTCGTCTACGATTTCACCAACGCCTGCTGCTGCGGCTAATGCATCCAGGCCAAGTGCTTGACCAACTGCATGGGTTACGGCCGTTTCAGCCGCAGCGCCATCTAGCGCCATCTTGCCGCCAGCAAAGTTGGCAGGATCGATTCGGCCCATGACGATATCTGCGTCCGTCACCGTCGCATCCTCGCCGCCTTGGCTATACGCAGCTGGGCCAGGGGCAGCGCCAGCACTGTCTGGGCCAACGGTAATGCGGCGCAAATCATCAACGCGCGCGATGGACCCGCCGCCAGCACCGATTTCCACCATGTCGATCACGGGAATACGCAAGGGTAGTCCACTGCCTTTCAGGAAGCGATAAGCCCGGGCGACCTCAAATGAGCGCGCGTATTGCGGGGCCATGTCGTCAATGAGGGTGAGTTTGGCGGTGGTGCCGCCCATATCGAAGGCAAGTGCCTTTGGCTCACCATTTTCAGCCGCCAGGCGCGCCGCCAGGATAGCACCGCCTGCTGGGCCGCTTTCCACCAGGCGAATTGGCTGCCGTATCGCTGTATCAACCGTGACAACGCCGCCGGACGACATCATCAGCAATAACGGGCAACTCATGCCCGCATCCTGCAAACCAGTCTCCAGGCGACGCAAATACCCAGCCATCAGCGGCTGTACATAGGCGTTGGCGAGGGCTGTTGATGTTCGCTCATATTCCCTGATTTCGGGGCAGACTTCGTGGCTGAGCGTAATGGATATGCCGGGCAAAAGCTCTGTCAGGATATCGCCTGCGCGGCGCTCATGGTCCGGGTTCACATATGAGTGTAGGAAGGTGACGGCGACGGCTTCAACATTATCCACCTTCAGTTGGGCTGCCACTTCACGCACCGCATCCTCCTCCAGATCCAGCAATACGGACCCGTCAGACGCCATGCGTTCCGGCACTTCCAGCCGTCGCCAGCGGGGTGCCAACGGTTCCGGGCGCTCCATATACAGATCATATTGGTCGAAGCGATGCTCGTAGGCAATTTCTACAGAGTCCCGAAAGCCAAGTGTTGTGACCAGGGCAGTTTTGGCACCTTTGCGTTCAATGATGGCGTTGGTGGCCAATGTTGTGCCGTGAATGACGAGGCCGACATCCTTTGGCGCGAACATGCTAGCGCTCAGGATTTCGTCAACCCCCTGCATAACCGCCCGTTCTGGCGCGTCAGGCGTCGTCAGCAGTTTGTGGGAATGGGGGCCTGATGGGGTCTCTAAGGCCAAGTCGGTAAATGTACCGCCAATATCTACTGCCAGTCGGATATCTGCCGTCATGATGCGGTTTCGCCTTGAAATTCCTACATTGGAATGGAACCACTCCAAGGCGCATTTGTCCATGTTTCACGGGTCTGGCGTGAATTGGCCGAATTCTGAACACATTCTACGTCATTCTAGGGTATACCGAGGGCATTGAGAGGGTACGATTGATGACGCAGAAAGTCGCTTTGGTCGATGATGACCGTAATATTCTAACGTCCGTTTCTATGGCGCTGGAGGCCGAAGGCTTCGGCGTGGATACATATACTGATGGCGAGCAGGCGCTTCGAGGCATCGGCCAGATGCCGGTTGATCTTGCTGTGCTGGACATCAAGATGCCGCGTATGGACGGTATGGAATTGTTGCAAAAGCTGCGTGCCCGTTCTTCCTCATTGCCGGTAATTTTCCTTACTTCAAAGGATGATGAGGTGGATGAGGTGCTGGGTCTGCGGCTAGGTGCGGATGATTACATCCGTAAGCCGTTTTCCCAGCGCTTGCTGATCGAACGCATCCGCACACTGCTGCGTCGGGTAGAGCTTGAGGATCAGACGGCTCAGTCAGGCGCTGAGCAGTTCACTCGCGGCGATCTGGTGATGGATGGTGCGCGGCATCTCTGCGCCTGGAAGGGTAAGCATGTCACGCTGACCGTGACGGAGTTCCTGCTATTGAAAGCTCTGGCAATCCGCCCCGGATTCGTTAAAACCCGGGATCAATTAATGGATGCGGCCTATGGCGACAGCATTTATGTGGATGACCGCACAATCGACAGCCATATTAAGCGGCTTCGCAAAAAGCTGCGCCAGAGTGATTCGGAATTCTCCGAAATCGAAACGCTCTACGGCGTTGGCTATCGTTATAAGGCTGAGTAGTCAGGCGTGATGGCGGGGGGGCCGCTACAAGGGGAGGCCCGGCCAAGCGCTAACGCCGCCACCAAACCAGTGCGTCCAGCGAAGACCCGTTCTCCGCGTCCGCGTCGCCGCCGGCACCGTATCTTTTCGCCATTGGCCAGGGGGATGTTGCTGGTCAATGTGATTGGGCCGGCGATGTTGGTCATCGGCCTTCTGTACTTGGAAGATTATGAAACACGGCTGATTGATAGTGAAATCGATATTCTTGAAGCCCAGGCGACGTTGGTCGCACAAGCGCTTGGCGAAACTGCCAGCGTCGAGGATACCGAGCCCCGCCACTTCAATATCGCGATGGACCCTGAGTTAGCCAGGCGTCTTGTGAACCGCGTCGCAACATCAGAGGGCCCACGCATTCGACTGTTTTTGCCAGATAACTCGCTGTTGCTTGATAGCCGTCGGGTCGTTGGTAAGGGCGGATTGATCCAAATTGAAGCCCTACCACCGCCGGACCAGACAAGCGGCGGCGAGCGTGCGTTTAATGCGGTCTATAACTTCATAGCACTGGGTTGGGAGCGGTTTATCCGTCGCCGCCCGCTTTATCTGGAGCGTGAGAACCAATCAGCTCAGGATTATTGGGAAACTTCCGCTGCAATTGCTGGTGAAACGGGTGGCGGCGTTCGGCGGATGGACGACGGCCGGCTCATTGTTAGCGCAGCGGCCCCGGCCCAGCGGTTCAAAAAAGTCATAGGGGCTGTGATGCTTTCCCGGCCAGCAGACCGGGTGTCCGAGGCCGTGCGATCTGTGCGCTTTGATATATTGCAGATATTCGCGTTGGCCGTTGCGATCACATCTGTTGCAACGCTTTATCTGGCAAGTGCCATTGCCCGGCCGCTTCGGGTGCTGGCGCAGGCTGCGGACCGCGTGCGCGGGCGTACTTTGATCGACCAACCGATCCCGGATTTATCAAAGCGCCGAGATGAGATTGGCGACCTTTCGTCGGCGCTCCGGGATATGACGGATGCAATCCGCCAGCGGATGGCTGCGACGGAGCGGTTTGCGGCGGATGTCGCCCATGAAATAAAGAACCCGTTGACATCATTGAAAAGTGCTGTAGAGACCGTCGGCCGTGTCAATGATGATGAGCGCCGCAATCGCCTGCTCGCCGTTATCCAGCATGATGTGCAGCGGCTTGACAGGCTGATAAGCGATATCTCTGATGCCTCCCGCTTGGATTCAGAACTGGCGCGGGAACATGCTGAGCCGGTTGATCTGGCTCATATGATCCGTATCTTTATCGATATTGAAACGGCCTCGCTTGATTATGGCGATGAAACCGCACCCCGCCTCCGGCTCGAATTAACGCCCGGGGTGGCAGCAGTTGGCGTTGGGGCGCTAACGGAGGGCGTGGAAGTGCGCCTCGGCCAAGTGTTCCGGAACCTTATAGCGAATGCCCGGTCATTTAGCCCGCCGGGTGGGCGGATTGATGTCAGCATTGCGCGCCAAGATGGCCTGACAGTGGATGATAACGCGCTGCTGGTAGTCACCGTATCGGACGAAGGGCCAGGTTTGCCGCTCGGCAAGGAAGAAGCGATTTTCGACAGATTCTATTCGGAACGTCCAGCTGAAGAGGCGTTTGGCAGCCATTCCGGGCTTGGTCTATCCATATCGCGCCAGATCGTTTCGGCGCACGGCGGCACAATCCGGGCGGAAAACCGCCTAGGCCCTGGTGGAGCCGTGATCGGTGCGCGCTTTATTGTGGCGTTGCCAGCCTTGAATGCTGCAAGTGCCGTATCTACCTAACAATCAAGCTTAAGCTACATGTGATTCAAAATGGGTTGTCTTTATATTCGACCCGAACGACATTCGCCTCTTTGGAGAATTGCCCTAATGGCCGATGGCCAAGCCGATATCTCGACACCTCGTAAAGCCGGCCGGCCGATTGTCGTGATTGTAACGGGCATCTCTGGTGCTGGTAAATCTACGGCGCTTAGAGCGCTGGAAGATGCAGGCTTTGTTGCGGTTGACAATCCGCCACTGACGCTGGCATCTGCGTTGATTGCAGATGGCGCAGATGGCGCAGGCCTTGCCATTGGCGTTGATATTCGAAGTCGTGGATTTTCGGTTCAAGCTGTTGTTGACCTGCTCGCGGAAAACCCTGGCGCACGGCTCGTGTTCTTGGATTGTGAAGTCGGTGCTGCGATCCGTCGCTTTACCGAAACCCGCCGCAGGCATCCAATCGCAGATGCGGCATCGCCCGCACAGGCAATTCGGCAAGAAAAAGCTGTCCTAGACCCACTGCGCATCCATGCCGAACGCCTGATTGATACGACCCTGCTTTCCGCTAGGGACCTACGGCGCTTGGTGCAGGCGGCGTTTAGTGCTGGCGGTGTGCCGCACCTTTCTATAGCGATTGACAGTTTCTCGTTCGCTAAGCGTAGCCCACGCGGTGCGGACTTGGTGTTTGACGTGCGCTTCCTGGCGAACCCACATTACCAGGACGACATGCGTCCGCTGACTGGCCTTGATCGGCGCGTCAGCGAATTCGTTGAGGCTGATCCCAGCTACGACCCATTCATGAAAAAGCTAGAGGATATGGTGGCGTTTCTGCTACCGCTCTATGAACATGAGGGCAAAAGCTATCTGACCGTTGGCATTGGCTGCACGGGAGGGCGCCATAGGTCTGTTACAGTGGCAGAGCATCTCGGAAGGCTGTTGACGGAACGTGGATGGCCAGTTCAGATCACCCATCGGGAGATTGAGCGGAGAGTTGACGTGAACCCACTTGAAGCTGCGTCATGATCGGAGTCGTTGTCGTCAGCCACGGGCGATTGGCGCACGAGCTGCTCAGCGCAGCGGAGCATGTTGTCGGCCAGATGGATCAGGCCGAAGCCATCGCCATTGGACCAAAGGACGACCCTGCAAGCTGCCGGAAGGAGATACTGGCGGCTGTGCAGCGGGTTGATAATGGTAAGGGCGTTGTCCTGCTGACGGATATGTTCGGCGGGACACCGTCCAATCTTGCCATCTCGATTATGGAAAGCGCACCAATTGAGGTTATCGCTGGTGCCAATCTGCCGATGCTGGTGAAGCTCGCCCAAACACGCGGTCGGGTAGCGCTGAAAGAAGCTGCGTTGGCAGCCGAAGAAGCGGGCCACAAGTATATCCGCATGGCCAGCCGTGTCCTGGATGACGTTTCCTGATGCAGGATCAGGCTGATGCCGGGTGCATTCGCCAAACCGTTTCGATCTGCAATGCACTCGGCCTGCATGCTCGCCCGTCCGCGGCGATTTCAAAGCTTGTTGGGAATTTTGACGCTCACGTCACGATAAGTGCAGCTGGCGAAGTGGCCGAAGCAGACTCGATTATGGATTTGCTGATGCTGGGTGCCGGGCCAGGTTCTCGGGTCGTTTTAGCAGCCGAAGGCGGTGAAGCGGCGGAAGCGGTCGCTGCGCTGGCCGCATTGATCGAACGTGGGTTCGACGAGGCACCGCGTTTAAGCGGAGATTAGACTTCAGAGGGGGCGTTATCGGCCCGCAGCCGCCGCGCGTTTATGCCCGTATATTGCCTGGTCAGCTGCGAGCAGCGCCTGGCTGGATTCTTCCTTACCGCTGAACGTATATTGGCCGTGGGCAACCACGACTTTGATCTCTTTACCCTTCCAGATGGCTGGCTGATTGTTGATGGCGGCGGCCAATTCTTTGGTTCTGCGCAAGGCGGCATCGTCAGCGGCCTTTATTAGTACAACCACAAAAACTTATCGCCCCCCAAGCCTGCCGACCACGTCCGAATGGCGCACGTGCCATAGAAGCATTTCAGTCACATGCATCAGTGCTGGGTCACCGGCGGCATGGCCAAGTTCATCATTGAAGGTCTTCATATTATTGACGTCGAAGAAAGCCAGGCTGGACGGCTGTGTGTAACGCTGAGCAAAAGACAGGTCGCGGTAAAGTTCGCGGAGGAAGGCGCTTCGGTTGATCACTGGAAGAAGTAAATCTTCGTCAGCCAATTTTTCAATATGGGAATTTTGGTGTTTCACTTCGTCGAGATCGCGGCGGAGGCGCTCGACTTCGTTCAACAACGTTTCGATGGCGACACGGACTTTTGGGGCCAGCTCGTCGGTTGGAATGCCTATAAGGGAAGTGGTTGGCGCTGCTGCTGCGGCCTGTCTGGTGCAGGCGGCTTTGCCGGCTGGCGCAGTGCGTCCAGCAGGACGCGGCGCGGCGGTCGCCCGGACCGGAGAATGAGAGCTGATCTTCATAAGGCGCGCGCCTCCTTAGGTGTTCTGAACCAATGGTGTGCCTTGTAAATCGAGACAGAAAGGTGACCCATGACAGTTGAGGCCGCTTAGCCAGGCCCCGATTAAGTTTAAGTAAAGAGAAGTATGAGCATTGCTTGGTTTCCGCAGGCTCCGCTTGCTTGCGATTTGAGGGTTTGATCGGCTTGCGCGAGGCGGGGTGCGCCCTATACTGCGGCGCTTTCGTCGAGCCGGGCTTAAAGCTAGGCATAATGGGAGCCTTTTGGGCGTGACAGACAAAGATTCGCCGCGTGTCGGCATTATCATGGGTAGCCGCTCAGACTGGCCAACTATTGGCCGGGCCGCTGAAGTGCTTGAGGCACTGGGTGTTCCCTATGAGAGCAAAGTCGTCTCCGCGCATCGCACCCCGGACCGGTTGTACGAATATGCGCAAAGTGCCGAAGCGCGCGGCCTGAAGGTGTTGATTGCTTGCGCTGGTGGTGCTGCGCATCTGCCAGGCATGGCGGCTTCTATGACAGCGTTGCCCGTGCTCGGTGTTCCGGCACCTAGCCGCGCGCTGAACGGCCTTGATAGCTTGTTGTCCATCGTGCAAATGCCGGGCGGAGTGCCGGTCGCGACGTTGGCCATCGGTGAGGCTGGTGCAGTTAACGCGGGCCTGTTGGCGACGCAGATTTTAGCGCTGAGCGACCCTGAGCTTGGGGTGCGATTAGCGGATTGGCGCGCAAAGCAAACAGCGGATGTGCCCGATGCTCCCGAAGACTGATATCGCAATTCCACCCGGCGGCGTGATCGGCATTCTGGGCGGTGGGCAACTTGGCCGTATGACCGCGCTGGCGGCAGCACGGCTTGGCTACAGCGCCCACATTTTCGCACCGGAAGCTGATACGCCTGCAGGCCAGGTCGCTTCTGCTGTAACACGGGCTGAGTATACCAATACGGCTGCTCTCAAGGCATTTGCTGCGTCCGTTGATGCGGTCACGCTTGAATTTGAGAACGTGCCTGTATCCGCATTGGAAACCCTGGTGGCGATTGTGCCGATGCGCCCGGGTGCGGCTTGCTTGGCGGCGGCGCAAGACCGATTGGTCGAGAAGCGCTTCCTGGAAAGCGTCGGCGCTGGTTTTGCTCCATATCAGGCTGTGGATAGCGCAGATGATATTCGTGGTGCGCTCAAGGGGCTCGGCGCGCCGGTTATCGTGAAGACCCGACGCTTTGGCTATGACGGCAAGGGCCAGGTCCGGGTTGAGGCAGTCGATGAGGCAGACGCTGCATGGCGTGATTTGGGCGAAGCGCCATCTATTGCTGAAGGGTTTATTGCCTTTGAGCGGGAGATATCCGTTATCGCCGCACGGGATATCTATGGCCACACGGCAGCCTACCCCCCTGTCGAAAACATCCATGAGAATCATATCCTGCGGACAACCCTTGCCCCCGCTCAAAGTCTCGGACCGTTGGCTGCAGAAGCTGAAGCCATGGCGGTGCGGGCGATGGATGCGCTGGATATGGTCGGTCTGCTCGCAGTCGAGATGTTCGTGACACCAGATGGACGCTTATTGGCGAATGAAATGGCACCACGCCCGCATAACTCTGGTCATTGGACGATGGATGCGGCGACGACCTGCCAGTTTGAGCAGCTGACCCGCGCTGTCATGGGATTGCCGCTTGGTGATCCATCGCCGACTGCCATGGCGGAGATGCGTAATCTTCTAGGTGATGAATCTGATAACTGGCCGGAACTACTGGCTGATCCTGGCGTCGCCTTGCATCTATATGGCAAAGCAGAAGCGCGCCCCGGCCGCAAAATGGGCCATTGGAACCGCCGCACGGGTCCCGTTCCGCGCAGCTGAGGCAGGTTAACCGTTCCGTGACGCAGCACTGCTAGAGTGCTGCCAGGATTTACACAAGAACTTGTAATGGAGCGGATTCTGTTGGCCGAAGATGATGATTCTATGCGCGCGTTCCTGATGCTTGCGTTAGAGCGGGCTGGACACGATGCAGAAGCGGTTGGCGATGGGGTGGATGCCTTAGTGGAGTTGTTCGCGGACTGGATTGATCTGTTGCTTGCAGATATCGTAATGCCTCGCCGGGATGGCATTGAGCTTGCTCGCCGTGAATCTGACGATGATTCGGCGATGCGCGTAGTGTTGATTACAGGCTTCGCCGCTGTCTCCCTTCGCACACACACCGAGGCCCCCAGCGCTGCGCAGGTTCTGACCAAGCCAATCCGTCTCCGCGATCTCGTGTCACAAGTGGACGACATTCTCGCAGTTTAGGCATAGACTCCCGGCTTCGATACGTTCGGAGTTGGCGCTATGTCCTATGATCCCAGTACCTTTGACGGGCTGACTTTTTACGAAGCGCGCGATGCGTTCCGTGATGGTGCGGACACGCCTCGCGCTTATTTAGAACGCTGTTTGGAAGCCGTTGCTGCGCGCGAGCCCTTGGTGCAGGCGTTCGCTCATTTGAACGAAGCGGCCAGTTGTGCTGCTGCAGACGAAAGTACAAGGCGTTGGCAAGCAGGCCGCCCACTGTCTCCCATTGATGGCATGCCAATAGGCGTCAAGGATCTGCTTGAAACCCGGGATATGCCGACGGAAATGAACTGTGCCGGGCTGCAAGGCAATTTCCCTAAGAAGGATAACGCCGCCGTCCGTGCTTTGCGTGAAGCGGGTGCCGTTATTTTTGGGAAAACCGTAACTGCTGAGCTCGGCGGTTCCCATCCTGGGCCCACGACCAATCCGTTTAATCCAGCGCGCACACCAGGCGGATCGTCATCAGGCTCCGCCGCTGCTGTTGCAGCTGGGATGATGCCAGCCGCGATTGGGACGCAAGTTGGTGGGTCAATCATTCGCCCTGCTGGATATTGCGGCAATATCGCACTTAAGCCGACACAGGGTGCCATCAATCGCGGCGAACGCCAAGCGACAAGTATGAGTACCCACGGCGTTCATGCCAATGCGTTCGAAGATATGTGGCAGGTAGCCTACGAGATCGCCGCGCGGGTTGGTGGTGACCCTGGGAAAAGTACTTTGGATGGCCCACCTGAAGCGCCAGCGGCATCGAAGCCAAATACACTGATTGTGCTGGAAACGGCTGGATGGGCTGCGCTCGATAGTCGAACCGTTGATGCGTTTGAGCTGTTGCTAGAACGCTTGGCCGCCGCCGGCGTGCGCTTGCTGCGCCGGGATGCGTCTCAGGAAGTCAGTCGTCTCGAGGATGCAATTTCTGAAGCAGTGCGGATTTGTGTGCAAATCACCGGATGGGAAAACCGCTGGGTTAATCGGAATCTGGCGGATATAGGCCAGGGTGCCATCAGCAACAGGGCGCTGGCAGTATTGGATGCGGCAGAGCGAATGACGCCTGCAGATTACCAGGCCGCATTGGCGGATCGCGCGGCAGCCCAGGCAGCGCACGCGGAACTTGGGGTCGTGGCAGATGCTGCGATCAGCCTGTCCTGTCCCGGTCCTGCACCATTCTGGTCCGGTGATGTTGAAGGCGCTCAGTTGGTGCGACGCCCCACCGGGGATGCGATATTTAACTATCCAAGCTCAATGCTTTTCGCGCCGGTCGTGACCACACCAATGCTGAGTGTCGCCGGCATGCCTGTCGGTGTGCAGCTCATCGGCATGCAACATCAAGATGCTCGAATGGCTGCCCATAGTCGCTGGATGTGCGAAAATATTGCGCCTGTGGCAGAATAACATTCTTAAAATAGGGAAAGGGTGCTCCCGTTAGGAACCGCCCTCCGTGTCTTTGTGTTAGGTCAGGATCTGCTTTGCGCTGTAGGTCTTGACTTACTGAACGGTCCACGTGCCGCCCGCATTGATGAATGAGTAGCCATTGAACGTGCCTCCATATGAGGTGTCGCGGCTTTCCAGAATACGGTCACCATCTACGTCCACGGTCAACAGTCCATTTTTGTCCCCGACTAATACCACCGCGCGACGGCGGCCATTGGCAAGTTTCACACCTGTTTTAAAAAGCAACAGTGCGGGTTTGCCCACCGGTCCGAACCAGAATTGAAAGTTGATTGTTCGCTGTCTCATCGAATGACAGACCATAGCCGCTGCCAGTGTCATTGCCGATATAGGGGCTAAGGTGCATCCGTACCTGATCATTCACGTTGCCGAGGACGGAGATTTCGACCTTGAACGCATTGGTGAGATCAGCGCCCTGGGACACAGCGGCGACCTGACCAAGGTTCACGCCAATCGCTTGGCCCAGCAGGCTGCGAGTGATCTGGTCGCCCGGGTTTTCCTGGGCTGACTGGTTGACTTGGGAGACAAGACCTTTGCCGGCTGATGCATCCCATGTGCCCGCATCAGCAGTCCAAGATGGGTTGGTGGTGTAATTTCCTTCGCTAAAGTCGTTATACAACCTAAGGATGTATTTAATGCAGCTGCTTACCGCGATTCCGCCTCCAGCTGAAGCAGTGGTCGACCCGGGTGTTCCGATATTCAGGCGCTCCAGCAGATTTGCGGTAATACAGGCAGACGCGCCAAGTTGGTGTTGGCGGCGATAAGCCTGAATCGCGTAGCGGGTGGATGGACCCATAACGCCATCGGCTGGGTCAGCGGCATAGCCACGCCTGTTCGTGCAATCCAAAAAACGCCATCCAACACGAGGCGGTGATTAAACAACCTTACGCCCGTTGGGCTGACACACGGCCGCCAAAAAAAGGTTCGAAAAACGCCCACTCCGCGTCCAGCATTAGCTTCCGTGCCAAAACAGCCTCCTATCCGAAAGCTATCTTGGGTCATATCCTGCCGTCGTTGTTAATCCCTTTTGTCTACAAAACCTAGATTAACATTGCGTTTAAGTTCCTTTCTTCGCATGCGCATAGTTTCGGTCGTAGAACCAAGCCATGTATTCCGCATAGCTGGTTGTGCCGTATTTGGGCGGATTGCTTGCATCGGTGCAGGATGGGATGCATTCCATGGGGTGGTCGAGGGTGCAGTCGAAAAAGAAGGGTGCGGCGAAGCGATCTGCATTGGGCGTGCGGTTGATGACGCGATGTGGGGTCGCGAGGAAGCGCTCATTGGTCCAGCGTTTCATCATCTCGCCAGAGTTCACAACGAAGCTGCCGTTGATCACCGGCGGCTCTATCCAATTGCCGGATTGGCTCAGCACCGCGAGGCCTGGTAATCCTGATTGCGGGAGCAGCGTCATAAAGCTGGAATCAGTGTGGGGTGCAATGCCGAACTGGCCTGGCGCTGGCTCGTGCGGCGGGTAATGGGAGCAGCGGAGCACATATTGCGGCTCCCGGAATGCGTCCTCAAACCAGTCCGATGCCAAGTCGAGCGCGGTTGCGTAGAGCGGTAGCAAGCTCTGGCCGAGGGCCTCAACCGCATCCATATAGGCTGTCATGGTTGGCCGGAATTCAGGCAGTGCGGCAGGCTCTGGCCACTGGTTTGCTGGCCGGAACCGTTTGCCAGCAACGACATCTGGATGATCCAACGCGAGATCGCGTTTCATGAAAAACGCTTCGACCAGGTTCGGCTGTGGTTTAACGCCAGCCACCGGCGTCGCTTTGGTAATTGAGCCTTTGACCGGCATATAGCCGACATTGTCCTTATTGGCCTTGAGCGCCAGTTTCTGGTCAAGCGGTTGGGCGTGGAAGCGGGCGGTCTGTTCAAACACGCCATCAATCAATGCCTGATCGACGCTATGCCCAGTCAGCACATAAAACCCGACATTCTCCTGCGCATTCTGCAACGCCGCCGCAGTGGCTGCCAGCGCCCCCGGCTTTCCAACCAGGAAGTCCGCAATATCAATAACCGGCACCGCATCTTCCGGACTAGACGCAACGGATGGCGCTTCGGCAAGGCTGTTGGTTGTGTCAGGCATAAGCTGTCGTGCTCCCGCAGCTATTGAGTTTGGTTGAGCTTCTCGCCAGATTCTGATTTTTGCAAGGGCGCAGAAAACGCCATGCTTCCATGTCCAGCGCTCGGAATATGGCTAGAAAGTTGTATATATGCGCGTTATTTCGTTTGTATTCTCGATGATCTTGGCCACTGCCGCGCTGGTTTTGGCGCAGGCAGACATCGTTGCGGAGTGCGCTCAGGCGGTACGGTGTGATATCTGCATCGCCGGTTGTACTGCAATGATAACCGCCGGTCGCGCAATGGGCGCAGAACTGGCCGCAGCCTACAAAAACCGGGGGCTCGCATATTGAGACCTCAACAAAAAATGCCTGGTGATCAAGGACTTCAGTGAAGCGATCATACTGGACCCGAAAGCTGCAGACTTTCGGAGCAATCGCAGATTATGATGATGTGACCCGAATGGACCCAAACTATGCGGGCACCTGCGCCAACCGGCGGAACACATATGTTGATCTTGAGAAATTTGCCCTGGCGATTGCGGGTCATGATCGAGCTGTCAATCCGGCACCCGTTGACGCGCGCGCATTCTATGGCCGCGCAATAGCTTTTAGCTTAACTGGAGATCATGATCGCGCGCTTCGGGACTATGATCGGGCGATAAGTCTCGCCGCGTATTATGCGGACGCCTACAATAATCGCGGCATCACGTGTGTCGGCTTGCAGCAGTGTGAAGGCGCAGTTCAAGATTTTAAGGAAGTCTCCGCCCTCGACCTGAATGACAGGTTCGCTATTGAGAACTTGGGCAAGGCATCCGCTAAGCTCGCCTAGTCACAATATCTCGCGGACAATTTTCCTGAGTCTTTGCGGAATATCGAAAGCGCCATTGTTGCTGATACACGCTTCGCCGTCCATTTCGACGTCTATGGCCACGTCTTAGCGGCGATGGGACGCTCCGAAAACGCTGTTAAAGCTTTGAGAGGGCTGTGCAGATCGGCGGCCATGCCTATGCGAAACTCTATCAGCAAGAGCTTAGACGGCACGGGTATTAACGGGGCGCAATTGAGGGTTACTTCGGGCGGCCCGTGTTGCGGGCGCTGAGCGGCCTAGAGGGTAGGCTCCTAGCCACAGGACGGCAATGAGCCCCGAGATGCGTCAGGTTAGAGGAGAAACCCTTTAAGCCCTCATTGCACCAGCCCGACCGCCAGCGTCACCGTGATAATGCTGAGACCTGTCGAGAGTACAATGGCGGCGCTGGCGCGGCGGTTATAGGCCTCGTACCGGCTGGCGAGCAGGAAGGGGTTGATGGCGCAGGGCAGGGCGGCCATTAGCGTGACTGCAGCTAGCGGCAAGTCGGTTAGGCCTAGGACCGGGCCTGCAATCGCCCAGGCGATCAGTGGATTCAGCAGCAGCTTAAGGGCGCTGATGCTTCCGGCCTCTGCTAAGTCACCTGCGATCTTGAACTGTGCTAGTGATACGCCGAGCGCGAATAACGCCGTTGGTACCGCTGCCGCTGCGCCGATGTTGACGAAAGTTTCTGCAACCGGATGCAGGTGCAGCCGGCTCGCGCCGAATAAAAGCCCGGACGCCATGGCTAGTATCACGGGCGTGCGCACCAGGCCCAGCGCCGTTTCTTTCAGAATACCGTCAGCCGATGCGCTTTTGTGCAAGCGAAGCTCGATCAACAACGTCGTCGTGCCGTAATAAAAAATGGCGGACATGGCGATGATTGCAGTAGCGATCGCCAAACCGTCCGCGCCAAAAAATAGCTCTGATAATGGAATACCCATCATCACGCTATTGCTGTATCCGGCGGTCATTCCAGCCAGCGGTGGCTCGGCACCTTTGCCGCCGAATAGTGTGGCGTTCGCCAGTACTGCGGTGATGTAAATGGCGGCAGAGGCGGCGAAATAGGCGATCAGCACTTTCGGGTCGAAGGGTGCTGCCTCTCCGCCCGCCAGCTTTGCGCCGGCACGAAATAGTAGCATTGGGACCGCAAACCAAAACACGTAATTCGTGATGCCCTTAGCCCGCTCTGCGTCGAACAGTGGTGTCTTACCGAGGATGTAGCCCCCCGCGACAAAGCCAAACACGGGCAGGGCGACGATTAGGGTTTGAAACATTGGAACGCATATCCAAGCTAACGACAGCCGGACCATGCCATGAAGCAGAAACCGGGTCACCGGTGCAGCAGCGCCGCAATATCAAGCAGGTCCCGGCACTATTGCAGCCACCTGCATGGCCCGACCCAATGCAGTGGGTGGATTTCCGTATACTGGAATGAAGTATCGCAATACGGGAAATTGCGTTTTATCCTGCCACTTAGGTTCATTCGCATGATGAGGGCGCGATGGCTTTACCAAAATCAGAACGATCAGGACAGGTGCAATCACTGGTTCGGGCGCTAAACCTGCTGAAGGTTGTTGCGCGGGCTGATGATGGCCTAACGCTGACTGAAGCGGCCAAGCGCGCGAGCCTGCCGGTATCTTCGGCCCATCGTCTGCTTTCAACATTGCAACAGGAACGCTTTGTCCGCTTTGATCATGAGCGTACACGCTGGTTTGTTGGTGTTGAAGCGTTTGCGGCGGGGGCAGGTTTTTTGAGGAGCCGCGATCTTGCCACGGTTGCCCGCCCCTATATGCGGCACTTGATGGAGGAAAGCGGCGAAACCGTATCGCTTGCGGTAGAGGATGGCGGCCAAGTGATTTATCTGGCGCAGATTGAATGCCGCCAGCTTATGCGTGCGCTCGCCAGCCCAGGCCAACGGGCACCGCTACATTCTTCCGCCGTCGGCAAGGCGATCCTGGCCTATGCTCCTAGTGAGCGACAGGACAGCGTCATTAGCGCGCTGAAGCTGGAGCGATTTACGGAGCGAACATTGACGACCCTGCAAGGATTTCGTCAGGCACTTACAGAAGCCCATAAGCGCCAGTTTGCCCTTGATGACGAAGAATACGCCATTGGCCTGCGCTGTGTGGCGGCGCCAATCTTCAACGAAGCCCATGAAGCCATCGCCGCAATTTCCCTGTCCGGCCCCAAGGCCCGCGTAACTGACGGGCGCATGAAAGCTCTGGCTGAACTGGCGCAGGCGGCAGCAGGCAAGATTACGCGTGAGTTCGGCGGATCGGCGCCAAATCGCGCTTAGCTAACGTGTTACAGCTTTCGGGCACGCGACTGAATTCACCTGAGTCTGGATCGCGCCAGATGAGTTCGCCAGCGATGATGGAGAACAAAGCGCCATCGATGCGTACGCGGCCCTCAGCAATGGCTTCTGAAACAAACGGGAATGTCATCAAGTTATTGATTGAGCACTCGACCGCCTTGCGTTCCAGCGCGTCCTGCAAGTGTTCATCGCTTGCGTCAGGGTTGGCAGCAAGCAGCGTATCCCGCGTCTCATTCAGCAATGCAACCCAGGGGCCGATATAGCGTCCGATTGGCTTTGCGTCGCGCGCCGCAAGCGCCGCCGCTACACCGCCGCAGCTGCTGTGGCCCATTACGACCAAGTTTGAAATGCCCAATACGGTGATCGCAAACTCAAGCGCTGCAGACGTGCCGTCATAGCCGGTCGATTCACCATAAGGCGGTACCAACGCCGCCACATTCCGCACAACAAATAACTCGCCCGGTCCGGCTGAAAATATGGTGGATGGATCAACCCGGCTGTCGGCGCAGCCAATGATCATCGTCTTCGGGGACTGGCCTTCCGCCAGCATATGATAGCGCTCGGCCTCACGGCTGTAACGGTTGGAGCGGAACCGATGATACCCAGTTCGCAGCTCATCCGGCATGTTGACCGTCATCATGATTCCCCTTGAGCTCGTTTGTCAGTCTTTGCGCTCCGGGGGGAGATATGGGCTTGGTTCAAGCTTGTCGCAAGAGATTAAAATATGAAATGGCCGTGCGCGGGCAGATGCACGGCCATTCGGTAGTCGGGAGGCGTGGCGGCCCCCCGTGCTGCTGTCGTGTCGGGCCGGTTAACTCCCCACGCCGTGGCGTTCACACCCGACTCCGGCGCAAGAGAAGCTGGCCCCGGTTGGGAAGCTGGCAAAACGGTCACAATCACCGAACGGTTCCGGCAATGCGGCTTGGCCTTGCTATGTTTGGCGATTCGGAAGCGCAGTGCCGCCAGTTACACGTTAGATAATGACGTCCAGTGCTTTTACACTGCTCAACTCAACCTGTAGGCCACCGGGCGCTGCGACCCCTGCGTTGCTTTCGAGGGTCACGACGGAAATCGGTGCGGCGTCGCCAATGGCGCGATAAAAGCGGCTGAGGCTTCAGAATACTCGGGCTACGAACGGGTTGCGCTCACCGCCGGTGATGCGTCCCCGGTCATCAGTGAACGTAATGCCTGATGGGGTGCGGCGGATTGCGGACATCACGCCTGTTGTGCTGTCAATCACCAGAATGCGAGAGGGCGTGTTGCGCACAACGGTCGCTATGCGGCGGCTATTCTAATAGATCAGCGTCCCAGAAGGCGTGCGCGGCGTGGCACCCGCGAACCGGCTGCGATTGTCCGTAAAAACTTGATTGCCATTGACGTTCGGGCCAACATTTGGAGGCGACCCGGCCGCATTAAAGAATATCCGCTTGACGCTTTGCGCCTCTGCTGGTGCTCAAGCCAAAGCGAGACCGCAGAGCGAGGTAGCGACGGGAATTGCCTGTCGCGCTGTTGTGTTGAATGTTTTTCCTGCCAACATCATGTCCACTCCTGGATCCTTGACCATGCTGTTGTTTTAGTCCCTGCAAGCTATCATCGGGCATATGCTATAAGGAACGCCGCCAAAAGGATTAACCCTTGTGCGTATCCAGGAATATAAGCTGACGATTGAATGCATCCGTGACAGAAATCCCCTCAATGTCTGAACGACCGGGTATCTCGCTTGCGCGTGGCGCTGCGCGCCTGCTTGCATCAATGGACTTGGCACCTTTGCTGGAGTTCACCCTCAAGAATGGTCGCCGGGTTGATGTATTTGGCATTGGTCCCAGCAGCGAACTTGTTGCAGTTGAGGTCAAAAGCAGCCGTCAGGATTATCTGTCGGATCGGAAATGGCGGGACTATCTGGACTATTGCGACCAGTTCTATTTCGCGGTCCCAGAAGATTTCCCGCTAGATTTGCTGCCAGATGATTGCGGGCTGATGCGCGTCGATGCTTATGGCGGTGCCGTTCTGCGTCCCGCCCCGCTGGATCGGATGAAACCAGCACGGCGAAAGGCTGTCACGGCGCGGTATGCCCGGGCAGCGGCATTGCGGCTTCGGTGGCTGGAAGACCCTGAGGCCAGCATTGGCTGAGCTACGGCATGAAGCGGTTTTCAGCCGCGCCCGCTATCGCTACAGTGCGCGCTAACGGTAGTTCATCATTAGAAGCGAGATAGATTGTGTTCATTAACGGCCAGTGGCGCGAAGCCGCATCCAACACGTATTTCACCTCCAGCAATCCAGCTACGGGAGAAGCGATTGACCAGATCCCAGCGGGTGGGGCTGAAGATGCGGTTGCTGCAATTGATGCGGCCCACGCTGCGTTTCCGGCCTGGTCTGGCCGCAGCGCATATGAACGCTCTGCTATCCTCTACAAAGCCTACACGCTGATGGTCGAGCGGAAGGATGAAATGGCTAAGCTGATGACGACGGAGCAGGGTAAACCTCTCCGCGCGGCTGCCAATGAAACCCAATATGCCGCAGATTTCCTGCTGTGGTACGCAGAAGAAGCCAAGCGCGTTTATGGCGAGACCATTCCATCGGCCCGTAGTGACCAGCGGTTCATTATTTCCAAGGCACCGGTTGGTGTGGTCGCCGCCGTGACGCCTTGGAACTACCCTATCTCCATGCTGACACGCAAACTTGCTCCAGCTTTGGCGGCAGGCTGCACAGTGGTTCTGAAACCTGCCGAAGCAACGCCGCTTTGCGCTATCGCGGTGTTCAAAATTTTGCAGGAAGCAGGCGTTCCAGACGGCGTGATCAATTTGGTTACGGCGGAAGACCCAAAGCCCATTGGCGAAGTGTTCACCACTGATGGGCGCGTGCGCAAAATCACCTTCACCGGTTCTACCGCTGTCGGGAAAATGCTGGCAGGCAAAGCTGGCGAGAACTTAAAGCGCATCAGCATGGAGCTTGGCGGTCACGCGCCGTTCATCGTGTATGACGATGCCGACCCGACCCATGCTGCTAAGGGCGCCAGCCTCGTCAAATTCCTGAATAGTGGACAGGCCTGCATCAGCCCGAACCGGATGTTTGTGCATGGATTAGGTATGGACGCTTTCGTTGGTGAACTAACCAGCCGGGTTGAACGTCTGCGCGCTGGCAATGGCCTGGAACAGGGCGTGGGCATTGGCCCACTGGTGAACGAAGCTGCTGTCGCCAAAGTCGAACGCCAGGTTGAAGACGCCAAGGCCAAGGGTGCCCGTGTTATGTGCGGTGGCCATCGCCTGATGGATAACGGCCTCGATAAGGGTAATTTCTATGCTGCAACCGTTCTGGCAGACGTAACGCCGGATATGCTGATCTACCGGGAAGAAACCTTCGGGCCCGTTGCTGCTGTCGTGCCGTTTAAGGATGGCGACGATGTGTTGGCAATGGCGAATGATACCACCTACGGCCTCGCCGCTTATGTCTATACAAATAACATGGCGAAGGCGATGCGGACGGTCGAAGGCCTGGATTTCGCGATCATTGGCGTGAATGACATCAATCCGACGTCAGCTGCCGCACCCTTCGGCGGCATGAAATCCAGCGGCCTTGGCCGTGAAGGCGGCCGTGAGGGCATCGAGGAGTATCTGGAGAGCAAAACAGCGGGCTTCTCGATCTAGTCGGATCAGCAAAACTAGAGAACCGGTATGGAAGCCGCTCCCGAACTTCTAAAGGTGGCGATGCAGGCGCAGGTCTCGCTGATTGTCATCAGCACGATCGCGATGCTGATTGGCATCGCCACTGCGCAGAAAACGCCGAGAATACCCAGGAATATCTATATTCTGTGGCTGTGCTTGGCCTGCGTTCTGCTCCTGCCTAGCTTCTTCATCTTGAAGCCCCTGGTCTTCCCGGGATTAGACCTTGCCGACCCAAGCCCAGTCGAGGCTGCGCTGTTGCAGATGACGCGCCTGATGGGCTTTGTATTCGTGCCGACAGCCATTCTGATGGGCCGCTATACCGTTTACCGCAACCGCGACGCCGGAAACACGGACCGTGCTGCCTATCTGGCAGCGATCCCGGTCTTCGGCTCAATCTGGATATTGCGGCTCCTGGTGAAGCCGACGGGTACACGTTCCGGCTAGAGCGCCGTGCGCCTGAGTAGGCGCAGCCCGGCGCTCTATCGGATTGCCTAGGCAGGCTCGACGCCGAAGCCGGAGCGGATTGGCTTAGTGCTAATTGCGAGGCCTGTCGCTGGGTCTGTCTCAACGAACATTCCGGCGATGGAGCCTTCACCTTCGGCAGGCGACATACGTTCGCCAGGGCGTTTCGTGCGGAAGCGGAGGATGGAGCCTTCCTTCTGCATGCCGATAACCGAATCATAATCGCCGCACATGCCAGCGTCCGTCAGGTAAGCAGTGCCGCCGCGCATGATGTGGCCGTCTGCCGTCGGCACGTGGCTGTGGGTGCCAACCACGAGGGATGCACGACCATCCAGGTGATGGCCCATGGCGCGTTTTTCGCTGGTCGCCTCACCATGCATGTCCACCAGGATCGCTTGGACCGATTTGCCAAGCTTGGCGGCGTTCATCACGCCTTCCATGGCGGCGAAAGGGCAGTCCAGTGGATCCATGAACAGGCGCAGCATGCAGTTGGCCACAAGGGCTTTTCCTGCGCGCTTGGTCTCAATAATCGCCCAGCCACGACCTGGCGCGTCCTCGGGGAAATTGATTGGGCGGACGAGGCGTGGGTCATCGCCGATATGGGTCAGAATTTGACGATTATCCCAGACATGATTGCCGGTGGTGATGGCGTCCACGCCAGCCTCATAGAGTTCTTCGCAGATTTTTGACGTGAGACCGAAGCCATGGGCCGCGTTTTCCGCATTCACGACCAATAGATCGAGATCAAGCGAATCGCGAAGGCGAGGGGCGGCGGCGATCACGGCTTCACGGCCAGAACGACCAACGATGTCGCCAAGAAAAGCAATGCGCATGGAAAATCCTATGAGGTCTGAAAAAGTATGACGCCGCGCTCGGTGATTACGCCATCTAACGTTTGGTCTAGCGCATCTGTTGGAATGCGGGGAACCTGCTGGCCTGCGAACGCGACGCCGAAAGCCTTAACCGTGCCAGATGACCGAAGCGCGCCCAGTGTCCGGTCATAAAATCCGCCGCCATATCCTAAGCGTCGCCCGGCGCTGTCAAAGGCCAGCAATGGCAGAAACAGGATGTTCGGTTGAAGCACTGGTGCGCCGGAATTTGGTTCCATCGTGCGCATGGGGCCTGGCGTCATGGCTGTTTCAGGCGTCCAGCGGCGGAAGATGAGCGGGGCTTTATGGTCTGGTGTGCAGGGCAGAGCGACTGGGCGGCCCTCCCCTACAAACCGTTCTAGCAAAGGACGAAGATCAACCTCACTGTTAATGGCCCAATACAGCGCGGTTATTGCGTTTTCCGGAATCATGCCTTGAGCCAACGTCATATCCCCAATTAGCGGGCCGGGGTTAGGTTGATTGGCGGCAAGACTGCGGCGGCGCGCACGCATTTCGGTGCGGAGTTCAGCCTTCGCCTCTTGAATAGGTGGCACGACGGTCAGGCGTCCGAGCGGGTTTGGCCGGGCAGGGGGGCGACTTCTACGCCCTCATCTACGAGCTCTTTCACTTGCGGCAGGGTGGCTTCACCGTAGATGTCGCGCTTTTCAGTTTCGCCATAATGGATGCGCCGGGCTTCTTCAGAAAATTGATCGCCCACATCCTCAAAATTTTCTTCGACATGGGCGCGCATGGCTGCAAGCCTCGCCTGGGTGGCTGCGAAGGCTACGGCCTGTTTCCGGAATTCTTCATCCCGGTCGCCTTTTTTGGCGGATACAGCCGGTGCCATTAGGGCTTTCTTCACGTCACGGGAACCGCAAATCGGGCATTCTAGTAAGCCCTTAGCGATTTGCTGGTCGCAAGCATTGCTCCCAGGAAACCAGCCTTCAAAGGCATGTTCGCGCTCGCATGTCAGGTCATATCGGATCATGAACTGAAAATAGGGCCGATCTGCAGAATCGCCAAGCATAATCCGCTGGGCAGCTAGCAATTGACGCCCGCGCCTCTGCCCGCTTAAATCGGTGCAACCTTAAAAATAAGAGCTTTTCTGGAGGAGCACGCCCCTATGAGCGCTGAGCGTTTGCCGTTTGAAGGTTTTAAAGTCCTGGATATGACGCAAGGCGTCGCAGGCCCGCATTCAACAATGTTGCTGGCCCAATCGGGCGCAGAAGTCACGAAAGTGGAGCCGCTGGACGGCGATTGGGGCCGCACGCTTGGCAAAATGTACGATGATACCTGCGCCCATGCGGTTATCTTTAACCGGGGCAAGCGCTCCGTCTCCCTCAACATGAAGGAGAAGAAAGCCCAGGAACTGGTGCAGAAAGCCGCCGCAGAAGCTGACGTAATCGTCGAAAGCTTCCGTCCGGGCGTCATGGGGCGGTTTGGGCTTTCTTATGAGGATGTGAAAAAGACGAACCCAAATGTGATTTATCTGTCGGTTACTGGCTTTGGTCAGGACGGGCCGTACAACAAGCTGCCAGTGACGGATTCGGTTATTCAGGCGTTTTCTGGCTGGATGTCGATCAATCGCGACGAAGCGGGCACACCGCAGCGGATTGGCATGATCGCCGTTGACGTGATGACGGGTCTATATGCGTTCCAGGCGATCTCAACTGCACTCATGCGGAAAGTGCGGTTCGGTGCGGGCTCCTATATCGATTGCTCGCTGATGCAATGCGCCGCTGCGTTCCAGGCTGCAAAAGTGATGGAGCACCACCTGGAAGGTGGTCAACCACAGACGCTGTATGTGCCGGTTGGCACTATGAAAACCTCCAACGGCCACATTAACGTGACCGCCATGCGCGAGCACCACTATGTTGGCTTGTGTAAGGTGCTCGATAAGCCAGAATGGGCGACGGACCCGCGCTTTGATAGCCGCGAAAAACGCATTGATCAGGAGAAAGTCCTGATGCCGATGGTGCGGGCGGAGTTCCTGCGCAAAACCACGGAAGAATGGGCTGAGGCGCTGACGAAAGCGGGCGTTATGAACGCTGCTGTATCCACCTATGACCACTTTATGGCGGACGAACACGTAAAAGCGGTTGAGACCATCACGTGGATGGATCACCAGTCCATGCCAGGCACGCTGCCCGTATGCAATATTCCGGGTATTCGCCGTGTCGAAGGCGATCACGTGTTGGATGAAGCGCCGAGCATTGGCCAGCACACGGATGAAATCTTGCAGCGCTGGGGTGTGTCGCAGGCCGAAGCGAATGAGCTCGTGGCCTCAGGTGTTGCCAATCGCGCGACCGAAGAAAACGCTGCAGTTGCATAGTCTTTTTGCGCGTCGGGCGGGTAACCCTGCCCGGCGAGATCTGTTATTGCAGGCGCAAATCATCCTTTAAGGAATACCCATATGAAACTCCTCCGCTATATCGCTGGTGACGAAGTCCGTCCCGGCATACTTGATGCTGACGGTGCAATCCGTGATCTTGGATCCATTGTTGTCGATATTGATGATTATGCGGTCTCGCCGGAAGGCTTGGCGTTGATTGGCGCGATTGATCCATCTTCGCTGCCAAAGGTCTCCGCTGATGTGGAATTGGCCTCACCGGTTGGGCGTCCGTCCAAAATCGTCTGCATTGGCCTGAACTATTCGGACCATGCAGCCGAAGTTGGCATGGACCCACCGTCTGAGCCGATCATCTTCCTGAAATCCTCGACTGCGCTGGCTGGCCCTTCAGGTCCCGTCATCAAGCCACCCCATGCCACGAAACTCGATTGGGAAGTTGAGCTGTGCGTGATTATGGGCTCCATGGCCTCATTTGTTTCAGAGGAAACGGCGCTTGATCATGTGGCGGGATACGCCGTTGGCAATGATGTTTCGGAGCGTGAGTTCCAGCAGGAACGGCCTGCCGGCCAGTGGACCAAAGGCAAAAGCGGTGATGGCTGGGCGCCGGTTGGCCCTTGGCTCGTGACCGAGGACGAAGTGCCGAACCCAGAAAAGCTCAGCATCTGGCTCGAGGTGAATGGCAAGAAGGTTCAGAACGGCTCGACTGACAAGTTGATATTTAACATCAAGCAGATCGTCAGCTTCGTCTCTGAATACATGACGTTGCTTCCAGGCGACATCATCATGACCGGCACGCCGCCGGGCGTTGGTGCCGGCATGAACCCGCAGCAATGGCTGAATGTTGGTGACACAATGCGCCTCGGTATTGAAGGCCTTGGTGAGCAATCGCAGAGTGTCGTTGGGCGTTAAGAAGCCGGTTTTGCAAGGGGGGGGTACTTGTGAGGTCAAGTCTACGCACCATTAGCGCCCCCTGATGCGCCTTGTTCGTTACAAGACGCCCACGCGCATACTTCCCGGTATGCTGGACCGTAGCGGCGCGCTACGTGATCTATCTTATGTCCTGATTGACATATTCCCAGAGAATTTCAGTCCAGTTGATCTCGATATTCTTTACTCGATTGAACCAAACACGCTGCCGCCAGTTGACGGCGCACCCGAACTCGCAGTGCCGATCACGGACCTTGGCCAGATATTTGTTGGCGATGTGCCAGTAGATGGCCTTGAGCTTATCGGCCCTCATGCAGACATCCCGGAAGCGGCGGGACCACTTTTGGTTGGTATCGCCCATATCGTTGGCGCAAAGGGTTGGCCCGGCGCGTGCGCAATCGCTGTGACAGACCCTGCTGCCGGGTGGCTGGCGCTTGGTCCAACCCTATCAACGATTGATGTGATGGTGGCAGATATGCCTCACGCAGCGGCCCCTGGTGATCTCGTATTCCAGGGAGAGGAGATCGCGCGGGATCAAAAGGAGGTCACATTCGCAGTTGACGGATTGGGCCAGCAGCGTCATGCCTGCCGCTCACATCCATAACGGTGGCGGTCTAGAAACGTGTTTCTTCCTAAGAGCAAACAATCGACCACCTTCGCCTATGATTGGGACGGGGTTGATTGGATTTATTATCCTTTAAGCTTGTTCGGCTCGGCCTTCCGAGTGGACGACCGTGGCCGCGCTGTCATTGACCGATGGCTCGGATGGGCGGCGGCAATTGGGGCGACTGTCATGCTGGCAGCTGTCTTTGGTTTACCAGCAATTGAAGCAGCACATTACCAGCTTTGGGCCGCATACAGTTTGCTCGCGTTCGTTATAGTTCTGTTTGTGTGGGCCTATCGACGCCTATATCGATTGCTGCGTGACCTCCGGCCAGATGCAGACCTGGGGCCCGCCTGGGCGCGACCACCGGAAATGTTACTGCTCTGGAAGGTTGTTTTGCATCTGGCGATTAGCCTGCCGGCATTGGTGCTCGGTGCTGATTTCGCCCAGGCTTCCCTTGCGAAAGGCGCGTGGATTCCAGCGGCGATTGGCTTGATTTTCGCTACTGGCGGCGCGCTTTATACGATGCGTTTCACCCGGATTATCTGGCGACGCGTCCTCTAGGACCCTGCACCCACCGGCTGCAGTACATCCGGTACAGATGGGTCTACGATTGTCGCGGCCGAGACCGAGAAGACGCCGTCTGGCCGCATTTCCAGCACTTCCAATGGCCGCAAAGCAACGCCAGCGGCAGACATCGCCACGGGTCCGAGCGCACCATTTATTTTCCCGGCAGCGGCAATCACTTCGGCTGGCAGGGGGCGAGCCGTACTGCCGTCTGCAGCGCTCAGAGCCAGCTTAACAGCATCATAAGCGACACCTGCAAGTTCTGTCGGCAACTCGCCGAATGCCCGCTGATAGCGATCGTCAAAGGCGTCACTGAATGGTACGGAGGGGTAGCGACCGCCATGCAGTTCGCGCGCACGGGTCGGGTCCATATCATTCCAGCCGGATAGTCCTAGCAAGCGCACCCCGGCGACGCAGGCGTCATATAGCTGGAACATCGGTGCCACAGTTGAGAGTTCGGCGCCGGACAAAGTCAGCAGCACAGCGTCAACCCGCCCACGGCTAAGGCCGCCAGCGCTGCGATAGCGCCCAACAACGGCTGCGACAGCAGATTTACGGGTTGATCCTGCACCCGTCATCTGGGTGTAGAGCCTTGCAAGCTCCCGGAACCGTTCACCCTCAGCACCGGGTTGATTGGCGGACAGGGCGAGCAAGCGAGCTTCAGGATTATCCGCTGCGGTTAAATCTGCCTGTAAACAAACCGCTGCGGCGCTGCGGCTATTATCCCTCGAACGGGCGCGCAGAAGCGTTGCGGCGCTGCGGCTATTATCCCTCGAACGGGCGCGTAGAAGCGCTGCTACATTCTTTGCAATCTGGGTGTAGCTCGTGTCTGGGGCGTAGAGTGCGCGTTGAATGCGCAGGCCGTTTTGCGCCGTTTGCTCAGCAATTGCTTGTCTCACGACGGCGTTTCCAATGGACCCAGATTTACCGAAGACCGCGATATTGCGTGCGCCATCAATTGCAGCATGGCGGATAATGCGCGCGGTTTCTGCAGTTGCAGTGCGCCCCATGACAAGGACTTGTTGTCCGGCGACGCTGCCATCATTTGAAAACGCAAGCGCCACCAGCCCTTCAGCCGCCAGGGAGTCTGCAATTCCAGCGGCATTCAGGCCAAATAGTGGGCCGGTAATAATATCAGCTTTTTGGGAAGCAGCCTGTAATACAGCGGCGTTGGCTCGGGCTGCATCGCCTGCCGTATCAAAGGCCATTATTTCGGCTTGAACGCCCGGCGTATCGAACAGGGCCATCGCAGCGCCATTGGAAAGTTCGCGGCCAGCTTCAGCGAAATCGCCAGAAAGCGGTGCCAGCAAGGCAACCCGAATGGGGCCGTTGCGCAACGGAGCGACGGGTTCCAGCGGCTTAACTGGCGTCTGCGGCGGGTTTAAGTCCACTTGATTCACCCGTGGCGGAGGCGATACGGGGCGCTGTGTGACAGGTTTGTTGTCAGCCTGGCACGCAGCAAGCATGCTCAAAGCTGCGGATGTCGCTATTAGCCGCAAAAGCCGAGGTTTCCAGACCGCACCAGGTGCGCACGCTGCCATATCAATCATACTCTAGACTCTCCGCCCATGAATGCTTGCCCCAAGCCAACCTGTTATCGTGCCTTGGCTGGACAGGGGCAAGGCTTGTGGTCATCGTAGATCATCAAAACGGTCAAAATTGAGGCGGGGTTCCATGACGAAGATTGCAGTGTTGGATGATTATCAGGGTATTGCCAAGGGTATGGCGGATTGGAGCGGGCTGGACGTAACATATTTCCGCGATCCTATTGGCGATACGGCGCGGGTGATAGAGCGTTTGCAGCCTTTCGACATCGTTTGCCCCATGCGCGAGCGAACCCAGATAAATGCGGATATCATTAATGGTCTGCCTAATCTGAAGCTGCTCGCGACAACAGGCATGCGCAACGCGGCCATTGATATTCAGGCGGCCCAGGCGCGGGATGTTATGGTCTGTGGGACGCGCGGATCCGCCACGCCGACGCCTGAACTGGCGTTCGCGCTCATGCTGTGCCTTGGCCGCCAGATTCCGCAATCGGGCGCTGCAATGCGGCAGGGGCGCTGGCAGATCGGCGTGGGCAAAGCCATGAAAGGTGCCACGCTCGGGCTGCTTGGCCTTGGGCGATTGGGCGCTGAGGTGGCAGAATATGCTAAAGTTTTCGGCATGCGCATTATCGCATGGAGCCAGAACTTGACGGCGGAACGTGCTGCCGAATGTGGCGTTGAGCTTGTCACGAAGGATGAGTTGTTTCAGCAATCGGATTTTATTTCTGTGCATCTGGTGCTGTCCGAACGCTCACGCGGCCTCGTTGGCGCGCGAGAATTGGGGCTGATGAAGCCTGAAGCCTATATCGTCAATACATCACGTGGCCCCATCATTGATGAGGATGCGCTGCTGGCAGCCCTGCAAAATAAGCAGATCGGTGGCGCTGGTATTGACGTGTTCGGTGTTGAGCCTTTGCCGGCAGACCACCCGATCCGTACGTTCGACAACGCCGTTCTGACGCCGCATCTGGGCTACGTCACGGAGGATACCTATCGGATTTTTTATTCTGAGACGGTCGAATGCATTCGGGCTTGGCTGGATGGCAAGCCCATAAATGTCATATCCTGACCGATATATGGGTTAATGGGCTATTAAACGACTCGCGTAGCGGCCTTTGAGACGCTATAAAAGCGTCGTTGAGTGCATGGTCTTTGCCATAGCCGCTCGACCAAGACCGAAAATGTGTCTTTAACAAACGTGTCTCACAGGGAGAAAACACGATGAACCTCGCGCAAGGCAAGAAAGCACTTCTTTCTGCAGTCGCCGCAGCCGCGCTTACGGTCGTTGGTGCCGCGTCGGCTATGGCCGATGTTAAGCCAGTTACGATCCGTATCGCCGCTGATCTTACAGGCCCGCCGCATCCGGCTGGCATTTCCATGTCTCTGTTTAAGGAATTGGTTGAGAAGAAAATGCCGGGCTCTGAAGTTCGCCTGTTCTTCGCTGGATCGCTCTACCGCATTCCAGAAGCCGTTGAAGCTATGACCGATGGCAACCTGGAAATGACCTGGGGGCAGTTCGGTAAGACCGCTGCGGTCGATCCATACATGAACGTAGTTGTTGGCGCACAGCTGCTGACCACGCCGGGCGCAATCAACAGCCTCGACAGCTTTGAGACCTTCAAGTTCCTGCAAGATCGAATGAACAAAGTGCATGACGTGCACATCTTCGGATCCGGCCACCTGTCCATGTATATGGGTGCTGGTTCTGGCAGCCGTTTGATTGCCCCAGCGGATTTCAAAGGCAAGAAGATGCGTTCCATGGGCCCTGCTGAAAACGCCTTGCTTGGCGCTATCGGTGCAAACCCAACCACTATGGCTTTTGGCGATGTGCCGCCTGCTTTGCAGACCGGTGTTATCGATGGCCTATTGACCAGCCTTGGCGGGTTCAACTCTACCAAAGACCAGGCACCGTTCTTCACGATCGCCGGCATTAACGGTATCGTTGGCGATTACTACTGGATTGGCGCTAGCAACAGCTGGTGGAACAAGCTTGATACGGAACAGCAGTCGATCCTTAACGGCATTATTATCAAAGAAGTGCTGCCGTTCCAGAAGAAGATCAACTTCTGCAACGACAAGCGTCTCGTCGACAAGTATGAGACTAAAGACCCGTCCAAGCCTGGCATCTACATCATGAATGCTGCTGAAGCGGGTGCGATCAAGACTGCTGCTGGCACTGCTACTGCTGATTGGATCAAATCCAAGACGCCTGATGCAGCCAACATGTGGGTCGACAAGTTCGCAATGGAAGCAGCTGCTGCTGTTGCAGCTAACCCAGTCGGGTCCAGTGATCTTGAAAAGACGGACTGCGCTGCTATGGCCAAGTGGTTCACCACTTACGAACGCTACAAGAAGCCCAAGAAGAAGAAATAATCTGCGCTTCTGATACGCCTACAGGGTCGTCGCGCTGCTGCGCGGCGGCCCTTGGTGTCCTAAGTTCTGGACTAAATTTAGTTAGCTCGCCGCGCCGATACGAGCGCAAGCTAAAATTGCGGGCCTATCAGGGAAGAGCGTCATGGATGACGTCATGGACACGATCTACCGAGGCATTCGTTGGTTCTTGGATAATATCGTTGGCAATATTGCAGCTCTTGGCCTTTTGGCCGGAACATTATTTGCGATCTTGGAGATAGTCCGCCGGTATATGTTCGGCGTCGTCTTCGAATGGGGCCAGGACTTCGTGATCTATGTGATCATTGGTTCTGTATTTTTCTATTTTGCTGTGACCCAGGCCAAGCGTGCCCATTTGGTTATGAGCGCCTTTACCGACGTTTTGCGTAATCGCGGCTTCGGCAAGGTGGTGCTGGTTGCACGGATTTTCGTGTCAGGCTTTTCGTTGTTCTTCTTCAGCTTCTTTGTGTATTGGGGCCATTTCGCGGTTGAGCGGACCTACAATATGGGCCGCATGTCACAGAGCATGTTCCTGCCCCTTTGGCCGTTCCAATTGCTGCTGCTGTCCGCGTTTGCCCTTATGGCGCTGGTGACGATTTTCCACCTGTACCAGGATTTCCGAGAACTCATGGGCAAGAAGGTGTTCGAATGGGCACCGGCTGAAATCCATACGGACATCTGATCCGCCAACCCGCATACTCCCAAGGATACGAACCACATGTGGACACTTGGCGGCTCAATGATCGGTCTCATGCTTGCAGCGGCGCCAATTGGCATCGCGCTTGCTGGCGCAACGATCCTCGTGATTGTCGGCGACCCGTTTCTGTCGTCTAAAGCGCTTTTTCGTGCCTTCTTCCAGTTCCTCAACAGCTACACGTTGATGGCCATTCCCTTCTTTATTTATGCCGGTTTTCTTATGGAAAAGACGGGTCTTATCAGGAAGCTGTTTGATTTCGCCGATGCGCTTGTTGGCTGGGTGCCAGGCGGTTTTGCATATGCGACGCTTCTGGCTGCTGTAATGTTTGGTGCCATTTCCGGCTCTTCTACCGCTATGGCGGCTGCCATGGGAATCATCGCCTATCCAGAAATGATCAAACGCGGATATCCCGTATGGATGGCGACCGGCATTATCGCGTGCGGTGGCGGTATCGCTATTCTAATACCGCCAAGCATTACGCTGATCCTCTACGGCATCATCACCGAAGAATCGATTGTGTCGCTATTCTTCGCCGGGTTCACGCCTGGTCTCATGCTTGCGGTTTCCGATGCAGTGATCATCATTGGCATCTCGCTCTTCATCAAATTGCCTGGCGGCAAGTTCAGCATTTCGCACTTGGGCCGGTCGACCTTAAGTGCCTGGCCAGCTTTGCTGATGCCAGTCTGCGTCCTTGGCGGTCTCTATGGCGGTGTCTTTACGCCGACAGAAGCTGGTGCTGCTGCTGCCGGTTATTCATTGGTCTTCGGCATCGTCAACAGTTCCGACAAATCGACCCGGTCTAAGGTCATTCAGTTTGCGATTGGCGGTGCCATTGGCACAGGTGGTTTATTAGCGTTTGGCGACCTTGCGTCCTATGGCTCCCTGCTTCCGGTGCTCTTCGGCTTCTTCATCGTCTCTGGGGCGGTTGTCTGTGCTGTGATCCATACGTTCTATGCTATCGTGGCGAACAACAACCCGTTCTTCAAGGAACTGCTTCCAACTACCCAGCGGACGATCAATCTAACGGCTATTGTCTACTTCTTGCTTGGTTGTGTCGGCGTGTTCCAGTTTCTGCTGGCGAATAAAGGCTGGCCGCAGCACGTTGCGGCTTGGGTGACGGACCAGGGCTTCAGTCAGATGGAGTTCTTGGCGGTTCTGCTGGTCGTTATGCTGTTCCTGTCGATGTTCCTGACGGGCGTCGCGATCCTTGTGCTGACCGTACCAATCTTCTTCCCAGTTGCGCTAACACTGCAGGTGGACCCGATCCATCTGGGCATTCTGGCGGCGATTGCGATTGAAATGGGCGGCGTTATCCCACCGGTTGGCTTGAACCTGTTTGCGGTGAGCGGCACAACGGGTGTACCGGTGACAAAGGTTATGAAGGGCGCGATACCCTTCCTCATAACCGATGGCATTGTGCTGATCCTGATGCTGTTCTTCCCGATCCTTTGCTTGTGGCTGCCACAGTTGCTAGTCCAATCGCACTTCAATTAACAAGTCTCATATCCCATGCCTGATATTGCCGCCGACCGGCTGACCAATGTGGTCGCCGCAGTGTTCCGCCATGCCGGATGTGATGATGTGGAAGCATTGCGCGTCGCTGACAATCTGGTCATGGCCAACCTGACGGGCCATGACAGCCACGGCGTCATCCGCACTTTGCGCTATGTAGACTGGTTGGCGATGGGGCTGATTAAGGCGGGGCAGGGCATCCGCATTGCCAAGGAGTCAACCGTGCTGGCGGTCGTTGATGGCCAAATGGGTTTTGGCCAGACAGTGGCACCGCTCGCCGTTGATATCGGCATTAAGAAAGCGAAAGAGATGGAAGTATCCATCGTCACGTTGAAGAATGCTGGCCATATAGGCCGCGTTGGTGCCTGGGCGGAACAGGCGGCGGCGGATGGCCTCGTCTCGATCCATTTCGTCAATGCGCGGGGCAGTGAACTTGTAGCACCCTTCGGCGGCCGCGAGCGCCGGTTCTCAACGGCACCCTTCTGCGTTGGCGTCCCACAGCCAAACGGGCCGCCGCATATTCTAGATTTCGCGACATCTGTTGTTGCTGAAGGCAAAGTCCTGGTCGCGGCCAAGGGCGGCAAAGGCTTGCCCGAAGGCGCGTTGATTGATGAAGATGGTAAGCTCAGCCAGCACCCAGATGCCCTCTATGGAAGCGCTGGCCCAGATGCACCGCCTGATGGCCGCAATGGCAAAGGAGCGATCCGCGCCATGGGTGAACATAAGGGCTCCGGCTTGGCGCTTATGTGCGAACTGCTTGGCGGGTCGCTCACCGGTAATGGTGCGGCTGGCCCTGGCCCACGAAATTTTGCCAACGGTATGCTTTCAATCTACCTGACAATTGATGCGTTCATGGAGGAGGACAATTTCTTCGCCCCGGACGTGAAGGACTATATCGATTTCGTCAAAAGCTCGGTGCCTGCCGCAGGGCACACTGAAGTACTTGTTCCCGGCGAGCCTGAGCGCGCCCGCAAGGCCGAGCGCTTAGCAACCGGCGTTCCCATTACCGGTATCGCTTGGGGCTCGATCCTTCAGGCGGCGGAGAAAAGTGGCTTCAGCCGCGCGGACGCGACCGAGATGGCGGGGCTGGCCTGATTGCGCTAGGCTTTCGCATCAAACAGTTTCAAACAACGCGAGGTGATGATGGCAGACGACCAGCCCTGGGCGCATGAAATGTACGACCTGCTGACCAAAAAGCACCACGTTACCCAGATCAGCTATGTGCCGGATGCTGGGCATCGGGTAATGATCGAGCGGTCCTTGGAGGATGAGAACGTCCACGCCGTATCGCTCACGACTGAAGAAGAAGGCGTGGCCATGGCTGCCGGTGCTTGGCTCGGCGGCGAAAAATCCGTTTTGTTGATGCAGTCCAGCGGCGCTGGCAATTGCGTAAACATGTTCTCCTTACCGCGCCTTGGCCGGTTTCCATTCGTCACCTTTATGACAATGCGCGGTGATTTTGGTGAAGGGAATCCATGGCAGATGCCCATGGGCCTATCTGTCGAGAACATCCTGAAAGCCTGCGAATTTGTCGTGCTGCGTGCCGACAGCGCAGAGGAAGTTCTGCCAGCAGCGGAAGCAGCGATGACGATGGCTTATAAGTCCCATCAATGCGTCGCTGTTCTGCTTGGCCAGAAGTTGCTGGGCGCTAAGGCTTTTTAGGCTGATGGTTGCGGACCGCCCGGTCCGGCCAGAAGCCAATGCCGAGGATGCCGCGCTCTCTGCGAAGCTCATGCAGGAAGCCTTGTCAGCGACCTTAGCGGTTGCAGTCGACGGGAAGCCTTACGCCGCGTTCACCACACCTGCGTTGGGAGCTGACGGTGCGCCGCTCGTCCTGGCGTCAGACCTTTCCGCCCACGGCCGTGGTTTAGGTGCCGCAATGGCTGTCGGCGGGGCTGCCAGCTTGCTATTCAGTGGTGATGTAAACCCGAAGCAGCCCTTGAAGACGGCTAGATTGACAGTTCAGGGAACCGTCCTGCCGTCTTTGGACCGGGATCGGGCAGCCTACCTCGCGGCTTGGCCCGAATCGTCACTTTACATCGATTTCGGCGATATGAAGCTCTATCGACTGGCGCTCAAGTCTGCGCATCTCGTCGCTGGGTTTGGCCGTGCTGTGACGCTGGACCCGGAAATGATCAAGCTATCCACCGTAAATCCGTGACATAGGGCCGCAATCGGCAAAACGCGCAGGCGTTAGCACGTTTGTCTTATTGCAAGCGTGACTAGCGGGTGCCTATGTTTGAAGCGTTCGGTGCGGTCAATACTTCGTTGTAACGACGGGGGTGGTTTGGCTGGCTGAGCGGGGACCCCAAACGCTAATCGCTCCAGGAAACGTATCCGGTGGACACGACATCACGGCTCGAACGTCACGGGCTCGGCCAGGTGGCCGGCGCTCAATGGAACTTGGGCGCTGAAGCGCTTTACGAAGCCGCTGTTGCTGCAGGCGATGGCTATATTGGGGCTGGGGGTGCGCTCCTTTGCGAAACTGGTCAGCACACTGGCCGCTCCCCGAAGGACAAATTTATTGTCCGTGATAGCCTTTCTGAGGATGAGGTGAACTGGGGTGCTGTCAATCAGGCAATGTCACCTGAAGCCTTTGATCGGCTGCATCACCGTGTGCGTGCATACCTCCAGAATCGCCAGGTGTATGTGCAGGATCTCTATGCGGGTGCCGATCCAGGCTACCGTCTTAAGGTCCGCGTGATTACGGAACAGGCGTGGCACAACCTGTTTGCCCGCAACATGTTCATCCGCCCAGCACGCGAAGATCTGAATTCGTTTGAACCAGATTACGTTGTGATCCAAGCCCCTGGCTTTAAGGCAGACCCGACGATTGACGGCAGCCGGTCCGAGACCGTGATCGCGGCTAATCTGACCAAGCATGTGATTGTGATTGCTGGTACCTCCTATGCAGGTGAAATTAAGAAGAGTGTGTTCTCGCTGATGAACCATCTGCTGCCGCCCCAGGGCGTTATGCCGATGCATTGCTCTGCCAATATTGGCCCGAAAGGCGATAGCGCCATCTTCTTCGGCCTTTCCGGTACCGGCAAAACCACACTTTCCGCAGACGCTAGCCGCACACTGATCGGTGATGATGAGCATGGCTGGAGCGATAAAGGTGTCTTCAATTTTGAAGGCGGGTGCTATGCCAAAGTGATCGACCTCTCCGCTGCGGCTGAGCCTGAAATTTTTGCAGCCTCACAGCGTTTCGGTACAGTGCTAGAAAACGTTGTAATGGACCCCATTAGCCGTGAGCTTGATTTGGGGGACCGGTCACTCACAGAGAATACCCGCTCCTGCTATCCGCTGGATTTCATTCCGAATGCGTCTGAAACCGGCCAAGGCCCGCATCCAACCAATGTTATTATGCTGACGGCGGATGCGTTTGGCGTGCTGCCACCAATTTCTAAGCTGACACCCCAACAGGCCATGTATCACTTCCTTTCCGGCTACACGGCGCGTGTCGCTGGTACGGAAAAGGGCCTAGGCGCAGAACCGCAGGCGACATTCTCCACCTGCTTCGGCGCGCCGTTCATGACACGGAAGCCAACCGAATACGCCAAATTGCTTGGTGAACGCATCGCAGCCAGTGAGGCGAATTGCTGGCTGGTGAACACAGGCTGGACAGGCGGGGCTTATGGCAATGGCCATCGCATGTCGATCAAACACACCCGGGCGATGCTGCGAGCCGCTCTTGATGGTGTATTGGCTGATGCGCCTTTGCGCGAAGACCCGAACTTTGGCCTCCAAGTGCCAGAAAGCTGCCCGGATGTGCCGGCTGAAGCCCTGGACCCACGCGGTTCTTGGTCCGACAAGGACGCCTATGATACATCGGCGCAAAGCCTTGCCGCAGATTTTGAAGAAAACTTCAAGCAGTTCGCAGGCGATGTGTCCGATGCAGTGAATGCTGCGGCTATTCGCAAAAAGGCCTAATAGGCCTCGACACTCGCCCAAATGCAGAAGGGCTGCGGACGTTTAAAAATGTCCGCAGCCCTTAATTTGACTGAATGTTGACTGCGGTTCAGCCCGTAGCCTGTCCCTATGCGCGATTCGATTGGCGTTTTGCATCTGGCCATTCAGGACCGCGAAGGCCGCGCTGGCGCAGCAGGTGATCCAAAAGGATAACTGCAACCATGGCCTCGCCCACCGGCACAGCGCGGATGCCGACGCAGGGATCGTGGCGGCCCTTTGTGCGGACCTCAATTTCCTCGCCATCACGATTAACGCTAGGTTGGGGGATGAGAATGGAACTGGTTGGCTTCACTGCAAACCGCGCAACGATGGGCTGGCCGCTGGAAATACCTCCCAGTATGCCACCCGCATGATTGCTCTCGAACCGCACACCACCCTCGTTTGAAGCCCGCATAGCATCGTGTGCATCTTCCCCCCGCATGGCCGCAGCGGCGAAGCCGTCACCGATCTCAACACCTTTGACGGCGTTGATTGTCATCAGGCCGCACGCGATATCGCTGTCGAGCTTTGAGTAGATCGGCTCGCCAAGGCCTGCTGGAAACCCCTCCGCGACGATTTCAATAATAGCACCCAGGGACGAACCATCCTTACGGGCAGCGTCGACCAAGCCTTCCCAGCGGATAGCTGTTGCCGCTTCTGGGCAGAAAAATGGATTTTGATCCACTTCATCCCAATTCCATTGGGAACGGTCCGCATAATCTGGACCAATCTGGGCGACAGCACCACGAATAATTGCGGATTCACCCAAAATGGACCTCAGCGCTTTCCGAGCTACGCCGCCAGCAGCAACGCGCATTGCTGTCTCGCGAGCGGAAGAGCGTCCCCCACCTCGATAATCCCGGTGGCCATATTTGGAATCGTATGAGAAATCTGCGTGGCCAGGGCGGTATTGCGCCGCGATCTTAGAATAATCTTTGGAGCGTTGGTCAGCATTTTGAATCTCGATGGAAATCGGAGTGCCGGTCGTCAGGCCTTCAAACACGCCAGAGACAATGTGCGCTTCATCCGGTTCCCGGCGTTGTGTGACGAAGCGGGATTGGCCCGGACGGCGTTTGTCCAGATATGGCTGAATATCGGCCTCAGACAGCGGCACGCCTGGAGGACATCCATCAATTACGCAGCCTATTGCAGGCCCATGGCTCTCGCCCCAGGTGGTGAAGCGAAAGGCTTGGCCGAAACTATTGCCAGCCATAAGCGGCTATTCCTTTTCTTTAAAATCCGCCAAAAGTGCTGACACTCCGCGCGCATTCCGTGTGTTCAGCATGCCAACGGCGTGATAGCCGCCGTCTACATGGTGATTTTCGCCGGAAACACCGCGGGCAAGATCGGACAGGAGGTACATGCCAGCACCGCCCACGTCCTCAATCGTTACATTCCGCTCCATCGGCGCGTTCAGCTCATTCCATTTCAGAATGTAACGGAAGTCACCGATGCCAGAAGCTGCAAGAGTTTTAACCGGTCCAGCGGACAGTGAGTTCACGCGAATACTGTCTTTCCCAAAATCCTGCGCCAAATAGCGCACACTGGCTTCCAGTGCTGCCTTGGCGACGCCCATAACGTTATAATGGGGAACAACGCGCTCGGCACCCAGATAGGTCAGTGTCAGCAGGCTGCCGCCGTTCGGCATGATCTCCCCAGCGCGGCGGCACATGTCGGTGAAGGAAAAGCATGAGATGTCTAGACTGCGCTGGAAATTCTCGCGGCTGGTGTCGGCATAGCGACCGCGCAGCTCGTTCTTGTCCGAATAGGCGATGGCGTGGAGTGCAAAGTCCATCGTGCCCCATTTATCCTTTAGCGTCTGGAATGTGGCGTCCATGCTCTCGGCTGATGTGACATCGCATGGTAGCACGAGCTTCGCGTCTACACTTTCAGCCAATGGCCGAACACGCTTTTCCAGTGCTTCGCCCTGATAGGTGAACGCCAGTTCGCCGCCAGCATCAGCCACAGCTTTAGCGATGCCCCAGGCTAGCGAACGGTCATTCGCAACGCCCATAATTAAGCCGCGTTTGCCTGCCATTACGCCGCCGTTGCTCATTGTTTGCTCCCCAACACGCGCACTCTTGGACTGTCCAAATCGCGCGCGATTGCGCTTGCCTTCAAGGACAATGTCTTCGACTACCACTAAGCGACAGACTACACCATACGATTCTTGGGTAAAACGCCCCCTTTGGTTGCAAACCCAACGCCCGTCGGGTGCTAATCCGTGCTGTAACATCTGAACCGGCGCGAACCCTTTCCTGCCGCGAACGGTTATGTCATATGTGAAGACCTGTAAGGACTTGTGCGACCACTCATAAGCCTTTGGAGCCCTGCAGACTTGAGGATGTGTGTGCGCTTGATAGGGCAGATGCAGTGAAGGAGGCGGCGAAGCGATGACGCCAACCAACGTGCCGATGCGCCGTCAGGGCGGAAAACGCGTCCTGATTTATAGCCACGACAGCTTTGGCCTCGGCCATCTCCGTCGATGTCGCGCGATCGCCAATGCACTGGTCAAGGCCTATGAAGATTTATCCGTGCTGATTCTTTCAGGCTCGCCGATCATCGGCAGCTTTGATTTTGCTTCCCGGGTCGATTTCGTGCGTGTGCCCGGCATGATCAAATTATCCGATGGTGATTATACAAGCCTTGCGCTTGATTTAGCACCGGAACACACGCTCTCAATTCGCGCCTCCATTATTCAACACACGGCGGAAGTTTTTGATCCAGATATCTTCATTGTCGACAAGGAGCCGTTAGGTCTGCGCGGTGAATGCCATGAAACGCTAACCATGCTGAAGGCGCTCGGATGTCGCCTCGTGCTTGGCCTCCGCGATGTGATGGATGAGCCGGACCAGCTGGCACCGGAATGGGAACGCAAAAACGCGATGCCGGCCCTGCGTGACCTTTATGATGAAATCTGGGTTTATGGCCTGCCGCATATCTGCGAGCCATTGGCGGGATTGAACGTATCGGAATCTGTTCGCCGGAAACTTGTTTACACCGGATACTTGGAGCGTGAGGCACCTGAAACGCCAGGCTCGTTAGAAGCGCTTTCGTTGATCGCTGAGCCGTTTATTCTGGTGACGCCAGGTGGCGGTGGTGATGGCGAGGACCTGGTGGATTGGGTCCTGCGCGCCTATGAGACAACGCCTGATTTGCATCCGCGCGCGCTCATCGTATTCGGCCCATTCATGAGCCAGGATCGCCAGCGCGAGTTCCGGGAGCGTTGTGCCCGACTTGATTCCGTCGATGGGCTGACATTCGACGCACATGTCGAAACGCTGATTGACGCTGCAGAAGGCGTGATCGCCATGGGTGGATACAATACATTCTGCGAGATTCTATCTTTCGATAAGCGTGCGATTATCATGCCGCGCACGAAGCCGCGCATGGAGCAGTATATCCGTGCGAGCCGTGCTGCGGACCTTGGTTTGACAGGCATTCTAGATGGCGACGGCCCACGCACGGCAGAGGCAATGGCCACCGCGCTTCGTCGTTTGCCTAACCAGTCGAAGCCTTCAAGTGTTGTCGTGCCAGGGCTGCTGGACGGTCTGCCAAGTGTGCGACGGCTCACGGGTAGGGCGTTTGAAGCAGGCCGCGACTCGGGCCTGAAGTTGGCCGGCCAAGGAGTTTCGCTATGAGCCTTAGTCATTGAGTAACCTTAACGAAATGCCTCATGGGGAGACCGTTGCCGTTCTGCTGAAAGGCTACCCGCGTCTCTCTGAGACCTTCATCGCACAGGAATTGCGTGGGCTGGAGGAACGAGGCTTTGAGCTCAAGTTTTTCTCGCTTCGTCATCCGACAGATAAAAAGCGCCATCCAATTCACAGTGAAATTGAAGCGCCAATTAGCTATTTGCCGGAATACCTGCATCATGAACCGATGCGCGTCTACCGGGCATGGCGCAAGCTGCGTGGTGGCCCACTCTACAAAACTGCCTATGCCGTTTGGCGGCGGGACTTAAAACGCGACCGGACACGCAACCGCGTACGTCGGTTTGGGCAAGCCTTGGTATTGGCGGCGGAAATGACGGATGACATCGGCCATATCTACGCGCATTTCCTGCATACGCCCGCCAGTGTCGCCCGCTATGCCGCGATCCTATCGATGCGGCCATGGAGCGTATCCGCCCACGCCAAAGATATCTGGACATCGCCCGATTGGGAACTTCGGGAGAAGCTGGCTGATTGCGAATGGGCTGCAACCTGCACCGGTACTGGTGCTGCGCATCTGGCAGACTTGGCGTCTGCGGGCGGTGCACCTCGGGAGCGGGTGCACCTGATTTATCATGGCCTTGACCTTCGGCGTTTTCCCTCCGCTCCACCCCACAGCATGGCGGATGGCTCTAAGCCTGATGCGCCGGTTAAGCTGGTGACTGTATGCCGGGCCGTACCCAAAAAGGGCCTGGAGGATCTGATCACAGCACTTTCAATGCTGCCGGATCATCTGCATTGGCGCTTAGACCACATCGGCGGGGGGCCGCTCTTGGATGCTTTGAAACGACAGGCGGAAAGCTTTGGCCTTGCCGACAAAATCACCTGGCGGGGGGCGATGGCGCAGGCTGATGTCATTTCGGCCTATGGCGCTGCGGATCTCTTCGTGCTGCCAGCAAAAATCGCGGCAGATGGCGATCGGGATGGGTTGCCGAATGTGCTGATGGAGGCTGCGAGCCAAGCGCTGACGCTTATCGCATCAGATGTCTCCGCGATACCAGAATTTATTCGCCATGAAGAAACCGGCCTGCTAACGCCGCCGGGCGATGCAGCGGCTGTAGCGAATGCGCTTGAAAGCTTGATCTGCAAGCCGGATCAGCGGCTCCGGCTTGGCCGGGCGGCGGAAATGCATGTCCGGTCAGAGTTTGATTTCAATGAAGGCGTAGACCAGATCGCTGCACTCCTGACACAGGATGCCGGTCGCCGCGCGGTGGCTTAATGCGCGCTGCATTCTACGCACCCCTGAAGCCGCCTCACCATCCAGCACCTTCCGGTGATCGCCGGATCGCGCGGCTGTTTCAGGCGGCATTCGAACGCATTGGTGTGGATACGCCGCTTGCTTCAGATTTTCGGAGCCGCGAACCCGCAGGTGATCCCGCTGTGCAGGCGGAAATGGCGGCGGGCGGGGATGCCAGGGCAGATGCCGCCATTCAAGCATTGGGTGGCAGTGCAAATTTCTGGTTCACCTATCATCTCTATTATAAGGCGGGAGATTGGTTCGGGCCTGAGGCAGCAGCGCGGATGGGTATTCCCTATGTATTGGCGGAAGCCAGCTACGCGCCGAAACGCGCTGGCGGGCCATGGGATTTGAGCCACAAGCGCGTTGCTCATTGCGTGCGTGAGGCGGCGGCAATCCTATGCCTCAATCCAAATGATGCTGCATGCTTGGCACCATTGCTTGATGACGAAAGTACGCTAATTGATTTCCCTCCCTTCCTGGATGCTGTCCCCTATGCCAGCGCTGGAGAAATTCGTAACGAAGCAAGGGCGGGCATTGCTGCGGCTATTGGGGCAGATTCGAATACGCTTTGGCTGCTCGCTGTAGGCATGATGCGGGGCGGTGATAAAGCTGCATCGTATGCTGCACTCGCAGATGCATTGCGGCTTATGCCTGACACGCCGGACTGGCGCTTGCTCGTTGTCGGTGACGGGGTGGAGCGCGCAAGTGTTGAAGCGCAATTACGACTGGCCGCGCTAGACCGCGTGCATTTTCTGGGCGCGCTTGATGAGGCCGTCCTTGCACGGACCTATGCTGCGGCGGATGTTATGGTCTGGCCCGCCCATGGTGAAGCATTCGGCATGGCGATGCTGGAAGCGCAAGCGAGCGGATTGCCTGTGGTTGCTGGGCGTGCAGGCGGCGTGCATAGCGTTGTGGCCGATGGCCAGTCTGGATGGTTGACGCCGCTTGGCGACGCCGGGGCCTTTGCGGCGGCGGTTCAACGCTTGGCGACAAATCAGGCAGAGCGTCAAGCATTTAGTGAAAACGCGGCTGCCAGGGTGGCATCCACGCAATCGCTTGATGCGGCGGCGGCGCGGCTTGAAACGGTGTTGACAAGGATAGGCATTCGATGACGCAGCTTGCTCTCATTCGCCATGCGCCGACGACATGGAACGCTGAAGGCCGCCTGCAAGGCCGCCGAGATACAGCGCTTTCGGACGAGGGCAAGGCGGCGCTTGCGACCTGGGCAACGCCCGCTGCGCTCAAGGGCTTTGATTGGGTTGCAAGCCCACTGGGTCGCTGCCAGGAAACTGCGCGGCATCTGCTTGGGCGAACTGTGCAAAGCGATGACCGGATCATTGAAATGAACTGGGGCGATTGGGAAGGGTGTATCCGCGCCGAGCTTGCAGAGACATTAGGTGATGCCTTCCTTGAAAACGAAGCCCGAGGCCTGGATTTCACACCCCCTAATGGCGAAAGCCCGCGCATGGTCCAGGACCGCCTGAAGCCTTTCTTTCAGGAGGTCGCAGTGCGCGGCCGCCCAACGGTTGCTGTATGCCATCGTGGTGTTATCAGGGCTGCTGTGGCTATGGCGACGGGTTGGAATTTTATGGGAAAATCCCCCGTGAAAGGCCAACATGGGGCGTTTAATATACTGCGGTTGGCGGCGGATGGGACTCCAAGCGTTTTAGCGCTGGATACGCCCTTGCCAAATGAGGGACTATCGTGATGCCAAAAGGTCCTATGCATGAGAGTGGAGGCTTGCGATTAGCGCCTAGCTTTAAAGCCATCCTTCGCGCATCAGGCGTTTCTAAAAGGATCTACTCATCATGACTGAGCCCATCCGCGTTCTATTTTGGGTGCAGCACCTGCTTGGCATCGGTCATTTGACCCGTGCGGCGACGTTAGCGCGGGCAATGACGTCGGATGGTATTGAGGTGCTAGTCACTAGCGGTGGCGAACCCTCCCCCGTCACTGATACGGGTGAGGCAAAGCTGGCGCAGCTGCCGTCTGCCCGTGCTGTCGATATCTATTTTAAAGTGCTGCACGACGAAAATGACCAGCAAATCGATGATGCCTGGCGTGAACGGCGAACGGCATCGACCCTCAGCCTGTACCGCGAATTCAAACCGGATGTGCTTATCACAGAACTTTTCCCGTTTGGCCGTCGCCAGTTCCGCTTTGAAATGGGCCCACTGCTGGAAGCGGCGCGCGCGGATAACGTCAAGATCGCAGCCAGTGTACGTGATATTTTGGTGGCACCAGCAAAGCCCGAACGCATGACCGAAATGCTGGAGCGGGCGCGCACTTGGTATGATCAAGTGTTCGTCCATGGTGATCCAGATTTGGTGCCGTTTGACCGCACATTCCCCCATCTCGCTGAATTATCGGACCGTGTCGCTTATACTGGCTATGTCGTGGATGAGCGCGTTGGGCCGGATGGCCCCGATGGACAAGATGAAATCATCGTTTCCGCTGGTGGCGGTGCTGTTGCGGAGCAATTATTGCGGGCTATGATCGCAGCTCGTCCTGAAACGACGGCGCGGGATATGAAATGGCGGTTTTTGGTTGGCCATAATCTGCCAGACGCCGTCTTCCGAGGGATGCAAGCTGCCGCGAGCGGAAATATGATCGTGCAGCGCGCGCGTCGTGATTTTCCGGACCTGTTGCGGCGCTCCCGTTTGTCCATCTCACAGGGCGGTTATAACACTGTCTTGGAAACGCTTGCTGCAGGTGCCCGCGCTGTCATAGTCCCCTATGCTGGCGGGCTGGAGACGGAGCAAACGCTGCGTGCTGAAGCGCTAGCGGCGAAGGGGGCGCTGCAAGTCGTGCCGGAGGATGATTTGTCGCCAGCCAAGTTAGGCGCTGCGATTGACCGCGCTCTATCGAGCCCGCCGTCGTCTTCAGCTGGCGTTGATATTGGCGGTGCAGCCAAGACATCCGCCCTTGTCAAAACGCTTGCAGGCAAGAAATGAGCGAAACCGCATGGCGTGCGCTGGATGCGGAGCTTGAGCGCTGGGTAGTGCTTGGCCTTAAGCCGCAGTTTTGGCTGCGCGATGACGATGCAGTCGACGCAACAGGCTCGCTCGACCGGTTGCTTAGTTTGTGTGTCAAATGCCGTATTCCGTTGGCGTTAGCCGTGATTCCAGCGGGCGCAACCGTGCATTTGGCGCAAAGATTACAGGGTTTCGAGGAAGTTTCTGTCTTGCAACATGGGTTTTCCCATGCGAACCATGCTATCGAGGGGGAAAAGAAGTCGGAATTTCCCGCAAATCGCCCTTTGGACGACATGACGGGGGAGCTTGTGCAGGCACGTGCTACGCTATCCGGGCTTTTCGGCGATGCGGCGCAACCAGTGTTGGTGCCGCCGTGGAACCGCGTCGCCTCAAGCCTGCTTGCGCGGCTTCCAGAAGCTGGCCTGTATGGCCTTTCGCGTTACAAGGCCCGAGCGGACCGTTCAGCGGCGTCCGGCATTCTTGAAGTCAACACCCACGTGGATTTGGTCCATTGGCGGAATGATCGAATCGGCACGCCATTGGCTGATATAATTGCTGGCATCGCTGCGCATTTAGCGGCGAAGCGTAATGGTACCGCAGATTGGGACGAGCCCACGGGTATTTTAACGCATCATTTGGTCATGGACCGGACAGCATGGGCGGCACTGAAGGCGTTGCTTGCCAAGCTTGCAAATGACCCACGTGTATCCTGGCCGTCATTCGGTGCGATTTTTGGAACAAAAGCATGACCGAATCGCATGATCCTGGCCCAGAACAACGTTTTAGTTATCCTTCTGGAGCCATGTACAAGGACTACGGCCAAGCGGCGGCAGGGGCTATGATTTTTGGGATTCCTTTGGCTTATGCGCATACAAACATCTATGCGGTCATGATTTTGGGTGCCATCGTATTAATGTTCTTGAGCTTTGCGTGGTCAACATGGCGACGTCACAGAACTGTGATCGCTGTCACCGACGATGGTATTTGGACAGAAGGTGCAAGCCACACTGCGCTAAGGTGGACTGAAATCACTCGTGTTGACCTCAGATATTTCTCGACGAAGCGCGAACGGGGCCGAGGGGGACCGGCGACCGACGAAGGGACGGGATGGATGCAGCTACGACTGGATGGCGCTGGGAGAACGGTCAAAGTTGATTCCAGCGTCCATGATTTCCGTGATTTGGCTACACTAGTCATGCGCGCGATTGAGCAGCACCGACTGACAATGACTGAGAGCGCCGATTTCAACTTCGCCGCCATGGGGCTCACCCCGAATATGGATGGTGCGGAGGAATATGTGACCAATGTCTGATAGCGCCGCCGTGACAAATCTGCTTGAAGTCACCGACCTTCGGGTCGAGTTCGAGGCGCAGGGTGGCGTTGTTAAAGCCGTGGACGGTGTATCTTTCCGCATTCCACCGGGTGGAACGGTTGCGGTTGTTGGCGAATCTGGCTCTGGCAAGAGCGTCACGGCCCAGGCAATTATGGGCATTTTGCCTCGGAATGCGCGTATCGTATCTGGCTCCATCACGTTGCGCGACCCGAACTATGAGCCCGTAGATATCGTGCAGCTCAAATCGGAATCCGCGCAGATGCGAGATATTCGCGGTGGTCGGGTCTCCATTATTTTCCAGGAGCCGATGACGTCTCTATCTCCGGTTCATACAATCGGCGACCAGATCGGCGAAGCGCTGCTGCTGCACCGGGATGCGAACAAAATGGAAGCCCGTAAACTGGTGCAGGACATGCTGGCGCTCGTTGGCTTCCCTACGCCCGAAATTTCTGTTGACGCCTATCCGTTCGAACTTTCTGGCGGCCTCCGACAGCGCGCGATGATCGCAATGGCGTTGGTCTGCCGGCCAAGCCTGCTGATCGCAGATGAACCTACGACGGCACTGGACGTGACTATTCAGGCGCAAATCCTGAAGCTAATTAAGGACCTGCAGGCCGAACTGCACATGGCCGTGCTGATGATCACCCATGACCTGGGTGTTGTCGCAAATGTCGCTGATGAAGTGGTGGTTATGTTCCATGGCAAGGTCATGGAACAGGGTGCGGTCAAAGATATCTTCCGCAATCCGCAACACCCTTATTTGAAGGCCTTGTTGGCTGCGGTTCCCCGCTTTGACATGAAAGAAGGTGAGCGGCTGGTCCCCATTCGTGAAATTAAGCCCACGACCGGTCACTTGCTTGCTGATATCGAGAAGCAAGGCAAGCCGGCTGAGGCGCCATTGCTGGATGTGCAGGGCTTGAAGAAGAGCTTTCGTGTTCGCAATGGCATTGGCGACGCTAAGACATTCCGTGCGGTTGATGATGTCGGTTTCACGATCCAGCGCGGCGAATGCTTAGGCCTAGTGGGCGAGTCTGGGTGCGGTAAATCCACAACTTCAAAGATTATCATGAACGCCCTGAAACCGGATGAAGGCCAGGTGTTGTTCAATGTGGACGGCAAGCAGATGGACCTGACACATATGTCGCCGAAGCATCTGTTCCCTTACCGCAAGCGCATGCAGTACATGTTCCAAGACCCGTTCAGCGCACTGAACCCTAGAATGACCGTGCGTGAGATTCTGCTGGAACCGTTGATCATCCATAAGGTTGGCGATGCAGCTTATAGGCTGGAGATGGCGCGGGAGCTGATGCAGCTGGTCGGCCTCGATGACCGCCATCTTTCACGTTACCCGCACAGTTTCTCCGGCGGACAGCGCCAGCGGATCGGCATCGCGCGGGCCTTGGCGTTGAAGCCTGAGCTAATCCTGTGTGATGAACCTGTCTCCGCTTTGGATGTATCGGTGCAGGCGCAAATTCTGAACCTGCTGAAAGACCTGCAAATCAAGCTTGGTCTGACATTTCTGTTTGTCAGCCATAACCTCGCTGTTGTCGATTATATGGCGGACCGGATCGCGGTTATGTGCGCTGGGCGCTTAGTTGAAATTGCGTCGAAAGCGCAGCTCTTCGCTAATCCTCGCCACCCCTATACCCAAGGCCTGCTGGCCGCCGTGCCGGAGCCTGACCTTGATCACCCGCTCGACTTCGCCAAATTGATGGGCGAGCGGGCATCCAACCCCGCGAATTGGCCAGCCCCTTATGGGCTGCGGCCAGGTGCTCCGGCGAAACTCGAAGAAGTTGAGCCCAATCACTATGTCCGCGTCGCGGTACATCAAAAGGAGGCTGCATAAAGCCATGCATATCCGGTGCTTGATTTCCCTTGCCGCAGTTTCCGGCTTGGCAGTTGGATTGTCGAGCGCAAGTGCAGCTCCGGTCGTTTATACAGAATCCTCGGTGTTAACCGATATGGTTGCTGCGGGCCAGTTGCCTCCGGTGGCGGAGCGCGTGCCTGAAGAACCTTCCGTTGCCGACTTCACCCGTGAAGGGGCAAAGCCAGGAAAAGTCGGCGGCGAAATCCGTGTGCTTATGGCAAAAGCTAAAGAAACCCGGCAGATGGTGGTGTACGGATATGCCCGCCTTGTTGGCTTCAATGATCGGCTTGAATTGGTATCGGACATTTTGAAGGAATATACGGTCGAAGAGGGCCGTATATTCACGTTGCGCCTGCGCAAAGGGCACAAATGGTCGGACGGACACCCGTTCACGACTGAAGACTTCCGCTATTGGTGGGAAGACGTCGCAAACAACCCAGAGCTGTCACCGTCCGGTCCGCCGATCAAGATGCTCGCCGATGGCAAACCGCCAAAGGTGACAATTGTTTCTGAGACGGAGATTCGTCTAGAGTGGACCGTGCCAAACCCCACATTCATCCCAGCTTTGGCCCAAGCTTCGCCAATGTATATCTACGCGCCGAAGCACTATCTGCAGCAGTTCCATGGGAAGTATCAGGACCCGGAAAAGCTTGCGGTTCTCGTAAAAGAGAATAAGCGCCGAAATTGGGCGTCCCTGCATAATCGCAAGGATAATGCCTACAAGAATGACAATCCAGACCTGCCCACGCTGCAGCCCTGGGTCGCGCAAACAGAGCCGCCTGCTGAGCGTTTCGTATTCAAACGCAATCCTTTCTACCACCGGGTTGACGCCAACGGCCTGCAATTGCCCTATATCGACCAGGTCAATATGGACATCGTTTCCGGTAAGCTGATCCCAGCTAAAGCTGGTAGTGGCGAAGTTGATTTGCAGGGCCGCTATCTGCAGTTCAAGAATACGCCATTCCTGAAAGTAAACGAAGAACGCTATGGTTACACAACGCGCCTTTGGCGGACCGGTAAAGGCTCCCATATGGCGCTCTACCCGAATCTAAACACAAATGATCCGGAATGGCGGAAACTGTTTCGGAAAAAGGAATTCCGCCAAGCCCTGTCGCTAGCGACAGACCGCGGTGAGATCAACGAAGTGGTTTATTTCGGTGTTGCATTGCCGCAGGGCAACGCATTGCTGCCGGGCAGTCCGCTGTACAATGAAAAAGCGGCGATGGCCTATGCAGAGTTTGACCTGAAAGAAGCCAATAAGCTGCTGGACCAACTTGGCCTGAAGCGAGATTCTGATGGCATCCGCATGCTGCCAGATGGCCGTAAGCTGGAAATCATTGTTGAAAGCGCTGGCGAAAGTACTGAAGAAACTGATGTGCTGGAACTGATCAAGCAGACTTGGTCTAAAGCCGGCATCGCTCTGTTTACTAAGCCGCTACAACGCGATGTGTTGCGGAACCGGGTCTTTACAGGCGATACGCAGATGTCGATCTGGTTTGGCCTGGAGAATGGCCTCGCGAACGCACTGATGAGCCCGGAAGAGTTCGCGCCGACTTCACAGCAGCAATTGCAGTGGCCCAAATGGGGCCAGTATGTCGAGACTAAAGGCAAAGCTGGGGCAACTGTAGACATGGTTGTGCCCCTGCAGCTTAGCGGGCTCTACAAACAGTGGCGCAATGCTGTGAATATGGGGAGCAAGGCCAAAATATGGAACGATATGCAGGACCTATACACGTCCGAAGTGTATGTGATTGGTCTTGTGGCTGGCGTCTTACAGCCGGTCGTGACCAATTCTCGCCTCCAAAACATCCCAGACGAAGGCTATTACAACTGGGACCCTGGTGCCCACTTTGGTTGCTACCGCCCAGACACCTTCTGGCTTGAGTCTAAGTAAGCGCACGTAAGCCGTAACGGAGCCGCCAATGCTTAGATATATCGCCCGCAGGGTCATGCTGATGATCCCTACACTGCTCGCTATCAGCGTGTTGGTGTTCATCATCATCCAATTGCCGCCGGGTGATTATCTGACGACAATGATCAACGAAGCCGTTGCGTCCGGCATGGATGTCGACAAGGCCAAAGTTGAGTTTCTACGCGCTCAGTACGGCCTCGATAAGCCTATGTGGGAACAATATCTGATCTGGCTGTTTGGGATGCTGCAGGGCGATTTCGGCTATTCGTTCGAATATGAACTTCCGGTATCGGACGTCGTTGGGGATCGTTTGTACCTGAGCTTCCTGTTGTCTTTCTCAACAATTCTGTTTACCTGGGCCATGGCGTTCCCGATCGGCGTCTATTCCGCTGTGAACCAGTATAGCTGGGGCGACCATGGGCTGACGCTTATTGGGTTTCTTGGCTTAGCGACGCCGAACTTCCTATTGGCGTTGGTGATGATGTATCTGGCGAAGGTATATTTTGGCATATCCATTGGCGGCCTTATGGATCCGATATACCTGGATCAGCCGTTCAGCTGGGACAAGTTCGTTTCCGTGCTGCAGCACCTTTGGGTGCCGGTGATCGTTATTGGCACGTCTGGAACGGCTGGCATGATCCGGCGCCTGCGCGCAAACCTGCTGGATGAATTGCAGAAACAGTATGTCGTGACGGGTCGGGCGAAAGGCTTGACGCCGCGCCGTTTGCTCATCAAATACCCACTCCGGATGGCGTTGAACCCGTTCATTGCAGACATCGGCAACCTCCTGCCGCAAGTCGTTTCTGGTGCCGCCATCGTCTCCATGGTGCTGTCGCTGCCAACAACGGGACCAATGCTCATCGAGGCTCTGCAAGCGCAAGATATGTATCTCGCAGGATCATTCCTGATGTTCCTGGCGCTTCTGACCGTTGTCGGCGTGCTTATATCTGATATAGCCTTGGCCGCCCTTGACCCCCGCATCCGGCTTGGCGCGGGGAATAAGAAATGAGTGAATTGCAACCGTCCGGCCCCAAAAACAATATTGAGCATTATGTCTCAAAAGAGCCGTTTGACCCGTATTCCGTTGAAACGCTAACGCCGGAACAGGAACGCTACTTCCTGGCGACGCAGTGGCAGCTGATGTGGTGGAAGCTGAAGCGCCACAAGCTTGCTGTTATCTCTGGCGTGTTTCTGCTGTTCATGTACTTCTCTGCGATCATCTCCGAAGTGATCGCGCCCTATGCGCTGGATACGCGGAATTCCAAATATATTTACGCCCCACCGCAATCCATACATGTGATGCATGAGGGTGAGTTCATCGGCCCGTTCGTCTACGAGTACACAAAGAAGCTTGATTTTAAGACGATGAAGCGGAATTACTCCGAGGACACGGCTAAACCGCAGAAAATCCGCTTTTTTTGCCTGAGCGACGAGTTTAGCTATTTTGGGCTATTCACATCCCGTTTCCACCTATTCTGCCCTGCCGAGGGCGGGTCTCTGTACATTATGGGGACGGACCGGTTGGGGCGGGATGTCTTCAGCCGTATTGTGTATGGTGCCCGCATATCCTTGACTGTGGGCCTGTTTGGCATAGCCATCAGCTTCATAATCGGTATCACCCTTGGTGGCCTTGCCGGGTACTACGGCGGTTTGGTCGATAGCGTTGTTCAGCGGATGATTGAGGTAGTGCGGTCGTTTCCGGAATTGCCGCTCTGGATGGCCCTGTCGGCCGCCTTACCAGTCACCTGGAGTCCGGTGCTGATATACTTTGGCATCACGATCATCCTTGGACTACTCGACTGGACAGGCCTTGCCCGTGCAGTCAGATCGAAGCTTTTGTCGCTGCGTGAGGAAGATTTTTGCCAGGCTGCCCAGCTCATGGGGGCATCTCCAAGACGCGTGATTGCAAAGCATTTGCTGCCAAGCTTTGCCAGCCACTTGATCGCATCCGCAACACTGTCTGTGCCCAGCATGATCCTTGGTGAGACGGCGCTGTCATTCCTGGGGTTAGGCTTGAGACCGCCGATCACCAGTTGGGGCGTTCTATTGGCCGAAGCCCAAAATATCAACGTAGTCGCACTTTATCCTTGGCTGATGCTGCCTGTAGCACCGGTTATCCTGACCATCCTGGCGTTCAACTTCCTGGGTGACGGTCTCCGTGATGCAGCGGATCCTTACAAGTAGGCTGGCGCGCCCGCAAGGGGTTGAGTAGCCAGGGGAGCATCGAACGCGTGCTCGCAGTTCTGTCCGTCTTGGCAGTCTTCGGCGCGATCATGATCCTTGCGCGCGTTTACGTGCGCCGCCGCTTCGACGTGTTCTTTCTGGCGTTGCTGTTGAGTGGATTCTGGTTTGAGTTTCGCCCGATCCAGCTTGCCATCGGCCTGGATAGCGCCACACCGGATTACCTGTTTCCAGACGTGCATCTCCAACTGCTTCTAATTGCAGAGGTGGGTGCGTTGGTATGGCTGGCAGGGTTCGGCCTGGGGGCTACGGGTCACGCGGGATGTTCTGCTGTTTCCTGAAGGCGTTATAAGTCCTCGGGAAGGCGTAAATATCTGTTGCCAGATCGCAATCTCGATTCATGGCTCGCTGTTTTATGCGTTGCTTCTAGCCATGCGGGATTTTGATTTATCGGCAGGCTTGCATTGGGGGGAGGATTTTGCCGCCGGCGTGGCAGCCTTAGTCCCCAGCGCGATCTGGTCAGACCCTCCTGTTTCAGCGCTCGGTGCTTGGTTCCGGCAAATTCATGAACCTGAAACCGTCAATGGCTGGCCGATTAGACTGATGGGTGATCGGCTTGTGAACTTCGGTTGGGCTGAGATTGCGCTGGGCAGCGTTGCATCGGGTTACGTCCTGCGCGCTGCGCGGGACAAATATGATGATATGTGGCTACCCCCCCCCCATGGTTCTTGATAATGAGCATCGTCTTTGGGCCGTCCGCCTCCATGCGTGGTCGGTGGGCATGATGGCAAAGGGGGAGGGTGGCCGCATATTCTTCGGCGCGTTGGAATCATGGCGCGGTGTCGCCGCCGTGATCGTCGCTTGGTTCTACGCACTGCTCGTGCATGGCGACAATTTGATGATCGTCAAACAGGGTGCAATCTTCGTTGATTTCTTCTTTTTCCTCTCAAGCTTTGTCATCGCCCATGCCTATCTGGATAAAACCCGGGATGGTTTAGGTTTCCAGAAATTCGCCCTGCTGCGGCTAGCGCATGTATACCCCGCTGCACCTGTTTATACTTGTTGGCGTGGGTGCCATTCGTTTTCGTGCGACTCGGTGTGTTTGAGGTTTACGGCATTGGCGCTGATCCGACAGAGCGCAATAAAGTGGTCTCTTTTGGCCTGAACCTGTTCCTCCGGCATTCCATGGGTTTCCTCGAAACGCTTACCTGGAACGGGCCGGCCGGGAGCATCAGCGTCGAATTCTTCACGTATCTCATGTTCTTTCTAGTTGTCTGGGCATTCTGCGCCCATGCCGCATTGGTTTTTGTGCTCGTCACGGCAAGGTCCCTGGTGGTGATCTATGTCTTGGCGAAAATGGGTGGCGAGCACGGGATATTATTCATGACAGTCTTTGGGCTTCTGCGCTGATTCGCCAGTTTCTTCGCGGGCGCTGCTCTCTATTTCGGGCTCTGCTCGAAGCCGTGGCGCTTGACCCGGGCACCTGCGACAGCGCTAGAAACGACCGTTGTGTTCACTGTTGTCTTCGCTGTCGCACGGTCTTTCAATCATCCCGAATGGCAGCTTGCTTCCATCGCTGGCTTTAGCGCGTTGATCTAAAGTTTAGTTTCGGGTGGCGGCTATATCAGCACTGTGATGAACGCTATTTCGCTCCGTTATATCAGCGAAATCTCATATTCGATCTATATGGTTCACGCCATCATCATGGTAGCGGTCAGCAATCTCTGCCGGTTCATACTCAAAATGGACACTGTCTATTTGACCGGTGAATACCCTCTCATCCAGACATCATTCGCAACCCCGGTCAACATTCTGCTGCTGGTCGTGACAGCGATTGCCGCTATCATCTATCGCTGGGTTGAAGTGCTGAGGAAGGCTTGATCACACCACGTTTTCAAGCTGCGTTGAACCAGGATGCGGGCTCAGTTAATCCAGCATATGATTGTAAAGATTTGT
>CBFIAF010000020.1:0-73193 GCA_965660545.1 Alphaproteobacteria bacterium | reverse complement strand
GTTGGGTGAGGCGCAGCCGTCGGAGCTTTGTCCTGGCGGTTTAAACGACCATTTCAGCTGCCAGCCCGCCTATTTCTAGTCATCCAGGCGGATTTGTTCTGTGGTCGCCCGGCGTTCATGGAAACGAAATAAGCCTTTAAATTCGTTCGGTTTTAGCTATCACGACTCCCTGCCGACTGATCGTGTCGGCCTTGCGCGGATGACGCGGTCTCCTGTTGTTGGGACGAAGGATAGGCCGGCGCTGGTGTTCGTGCATGGCTTTATGCAGGGGGCTTGGTGTCATTCCAATTGGCTGAAAACGTTGCATGAGGCGGGTATTGCGGCTGTGGCTATCGACGTTCGTGGGCATGGCGGATTGCCGAATGAGGACCTGTTCACGGCAGGGTTCAATGAATATGGCGATCATGTCGCCGCCATTGCGCAAACTTTTGATCATCCACCAGTCCTGCTTGGCCATAGTATGGGCGGCCTTATGGTCGGTGTCGCAGTGACGCGCACGCCTGCATTTGGTCTGGTGCTGTTAACGCCATCGCCGCCCGCAAATTTGCCGGGTGCAGAGGCTGTGAAGCCGGTGGACGAAACGCGACCTATCCTCGCGGCAGACGAAAAGACTGTCCGCGAGAAGTTTTTGCCTAACCATGAAGGCCAGGACATTAGCGCGATGTTAGAACGTCAATGCCCCGAAAGCTCTGTCGCTACGAATGATCGCTATAAACTGCGCGTGCCGGTTGATGTTTCCAAGATCAATTGCCCTGCGCTTTGTATTTTAGCGGGTCGGGACTGGCCGCTTACCCATCCGCCCCGCCAGGATGCAGCTGTTGGTGCGTTTTATGAGGCGGAACACGTCCACCTGCCAGATGCCGCCCATTGCCTGATGATCGACGTGGATTGGCAGCCTGGTCTGGATGTTATTCTGGAATGGTACAATCGAGTCTTCCCCGAGTAAGGGAAATCTGCCGCTAGGAATGCGCGACCGGCATCGAGTTCTGCATTGAGGCCCGCTGGCTGAATGTGTCGAACCATGCCAATAGCGTTGGCTGTCCTTCACGCCAATTAATCCCAAGTATTTCTGTGCGAAACTCAATCCAGCCGACGCGCAGGCTGTAGTGATCTGCGCGGTATCAGGGCGTTCTGGATCGAAAGCTGCGGGGTCTGCCTCCAACGCAGTCAGAGAGCGATCAATCGTATTCCGCTGCTGCTTGTCCTAATAATCCCAATGCACGCCTTTGGGCGGCTTACCAGCTCGCTGTAGCGCAAAATGACCGCATCCATTATGCCGTCTGCAAGTGCTGCAACCCACAAGGATTCAAACGGCGCCTAGCCTGCGGGCGGGATGAACTTCGGGCCATCGTGCAGCGAATCGAAATATTCAACAATGACCGGGCTGTCCTAGAGAACCTGCCCTGTATCCGTCACCAATGCAGGTATCTTCCCAACAGGGTTGGTGCCGCAATTTTGCGTATTGGCCTGCCAAGGAAGTGTTCCGCCCCACTCAATTTTGTCATGCAAGCCACATTCAATAGCTGCGATGACGACCTTGCGAACGTATGGCGAGGCCGTGCCGTAATACAGTTTTATTTTCAGTCCTGATCTAAGGCTTACTTCTTGCCCGACTTGTCGTAATCCGCCAGGTCATGGTCGGGGCGGTCAATGGCGAATACATTTTCTACGATCGTGTAATCCATGTATCCCAAGCGGGCGAGGGGGCGGTATTTGTCCATTTGGACCATGCCGTCATCGATGATTGAATCGTCGATATAGACGCCAACGACCTTGCCGAAGACAACGTTATTTTCGATCTTTGGGTGGCTGGACGGCAGGCGGGTGCGGAACATGAATTCACATTCAAGCGCCGCCAGCGCTTCTTTGATGCGCGGCGGTTTGACGTTGGTGGAGGGGGCTGGTGCGAGGCCTGCAAGTTCGAATTCATCCACGTTCGGGTCCACGTGTGCAGATGATGTATTCATCTGGTGCATGAAGTCCGCCTGGCAGAGGTTCACAACGAACTGGTTTGTGGCCTCAATGTTCGTCAGCGTGTCTTTCCTGCCGCCGCCCATGCGGGGATTGTTCGGCGCGAACATGATCATTGGCGGCGAATCAGCAACGGCGTTAAAGAAGCTATAGGGTGCCAAGTTTAAGTTGCCGTCCGGGTCCTGGCTAGAAACCCAGGCGATGGGGCGCGGGGCGACAAGGGCCTTGAAGGGGCTGAACTTGAGGCCGTGATTACGTGGGTCATCATAAAACATTGGCTAAATCCTGGTGGCGTTAATCGTATTTCAGGTTCATTATTACCGGATTGCCGCCCGAATGGAATGAGACGTTTAAAGCCCATGCCCGCCGTAGAAGAACGCTTCATCGTAAGAGACGCCCTGACCGCAGAAGCCGAGGCCGCAATTCAGCTCGTCGCGGACAAAAGCGAGGCACTGACGACGCCCTTGCCCGATGGCGGCATGGCTTGGCGGTGCTGGGGTCGTGGGCCAGGCAAACCCGCGCTGTTCATGCTTCACGGCGGGTATGGCTCCTGGGTGCATTGGATCCGCAATGTCGAGGCGCTGTCTGAGAAGTTCACCGTGTATGCGGGCGATATCCCCGGCCTCGGCGATAGCGACCCGCCGCCGGACCGCCGCGACCCGGATGATATCGGTAAGCATGTCGCCGCGGGCATACTCAGTTTTCTGCCAGATGGCGAACAGGCCCGGCTGATGGGTTTTTCGTTCGGCTCTGTCATCGGTGGATATACGGCACCGTATCTGGGTGACCGGCTGCATAGTTTCACGCTGGTAGGGGCAGGCGGCATGGGGCTTCGCCGGTCTGAGTTCCTGCCGCTTGCTGCATTCCGGCGGGATATGGACGGCCTGGCGATCCGCCATCTCGCGCGCCGTAATCTTGAACTTCTAATGGTGCGCGATCCCGAAGCTGTAGATGCCGTAGCGCTGCATATGCAGGTAATGAATACCACCCGTGCCGTCACCAAAAGCCGCTGGATTAGCCGGTTGCCTTCATTGGTGGAGAAGCTGCCGGCGCTAAACTGCGCCATTTCCGGCATTTGGGGTGAGTATGATTCTACAGCCTATCCGTACTTGGCTGATCGATACAAATTCCTGAGTGGTATTAAGGGTTTTGCCGGGTTCGAAGTCGTCGCAGATGCTGGTCATTGGGCGATGTATGAGCGGGCAGATGGGTTTAACCAGGCTGCATTGAAGCTGATTGATTGATTGGCTTGGTTTTGGTGGCGGGATTCCCCTCACCCAGATCCCTCTCCTCCCGTTGGGTAGAGAGGAGACCCTCACAGAGGCCGCCTAGTTTGCTTTTAGAACCCTCGCCCCCTAACGGGGGTTGGGGGGGGGGAGGGGGCAGGGTGAGGGGGGCTGCAGTTAACTATAAACCCCAGCCGCATTATTCCGCCGCCTCAGCCGAACGAACATCAGGCTTCCAGCGCAGGATAGGCTTCCGCGCAGCTTGTGTTTCATCCAACCTGCGACGTGGAGCATAGCGAGGGGCTTGGATAAAGCGTTCCGTATTGCCTGCTTTGGCCTGTTCAGCCAGGAAACGCAGCGTATCGGCAAACCGGTCGAGGGCTTCCTTGCTTTCGCTTTCTGTCGGCTCAATTAGCATCGCGCCGTGGACGACGAGCGGGAAATACATCGTCATTGGGTGATAGCCTTCGTCGATCATCGCTTTCGCAAAGTCGAGCGTGGTGATGCCTGTGCCTTTGAGGAACGTGTCATCAAACAACGCTTCATGCATGCAGGGGCCATCGCCGTAAGGTGCAGTCATAAAGTCCTCAAGTCGGGCTTTCAGGTAGTTGGCGGAAAGCACGGCATCGCTAGAGGCCTGCATCAGACCGTCCGATCCATGGCTCATCATGTAGGCAAGTGCGCGCACGAACATACCCATCTGGCCGTGGAAGCCTTTCATGCGCCCAAAGCTTTCGGCCGCATCGCCGGATGCTTCTTCCATCAGGTCATAGCCAGAAGCGGTGTCGCCTGTAACCCAGGGCAACGGTGCAAAAGGCGCCAACGCTTCTGAGAACACGACAGGCCCAGAGCCAGGACCACCGCCGCCATGTGGGGTGGAGAAAGTTTTATGCAGGTTAATATGCATGGCGTCGACGCCAAGGTCGCCGGGGCGAACGCGCCCGACGATGGCGTTGAAATTGGCACCGTCACAGTAGAAATACCCGCCGGCGGCGTGGATAGCGTCGGCGATGGCTTTGATATCGGTTTCAAACACGCCGCAGGTATTTGGGTTGGTCAGCATGATCCCAGCGACATCCGGGCCCACCTGTTCCTCAAACGCCTTCAGATCAACACGACCGCGCTCATTTTCGGGGATTTCGTCCACGGTGAAGCCTAGCATCGCTGCCGTCGCAGGGTTGGTCCCATGGGCGGAAGCAGGGGCCAAAACACGGCGACGCTGATCCGCTTCGCCGCGCGCTTCAATGGCGGATTTAATTGCCATCATCCCGCAAAGCTCGCCATGAGCACCCGCACCTGGCGGGAGTGCGACTGCAGGCATGCCGGTTAGTACGGAAAGCCAGTGCTTAACCTGCTGCATCACTTCCAATGCGCCCTGTACGGTGGAGACGGGTTGCATTGGATGTAGGTCCGCGAACCCTGGCAGGCGGGCCATACGCTCGTTTAGGCGCGGATTGTGCTTCATGGTGCAGGAGCCAAGCGGAAAGAGACCTGTATCAATGCCGTAATTCATTCGGCTGAGGCGGGTGTAGTGGCGTACCACCTGCGGCTCCGAAAGTTCCGGCAGACCAAGTGCGCCTTTCCGAGCGAGCGCGCCGAGGCGGTTTGGTGCTTCTGGCGCGTCCGGCAGATCCACGCCGACAGTGCCTAGATTGCTGCGTTCAAAGATCAGCGGTTCGTGCTGTTCCAGGGCGCGGGCGCCAGAAAATGTATCGGGCGCGCTGCTTGCGCCACTAGAGTCATTAGCGGCAGCGGGGCGGGTTGGGCGGCCTTCATTATTCATCATCACGCGATCTCCCCAAGTACGCTTATTAAGGCGTCCAGGTCTTCGTCGGTATTGGTTTCAGTTACGGCGACGAGCAGGACGTTCTCCAGGCCCTTAGCCTCTGGCCAGAGCCTTGAGGCGGGAACGCCCGCCAACACATTTTTGGCGGCAGCCGCTTCGACCACTGCTGCGGCTGGCTTAGATAGGCGCACGGCGAATTCGTTGAAGAAGGCTGGTGTGAGCACATCTATCCCACCCATCGCGTTCAGCCGCTCCACCGCTTGGCTGGCGCGGGCATGGTTTAAGGCTGCAAGGCCATTGACGCCTGCTTCGCCGAGCAAAGTCATGTGGATAGAGAATGCGAGCGCGCAGAGGCCAGAATTGGTGCAGATATTGCTGGTCGCTTTGGCGCGGCGGATATGTTGTTCCCGCGTTGAAAGTGTCAGCACGAAGCCTCGAACGCCTTCCGCATCAACTGTTTCGCCACAGAGCCGACCAGGCATCTGCCGTGTTAGTTTCTCCTGGCAAGCGAACAGGCCGACATGGGGCCCGCCGAAGTTCAAAGGGTTGCCGAAGGATTGGCCTTCTGCGACGGCAATATCTGCGCCCATCTCGCCGGGTGGCGTCAGCACACCCATAGAGGCGATTTCTGTTGTCGCAACGATCATCAGCGCGCCTACGGCATGGGCGGCGTCCGCCAAAGGCGTCAGGTCCGTGATGTGGCCGAACGCATCTGGGTACTGAACAACCACGGCACTGGTCGTCTTGTCGATCTTGGCAATCAGGGCGTCGATGTCTGGCTCGGAGGGCGAGGGTGCTCCGGTATCAAACGCAAAGCCTGTCTGTTTGGCCAGGGTGCCAATGGAATCCCGGTAGTGAGGATGCAGATTGCCGGATGCGATAATGCTTTCTCGACGCGTTACACGGTTCGCCATGAGCGCCGCCTCTGCCGCAGACGTGGCCCCGTCATACATAGACGCATTCGCGACATCCATGCCCAGCAGCAACGCCACTTGCGTTTGGAACTCGAACAATACCTGCAGCGTGCCTTGCGCGATTTCCGGCTGATAGGGCGTGTATGCGGTTAGGAATTCGCCGCGCTGGATCAAATAATCGACAGTTGCCGGTACGTGGTGGCGGTAGGCCCCAGCGCCGATAAAGCAGGGGACAGAGCCTGCCGAGATATTCTTTGCGGCCATGCGCCCGAGGGCACGCTCGACCGCCATTTCTCCCTGGGCTTTGGGCAAATCAACGGGCGTGTCCAGCAATGCCGCATTCGGCACATCGACGAACAGCTCTTCGATGGCCTTAGCACCGATGGTCGCTAGCATGTCGCTGCGGTCATGGTCGGTCAGGGGGAGGTAGCGCATGAGTTTTTCTTTCGCTAGTCGAACATTTGGTTCCGGTGGCCGGCACCCCCCAACCCCGCCTCTTCCCCCGCTGGGGTACCAGGAGTTGCGGAGTAAGCGCCGCCTCGAATTCTCTTCGCCCTCCAGCAGGGGGGAGAGGGACAGGGTAAGGAGGGTACGGGTTTCGAAGACAAGCCCTTCAGCCTTTGCAGAAGACGGTGTATTCGTCGGTGTCCATCAGGTTTTCTAGCTCGCTTGGGTCAGACAGTTTGATTTTGAAGAACCAGCCGTCATCCATAACATTGCTGTTCACGAGGCCTGGGTTACCTTCCAGGGTGTTATTGGCAGCGATGATTTTACCGGAAACGGGCGCGTATATGTCACTTGCCGCTTTCACGGATTCGACAACGGCGCATTCGTCATTTTGCGCAACCTCACGGCCCGTTTCAGGGAGATCAACGAAAACAACGTCGCCTAATTGCTCTTGTGCAAAATTGCTGATACCGCACTCCGCGACATCGCCCTCCACGCGGACCCATTCGTGTTCTTCGGTGTAATATAGATCAGCCATGGATTGGCTCTCCTTCGCTAGAAACAGTTTTAGCCCCGGTAATACCGGTGCGGATGGAATGGCATTTTGACGACTTGGGCAGGCCTGGCCTGGCCGCGAACCATAAGGTCTACAGCGTCCCCGGTTTTACCGTTTGAGACGTAGCCCATGACAACGGGATGGTCGCAGCTCGGCCCGAACCCACCACTGGTGACCGTGCCGATAACCGCGCCGTCCTTGGCAATTTCCACGCCTTCACGGGCTAAAACGCGGCCCTCTGGCTTGATGCCAACACGGCGACGTGAGGGGCCTTCGGCTAGTTCTCGTTGAATCCGCTCAGCGCCTAGGAACCCGCCACCTTCGCGCCGATGATTCGGAATGGTCCACCGCAGACCAGCCTCGACCGGGGAGATGGTCTCATCCAAATCGTGGCCATAAAGGCAAAGGCCGGCTTCAAGCCTGAGCGAATCGCGGGCACCCAATCCTATGGGCCGCACTGCGTCATCCGCCAGCATCAGGTTCGCGATGTCTTCCGCCGCGTCGCTGGCCATAGCAATCTCAAAGCCATCCTCGCCGGTATATCCGGATCGGGTTACGAGGCATTCAGCGCCTGCGAGGTTGACGTCGATTGCGGACATGAACGGCATATTCACGACTTCCGGTGCATGCTTCGCCAGCACAGCGGCTGCTTTTGGGCCTTGCAGGGCTAGGAGGGCACGGTTCGGGAAATATTCTACCTCAATACTGTTCAAATGCGCTTCCAGGTGCGTAATGTCCTGATGTTTGCAGGCTGCATTCACCACCAGCATTAAATGGTCGCCACGGTTCAGTGCCATCAAATCATCAAGCACGCCACCGTCTGCGTTCGTGAATAGGGTGTATCGCTGCTGGTTCACGCCAAGACCCTGGATGTCGCCTGGCACAAGCGCTTCGAGCGCCATCGCCGCGTCACCGCCGGATAATTTAACCTGGCCCATATGGGATACGTCGAAGAGGCCTGTATTTTCGCGGCACCATTTATGTTCCGCCATAATGCCGTCTGCAAATTGAACAGGCATGTTGTAGCCGGCGAAGCCAACCATTTTGGCGCCCAAGTGGACATGAAGGTCATAAAGCGGAGTTTTTAGAAGGTGTTCGCTATCTCTCATCGTCAGGTTCCCTATGCGCAAGAGTGCGACGGTCTTGCGGCAAGTGCCGGCAAGCCTGTCACCCCCTCTGTCATCGGAACCTGAAAGATTCTCCACACACCAAATCGGCTGGGCGCAGGTTGCATCTTCGGTGGGGCGCATCTTGCGCGCCCGCTTTCCAGAGTAGCCTCACCCCGCGGTCCGTTTGCCTGAGAGTTTCCGGGGCGGTTGCTCCTTCGGCGACGCTTTCAGGCTTGCAGCCCTAACTCGTTCTCTCCCGGCGGGGATCGAAAGCTATATTTTGCAGGGTAATGCGGTGCTGGATGGAGTCAACGGCACGGGAAAATCACGCCTGGGGATGAATCGCGCGTAGGGCCTACAGTCAGATCAGCGGGATGTCGATCCCACTAGAACAAGCATTCTATATCAACTCATTAGCAGCGCAGTTGTTTCAGGCGCTGTTGGAAACATCATCCGCCGTGGCAGGTTTGAGGTGCGGGTGCGGAGCGGCCTGGAAGACTGGCGCGCATGCTGTGAGATGCCTTTCAACTGCCACGTTTTGATTTCATAGCCTGTGTCGCGGAGCGTCGCGACCGCTATATCTTTGTTGAAATAGTGCAGGTGCCCCGCATGCGACCTACTTTTCAATATCCTACCGTGCATTAGTCCCTGTGCATTTAAATCAAACGGAATGTGGAAAACGAAAGCTTTGCCAAGGCCAGACAAGCGACGCAAAAACCCGATGTAGTCGTCTACGTGCTCAATCACGTGGATGAGCAGCACCAGATCATTAGTTTTGTTGGCGTTAAGGTAGTCTTCGCGTCGATAGTTGACGGGGCCATCTGCCCAGCGCTGCTAGAATTGTTCTGCATCGGGTGAAATGTCGAACCCGGTCCATTACTTTTTCGGAAAACCACCGGCAAGTTTCTGTAAGATAAGCACCGCTCCTCACCCGACTTCTGCGGCTTTTTAAAAAGGCACGGGTTCGCGTTTCAACATCATGCCGATATTGGCGACCTTTGAGGCGGAAACCTCCAAATAGCAATCGGGGTCGGCGCCCAGGTATTCACCACTCTGACAAACGGAAAGTGTTGTGTTCGTCATATCTGTCAAAAAACCCCGGCGCTTACGCTGTTTCTTACAAAGGCAGATCGGCGCACTTAGCATAGGGCCGCTCATGGCTTAGCCTGGGTTTGTATTGGCTCAAACGATGTCTCAGGCCGTTTTTATGGGCGCTTAATTGAGAATGTTTTGATCTGTGGCAAAGCGTCAATTGCACATGGCGCGCTGGCTGACTAGAGTGCGGCGCAGTTTAGGGGCAGGCTCGCCGGTGAGTCGCCCATGCCAGGGGGACCAGCATGGCTGGGTTGGAAAACCTGCTGATCGAATATTTGCCGATCCTGATATTCTTTGGGATCGCAGGTGGCATCGCATTGGCTGCAGTGACAGCCTCATTCATTATCGCGCGTCAAAAGCCGGATCCTGAAAAGGTGTCGGCCTATGAGTGTGGATTCGAGGCGTTTTCTGACAGCCGCGGTAAATTTGACGTTCGGTTCTATCTGGTCGCCATTCTGTTTATCATCTTCGATCTTGAAGTCGCTTTCCTGTTTCCTTGGGCGGTTGCGCTTGGGGACATTGGCCTATTCGGGTTCTGGTCGATGATGGCTTTCCTCGGCATTCTGACCATCGGCTTTATCTACGAATGGAAAAAGGGCGCGCTCGAATGGGAGTGATGGACACGCAATCGGGACCCGTTGTTGGCCCTGGCGCTGATCAAGACGCAATTATAAAGGGCGTAACCGGTGAGCTTGAGGATAAAGGCTTTGTCGTAGCCAATCTTGACGGCCTGGTGAACTGGGCACGGTCTGGCTCGCTCTGGCCGATGACGTTCGGCCTTGCCTGTTGCGCCGTTGAAATGATGCATACGGCCTGCTCACGCTACGATTTGGATCGGTTTGGCGTTGTCTTCCGTCCAAGCCCGCGCCAGTCCGATGTGATGATTGTCGCTGGTACACTGACAAACAAAATGGCACCCGCGCTCCGTAAGGTCTATGACCAGATGGCGGAACCACGATGGGTTATTTCTATGGGATCCTGCGCCAATGGCGGCGGTTATTATCACTACAGCTATTCCGTGGTGCGCGGCTGTGACCGGATCGTACCGGTAGACATCTATGTACCCGGCTGCCCGCCAACTGCTGAAGCGCTGCTCTACGGCATTCTGCAATTGCAGAAAAAGATCAAACGCACCGGCACGATTTTGCGCTGATGACCTATCTGATCACAGGTTCGAAGCGGATTGGGGAGGCTTAAGCGGTGCAAGAACTGGCGGAACATATCGCTGAACAGCTGGGCGATGATATTCAGGCGCAAAACATTCGCTTGGGCGAACTGATATTGACTGTGCGGAGGGATGATATCGTCAAGGTTCTGACGTTCCTGCGGGACGACAGCGCATGTGACTTCAAGATCCTGTTGGATGTCTGCGGTGTTGATTTCCCAGACCGTCCGGAACGGTTTGAGGTCATTTATAATCTACTTAGCGTGCGCCAAAACCATCGCGTTCGTGTTAAAATTAACACCGATGAAGATACAACTGTGCCAACAGTCTCAGATTTATTCGCTTCCGCCAATTGGTTCGAGCGCGAAGTATGGGACATGTACGGCGTATTCTTTTCCGACCACCCGGACCTTCGGCGTCTGCTGACGGACTATGGATTCGAAGGCCATCCGTTGCGCAAAGATTTCCCGATGACAGGATATGTTGAAGTTCGGTACGACGACGAGCAAAAGCGGGTTATCTACGAACCTGTGAAACTGACCCAAGAATTCCGCAGCTTTGATTTCTTGAGCCCATGGGAAGGTGCCGAGCGCCACATGCCGGGCGATGAGAAAGCCGAAGATGCCCCCTCAAAAGCAGCGGACTAAGGCAGGACCATGGCCGAAGCCCATATAAAAAATTACACCATCAACTTTGGGCCGCAGCATCCTGCTGCCCACGGCGTGCTGCGCATGGTGATGGAGCTCGACGGCGAGATTGTTGAGCGCATCGACAGCCATATCGGCCTGCTGCATCGCGGCACAGAAAAGCTGATTGAGTACAAAACCTACCTTCAGGCATTGCCGTATTTTGATCGCCTGGATTACGTGGCACCGATGAGCCAGGAGCATGCTTATGCCCTGGGCGTCGAGAAGCTTATGGGCATCGCACCACCGCCTCGCGGCCAATATCTGCGTGTGCTGTTCGCTGAAATCAGCCGAATCCTGAACCACCTGCTGAACATCACGGCTTTTGCGATGGACGTAGGTGCGATGACGCCGATGCTCTGGGGCTTCGAGCAGCGCGAAAAGCTGATGGAATTCTACGAAGGCGTCTCGGGCGCTCGCTTGCATGCTGCTTATTTCCGCCCCGGTGGCGTTCATCAGGATGTGCCGGCGGGCATGCTGGAAGATATCCTCGCATGGTGTGATCAATTCCCGGCATTTGTCGACGATATGCGCTCATTGCTGGACGGCAACCGTATCTTTAAGCAGCGCACCGTTGGTATCGGTGTTGTTACTGAAAAAGAGGCGCTGGATTGGGGCTTTACCGGCCCGATGTTGCGTGGTTCCGGCGTTGCATTTGATCTCCGTCGTGCGCAGCCTTACGACGCTTATGATCAAGTTGAGTTCGATATTCCCATCGGCAAAAACGGCGATTGCTATGATCGCTATGTCTGCCGGGTTGAGGAAATGGCCGCAAGCCTGAAAATCATCCGCCAGTGTATCGAGCAGATGCCGGATGGCCCAGTGATGACCGAAGACGGCAAGATCGCACCGCCGGATCGTGGGCAGATGAAGCGTTCGATGGAAGCGCTGATCCATCACTTTAAGCTCTACACCGAAGGCTTCCACGTGCCAGAAGGCGAAACCTATACTGCTGTTGAAGCGCCGAAGGGTGAGTTCGCGGTGTATTTGGTCTCCGACGGCACCAATAAGCCTTACCGCTGCAAAATTCGTGCACCCGGATTTGCGCATTTGCAGGCCATGGAATTCTGCTCCAAAGGCCACATGCTTGCGGATAGTGTCGCGATCCTCGGATCTATGGACATCGTCTTCGGGGAGGTCGATCGATGAGCGGCCTGGATATTGCGCCGCATGATCTGCAGCCGAAGACGTTTGCTTTCGATGTAGAACATGATGCGCGCGCCAAAGTGATTATTTCCAAATACCCTGACAGCAAAAAGCAATCAGCGGTGATGCCGCTGCTTGATTTGGCACAGCGTCAGCATGGTGGCTGGATCCCTTCTGCTGCGATTGAAATGATTGCTGACCGGCTGGAAATGCCATCCGTCCGTGTCTGGGAAGTCGCGACCTTCTACACGATGTACTTCCTGGCCCCGAAAGGTCAGCACAAAGTGCAGGTCTGCACGACAACACCTTGCTGGCTGCGCGGCTCTGATGATGTTGTTAAGGCCTGTAAAGACCATCTCGGTATTAGCTTTGGCCAGGTGACTGAGGACGGCAAGTTCTCTTTGCATGAGGTTGAATGCCTCGGTGCATGTGTGAACGCGCCAATGATCCAAATCGACGATGATTATTATGAGGATCTGGATGCCGCATCGACGACGCGCATCCTGGAGGCCTTCGCTAAAGGCGAGACGCCGGAACAGGGGTCGCAAAGCGGCCGCCGTGGTTCCGAGCCCGCCAAATCGTGAACCGGAAGTAGGGGCTAGTCCATGCTCAAAGCTGAAGACCGCATCTTCACGAACCTGTACGGCGAACAGCCGTGGAATCTCGACGCTGCGAAAAAACGCGGTGATTGGGATGGCACGAAGGACATCTTGCTGAAGGGCCGCGACTGGATCGTGGAAGAAATGAAAGCTTCTGGCCTACGTGGCCGCGGCGGCGCTGGTTTCCCGACGGGCCTTAAATGGTCCTTCATGCCCAAAAATGATGACGGTTTGCCGCGATATCTTGTTGTGAACGCGGATGAAGGCGAGCCCGGCACTTGTAAAGACCGCGATATGATGCGGAATGATCCGCACAAGCTCGTTGAGGGTTGCTTGATTGCCGGTGTCGCAATAGGGGCGACCGCTGGTTATATATACATCCGCGGCGAATTTCACAACGAAGCGGAAGTCGTGGACGCAGCCATTGCTGAAGCTTATGACGCGGGATTGATCGGCAAGAACGCTTGCGGCTCCGGTTATGATTTCGATCTGTATCTGCATCGGGGCGCTGGCGCATATATCTGCGGCGAAGAAACGGCACTGATCGAAAGCCTGGAAGGCAAAAAGGGCCAACCACGCTTGAAGCCGCCATTTCCGGCTATGGCTGGCCTTTATGGCCGCCCGACAACGGTCAACAACGTTGAGACGATTGCAGCCGCGCCAACAATTTTGCGCCGGGGTGCCACATGGTTCTCCAGCTTTGGCCGTGAGAATAATGCGGGCACCAAAGTCTTCTGCATTTCTGGCCACGTGAATACGCCATGTAATGTCGAAGAAGCGATGAGCATCCCACTACGGGAGTTGATCGAAAATCATGCGGGCGGCGTGCGCGGCGGATGGGATAATCTGCTGGCCGTCATTCCAGGTGGGTCGTCTACACCAATCTTGCCGAAAGACATTTGTGACGACGTGCTTATGGACTTCGACGCGCTGAAAGATGTCCAAAGCGGGCTTGGTACGGCAGCCGTTATCGTGATGGATAAATCGACGGATGTTGTGAAAGCCATTGCGCGTCTCTCATATTTTTACATGCATGAGAGCTGCGGCCAGTGCACGCCGTGCCGCGAGGGTTTTGGCTGGGTCAACCGCGTGATGAACCGCATGGTGACGGGCGATGCCCGGATGGAGGAGATTGATATGCTCCATCAGGTCACGAAGGAAATTGAAGGCCATACAATCTGCGCCCATGGCGATGGCGGCTCCTGGCCGATACAGGGCCTATTGCGTCATTTCCGGCCGGAGCTTGAAAAACGTATTCGCGCGCGCCATCAGGCGGCGGCGTAGGGGGCGGGCGATGCCAAAGCTTAAAGTTGACGGCGTAGAAGTCGAGGTTCCTGCCGGCGCCACAGTGCTGCAGGCTTGTGAAGAAGCGGGTAAGGAAATCCCGCGGTTCTGTTATCACGACCGTCTGTCCATCGCTGGCAACTGCCGGATGTGCTTGGTTGAAATCAAGCCTGGCCCGCCAAAACCGGCAGCGTCCTGCGCGATGCCGGCTGGCGAAAACATGGAAGTATTTACAGATTCACCTATGGTCCAGCATGCCCGCAAAGGTGTGATGGAAATGTTACTAATCAACCACCCGCTGGATTGCCCGATTTGCGACCAGGGTGGTGAGTGCGATTTGCAAGACCAGGCCATCGGCTATGGCGTATCCGGCAGCCGCTTTGAAGAAAACAAGCGCGCTGTCGTCGATAAATATATGGGCCCTCTGGTCAAGACCATCATGACCCGGTGCATCCACTGCACCCGTTGTGTCCGTTTCATGGATGAGGTTGCCGGCGTTCCTGCTATCGGCGCGCTTGGCCGTGGCGAGCATATGGAAATTTCAACGCTGGAAGAGGGTATCGCATCCGAACTCTCCGGTAATATCATTGATTTGTGCCCCGTTGGTGCATTGACGTCCAAACCTTATGCCTTCGTCGCGCGCCCTTGGGAGCTGCAGAAGACTGAAGGCATTGATGTGATGGACGCGGTCGGAACGAACATCCGCATTGATGCGCGCGGGCCAGAAGTGCTCCGCGTGTTGCCGCGCCTGCATGAGGACGTCAATGAAGAATGGCTGTCCGATAAATCTCGTTTTGCAGTTGATGGCCTCAAACGCCAGCGCCTCGATAAACCCTATGTACGCGGCGCTGATGGCAAGCTGAGGCCTAGCACTTGGGACGCAGCCATTCGCGTTGTTGCAGATAAGATCAAAGCAACGGACACGGGCAAATTGGCCGTGATTGCTGGCGATCAGACGGATTGCGAAACCATGTTTGCAGCTAAATCCCTGTTCGAAGGTGCGCATCTTGAATGTCGCCAGGACGGCATGAAGATCGAAGGCTCTGCTCCACGCGGCGCATATATCCTGAACGCTGGCCTCGCTGGCGTTGAAGATGCCGATCGGCTGTTACTGATTGGTGCGAACCCCAGGGTCGAGGCGGCGGTGTTTAACGCGCGCATCCGCAAGCGTTGGCTTCAGGGTGGATTTAAGGTTGGCGTGATTGGTCAGGTCGGCCACCAAACCTACAAAACTGAACTCCTACGCGATGGCCCATACGGCCTAGACAAAGCGGCAGATTTCCTTGTCGGTGCCGAGCGCCCGATGGTGCTGGTGGGCGCAGGTGCGCTGGCGCGAGCTGATGGCGCTGCGGTATTGGCGAAAGCCCGTGCGCTGAGCACAGTCAACGATGATTGGAACGGCTTTGGCGTTCTACACACTGCAGCCAGCCGTGTTGGCGGCCTTGATCTTGGCTTTGTGCCGGGCGAGGACGGTATGGATATCGAAGCCATTATGGCCGGCACCGAATCGGGCGATATTAAAACGGTCTACCTCCTCGGTGCAGATGAATTTGATGCGAGCAGACTTCAGAATGCTTTCGTTATCTATCAGGGCGCGCTCGGTGATGCCGGTGCCCATGCCGCGGATGTAATTCTGCCAGGTGCGGCTTATCCTGAGAAAAGTGGCACCTATGTGAATATGGAAGGCCGGGCGCAACGCAGCCAACGCGCCGTGTTCCCGCCTGGTGATGGCCGTGAGGATTGGTCAATCCTTCGTGAGCTTTCCGGCGTTATGAATGCCACGTTGCCCTACAATGATCTCCGTGGGCTGCGGGAAGCGATGGAAGCCGCGTGTCCTGTCCTTGGCGATTTGGACGCTCAAGCCCCTGGTGAATGGGGGGCGTTTGGCATAGAAGGCGCTCTAGACTCCGCTCCGTTCGTTAGCCCTGTGCAGAACTTCTACATGACTGATCCAATTTCCCGCGCGAGCCCAACTATGGCGAAATGTACCGCCGAATTCGGTGCTGCCGCTGAAAAGCAAGCCGAAGCCCATGGATAGCTTCTGGAGCCTATACGCCTGGCCGACGATCATCATCGTCGCGCATATTCTGGCGACAGTTTTGCCGTTGATGGGTGCCGTTGCCTATCTCACGCTAGCGGAACGTAAAGTCATAGCGTCCATGCAGTTGCGGCGCGGCCCAAATGTGGTCGGTCCATTTGGGCTGCTACAGCCAATTGCTGACGGCCTGAAGCTACTGACCAAAGAAACCATTATTCCGGCTGGTGCCAACGCAGCGCTTTTCATTATGGCACCAATTCTAACGTTCATTCTCGCATTCGTGGCTTGGGCGGTTATTCCAGTGGATGAAGGTTGGGCGGTCGCGAACATCAATGTCGGTGTCTTGTATCTCTTCGCCATTTCATCGCTTGGGGTTTACGGAATCATTATCGCAGGCTGGGCCTCAAATTCCCGATACCCGTTCTTGGGCGCACTTCGGTCCGCCGCGCAGATGGTATCCTACGAGGTCTCCATCGGCTTCGTGATTATAACGGTCCTGCTCTGTGTCGGGTCACTGAACCTGACCAACATCGTGCTAGCGCAAAAGGGCCTCTGGTACTGCATTCCACTGTTCCCGATGTTTGTGATCTTCTTCGTATCGGCCCTGGCGGAAACTAACCGTGCGCCGTTCGACCTGCCAGAAGCGGAAGCGGAGCTTGTCTCCGGCTACAACGTTGAATATTCGGCGATGACGTTCGCGCTGTTCTTCCTTGGCGAATACGCCAACATGATCTTGATGAGCGGCATGACTGTGACGCTTTTCCTGGGTGGTTGGTTGCCGATTCTTGACATCGCGCCGTTCAATTGGATCCCGGGCGTGTTCTGGTTTGCGGCCAAAACGGCATTCATTCTTTTCTGCTTCTTGTGGGTGCGCGCAACGTTCCCGCGTTATCGCTACGACCAATTGATGAGGCTTGGCTGGAAAATATTCCTGCCATTCTCGCTGCTATGGGTCGCCCTCACCGCAGGCGCGCTGGTCATGTTTGACTGGCTGCCAAAATATTAGATTGTAGGGAGAGGACCAAAGACCATGGTGTCTATTAATCGCGCGGCCCGAAGTTTTCTCCTGGCGGAACTTGTTTCCGGCATGGCGCTTACGTTCAAATACCTGTTTAAGCGCAAAGTCACGTTAAACTACCCATACCAAAAAGGCCCGTTGAGCCCGCGCTTCCGAGGCGAACACGCGCTGCGCCGATATCCCAATGGCGAAGAGCGCTGCATTGCCTGCAAGCTGTGTGAAGCGATTTGCCCAGCGCAAGCGATCACGATTGAAGCCGAGCCACGCGAAGATGGTAGCCGCCGTACGACCCGCTACGATATCGATATGACGAAGTGCATTTACTGCGGTTTCTGCCAAGAAGCCTGCCCGGTGGACGCTATCGTCGAAGGCCCGAATTTCGAATTCGCGACCGAAACCCGCGAAGAGCTGATGTACAATAAGCAGAAGCTTCTGGATAACGGCGACGGGTGGGAAACCGCCATTGCCAAGAATCTGGCGCAGGATGCGCCGTACCGCTGATAAGCCTGCAGGACGCGCTTACTGTGCGCTCAAAGGGGGGATCTGGATGCCCAAGGGGATGATCGGATGACTGTCGCCGCATTATGTTTCTACCTGTTTGCCACGGTCGCCGTGGTGGCTGGCGCTATGGTAGTGACCGCGCGCAACCCCGTTCACGCGGTTTTGTTCCTGATCCTGGCGTTCTTTAACGCTGCCGGGCTGTTCGTGCTGTTAGGTGCTGAATTCCTGGCTATGGCGTTGGTTGTTGTTTACGTGGGCGCTGTCGCTGTGCTGTTCCTGTTTGTCGTGATGATGCTGGACGTGAATTTCCAGGAACTTCGCGCAGGTGCGGCTCGCTATGTCGTTGTTGGTGGTTTGGTGGGCGCAGCCCTGCTGGCCGAACTTTTCGTCGTGGTTGGTGGGATGACACTAGGCGAAGGTGCGGTTATTGGCGGCGCATTACCGACCCCACCCCATGAAGTGGTTGAGAATACTAGGGCGCTCGGGCAGATCATGTACACGAACTATTTCATTCTCTTCCAAATCGCTGGCCTCGTTCTGTTGGTTGCCATGATCGGCGCGATTGTTCTTACCCTCCGCAGCCGGCCTGGCGTGCGTAAACAGAAGATCTCAGACCAGTTGGCGCGTACACCTGATGGTGCAGTCGAAGTCGTGAAAGTACCGCTTGGCGGGGGCGCACAATGATTATCGGGCTCATACATTACCTTGGCGTCGCGGCGATCCTATTCACGCTCGGCATTTTCGGAATTTTCCTGAACCGCCGGAACGTCATCGTCATCCTTATGTCGATTGAACTGATGCTGTTGGCAGTGAACATCAATCTCGTGGCGTTTTCGTCATTCAATGGTGATCTCGCCGGGCAGGCCTTCGCCATGTTCATCTTGACCGTTGCAGCGGCTGAAGCTGCAATCGGCCTTGCAATTCTGGTCGTCTACTTCCGCAACCGTGGCTCCATCGCGGTTGAAGACGTCAGCATGATGAAGGGCTAATTGATTCAATGAACGCCCTTTATGTCATCGCAATTTTCCTGCCGCTTCTGGGAGCGCTTGTTGCCGGGCTTGGTAATCGCAGGCTTGGAGATCGCGGCGCACAGTATGTGACCGCTGGCGGCCTTATTCTGGCCGCCGTTATCTCCATCGTCGCGTTTATCGATATCGCGCTCGGCCATGATCCGCGGACTGTCGAGCTATTTCGTTGGATTGATAGCGGCAGCTTTGAAGCCGCGTGGAGTCTGCGTTTCGACACGCTATCTGTTGTGATGATGTGCGTCGTCACAATCATATCGGCTTGCGTGCACGTGTATTCCATCGGCTACATGAGCCACGATCATTCGAAGCCGCGGTTCATGGCGTATCTATCGCTGTTTACGTTCGCGATGCTGATGCTCGTGACTGCCGATAACCTGGTCCAGATGTTCTTTGGCTGGGAAGGTGTGGGCGTTTGTTCCTACCTGTTGATTGGCTTCTGGTACGACCGCCCTGCAGCTAATGCAGCCGCAATGAAGGCATTTATCGTCAACCGGGTTGGTGACTTTGGCTTCGCGCTTGGCATCTTCGGCATATTCTTGTTGTTCGAAACAGTCTCGTTCGGCTCTATCTTCAGCGCCGTTCCGCAGCATACAGAAGCGCGGCTTCAGTTCCTGGGCCTAGACCTGCCAGCGCTTGAAATCCTCTGTCTACTGCTGTTCATCGGCGCTATGGGGAAATCGGCCCAACTAGGTCTACACACCTGGCTGCCGGACGCGATGGAAGGCCCAACACCAGTCTCCGCACTAATCCATGCTGCTACCATGGTCACGGCAGGCGTCTTCATGGTCTGCCGCCTGTCGCCAATCTTTGAATACGCCCCCAACGTGATGGTGTTTGTAACGATGATTGGCGCGTTCACGGCGTTCTTTGCCGCGACCGTTGGTCTGACGCAGTTCGATATCAAGCGTGTTATCGCCTATTCGACCTGTTCTCAGCTTGGCTACATGTTCTTCGCGGTTGGCCTATCTGCATATCCCGCCGCTATGTTCCACCTAACGACCCATGCATTCTTCAAGGCGCTCCTGTTCCTTGGCGCTGGTTCCGTGATTCACGCCATGTCAGACGAACAGGACATGCGGAACATGGGCGGCATCCGCAGCCACATTAAACAGACCTATATTTTGATGTGGATCGGTAGTCTGGCGCTTGCGGGCGTTGGTATTCCTGGCCTGATAGGTTTTGCAGGCTTCTACTCCAAAGACATGATCTTGGAGGTAGCCTATGCGGCTGAATCGGTGCCTGGGATGCTGGCGTTTATCTTCGGGATCGCGGCCGCATGTATGACGGCATTTTATTCATGGCGCCTGTTATTCATGACATTCCACGGTCAGCCGCGCGCTGATGAGAAAGTTATGGCGCATGTGCATGAATCGCCACCTGTGATGCTTTGGCCACTCTATGTATTGGCTTTCGGTGCCGTCGTGTCCGGCATAGCGCTATATGGACCGTTCGTTGGCTATGACTTCCAGGAATTCTGGGGAGACTCTATCTTTATCCTGGCGGATAGCGAGGGCCACAACATCATAGACAACGCGCACCATGTGCCGTTCTGGGTGAAAGCGCTGCCGGTTGTTGTGACGGCGCTTGGTATCTTTCTGGCTTGGAGATTATATATCAAGGACACGAGCCTGCCGCAGAAAACGGCTGAGGTATTCGAAGGCCTGCATAAGTTCTTCTTTAACAAGTGGTACTTTGATGAAGCCTATGACTGGCTTTTCGTGCGCCCTGCTAAACGATTGGCGCGTCTGCTCTGGCAGCGCGGCGACGTTGGCATTATTGACCGCTTCGGGCCAGACGGCATCTCATCCCTAGCCAAGCGAGCGGCGGATAAAGCAAGCAAGCTTCAGTCCGGCTATGTCTATCATTATGCATTCGCCATGTTGATGGGGGTCGTCGCCCTGGTCGCCTGGCGCATCTTCCATCAGGGAGCTTGAGCCAAGTGTCTGGTGCGCCCCTTCTAACGCTAATCACCTTCGGCCCGCTTGTCGGCGCGCTGATGATTATGCTCTTCGCCCGTGGCGACGAGAAAGCATCGAACGCCCGTTGGGTTGCCCTTTGGGCATCCAGCTTTGTATTCCTGGTCTCGCTTCTAGTATGGGCGCAGTTTGATCCAACGAACCCTGGTTTCCAGATGAAGGAAACCTATGAGTGGTTCCCGGAATTCAACATCGCCTTCCGCTTGGGCGTTGATGGAATTTCGATCTATTTTATACTGCTCTCCACCTTCTTGACACCAATCTGTATCCTGGCCTCTTGGACATCTGTCGATAAACGCGTTAGCGAATATATGGCGGCGTTCTTAGCGCTAGAGACCTTCATGGTAGGCATGTTCTGCGCGCTGGATATGATTGCCTTCTACGTCTTCTTCGAAGGCGTGCTGATCCCGATGTTCTTGATCATCGGCGTATGGGGCGGTGCGCGACGCATATACGCATCATTTAAATTCTTCCTCTACACGCTGCTCGGCTCAGTATTGATGCTGGTCGCGATCATCGCGATAATAGTTCAGGTCGGCGGTTCCTCTATCGAAGAAGCAATGCTATTCGACTTTGATCCAGAGCTGCAGATATGGCTCTGGCTGGCGTTTTTTGCCTCATTCTCCGTCAAGATGCCGATGTGGCCGGTTCATACTTGGCTGCCTGACGCGCACGTTGAGGCACCGACGGCAGGCTCAGTCATTCTGGCTGGCGTATTGCTGAAGATGGGCGGCTACGGCTTTCTTCGCTTCTCGCTGCCGATGTTCCCTGATGCGTCCGCCTATTTTTCGGACATGGTCTATGCGCTTAGCATCGTTGCCATCGTTTACACATCCCTTGTCGCACTCGCGCAAGAGGATATGAAGAAGCTGATTGCCTATTCATCGGTAGCCCATATGGGCTACGTGACGCTGGGCATCTTTACCGGTAATGCCCAAGGCGTAGAGGGTGCTGTCTTCCAGATGTTGAGCCACGGCATTGTGTCTGCCGCACTCTTCCTTTGTGTCGGCGTCGTCTACGATCGGATGCACACGCGCGAAATTTCTCGCTATGGCGGGTTGGTGAATAGGATGCCGAAATATGCGGCTGTCATGATGATCTTCACCATGGCGTCGGTTGGTCTGCCGGGAACATCCGGCTTTATCGGTGAGTTCCTGGTTTTGGCTGGCGCGTTCCTGGCGAATACCTGGGTTGCAGCGTTGGCCGCCACAGGCTTGATCTTGGGTGCCGCATACATGCTGATGCTCTATCGCCGCGTTATCTTCGGTAGGCTAGAACATGATGACCTCAAATCCATCAGCGACCTCACCTGGCGCGAAGCGGCTATTTTCACGCCCTTGGTGATCTTGGTGCTTTGGATGGGCATATACCCGGCTTCGTTCCTGGATGGCATACAGCCTGCTGTGGCGGAGGTGCTCTCAAGAGCGCCGGTTTCCACAGCATCCAGCTTGCAAGACATTGGCGACCAGGCTCGTTCCTTGCTCGCTTCGCTGCGTTGATTGGAGGACGCTAGAATTATGGCGGTTATGCCTCTCCTCCCGGAAATCCTGCTAGCATGTGCTGGTCTGATATTTCTCATGATCGGCGTGTTTATTGGTGACCGTGTGGCGAAACCCCTGGCTTATGCAGTCGCGGCGACGCTTGTAACGGTCCTCATGATCGGCTTGATGATGCCTGCTGGCCCTGCGTTTGGTGGCCTCTTCATATCCGACAAACTGGCGACTTTTGCTAAGGTGCTGATCGTTATTGGTGCCGCAGCCACGGCCGTGATGGCGGCTGCCCGCGCAACCCCAAGTGGTGCTTCAGGCGCTGTGCGCTTTGAGCAACCTGTGTTGATGCTCTTTGCAGCACTTGGCATGATGCTCATGGTCTCGGCCAATGACCTGATCTCGCTTTATATGGGCCTGGAATTGCAGAGCCTATCGCTTTATGTGCTTGCCGCAATTCGCAGGGATTCCTTGCGCGCGACGGAAGCTGGCCTCAAGTATTTCGTGTTGGGTGCATTATCTTCCGGCATGCTGCTGTACGGTTGTTCACTGATTTACGGCTATACCGGCTACACCGGCTTCGACATGATCGCCGAGCAAGTTCTATCGGCACCAGAGACAAACGTTGGCCTTGTTGTCGGGCTTGTGTTTCTGATCGCGGGCCTCGCATTTAAAGTCTCCGCCGCGCCATTCCATATGTGGACGCCTGATGTCTATGAAGGGGCTGATACGCCGATTACCGCCTTCTTCGCCGCGGCGCCTAAAGCGGCAGCGTTGGCGCTTTTCGCCCGCGTTATGGCAGATCCACTGCTTGGTGCGGCAGAATCCTGGAGCCAAGTCGTAGCGATGCTGGCGGGCATATCCGTTGTAGTTGGCGCGTTCGGCGCGCTTGCCCAGCGGAATATCAAGCGACTGCTAGCTTATAGCTCTATCGGACATGTGGGCTTTGCGTTGATCGGATTAGCGGCGGCGTCTGAAATTGGCGTGCGCGGGTTGTTGATCTATACGGCTATCTATCTGTTCATGAACCTTGCTGCCTTTGCTTGTGTGCTTGCCATGCGCCGGGATGGCGAGGCCGTTGAGGACATTGATGATCTTGCCGGCGCATCCCGTACGCACCCAGCAATGGCATTGGCCTTGGCCGCAATCTTGTTCTCAATGGCCGGAATTCCGCCGCTCGCGGGGTTCTTCGGCAAGCTTTATGTACTGCAAGCCGCTGTTGAGGCGCATCTGTACATTCTGGCTGTTGTTGGTGTTCTGGCCAGTGTGGTCAGCTGCTTCTATTACATTCGCCTGATCAAGGTCATGTACTTTGATGAAGCGAACGATCCGCTTGAAGGCCCTATGCCGCGGGACCTTGGCGTCGTGCTCGGCGTAGCAACGATTGTGATCCTGCTGTTTATCGTGCTGCCGGGGCCTATTGTTTCCGAAGCGACCGCTGCGGCTCAGCAACTGTTCCAGAATTGAGCCTCCAGACCTCCACCGGCGACCAATTCCTCCCAAACAACTGGCGCCTTGAGACCCGGGACAGTATAGACAGCACGAATGCTGAAGCCGCGAGACGCGCCCGCGCTGGCGAGCCTGGCGGATACGCTATTATCGCTCGCGAACAAACAGCTGGTAGGGGGCGGAGCGGCCGCGCGTGGTCGACCGGCGTTAATGACCTAGCGCTCTCCATACTGCTGCGCCCGCAATTGAAGCCCGCCGCTGCCGCTGCTGCTGGGTTTGTGGCTGCGCTCGCTGTCTATGATCTGGCGCGCGAAGTACTGCCATCCACAGCCCCCCTCACCATCAAATGGCCAAACGACGTCTTGATTGGGGATCGCAAGCTTTCGGGCATTCTGGCTGAGGCTGCTTCTGGTGCTGATGGGCGGGTTGACTGGCTGGTGCTGGGCATGGGCATTAATCTGGCAACGCAATCGCACGACGCGGCACCGCATGCGATTGATTTGGAAAGTTCGGGCGGGAAGCGTTTGCAGCCAGAAGAAGCCGCGGATCGGCTTTTAGCGCATCTTGATCACTGGATTGGCCAATGGCTTACTCAGGGCTTCGAGCCTATTCGCGATGCCTGGCGTGACCGCGCTCGCGATCTTGGCAAACCTGTTGTCGCACGGCTGCCGAATGAAACGGTCGAGGGAGTTGCCCTTGATTTAGGGGCAGATGGCGCGCTTGTTCTCCAATTGGCTGATGGCGCTGAGCGGCGCGTTTCAGCGGGTGATGTCTTTCCCTTGGCGAGAGGGTCCTGACCTATGCTGCTCGCAATTGACGCCGGCAATACCAATACCGTTTTTGCCGTTTATGATGGTCAGGAACGCAGGGGCCTCTGGCGTGCCGCGACTGATACGCGCCGCACTGCCGATGAGCATTTCGTCTGGCTTTCCCAGGTTATGGCCGTTGAGGGCCTGGAGCGCAGTGATATCGATTCTGCGATCATCTCCACCGTTGTACCTGCCTCACTGTTCAACCTGACGCGCTTTTGCACCCGGTATTTTGATGTTGAGGCCCTGGTCGTCGGCGAGCCTAGCGTTGATCTTGGCATAACGGTCCTGCTCGATAATCCGAACGAAGTTGGTGCTGACAGGCTGGTGAATGCTCTCGCCGCAAAGTCCGAATATGGTGGTCCGCTTATCCTCATTGATTTCGGCACAGCCACCACATTCGATGTGATTGATGGCGATGGGAATTATGTGGGTGGCATCATCGCGCCTGGCGCTAACCTTTCCATGGAAGCATTGCATATGGCCGCGGCCAAGCTGCCCCTTGTCGCTGTCCGTCAACCGGCCCATGTAGTGGGCGGCGGCACGGTGGAAGCCATGCAGTCTGGAATTTTTTACGGTTACCTCTCCTTAATCGAAGGCTTGGTTGCGCGTATCCGTGAGGAACGCGGCGAGCCAGATCTGCGCGCCATCGCGACGGGTGGGCTGGCACCGCTTTTCCATAGCGCCACAGATGTTATCTACGCCATTGACCGCGACCTCACATTGCGCGGCCTTCTTGAATTATACAGACGGAATGCCAAGTGACCGATCCAAACCAGCCGACTGCCGATCTTCCTGTCCCGACTAAGGACGAAGTGCTATTCGCCGCTTTGGGTGGGCTGGGCGAAATTGGAATGAACCTTGCGCTTTACGGCCATGCTGGCAAATGGCTCGCGGTTGATATGGGCGTGACCTTTGGTGACGAAGAAACGCCGGGCGTTGACGTGATTGTGCCAGATATCAGCGCCATCGAAGCGCTTGGCGACGAACTGGTCGGTGTTTTGATTACCCATGCCCACGAAGATCATATTGGGGCTGTGCCTTATCTTGCAGGTCGCTTCAAATGCCCTGTCTATGCATCTCCCTTCGCGGCTGCATTTCTGCGCAAGAAGCTGGAAGATGATGGCGGCGCGGGGGCTAAGCGCAAGGTAAAGATCATTGAGATCAAAACCCCGGGTGCCAAAAAGATTGCGCCATTCAATATCCAAATGGTGCCTATGCCGCATTCGATCCCGGAGGCAAACCTTGTTGCTATCCGCACGAACGCGGGCATGGTCATCCATTCGGGTGATTGGAAAATGGATGACGGCCCGGTTATCGGCCCAAAGCCAGATGCCGAAGCGCTGGCCAAGCTGGGGGAAGAAGGCGTTGCTGCCCTTGTATGCGATTCAACGAATGTGCTCCGCGAAGGCTGGACCGGAAGCGAAAGCAGCCTGAAGCAGCCGATTGAGGAATTGATCAAGTCCCGCAAGAACCGTGTGATCTTTGCCTGCTTCTCCTCCAACGTTGCGCGGCTTTATACGGTGGCGGAAGCAGCCCAGGCTGCGGGGCGCGATATTGGACTTGTGGGACGTTCGCTCTGGCGGATGCACGGCGTCGCAGGCGGGCTTGGATATTTGGACGGTTTGCCGGATTTCCTGCAGGAAAATGACGTCGGTTATCTGCCGCGCGGTAAGATGGTCGCTATCTGCACTGGCAGCCAGGGCGAGCCGCGCGCGGCTTTGCACAGGATCGCAGATGGCCAGCATCGGCATCTGAACCTGGAGTGGGGAGATACAGTCTGCTTCTCCAGCCGGGACATTCCGGGCAATGAAAAAGCGATTGGCCGCTTGCAGAACCGGTTGATTGAATCTGGCATTGAGGTGATTACGGCCACCATGGAAGATATCCATGTATCCGGTCATCCGGCACAGGACGAGATCAAGTGTCTTTATGAATTACTAAAGCCAGAGCGATTGTTACCTGCTCATGGCGAGGGGCGTCACCTGATCGCCCATGCTGCGTTTGCAAAAGATTGCGGCGTCCCGGAAAGCATGGTCGCGTTCAATGGCCATGTGGTGCGCCTCGCCGGTGGCGACTTCAAGAAAGTTGCGGATGTTAAGATCGGCCGGGTTGGTCTTGATGGCAAAACGCCTGTTGCGTTGGACGGCGACGCGCTGCGGGAGCGTCGGCGTATGAAGATCGAAGGCATGGCGCATATTACGGTCGTACTGGATGATCGCGGGCGTCTCGCCGCTGATAGCATGGTCACGCTCTCCGGTCTCGATGCCGCTGATGATGACGATATGCTCGATGTGATTGAAGAAAGTGTCGATGACGCCATTGCCGCGATGAAACCAGGCGATCGCAAAAAGGATGATCCCGTGCACGAAGCCGCACGGACGGCGCTCCGCCGCGTGTTGCGGCGCGAAACGGGTAAACGGCCTCAGGTTTCGGTTCACGTGGTGCGTCTATAAATATCCGCCATCATTGCCACTGCACCCCTTGAATTTGGGTGCTAGAACAACGACGTCTTATGAAGTAATGTGTTGAATATCTGCTCGGGGCCTATCAAGTGTGCTCTGAAGTGGTCTCACTCTTCGCGAAACTCAATTAATTCCAAGGGGAACAGGGAATGGCTCTCCAAGACCGTGGCTACATCCGAAGCGGCGCAGGTGCTATTGAAACAGAATATGACATTGGCCTCCGCTCGCACATGCTGCGCGTGTATAACTACATGTGCGCTGGGTTGGTGCTTACAGGCGTCGTCGCATACGGCTTTGCCTCATACTTAACAACTTCACCAGAAATGGTGCAGATTATTTATGGCACGCCGCTGCGTTGGGTGCTGGCCTTCGCGCCATTCGCGTTCATCCTGGCGATGAACTTCGGTATAAATAAAATGAGCTTTGCCACGCTGCAGGTCGTGTTCTGGGCGTTTGCAGCTGTGATGGGACTTTCGCTCTCATCCATATTCCTGGTCTACACCAGCGGATCGATAGCGAAGGTCTTCTTCATCACGGCGAGCATGTTCGCTGCTACCAGCCTCTATGGGTACACGACCAAACGTGATCTGGCTAAAATGGGCTCTTTCCTCTTTATGGGCATGATAGGCCTGTTTATCGCCATGATCGTGAATATTTTCATGCAGAGCCCGGTGATGCACTACGCTATCTCCGCCCTTGGTGTGGCGATCTTCACGGGCCTGACAGCCTGGGACACTCAGCGCATTAAGGAAGAATACCATGTCAACCATGGTTATGAGCTTGCAGGCAAGCTTGCGGTGATGGGCGCGGTTGGGCTCTACATTAACTTCGTCAACATCTTCATGTTTCTGCTATCGTTCTTCGGAAATCGCGAATAGACTTTACGCAGTTGTGACGGAGATTGCGGCCCGGAACTCACGTTCCGGGCCGTTTTTGTATTGGCGGGCGGTGTGGCCGCACCCATGGTTTGCTGCAGGAGGACGTCCCATGGCTATCAAACCAATCCTGCTTGCCGCTACTATTTCTTCAGTGCCAGTTGCTGCAACTGCCAGCGTATTAATATTGATTAGGCGCGGTCATTCTGTGTCGCTGGTGCAGCTGAAAAGGCTGATAGTTGTCTTTTAGATCAGCAGCGGACGCGTGCGTGGATTGATGCTTGGGCGGATAGGGGCGATTTTCCGCGGTTTTTGGCGAAACGTGTTGTTACTCGCTGTGATGCACGGCACCGCCCCGACCTTCGGCAAGTGAAACACTATGTCGAGGACGCTCGGGATAATCGCGGTAAGTCTGGCTGCCGTATTCGCTAATACACTGAACTCTGGCAGCGGTTGACCGGTCCAGCCTTGCAGCCGAAACTTGGCTTCATTGCCATGAATTTACTGAGGGCTGAACTATGCGTCAAATTCACTTGGTCGCGTTTCTGCAAGCGCAGAACTGCACGACGATCCCTGCCGCATGGCGCCACCCGGAGGCGAGGGCGGATTTCACCTCGCCTGAGTATTATCAACACATCGGCCGCGTGCTGGAGCGCGGTAAATTCGACATTGGCTTCTTTGACGACCGTCTTGCCATGCCGGATATGTACACCGGTGATCATGCCCACACGATTGAACATGGCATCCGTGCTGTAAAAATGGACCCCGTTGCCGTCTTGATGGCGATGGCGATGGCGACAGAGCGGCTGGGCCTCGGTGCTACATTCTCCACTACATACCACGAGCCATTTTACGTCGCCCGCTTGTTCCAGACACTCGATCTGATGACCAAAGGTCGGGCCGCCTGGAACGTAGTGACGTCTGTGAATGACAACGAAGCGCGCAATATGGGCCGGGATAAAGTTATCGCCCATGATGACCGGTATGATCGGGCTGACGATTTCATGGAAGCCGCGCTCGGCCTTTGGGACAGTTGGGATGATGATGCGATCATCCTCGATAAAGCCAACAGCGTATTCGCAAAGCCAGGTAGCGTCCGCAGGCTTGATCATGAGGGCGAATTCTACAGGACACGGGGACCGTTCACCGTGCCGCGCTCAGTCCAAGGCCGCCCTGTCGTTATTCAGGCGGGTGCCAGTGGGCGAGGGCAAAAGTTTGCAGCACGTTGGGGGGAACTACTTTTCACGGCGTTCCCGACGTTCGACATCGCTAAGCGCAATTATGACAGCCTGAAAGTCGCCTGCGCCGCTAATGGCCGCAATCCAGATGACTTCAAAATTGCGGCGCTGGGCTTCCCCGTTGCCGCTGCGACTAAGATGGAAGCCGAAGACAAGCGCGCCTTCTACGACACATTGCCGAATGAAACAGACCAGCTCTCACTGCTGTCAGAAGGCCTGAACTATGACTTTGGCCAAAAGGGCATGGATGAGTCTTTTACGGACGAGGATATGGAAGGCCTGTCTGGCATCCAGGCGCTCAGGGATAGGGTCGTGCAGCAGGGCGTCGCCAATCCAACCCCGCGCGACTTTATGAATCTGACGCAGCGTGGACGCTTGAACCATGCCTGGGTCGGCGGGCCGAAAGAAATAGCCGACATCATGGAAGAATGGTTCACATCACCAGCGTGCGATGGCTTCGTCATCGGGCCATCCGTTTTACCCGGATCATTCGAGGACTTTGTTGATCATGTGGTGCCGGAATTGCAACGACGGGGCCTGTATCGCAAAGAATACGCCGGATCGACGCTCCGTGATCATCTGGGATTGCCAAAGGCAACGCTCGGCGATTGGAAATAGAGGGGAAGCAATATGGGCAAGCTTTCGGGCAAAACAGCAATAATCACTGGCGCTAGCGCACCGGCTGGCATCGGTGCCACGGCGGCGCGGCTGTTTAATGCGGAAGGTGCTAATCTCATGCTTGTGGATGTTGATGAGGCACCATTGTCCGCACTCGCATCTGAGCTTGGTGCTGCCCACATGGTGGCCGATGTCTCTCAGGATGACGCCAGCCGCGATATCGTTGCGGCGACGCTTGATCAGTTTGGCGGCCTGGATGCGGCGCTGCTGAACGCAGGCATTGTCGGCAATATCAGGCCGACCGTCGATTATGATCTCGAGCTTTTCGATAAAGTGCTGGCCGTTAATGTGCGGGGTGTGTTCCTTGGCCTGAAGCACACGATGCCAGCTATGGAGGCATCTGGCGGCAGCATCGTTATCACGTCTTCCACAGCGGGTATTCGTGCTTTGCCGGGGTTGGCCGCCTATACTACGTCCAAGCATGCCGTGATTGGCTTGATGCGGACGGCGGCATTGGAAGGGGCGGCGCACAATATCCGTGTGAACACGGTCAACCCATCCCCCATCGCCACACCAATGATGGACAAGATGGAAGATATGAACGGCGTCACGAATGCTGACCGCCAGAATTTCCCACTTGCTCAAGGCACGCCGTTGAAGCGCTATGGCCAACCAGAAGAAGTGGCGCGGATGATGCTGTTCTTGGCCAGCGATGACGCCAGCTTTTCCACCGGCGGCGTTTATATGGTTGACGGCGGCGTATCCGCAGGCCGCGTGTGACGGCGGACTTCCCGCCAGCTGAGTTCGAAGCGCGCGTCGCCAATGCTCAAAAGGCGATGCATGCTGCCGGTATCGATGCGCTACTGCTAACGACAGAAGCCGAAGTTCGCTACTTCACCGGCTTCCGCTCGGCCTTCTGGCAAAGCCCCACGCGACCTTGGTTCGTTGTTTTGCTAAAGGACGGCAAGCCCATTGCGATTATTCCTGAAATTGGCACAGCGCTTATGCGCAAGACCTGGGTGGAAGATATCCGCACCTGGGCTTCCCCCCACGCAACAGACGACGGCCTTTCGCTGCTAAGTGATGCGCTTCGTACCGCCCGTCTGATTGGCATGCCCATGGGACGCGAAAGCAGCCTCCGGATGCCCTTGGCGGATTTCGAGAAGCTTAGGGCCAGATGCTCCGGGGCAATGTTCTTAGACGCCAGCCCCTTGTTTCAGCGTCTTCGTATGGTCAAATCTCCGGCGGAGATCGCCCGGATCAAGGAGATCTGCCGGATCACGTCATCGGCATTTTCCCAGGCACCATCTTTGTTTCACGAAGGACAACCGCTCACCGAAGCGTTCCGTGCATTTAAGATCGCCTTGCTCAAAGCTGGTGCAGAGAATGTGCCTTACCTTGTTGGGGGGGCAGGCGAGGGTGGGTACTGCGATGTGATCTCACCGCCAGATGACACGCCGTTGCGGTCTGGGGACGTGCTGATGCTCGACACAGGTGCGAGCCTTAAAGGCTACTTCGCAGACTTCGATCGGAATTTTGCTATTGGCCAGGCCACTGATGCCGCGCGCATTGCTTACGGCACGCTATGGGAGGCCACAGAGGCGGGGCTGCAAGCTGCACATCCAGGCGCGCGCGCCGCGGAGGTATTTCAGGCGATGACCACGATCATCGGCCAAGGTGCAAGTGACGTGGGCCGCTTCGGACACGGTCTTGGCATGCAGCTGACCGAACCACCGTCGCTGATCGGCTTTGATGAAACGATCCTCGCACCCGGTATGGTCATAACTTTAGAGCCAAGCTTGACCACCAGTTCTGGAAAAATCATGGTTCACGAGGAAAATATCGTCATCACTGATGGCGGACCACAATTGCTGTCCGAACGGGCGGCGCGTGAACTGCCAGTGCTTTAGCGGCTTAGTGGTTCATTCTCGATTTCAGGAAAACCCATATGCCTAGGCAACAGAAAATTGGCATCAACTACGTTGAGTTAGCCTCTCCAGCGGTCGAAAAAACTCAAACTTTCTTTGCGAAAGCATTCGGCTAGGAGTTCATTAATTTCGGGGATAATTATCGAGGCGTTCAGGGCGCTGGAATCGGGGCTGGTATCGAAAAGGCTGAACTCAGAGCGCCTTGGTTGGTCTAGAAGCGGATGATCTGGAGGCAATGTTAACTGTCGTGAAGGACGCTAGTGCAGAAATCAGCCAAGAGATTTTTGAGTTTCGTGGCGGCTGCGGGTTCTAATTCAGAGAATAAGGCGGCAACGAAATCGCTGTCTGGACCCAGGAGAAAAGCTAATTGGTGCGTGCACTATTTCCAGGGCAGCTCATCGCCAAGACCGAAGCGATGGCGAATGCCGAAGGTGAAATAGGTAGACCCGCCGGAGACATAATCTATCAGTCCAAATATGCCACTGCGGTGATGTAGGCGAAAGAAGCCAGACCAGTCCGTATCGGGTACGCCAAATTCAATTTCAGGCGAGAACATGTTCAGGAGCTTAGAGCCTTCATTGTCATCGTCTTTGCGCTTTTCCGTTGGCGTAATTTCGGAAATAAAGGACGGGCCGACGGATATGGCGAGCTTTGTTGACAGCCGCTCCCGCCATGGAAAACCGTCAAATGTTATGGTCATTGGTATGCTGATCTCGACGCCACCTTCATCAATCCGGTGGGCCCCGAGCAAACCCAGCCCAAAACTGAAGCCATAACCCAGATCAAATAATTTCCGCCCGACGATGAAGCCGACAATCTTTCTATCTTCTATCGTCGTACTGGCAGGGTCGATAATGCTTTCAGTGAAATCGCCAGGGTTGAGAGCGCCGAACCAGATATCCGAGTGCCAAGGTTTCTCAGCAGGTTCAGCGTTAAACCGGACCGGAGCCTGGGCGACTCGCGCCGTGGGGACCGGAAGCAGCGCTCGGTAAGTGAGTGGCGGTGCTTCGGCAATAAGCGTTGTCTTTGCATTGCTAACTTGCTCTGCCGTAGGCGTCTGGCTGAGACCGCTCCGCTGCTGTGCCATTGTAGGCATAGTAATGAGCGCAAGCGTCAGAATGGCCGCTGTGCAGGTCGTGATTATGCAAAGGTGCATAGGTTAGCCGATCCATGAATACTAAGGACGGACCCCGAACGCGTCCACCAAAGCTTCGTATAGTAGGGCAGAAGGGGGTTGTGGAAGTCCAGAACGCCTAGGCCGCAGGGCGCTTCTTGCGGATAGGGCAGGGGCGGACAACGCTTGCTTCTGGATCGAATTCAGATCGGTTCACATGCGCTAAGCTCTTGCCGTAGATATGCAGCGAGAGTGTGGGCGTATCGCCGTGGTTCTGCACGCTGTGAATATCGTTTGGCATGAACACGATGGTTTGCCCGGCACCGACATCCGCCTCATGGTGAACGGTGAGGTCGGCATAACCCGGCGCTGCGCCATCGTCATTGCGCTTCCAGATCGTGTTGCGCTCAATGCCATCAAGGCCAACAACGCAGCCCCAAGTCTGATGATCGTGTGGCAGCACACCTTTATCCGGCGCCCATACAATCGTTTCAACAAGCAGTGTGTGGTCCGCTTCTTCATGCAGCACAGTGATGCCAATGCCCTGATTCGGGTCGACTTCGTAGAAATCGGGTTTGATCCAACCGCTTGTCTCTGCCAACTTGGCCGCAAGCGGTGCCACCTCCGGCAATATCTCTTTAGGCGTCTGGTGTGTTTTCGACAGACGGCGGAGGTCTTCTACAAAAGCGGCGACGGAATAGGTCATTCAGCATGCTCCAGGCACCAGCGGGCGATATCAGCGTGGGTTGCATACCAGATATCGCCTGTGGCGTTGATGTGGTCAATCAGCTGGGACAGCATCACCATGCGGGAACGATGGCCGATGATGTGGGGATGCATGGTGAGTTGAAATACGCCGCCATCGGCATGAGCTCCGTCAAATTCAGCCTTGAATATCCCAAGCACAGAACTGGGCGGCGTATGCGGTCGTGACTGGCGGCGGAAGTCGAAGCCGAAATAAGGCATGTCATCCCGGATCCATTCGACCGGTAGTTCGACAATGCCTGTGGCGGCACCTTCTTCTAGCAGCTCATAGGGATCGTCGTCCGCCATTAAAGAAGAGTCATAGAGCAGGTCCATCTCGCGGGTGATGGCAAGGGTGACGGGGCTGAAATCCCAGCTTGGCGTGCGGATGCCGACAGGGCGCAGGCCGCAGATTTCTTCAAGCTTGTCCGCAGCGCGCATTTGAATGTCGCGCTCATCCTCCGGCGGCAGGGAAGCGTTCATTTCGTGAATCCAGGAATGGATGCCAACCTCATGGCCTTCAGCAATGATCCGGCGTTGCTCATCTGGGTGGATCATTGCGGTGATGGCGGGTACAAAAAAGCTCGCCTTGATGTCATGCTCCGCCAGAAGCGCCAGGATGCGCGGAATGGCGACGCGGGCACCATATTGGTTGGCTGAAAGCGTGCCGGGTGAAGTATCACCCCAGCGCAGCGTTGTTGTTTCATGATCGCTATCGAACGACAGGGCGACTGCGCACTTGGCACCACCTGGCCAATGTTTGGGCTTAAGGCTGCGTCCAGCGCGCACTTTCTCAACGATGGGGCGCCACGTGGATTCCGGCCATTGCCAGGGAAGTTGCTTGCTCATGGTCCTGCTCGCTCAGGTTTGATAGGATCGGGCTATAAAGCGGACCACCAAATGCTTTAAAAATCCAGTCCTCTGCTGTTGCCGGATGTGCTTGCGTTCCGGGTGGAATTGGTGCATATCCCTGTTATTAGATGGCAGTTCTGCATCGCCAACGGCGCATTTGCGTCGCCCGTCAGTTCGCGAGGGTTCACGCACTGACGCTTTTTGCGTTGTGGGTTTGTACTTAGAGGGCAGGGAGGGTCAGCGATGTTTGAAAGCTTAAGTGACAAGCTCTCCGGAACATTTAAGAAGCTTACGGGCAAGGGCTCGCTTTCAGAAGCTGATGTCCGCACAGCCATGCGGGAAGTCCGCCTGGCGTTGCTGGAAGCGGATGTGGCGCTGCCGGTAGTCAAGAAATTCATTGATTCCGCCACTGCCAAAGCTATTGGACAGGATGTGCTGCGCAGCATCTTGCCCGGCCAACAGGTCATCAAGATCGTCCATGATGAGCTTGTCTCTATGCTCGGCGGTGGCCCAGCTGAAACTGTAGAGGCGGCCAGTCTTTCTTCAGAGCTCTCGCTTGGCCAAAACCCGCCCGCCGTCATTATGATGTGCGGTCTGCAGGGCTCCGGTAAAACCACTACGACAGGCAAGCTCGCGTTTCGGCTGAAAGATCGTGAGCGCAAGAAAATCCTGATGGCCTCCGTGGACGTCCATCGCCCTGCTGCACAGAAGCAATTGGCAACGCTCGGCCAGCAGATCAGCGTTGATACGCTTCCGGTCGTGTTCGGTGAATTGGCTCCAGCCATCGCCCGGCGCGCGCTCGATACTGCAAAGCGCCAGGGCTACGATATTCTCTTCATCGATACGGCTGGCCGGACTGTCATCGACGAGCAGATGATGAATGAGGCCGAAGAGGTCCGTCGTATCATCAACCCGCAGGAAACGTTGCTGGTCGCCGATGCAATGACAGGTCAGGACGCTGTCGGCGTCGCAGAAGCTTTCAACAACCGCCTCGGCGTTTCTGGTATCGTGTTAACGCGCGTTGACGGTGATGCTCGTGGCGGTGCCGCACTTTCCATGCGGTCGGTCACCGGTAAGCCGCTGAAGTTCATCGGGACCGGCGAACAGCTGGACGCGATTGAGACATTCCACGCGGACCGGATCGCCGGCCGTATTCTGGGCATGGGTGACGTTGTCAGCCTGGTCGAGCGTGCTGCGGAGACGATCGAGCAGGAAGACGCTGAAGCGCTGGCGAAAAAGCTTCAATCCGGACAGATGGACCTGACGGTTCTGCTACAGCAGCTACGCCAGATGAAGAAAATGGGTGGGCTCGGTGGCTTAATGAGCATGTTGCCCCAGGTTGGTAATCTGAAGAAACAGATGGCTGAGGCCAATATCGACGAGAAAATGCTCGCGCGCCAAGAAGCCATCATCCTCTCCATGACACCGCACGAGCGCGCTAAGCCTGATGTGCTGAAAGCGTCCCGTAAGCGCCGGATTGCGGCGGGTGCCGGTGTTGAAGTGCAGGATGTGAATAGGCTCTTGAAGCAGTTCGATCAGATGCGTGGCATGATGAGGAAGATGAACAAGCTTGGCCGCAAAAAAGGCAAGAAGGGCATGCCCGCCCTACCTCCCGATATGGCAATGCCCGGTGGCGGCGTGGGTGGCGGACTTGGCGGCGGCGGGGGGCTCGGTGGTCTCGGCGGCATGCTGCCCAAAGGCGGCTTTAATCCATTTGGCCGGTAATGGCCATCCTCTAACACACTGTTTTGCTTAAATAAGGAAATGTTTAACTATGGCTGTAAAGATTAGGCTCACCCGCGGCGGTGCTAAGAAACGTCCGTATTACCGAATCGTCGTCGCTGATTCCCGCAACCCTCGGGATGGCCGTTTCATTGAGCAGATCGGCACTTATAACCCGATGCTGCCCCGTGACAACGAAAACCGGATCACGCTGAAAACCGAACGCGCGCAGCATTGGCTTTCCGTTGGTGCCCAGCCAAGCGATCGTGTTGGCCGTTTCTTTGCTGATGCTGGACTGATGGAGCGGAAAGCTATACCGACCCAGACCAAGAAAGATCAGCCTAAAGCCAAAGCCCAGGAGCGGATGCGTGAAGCTTCAGCTGCTGCTGAAGCAGCCGCCGCGCCTGCTGAAGACACTGCAGCTGAAGAGAGCGCGTGAGCCAATCAGGACCAGGCCTGACCCCTGCCGGCATTGTTGTTGGGGCACAGGGGATCCGCGGCCTAGTCCGGGTGAAAACATTCACTAAATCACCAAGTAGCATAGCGGATTACGGCCTGTTGTTCAATGAAAGCGGTGATCGGCACTTTCAGGTGACGCTGGTCGAAGCCCGACCGACGGTAGCTGTCGTTAAGATTGACGGCGTCGCCAGCCGGGAAGCGGCAGAAGCGCTTAAAGGCCTGATGCTTCACATCTCGCGCTCGGCTTTGCCAGAGGTGGATCAGGACGAGTTTTACCATGCAGACTTGGTCGGTCTTGTTGCAGAGACAGAGGCTGAGGGGCGAATCGGCGTTGTTTCCAGCTTGGACGACTTTGGCGCCGGTGAGCTGATTGAAATCGCGTTGGATGCTGGCGGTGCGCCGCTGGTTTGTCCATTCACGATGGCAGTGGTTCCGGTGGTCGATATTGCTGGCGGCAAGGTTTTGCTCAACCCGCCAGTAGGCCTTTGGCCACGAAAGACGAAGGCGAAACATACCGGCCCGGCTAAAAGCGGTAAACGCAAGCGGCTAAGACCGGTGGAAGGTGACCCTGCGTGAGCGAAGGCGCTGACTATGATCAGAAACCCTGGCGGGCAACGGCGTTGACGTTGTTCCCCGAGATGTTTCCAGGACCGCTTGGCCATACCCTTGCGGGTAAAGCGTTGGAGGCGGGGCTTTGGTCGTTAGAAGCACTGGACATTCGAGGGTTTGCGCGCGATAAACACCGCACGGTTGATAATGCTCCTTTTGGTGGCGGGGCAGGAATGGTTATGCGGGCTGATGTGGTCGACGCGGCGATAGAAGCTGCGCCACCTGTTGGCCCATTGGTCTATCTGACGCCCAGGGGCGTTCCGTTGACCCAGGCGCGCGCGAAGGCGCTAGCTGCTGGGCCGGGGGTGACGCTGCTGTGCGGTCGCTATGAAGGCGTCGATCAACGGGTGCTGGACGCTCGCGACGTTGAGGAGATCAGCATTGGTGATTTTGTCCTATCTGGGGGCGAGGCGGCGGCGCTGATCATTTTGGACGTATGTGTGCGGCTTCTGCCTGGCGTTATGGGTGGTGCAGAGTCGCTAGACGAGGAGAGTTTCGAGAACGGGTTGCTCGAGTATCCGCACTATACCCGGCCAAGGGTATGGGCGGGGATGGAGCCGCCCGGTGTATTACTTTCTGGCGATCATGGCCGTGTAGCGGCTTGGCGGCGGGAACAATCGGAAGCTGCAACCCAGCAGCGGCGGCCTGATCTTTGGGCCAACTATGCTAGGAAAAGAGCGCGGCGTGAGCCGCAAAATTAACGTGGTGCGAGCCGTAAGACTAAACTGAGCGATCAAAAAAGAATATGGCGTCGTCCCCCTTTAAGGCGGGCGCGTTCATGTAAAGGCGAAAAGAAAAAGGAACCGGCCTCATGAACATCCTTGATATTATCGGGCAAGAAGAAATCGCCCGCGTCACGGAATCTAAAGATATCCCAGACTTTCGCTCCGGCGATACCGTTCGGGTAAATTACCGCGTCGTTGAGGGCGAGCGTGAGCGTATTCAAGCGTTTGAAGGCGTATGCATCGCCCGTAAGAACGCTGGCGTTTCATCAGCATTCACTGTGCGCAAGATTGCGTCCGGCGAAGGTGTGGAACGCGTATTCCCGCTGTATTCCCCGAATGTAGAAAGCATCGTTGTGGTTCGCCATGGCCGTGTCCGTCGGGCAAAGCTGTATTATCTGCGTGGCCGTCGTGGTCGCTCTGCGCGTATCGCCGAGCGTCGCCGCGGGGTCGCGCCGAAAGCGTAACAAACTAATAAAACTGTCGGCGGCGCTTTTGGGTGCGGCCGGTTAAGGACTACCGGGAGGGCCAAATGGCTGAACCACGCACATTGTTTGATAAAATCTGGGCAGACCACCTTGTCCGCACCGAAGACGACGGCACGGGACTGATCTACATTGACTTGCACTTGGCCCATGAAGTGACCAGCCCTCAGGCGTTTGCAGGCCTCCGTGCTGCTGGCCGGAAGCTCCGTCGCCCCGACCGTACGATTGCTGTGGCTGACCACAACATCCCAACCACAGATCGCTCCAAAGGCATCGAAGACCCGGAGAGCCGTCTCCAGGTCGAGACGCTGGAGAAGAACGTCAAGGAATTTGGTGTCCCCTATTACGGTGTTGACGATATCCGCCAGGGTATCGTGCATATCATTGGCCCAGAACAGGGGCTGACCCAGCCAGGCATGACAGTGGTTTGTGGCGACAGCCATACATCCACCCATGGTGCGTTTGGTGCGCTTGCGTTCGGAATCGGTACGTCCGAGGTTGAACACGTATTCGCAACGCAAACCATTGTGCAGAAACCCGCAAAGAACATGCGTGTGACCGTGAACGGTGTGCCGCCTAAAGGCACAACGGCGAAAGATTTGGTTCTCGCGATCATCGGTAAGATTGGCACCGCTGGCGGCACCGGTCACGTGATTGAATTTGCTGGCGACGCGATCAAGAACCTCTCAATGGAAGGCCGGATGACGGTCTGCAATATGTCGATTGAAGCAGGCGCGCGTGCAGGCATGATCGCGCCAGACGAGAAAACCTTTGAATATCTGATGGGCCGCCCGCACTCGCCAAAGGGCAGCACATGGGAACAGGCTGTTGCTTATTGGAAGACGCTGCCGTCTGACGAAGGTGCTGTCTACGACACCGAAGTGACGATGGACGCAGCGGAAATCGTTCCTTACGTTACTTGGGGCACTAGCCCGCAGGACGCATTGCCGATCACCGCGACTGTGCCGAACCCCGGCGACTTCGAGGACGAAGCCCGCCAGAATGGTGTGGCGCGCAGCCTTAAGTATATGGGCCTCGAGGGCGGCATGGACATTCAAGATATCAAAGTCGATACGGTTTTCATCGGTTCCTGCACTAATGGCCGGTTGGAAGACATTCGGGCTGCGGCTGAAGTCGCTAAGGGCCGTAAGGTTGCTGACGGCATCCGCGCGTTGGTCGTGCCGGGCTCTGGCCTTGTCAAGGAAGCGGCGGAGGCCGAAGGCCTTGACGTGATTTTGACAGAAGCTGGGTTCGAGTGGCGAGAGCCAGGGTGCTCCATGTGCCTCGCGATGAATGCTGACAAACTGGTGCCGGGCGAACGCTCTGCGTCCACATCTAATCGTAACTTTGAAGGCCGGCAGGGCCCAGGCGGACGGACCCATCTTGTCTCTCCGGGGATGGCTGCTGCTGCTGCTATCAAAGGCCACTTGGCTGACGTTAGGGTGTTCCTTTTATGAGGAACAACCGTTTTGGAGCAGCTGCGGTTGCGTTTGATCTTGACGAGTTGGATCAGGCACCCACGCGTCGGCCAGCCGTTCGCGCCATGGTGCGTGGCCGTGATGGTGCCATGCGCGCCGTCGATACGGCACGGCTTGCTTGGCCCAGTTCGGCCGAAAAGGTCGGTATTGATGAAATGGCCGACATTCTGCGCTACGCTCCGCGCGGCAATTGCTAATTCAGGTTCGGGAGTCCTAGACCCATGGAAAAATTCGAAACCTTCACCGGCGTTGCGGCGCCGATGCCAGCCCAGAATATCGATACGGATAAAGTCATTCCTGCTCGGTTTCTGAAAACAATTCAGCGCAAGGGGCTCGGCAAAAACCTTTTCAACGATATGCGCTACAATACGGATGGGTCGGAGACGGAAGATTTCATACTAAACCAGCCTGCCTATCGTAATTCTGAAGTGCTGGTCGTAGGCGACAATTTTGGTTGCGGGTCGAGCCGTGAGCATGCCCCTTGGGCGCTGTCAGATTTCGGTGTGAAGTGCCTGATCGGTACCGATTTCGCGGACATTTTCTTCAACAATTCGTCCAAGAACGGCATGTTGTTAATTAAGTTGCCGCAGAACATCGTTGATGAATTGATGAACGACGCGAAGCTTGGCGCGAACGCGCGGCTGACGGTAGACCTAGAAAATCAAACTATTACCCGGCCGAACGGCGAGGTCGTTAAGTTTGATGTTGACCCATTCAAAAAGCACTGCTTGCTCAATGGCCTTGACGACATTGGCCTGACCATGGCGAACAAGCAGGATATTGATGGCTTTGAGGGTAAGGACTACATGTCCCGGCCTTGGGTGCCGAGCACTGCTAACAAATAAACGCGTCGCACTCCCATCTCTGCGAAAGCGGGAATGAGGGCGACCTTTACGCAAGATTAAAGCCGCTAAGTATCCGTTGGGGATAGGTGGCAGCGTTTGCTTGAAAAAAGCCTGAAAATTGCCCCGAATCGCTGGCGCCCTAGCGGCTGCCGGAGTATCCTCTGCTACTTAGCTTTCGCGCGGCAACGAGGAATATGTGGGGTTTCCAGCGTTCAGCGCTACAAATCCTAGCGCTTAGTCAGGTGCCAATGCAGATTTTCGCCGCCAAAAAGCGCACAAGTATTTGGGCCGCAATTACTGCGGCAGCTATGAGCCGGATTTGGGAGGTGGTCTCTCAAGTCGGTGCCTTGAACAAAAGGGCTAGTTTGCGATGAAGTTGATGATTGATCGTGGCGCGCTGCTAAAGACGTTGGCACATGCCCAAAGCGTTGTAGAGCGCCGCAACACCATTCCGATTTTGAGCAATCTGAAGCTTGAAGTGGCGAATAGCAAAGTCTCTGTCGCTGCGACAGATATGGAAATTGGTCTGACCGAAAGCGCAATGGCAGACCCGGCATCCGAAGACGGATCCGCCACAGCGCCAGCACATACGCTCTATGACATTGTTCGTAAGCTACCGGATGGTGCCCAGGTCGAGCTCGCCTTGGATACGATGGCCGAACGGTTGACCGTTCGCGCCGGTCGCTCAAACTTTCAGCTATCGGTGCTGCCAACCGAGGATTTCCCCTCCCTTGCTGATGGTGACTTGCCGGTGAATTTCCGTATGGCCGCTAGAGACCTACGCGCCCTTATCGACCGGACGCGATTTGCAATCTCGACCGAGGAAACGCGCTATTACCTGAACGGTATCTTTATCCATAAAGCCGAGCACGAGGGCGTCCAGGTCCTCCGTGCTGTGGCGACAGATGGACATCGACTGGCGCGTGCCGAGGCACCGTTACCCGATGGCGCTGCAGACATGCCGGGCGTTATCGTACCCCGGAAGACGGTCGGTGAGCTGCGCAAGCTTCTAGATGAGGCTGGTGACGATGATGTTGAGATTAGCCTGTCGGAAACCAAGATTCGTTTTGTTCTGGACGACATTGTGCTGGGCTCCAAGCTGATCGATGGTGCTTTCCCGGACTACGAGCGCGTTATTCCTGCAGGCAACGACAAGTTCATGCAATTGGATCGTCAGGCCTTCAAAGATGCGGTTGACCGAGTCTCCACCATCTCCACAGAGAAATCGCGCGGCGTGAAGCTAGCGATGCAGCCAGGCGCATTGGTGGTTTCGGCATCAAACGCTGAATCGGGCGCTGCGAGCGAAGAGATTGAAGCAGATTATGACGACGCCGAGCTCGAAATAGGCTTCAACTCCCGCTATCTCCTGGATATTGCTAATCAGATTGAAGGTGATGTGGCGGAGCTTTCGTTCTCCGACCCTGCGTCCCCAACAATTCTTCGTGATAAGGCCGACGCCAGCGCGCTCTATGTGCTGATGCCGATGCGGGTATAGAGCAAGGTCAGCTTTTGCAGGCCAACCCTGTCATCCATGCATTTCCAAAGGCGACGGCTGCCGTGACGCCGTCCTCCGGTGTCTGCTTGTCTCGGCTTACTCTCACGAATTTCCGGTGCTACGAAGCTTTGCGGTTGGAGACTGATGCGCAGGCGATTGCGCTGACTGGCCCTAACGGTGCTGGCAAGACCAATGTGCTGGAAGCGATTTCCCTCCTGACGCCTGGTCGCGGCCTTCGAAATGCTAAAACCGCAGAAATTGGCCGCAAATCCATTGACGCCCAGCCACGTCGCTGGGGTGCTGCTGCGGTTGTAAACGGCCCCGGTGGTGAGAGCACTCTTGGTGTAGGATTTGACCCTAAAACCCATGGCGAACGCCGCAAGGTGCAGGTTGACGGCGCGCCCGCTCGAGGGCAGGCCGCACTTGCCGAACGATTTTCAGCGCTCTGGCTAACGCCGCAGATGGACCGCCTGTTCATTGATGGCGCGGAAGAGCGCCGCCGCTATCTGGACCGCTTGGCTGCCTCATATGACACTGCGCATATCGGGCGTGTTGCTAATTATCGGAACGCGATGCGGCAACGTCTCTCACTGCTGAAAGAAGGCCGCGCAGACCCGACTTGGCTTGACGCATTGGAAGCAGAAATGGCAGCGCGCGCTGTCGCCATCGCTGCCGCCCGGAACGAAACAGCGCTGTTTTTAGACACCGCTGCCGCGGAAGGCGTGGGAGCGTTCCCGCGTGCATCGGTGATTGTGGACGGAACGGCAGAGCTATTGCTGGAAACAGGCCCCGCACTCGCCGCTGAAGATAGTCTTCGGGAAAAACTGGCGGCGGATAGAGGTCGCGATGCACAGCTCGGGACGACCGCAACCGGTCCACACCGTAGCGACATGGTCGTAGCGGACCGGGCACGCGGCTTGAAGGCTGCTGACGGCTCCACTGGGGAGCAAAAGGCGTTGCTGGTTTCACTAACCCTTGCGTCCGCAAGGATGTTGGCTACCGCGAAGGGTGCTGCACCAGTATTATTGCTCGATGAAGTCGCAGCCCATTTTGACCCGGCCCGCCGCGAAGCGCTGTTCGTTGAAGCGCTGGCGTTGGGTGGCCAAATCTGGGTCACCGGGGCGGATGAAGATCAATTGCGACCGCTTAAAGGCCGTGCAGATTGGCGTCATGTTGAGGCAGCGACGGTGAGCGACAGGCCTGAATAATGACACATATTACAAAGGGCACTCGCCCAGCACACATTCACGAATGAGCCCGGCCACTGCGCCCGATGAAATACGATAACCAAGGACGACCCAAGCCATGGCAGATACGTCTGAAAACGAACCAGAATATGGCGCCGATAGCATTCAAGTGCTGCGTGGCCTTGAAGCTGTGCGAAAGCGTCCGGGCATGTATATCGGTGATACCGATGACGGCACCGGACTGCATCACATGGTGTATGAGGTTGTTGATAACGCCATTGATGAGGCGCTGGCGGGGCATTGCGATCTGGTCAACGTGATCCTAAATAGCGACGGGTCCGTCACCGTTCGGGACAATGGGCGTGGTATCCCGGTGGATATCCATGCTGAGGAAGGTGTTTCTGCTGCCGAAGTCATCATGACACAGCTGCATGCCGGCGGGAAGTTCAACCAGAATTCCTACAAGGTGTCTGGCGGGCTTCACGGCGTTGGCATCTCGGTCGTGAATGGCCTGTCCGAATGGCTCGATCTCAAGGTTTGGCGGGATAATAAAGAATACGCCATGCGTTTCCGCAATGGCGATGCTGAAGCGCCGCTGGCCGTGACCGGCGAGGCCGCTGGTAAGAAGGGCACGGAAGTTACATTCCTGCCGTCGACCGAAGTCTTCACCATGGTGGAGTTTGATTTCAATACGCTCGAGCGGCGTTTGCGCGAGCTGGCCTTTTTGAATTCCGGCGTCCGCCTTTTGCTCACAGATGCGCGCGAAGCCGAAGACAAGGATGTTGAACTTTATTATGAAGGCGGATTGGCAGCTTATGTCGAATACCTGGACCGTAATCGCACAGCCCTGATCGAAAAGCCCATTTGGATCACGCGGGAGAAAGATGGAGTTACGGTCGAGGCCTCCTTGCAGTGGAATGACCAATTTCATGAAACCATGCTGTGCTTCACGAACAATATTCCGCAGCGGGATGGCGGCACGCATCTGGCCGGTTTCCGGGGCGGGCTGACAAGGCAGATCAATTCGTATGCGGACTCAAGTGGCATCGCTAAGCGGGAAAAAGCCACGTTGATCGGCGATGATGCGCGCGAAGGTATCACCTGCGTATTGTCGGTTAAAGTGCCGGACCCCAAATTCTCGTCCCAGACGAAAGATAAACTGGTCTCATCGGAAGTACGCCCGGTCGTTGAAAGCGCAATTAATGATGCGCTCGGCCAATGGCTGGAAGAGAATCCCAAAGAAGCCAAAATTATCGCGTTGAAGGCTTGCCAAGCGGCCAAAGCGCGGGATGCTGCGAAGAAAGCAAGGGATTTCACGCGAGGCAAAACGGGCCTTAGCATTGCGTCTCTGCCGGGTAAGCTGGCGGATTGTCAAACCAAAGACCCTGAACGCGCCGAAATCTTCATCGTCGAGGGTGATAGTGCTGGCGGGTCTGCCAAACAGGCGCGGGACCGCAGCAATCAGGCGATTCTGCCAATTCGCGGTAAAATTCTGAACGTGGAGCGCGTTGGCGTTGATCGCATGCTGAATTCTGCAGAAATCGGCACGTTGATCACGGCGATTGGCGCAGGCATTGGCGCAGATCAGTTCAATGCTGAGAAAGCCCGCTACCACAAGATCGTCATCATGACGGATGCTGACGTTGACGGTAGCCACATTCGCGCGCTTCTGTTGACTTTCTTCTACCGCCAGATGCCCGAATTGATTGAGCGCGGTTGGATCTACATCGCGCAGCCGCCATTGTTCCAAGTGAAGCGTGGGCAGCGCTCAGTCTATCTGAAGGATGAACGCGCATTGGAAGACCATTTGATTGATCTTGGCGTGGATGCATCGGTGCTGAACACGGCAAATGGTGAGCAACGGGCCGGCCAAGATTTGCGAGAACTTGCAACCTTTAGCCGGGATACTGCTTTGGCTGTTGCTAATCTGTCAGAGACGATCGGCAATCCTGATGTGGTCGAGCAGGCTGCCGTGATTGGCGCGTTTAACGCTGATTCTGTCAGCACCATGCGGATTGCCACCACGACGGCCGCCGCTATTGCTGCTCGCCTCGCCGTCTTCTCAAACGGTGAGGAGAAATGGGAAGGCGAGGCCTATACGGACGCCAATGGTGATGCAGGCATGCGGATCATCCGGCTGTCAAACGGCTACCGCGCCGCGCATGACATTTCCGCCCGTCTGTTACGGGGCCGGGAAGCAGCGCGGCTGAATGAAGTGGCAGAACGCTTGGAGCGGCTGTTCAAAGACCCAGCCATGCTGGTTGCGAAAGACCGGGAAACGCCGATTCATGGTCCGGGCGCACTTGCCCGCGCAATGCAGGAAGAAGGTCGTCGCGGGCTGTCGATCCAGCGTTACAAAGGCCTTGGTGAAATGAATCCGGAACAGCTTTGGGAAACCACGCTTGATCCAGAAGCGCGCACGCTTTTGCAGGTAAAGGTCGCCCATGCAGAAGAAGCAGGCCATGTGTTCTCTACGCTTATGGGCGAAGAGGTGGAGCCACGCCGGAACTTCATCCAAGACAATGCGCTGAAGGTTGCAAATCTGGACGTTTAGCGGCGGCTCAGTCGGTGCGCAGTAACGGCGCGTAAACCACAGCCTTTTAGTATTGAGACTATGAATGAGCATTCCCCCGCTGCAGCGACTGTGCGTCTACGTCCCACCGATGGGCCGTTGATTGAAACCACCGCGTTCTTTCGGAACCGGGCTTTTCTTGGCGCATTTTGCTGCCAAATTCGCCCATCTGCTGACGTTCCGAAACGGATCGTGGCGCACGCCTGCTCCATTGGAGCCGAAGCGTATTCGCTTGCAATACGGATGATGATCGAGCGCCCCGAGCTGCATTTCCAGTTTGAAGCGACAGACCTTTCCCAGGACATCGTGAACTATGCGGTAAGGTGTGCATATCCCAGCCGTGCTGCAGGGCGCTCTTGCTGAGGAATAAGGCTATTTCAAACAAGTGGACGATAAGGCCGTCGTCATCACATCAGAAGTTCAGGCGCGGGTGACTTTTCTGCCTGCGCAGTCATTCGCCGATTTCCAGGCAGATAAGGTCTATGACGCCGTGCTCCTCTGCAATTCCTTGGTCTATGTGGATGGGCAAACCCAAGGTGCCACGATTGACCGGATTGCGGGTTATAACTTAGCCATGCTGGCCATAACGGCTGCCCATCAAGACCGCATTGCGGCAGATCTTGAGCGCAATGCCTATCCACCGATTATGGATGGTTTCGCCGACATTCACGCCGGTTGGATTGACCGCCACCGCCCACCTGGATTCTCAAAGGGCCTACTGCCACTGACTGGTGCGCAAGTCGACCCTTAGATTTGATCCTATTGATGATGAGCCCGGATGGCGCTAGCGCCAGGGCGCATTCTTCAGGCAGCAGGCGATTGCAGGCGTCCAGCCATGCCTCTTAGCGCCGTTATTAGCCGGTCAATCTCAGCCCCGTCATTGTAGTAATGCACGGATGCGCGGCAGATTGGCGGCAGGTTTCGGCGCATTGAATCTAGAAGCGTACTGCTTGGCCCAGAGATACTGATATTGATCTTCTGATCAGCAAGACGCTGTTTGATTTCCGCACTTTCTTCATAGTCGCTAGAGAAGGTAACAATGCCGCCTTGTTCCTGGCCAATATCATGGACGGTAATGCCATGTGTTTCACGCAGGCGACGGCGAAGATCCTCTGCTAGCAGGCGTATCCGCGCCCAAATCGCATCCATGCCAATATCCATGGCGTAATCCACCGCGGCACCAAGACCGAGCTTAGCAGCATAGTTGTTTTCCCAGTTTTCAAACCGCCGGGCATCACTACGAAGCTCATAGCTGTCGGGGCCCGTCCAATTGGCAGCGAAATGGTCGATGACCGGCGGTTCCATTGTGGGTATCAGGCTTTCGCGGACGTACAGGAAGCCAACGCCACGCGGTCCCCGCAGATATTTCCGCCCTGTCGCGGAGAGCATATCGCACTGGATTTTTGCCACATCAACGGGCATTTGGCCGACAGATTGACAGGCGTCGAGCAAGTAAAGCGCGCCATGACGTTTGGCGATCTGGCCGATCATCGCAGCAGGGTTCACAAGTCCGCCATTGGTCGGCACATGGGTGATCGAAACGAGCTTTACCCGATCGTCCATCATTGCCGCCAACGCATCAGGCGACGTTTCGCCGGTTGGGGCAGATGGAATGACCTCAACAACAGCACCGGTGCGTTTTGCGACCTGTAGATAGGCTACATAATTGGCTGCGTATTCAGCCTCTGCCGTCAGGATACGGTCACCGGGTATGAATTTAATTGTATAGAATGCCATATCCCAGGCGACTGTTGCGTTCTCAACTACAGCAATTTCCTGCGGCTTGGCGTTAATCAGCCGCGCTACTGAATCATACACCGCCGCGACGCGTGCGCTTTCCCGGTTTGCCGCCTCATATCCGCCAATAGCGGCTTCGAGTTGCAGGTGGTTGATCTGCGCGTCCACAACAACGCTTGGCGGCAGGGCCGACCCCGCGTTGTTGAAATGCAAGACGTTTTGAGCGCCGGGCGTTTCCGCACGGAGGCGGATTAGATCTATCGTCATTCGGTCAATTCCTCCTGGCGGAAAAGAAGGCCTAACGCCAATGCAAAAACCAATAGCAGGCCGTATAGCACATCGCCAAACAGGGCGTAGAGGGTCGGCGGATTGGGCGCTGGCAGGCGGACATCTATTGCGGCTGCTCGCTCCAGCGGAATGCGCGCGATCTCAACGCCGTAGGCATCATATACAGCGCTAATTCCAGTATTTGCAACGCGAACGAGCGGCAATCCTTCTTCAATTGCACGCATCTGGGTTATTGCCAGATGCTGATGTGGACCGGCGCTCTGTCCATACCATGCGTCATTGGTGATGTTCAGAAGGAAGGCCGGGCGGCTTGCTCCAGTGACCGCGCCTGGGAAAATCACCTCATAACAAATCAGCGGGCTGAAACTCGGTAGGCTTCCAAGTTTCATCGTTAGTGGTCCTGGGCCGGCTGTGAACGAGCCTCGCCCTGGCACAAGCCGACCAAATGGCAGATAGGCCTCCAGCGGCATGAATTCACCGAATGGCACCAGATGGTGTTTATCATACCGGGCAGCGATCTTGCCTGTGCTATCAATAGCGAGCAGGCCATTCGCATAATCGTATTCGCGATCCGCTGATAGTGTGCGGATGGGCGTTCCGATGACTGCGAAACCATTCTCGGCTAGCAATCCACCGATGATCTCAAGCGCTTTTTCGCTTTCGGCGACATTGAACGGTGTCGCGGTTTCTGGCCAAACGATTAGGTCTGGCTTTGGCGCACTCTCTTTGCTGGACAATGCAACATGCCGATTGAAGATGATCCTGCGGTTTTCTGGCTTCCACTTTATGCGCTGCGGTGTGTTCCCTTGAACAATGCGAACAATGAGGGCATCAGCTTCCGGTGCTGCGGGTTCTGACGGCGACTGCGTATAGAGGAATCCAGTGGCTAAGAAGGCGACAGAGCCAGCGACAAGTGCTGCATCGCACTTTGGTAGGCGCTTCTGAATGGTCCATCGGCGGACGGCTCCTGAAGCGGCGAGAGCGCTAGCTAGCGCCAATAAACCAACGCCATACACTCCGAAAACAGACCCCACATTGATCAGACTGGTTTCAACGAAGGCCAGCGCCGTTAGGTCCCAGGCAAAGCCTGTGAATAGGTGGCCATACGCATATTCTGAGATGCTGAGAACGCCTGCCAGCCCAAGCCGTACTGCAACGGAAGGCTTATCTGCGCCCGGCCAAAAGCGCCGCCACAGATAAAATGCCAGTGCAATGTAGAGAGCGAACGCGCCGGCAAGCACCAGGACAGGCAATAAGGAAAAGGCACCCATGCCCGGCATCGGCACCAGAAACGCTTGAGAAATCCAATTAAGTGCGCCGAAGTGCCAGGAAATGCCAAACAGCCAGCCTATCCCAAATACCCGCGCAGGAGAGCGCGCATCCAAATAGAACGTAACTGCTGCAAGGCCCAGAAGTATCCCGTATGGGTTCGGTGATGGCGGAAATGAGTAGGCAACCGCTTGGCCAGCGATCAGGGCAAGCAGGCTGTCTCGCAGCCATGCCGGTGCCTTTAGTATCGCCTGCATCTGCTAGGCCTTGTTTGCTTCATCGATATACTCGGCGGATTCTTCAGAGTCATCTCCGTAATTTTCAGGCAAATTTCGGATGCGGAGGCTGCGCACGCGCCGAGGGTCGCCTTCAAGAACTTCAAACTCTACGCCAGAAGGATGGCCAATAATTTCGCCACGGGTTGGCACGCGGCCAATAAGTGTAACCGCAAGGCCGCCAACGGTATCGATTTCTTCGCGCTCATCTTCGGTCAAGATGAAGCCTACACGCTCCTCAAAATCTTCCAAGCTGGCGCGGGCGTCTGCGATGATGGTGCCGCCGGGTTCGTCGACCATTTCCAGCGTGGCCTCGGCATCATGCTCGTCCCGCATCTCGCCGATAATTTCCTCGACAACGTCTTCCACCGTAACAAGGCCGTCAACGCCGCCATATTCATCTATGACGATGGCCATGTGGGTGCGGCTGACCTGCATTTGCAGCAGCAAATCAATCACCCGCATAGATGGCACGACAAAGAGAACATCGCGCAGCAGCGGCTCAAGTTCTGTAACAGGTGGATCGCCTGTCATCGCTACCATCAGATCCTTTACGTGGATCATGCCGAGGGTGTCGTCCAGCCCGCCGCGGAAGACTGGCAGGCGGGAATGGTAGGTTTGGCTGGCCTTATGAACGGCACCTTTAACACCATCTGCCACGTCGACGCCGTCAATGTCAGCACGGGGCGCCATGACATCAGCGACTGTCAATTCGTTCAGGCTGATCGCATTTTCGATGATTTGACGTTCGGCGTCAGAAATTGTCGGTGTGTCCGTATTTTCACGCTCAACAAGCTCGGCGAGGGTAGTTCGGAGGTCTGTCTCGCCGCTTCGCCGAATGAGGCGGTTCCACAAGCTAGGGCGACTGGTGCCGTTATCTGTATCGTTACTCAAAACGCCAACTCACTGTCCGCATAAGGATCTGGAATTCCGATCCGCTCTAGCGCCCGCACTTCCATCGCCTCCATAATTTCTGCTTCATCATCTTGGTTATGATCATATCCCGCCAAGTGTAACACGCCGTGAACCACCATATGGGCCAGGTGGTTGGCAGGTGATACTTGAGCTTCACGGGCTTCCGATAAAACGGTTTCTAGGGCGATTGCGATATCGCCATAATGCCCGTCAATGGGCGTCTCGCCTGGGCCTACAGCTGGAAATGATAGCACATTTGTGGGCTTGTCCTGCTCACGATGATCTGCATTCAGGCGCTGCAAGGCCGCATCGTCGGCCAATAGGACGGTGAGTGCTGTATTTTGCGGAAGTTTGGCCTCTGCCAGTGCAGCCTTCAATGCTTCGTTAACTGCAGTTTTTGCTTCGTCTTGGAGGAAGGGTGCAATCCGCCAAGCGTCATTTTCCAGGATAATGTCCTGCGGACAATCCGGCTCATCAGTTGGCGCCTCGTCAGTCATGGCTAGAGGACTTTGACCGTGCATTATAGGCTGCGACGATTTTGGCGACAAGTTCTTCGCGAACGACATCCCCTGCATAAAAGCGTGTGACAGCGACGTCAGGGACATCTTTCAGCACTTCAAGTGCGTCGTTTAAGCCAGATTTCTGGCCACGTGGCAGGTCCGTCTGGCTGGGGTCGCCGTTCACGACCATATGGCTACCCTCGCCAATACGGGTCAGCGCCATTTTCATTTGCATTGGCGTCGTGTTCTGCGCTTCGTCCAAGATAATAAAGGCGTTGGAGAGTGTACGCCCGCGCATAAATGCCAGGGGTGCCGCTTCAATTTCCTCATTCGCCAGCTTTCGCTGCATCATGTCTCCCGGCATCATTACGCCGAGTGCGTCTTTGAGTGGACGGAGGTAGGGGTCGACCTTCTCATTCAAGTCGCCGGGCAAGAAGCCTAAGCGTTCACCGGCTTCGACGGCTGGGCGGGATAGGATGATACGCTCAACCTGTCGCCGCTTCATCATTTCCACGGCGACAGCGACGGCGAGGAAGGTTTTCCCCGTGCCGGCTGGACCGATTGAGAAAGTCAATTTTGATTTTCGAAGCGTTTCAACATAGCGCGTTTGGGCACCTGCGCGAGGTCGGATGGGGCGCTTATAGGTATCGATTGGTTGGCCTTCAGCGTCACTCGGGCCAAGTCTGGAGGCGCGAGCGACGGCTGCAATGCGGTCATCATTCAGTGCGCTGCCGGACTTTGCTTCGGCGTAAAGCTGATTGATAGCTGTCTCTGCCGCCGCGACCGCATCCGAGGGTCCAGTAATCGCGACCTGCCCGCCGCGCGACGCCAGATTGACGCCAAGTTCCCGTTCTAGCCGGGCGAGGTGACGGTCATAGGCACCGAAAAGTGTAGGCAGCGGTGCTTCATCCAGAAAGGAGACTTCCGCGCGGGCGTCATCGCGATCATCAGCGTTCAAGCCGCACTCTCCTGTTTCGGGTCAGCCAATGAGCCTACCAATCCGTTAGGGGCACCGCGGGCGACTCGGACATCGGATACCGCGCCAAACAACGCGTCGGCGCGGACGGGGTCCAAATCAATATGAGTTGCCTGCAGCCAGGGTGAGCGGCCAACAAGTTGGCCAGGCTTCTTGCCGCGGCGGTCAAATAGCACCGGCACAACACGGTCCGCCATTGCTTCATTGAAGGCGAGTTGCTGTTCGTTCAGAAGCGCTTGGAGCCGTTGCAAACGCTCACTTTTAACGACTTCGGGCACTTGGTCTTGGTGTTCCGCAGCAGGGGTGCCGGGGCGTGCGCTGTATTTGAACGAATAGGCCTGGGCAAAATTGACTCGCCTGATGAGGTCAAGCGTGTCTTCAAAATCCTGGTCTGTCTCGCCCGGAAACCCAACGATAAAATCTGACGATAGTGCCAAATCAGGCCGAACTGCACGGAGGCGCTCAACAATGCGGAAATAAGCCTCACGCCCATGGCCACGGTTCATGCGCTTCAGAATGCGGTCAGACCCGGATTGCACTGGGAGATGCAAGTAAGGCATTAGCTTTGGCGTGTCGCCATGAGCGGCGATTAAGTCATCATCCATGTCGCGCGGATGGGAGGTCGTGAAGCGGATGCGTTCCAGGCCATCAATCTTCGCAAGCTCCCGGATCAGCTCTGCCAACGTCCAAGTTTCATCGTGGTCGTCAACACCGTGATAGGCGTTAACGTTCTGGCCAAGCAGCGTAATCTCTTGCGCGCCCTGGCCAACGAGTTTGATCGCTTCGTTCCGGATATCGCTAACAGCCCGAGAATATTCAGCACCGCGCGTATAAGGCACGACACAGAACGTGCAGAACTTATCGCAGCCTTCCTGGATCGTCAGGAATGCCGAAGCCCCCTGGGGCGCAGACTGTTCTGGCAGGGTGTCAAATTTGGTTTCAGCCGGGAAATCCGTATCGACGATACGCTCCCCCCTGTCTGCCAGGATACGACGGACCATGGCGCCAAGGCGGTGATAGGCTTGCGGGCCAACAACAATGTCGACAGACGGAGCCCGACGGCGAACTTCATCACCTTCTGCTTGGGCGACGCATCCAGCGACCGCGATAAGCATATCATCGTCACCGGACTCCCGCCGGGCTTCACGCATCAGGCGGAGGCGTCCGATTTCGGAATAGACCTTCTCGGCCGCCCTTGCGCGGATATGGCATGTATTGAGGACGACAAGATCAGCGTCTTCTGCTGTTTCTGTGCGTTCAAAGCCGATGGGGGCGAGCACGTCTGCCATGCGGGCGGAATCGTACACGTTCATCTGGCATCCGTAGGTCTTGATAAAGAGCTTGCGCGCCAAGGGATCTGTTACCTCTAAAAGTTCAGGCGGACAGTAGAATTCGCCAGCGTCCTGTCAAGTTCCAGCGGCCTCATTTTGAGCTGCTGGCAGCGCTATTTGTGCGTCTGACGATGGAAGTGCGGGTTCGGGAACGGCCCGCCCCGTCACCATAGCAGTGACACCGGCGGAAACTATATCCTGGCAAGCGCTGGCCATTGCCCGGCGATTTGCATAATCATCGATACTGACAGGCTCATGGAACTGGATTTCAACCTTCGTGCGCTGCGCTTTCAGGAAAGACCAAATATGCGGGAGCAGCGCCATGTCTCCATACCATGCGACCAGCGGGCGTTGTGCGCGGGTTAGCGGCAGGCCATCCATTTCCGTGTAGGCAATCGAAACCGGTTGAACGGTAATGGCACGGCCGTTTACTTGATTTTGAGCGACCGAAAAGAGTGCGCTTTTGAAGTTCAAAACCCTGGCACCGTCATAGCTGGTGCCTTCCGGAAACAGAATGACATTGCCACCAATTTCAAAGCGTTCCTGCACGCGCGTGCGCTGGGCACCGATTTTTATGCGCTGCTCGCGTTCTACGAATATCGTCCGCTGCATCTTTGCCAGCCAGCCTGCGATGGGCCAGTTCGCAATATCAGACTTCGCAACGAATGAGCCTTCAATCACGGCACCAAACACAAAAATATCTAGGTATGATATGTGGTTAGATACAAAGAGCGTTGGGTAAACTTCGCTCATATGGCCTGTTGTTTCAATCTGAATGCCGAAGATACGCGTGACGCCGCAATGGAAGCGGCGCGGTATGCGGTTGGCAGCCTTAAGATTCAGCAGCAAGGCTCCGGCTTGAACGGGTGCCAATAGCAATATCCAGCCGATCAGGGCCATCATGCGAAGAACTGGCATCATGCGCCGAGGTCGGCTCCAGCCGCATCACCGGCACCTGTGCGCTCTCTCACACTTTGGTAACGCTTCGCGTAATCAGCAGCTAATTGGTCCGTGCGGACGACGACGCAGACATCGACAGTGTCAAACTGTTCATCAATCACGGCACCATCGCCGATCGTGGCACCGAGGCGAAGATATCCCCGGAGCAGCGGCGGCAAGGCGTTCTGCGCTTCCTTTTCGTCAATTTCGCCATCGGGCAATAGGTCCATGCGGACATAGCGCTTACGGATCGCTTTGGGGCGTAATTGGGGCGGGGCCAGGTGCACTTTATGCAGGTAGCTCAGCGCCATCGCATGCTTTTTTGGGTCTGCGCCAAGGAATGACGCGCAGCCAAACATGATCTTGACGTCATGCATGGCAATATAATGCGCTAACGCTCGCCACATTAGGTTCATCACGCCTGCGCTGCGAAAATCTGGATGGACGCAGGATCGGCCAAGTTCAAGCACCTGGCGCCCACCGCGCAGCAGCTTGCGGATACGGAACTCGTCCTGGGTGTAGAATTGGCCAGCTTTTGCGGCTACATCGCGGCGCAACAGGCGATACACCCCAACAACACGGTTCGTAACGGGGCCACCATGGTCTAGCACGATCAGATGATCACAAAATTGATCATAGCGGTCAAAGTCCAGCCGGGCAGCCTCAACCTCCGGGGAAGGCTTGGCGGAGAGTTCTTCGTAGAAAACCTCATAGCGCAGGCGCTGTGCCGCCCTGATTTCAGTATCAGTTTTGGCAAGGCGCACTTCAAGTGTTCGGGCGACCAAGTGCAATTCGCCAAGGCGGGCGGGAGCCGGCCCACGTCGTAGTGCGCGCACAAACGGAAACGGCTTGCGAGCGCCAAGAAGCCTGCGTGGCGGGCGCACCCGTTTCCAGGGCCGTCTCTTTGCTAAGGCGCGCTTCAGCGCAATCCGCATGGGCTGTTCTACCTCTGTCGCATCATCGGACGGCCAGGCTTTGGTCGGCCTTATCGCCGGACGAATTGCATTTTGATGATCAGAGCTTACCACGTGTCAGTTCCTCGCACGATAGGGCTGGATGCGACGCATTGGACGTGGGTGTGGGGGTGACTTCGGCTCGACCTAAGAGTTTTAGTGGCCCTACTTGGGGATATCTGGAGGATGAGGGCACAAAAAAACCCGCACAAAGGCGGGGTTTTGATGTCGCTGCGGGCCGGAACGTATCCGGCCTGGCTTTCCGCTATATCAGCGGCGGCGTGCGCGGGTCCCGAGGCCAATTTTCTTCGCGAGTGTGCTACGCTGTGCAGCATAGTTCGGGGCGACCATTGGGTAATCGTGGGGAAGAGACCACTTTTCGCGATAATCTTCCGGAGACATTTCGTAAGCTGTCTTTAAGTGACGCTTCAGCATCTTCAGCTTTTTTCCATCTTCCAAGCAAATCAAATAATCTGGGGTAATAGACTTTTTGATCGGAACAGCAGGTTGCGGTTTTTCTGCTTGAGGTGCGCTATCAGCGTCTAAAGATGCCAATGTTGTATAGACTTGACGAATTAATTCTGGAAGATCACTTACTGGCACTGGGTTATTGGCGACATGAGATGAGACAATCTCAGTCGTATGCTCTAGTAATTCGCGGGACATTTTGGTGTCTGCGTCGGTCATGCCGAACTTTCTCCAGAATTGATATGTCGGATACCTGAATTTCCATTACAATAGACTTGGCAAAGCATTCGCGCAACATGTATTTTAGCAACAAAGAGGGTGATTTATGACTGAGGATGAAAACAAAACGGCGGACTACTTGCTCGATATAACGGCAGATCGCTGCCCGATGACTTTTGTTAAGACACGATTAATGCTGGATAAGATGCAATCAGGTGACACGCTGCATGTGCGCCTGAAGGGTAAAGAGCCTTTGAAAAACGTGCCTCGATCAGCAAAGGAATTGGGTCATCTGGTCGCAGAACCTATACTTAATGAGCACGATCTCGTGAGCATTTTTATAGAAAAGGTCTAGAGTAGAGCATTAAGTGCTTTCGCCATGATTTTGGCATCCACGCGATAACCGTCTCGCGGATAGTAGGCAGGTCGCGTCCCTACTATGGTGAAAGCCGTTGCTTCATAAAAAGCTTTTGCAATGGTGTTGTCGTCTGCGACCTCGAGCAGAATGCGCTTATAGTTGTCGCTCTCAGCTTGGGTGGCGAGCTCTTTCAACAAATGCCTACCAAGGCTGCGTCGTCGGAATGCATTCCTAACTGCAATATTGACGATATCCATGTCGGCACCAGCGCGCATGGCGAGGACGGCACCTGCAGGCCCACTAACGCCCGGTGCGAACGCAATAACGCCAGCGCCACCTTCATTTAAGACCCTAGTGATATCCCGGGTCTTCCAGCCGCCTGCTCCGCCGTCAGCATGGGCTGAAAGAAACAATGCCGCGACTGCGTCAGCGTCGGCCGCGATCATTTCTCTTAGGTCGAGCGTGACGTCAATTGTTCTTGGGGTCAGCAGCAAGCGTCTAAATCCTTGTCATCAGCATGAACTTATGCGCATTTCATATTACCATGAACAAAAATCTATTCCTTGTTGTTGCGGCTTTTGCTGCTTGGACAGTTAGTGCAGCTCCGCAGGCGTTGGCCGCGGATCATGCTGTGATCGTTATGTACCACAGGTTTGGCGAGAGCCGTTACCCATCTACCAACGTGACGATGAAGCAGCTGGACGCGCACATTTCGCATCTAAAGCTTGGCAAGTTTACAGTCTGGCCACTGAAGAAGATCGTCGCGGCGATCAAAGCTGGCGAGCCTTTGCCAGACAAGACCGTCGCCATCACAATCGATGACGCATATGCTTCTGTCATGAAGCGTGGATTGCCGGCTCTGAAAGCGGCAGGCTTTACGGCCACATTATTTGTCTCGACAGGGCCTTTGGATGCTGCCCTGCCGGGTTATATGAGCTGGGATAACATCCGCAAAGCCTTGGATGATGGGTTTGATATCGGCGCGCATACCATCAGCCACGCGCATCTGGCGGATCTGCCATTGGCGGACGCTAAGCGCGAAATCGCGTTCAGCAATCAGCGTTATAAGGAAGAGTTGGGCTTCGTCCCGGGGCTGTTTTCCTATCCTTACGGTGAAACGACACTGGCGGTGCGTGATGCGGTTAAGGCCGCGGGACATGTGGCTGCATTTGGCCAGCATTCTGGCGTCGCCCATGCATCCGAAGATATGTTCTACCTCCCGCGTTTCTCGCTTAACGAAAAATATGGTGCGGCTGATCGGTTCCGCACATTGATTGCAGCACTGCCAATGGATGCGCGGGACGTGACGCCCAGTAATATAACGCTGGACAAATCCACCAACCCTCCAGCGTTTGGCTTCACAGCAGGGGAATCAGCTGGGAATTTGAATGGCTTGGCTTGCTATGCTAGTGGCCTTGGCAAGCTGAAGCTGCAGAAGCTTGGCGCGCGCCGGGTTGAGGCGCGCTTGCCCCGTCGCTTTAAACCAGGCAGGCACCGCGTCAACTGCACCTTATCCGCCGGTGGTGGCCGCTGGCGCTGGTATGGACGCCAGTTCTACGTGCCAAAGCCAGTCAAGTAGACGTTAGACCACCCGGCAGTCTCTGACGATTTCTGGCTTGACCTTTAGGCCGTGGCCTGGCGTTTCTGGTGCCGTCATAATGCCGTTTACCGGTTTCGCCCAGTCGATCCACAGATCGCCCAGCAGGCCCATATCTTCAATGATTTCGCCGTTTGTGATCGACGCCATCAGGTGAATCATGAGTTCTGGATAGAGATGCGGCGCGATTTTCAGACCGAAGGTTTCTGCAATCACCGCCGTCTTCCGCAGGTCCGTCAATCCACCCCGGATAACGTCCGGCTGTAGGATCGGGCAGACGGGGTTCTGGAAAAATGGCTTCAGGTCATAGCGCGTGAAGTGGCTCTCGCCGCCGACAACACGTGTGTCCAGTGCATTGGCGACGCGGAAATAGCCTTCGTAGTCATCTGGCACGACGGGTTCTTCCAGCCAGTAGATGCCGTATTCCTGAATTTTCTTACCCATAAGGATGGCATGGTCGGCGGTATAGGCCATGTTTGCATCGACCATGATGTCTACGTCATCGCCCACGGCTTCACGGATGAGGCGGACGTTTTCGACATCATCCTTGTCGCCCCAGACGAAGCCGATCTGCATCTTGATGGCGGAGAAACCTTCGCTCTTGAAACGCATAGCCTTCTCAATCATCCCTTCGCGCGTCATGCCTCGCCATACGCCGGAGCCGTAAGCTTTCACTTTTTTTTGTGAATGCCCCCATAGCCGATGGAGCGGCATGTTCGCTGCTTGGCCAACGATATCCCAAAGCGCCACATCAATGGCGGAAAGCCCAAGCACGGGCGCACCGCCGCGACCGTCTGCCAGGGTGGAGCTCCATAGGTCCTTCCAGATGCCTTCGACTTCGGTGGCATCGCGGCCATTAATGCGAGGCGCGAGTTGTTCTTCAATCGCCGCTTTTGTCGTCCGCATGCCTTCACGGAGATAAAGCTGGTAGCCAAGGCCGACATGTCCAGCCGCTGTTTCAATCTCACACAGCAATATATCGCGGTCCCGGCTGTACCCGGCCTGCAATGAGGGTTGCTCGACATACGGCACGCTCAGCAGCGTGACGCGGACATCCTTAATGGTGAGATCACCCATGAATCAAACGCCTTCTACAATGATCATTTGGAAATCAGCCGCATTTTCGCGGGCCGCGCGGGCTTCGCGATATTCCGGCGAATCATAAAAAGCCTTTGCTGCGGCGACGTCATCAAACTCTAGTACGACGACACGGCGCGATTCATCGTCTCCTTCCATTGTTACAATAGGTCCACCGCGCACCAGAAATTTACCGCCATTCTTGGCGACCGCATCGGGAGTCAGTACTTGGTAGGCCTTATATTTTTCAGGGTTGGTCACGTTTACGCGGGCGATCACATAGGCTGTCATGGAATTAGCTCCTGGCTCGAATGATGTGCTGGGGTCATGATAGGGTGAAGGTTGAACAACAGGGAAGGGACCATGGGCATGGCTGAAATTAGCTATCCGGCAGACTGGCGAGATATCCCAAAAGCTCGCTGGGCGAGAATGATGATGACGCCGGAGCAATATACCGCGATGCGCGCCGGTCGCTTAGTGCGAGAAGAAGCTGCGCCCGAGGTTGGCGACATCGCGCCTGATTTCTCGGCAGAACGGTTAACCCCTAGTGGCAAGCCAACGGGCGAGACGCTGACTCTATCTTTGATGCGCGGTAAACCGGTTGGCTTGGTTTTTGGCTCCTATACCTGACCGCCATTTCGTAAACAGGCCGTGCGCCTTAACGAAATCGCAGCAAAATTCCAAGATAAAGTCCAATTCCTCTGCGTCTATATCCAAGAAGCGCATCCATCGGATGGCTGGCAGGTCGAAGCCAATCTGGAAGATAACGTGATTTACGATACGCCGACGACCAAGGATGAGCGTGACGCCCTAGCTGAAGTATGCATGCTGAAACTAGCGCTCAATATGCCGATGGTCGTAGATGACATGGAAGACACAATCGACGCCGCTTATAACGCCTTGCCAGAGCGCTTGTATCTTTTGGATGCTGACTGCACGGTGCAATTTAAGACCGTCGCAGGCTCCCATGGCTTCGACCCAGAAGCCTGGCACGATGCGATCAATGATCATGTGAGCATGAAAGGAAAAGCCTGATGCCTGTATTAGAGACGGAAACCCACGGGCAAATCTTTGTGATGCGGATGAACAGGCCGGAAAGCCTGAATGCGTTGAACTATGAAATGCGCTGCGCCATGGCAGAAGCCTGGACGGAATTTGAGGCCAGCAAAGATCTGGAGGTCGCTATTTTCACCGGTTCCGGGCGCGGGTTCTGTGCGGGGGAAGATATGAAAGAGGCGCTGAAGGACAACACGCCCGGCGGGCGTAAGCTGTCGATGGAAGACCCGTTCCGCGCCGGCAAAATCAGCAAGCCAATTATTGGCGCGATCAACGGTTTCGCCATGGGCGGCGGGTTCATGCTGGTCGAAGGCACGGACCTTCGCGTCGCTGCAGATACGGCCATTTTTGAGGTTTCAGAAGCGAAGCGTTGGCTACTTGGCGGTTATAATCATGGCCATATCGCAAATGTGGCCTATCCCGTGGCACTTGAGATGGCGATGGGTTATCGGTTCACGGCGAAGCGCTTCCATGAAATCGGCTTCCTGAACCGTGTGGTTCCAACGGCGGACCTGATGGATGAGGCCATGAAAATGGCTGAACACTTGATGAGCTTGCCGCCAGCAGCGCGGGTCAACACGCTGCATATCATGCGCCAGATGCGCCCCTGCATCACGCCCGCATTTGATGATTTGGCAACCCGCCTGCATGCCCATGGTGATCTCAGCGATCTCATTGAATCCCGCGCTGCATTCGCTGAAAAGCGCAAGCCGAATTTCAGGGGCTGGCTCAAGCCTGAGGATCGGTATCGCTTGCCGCAGCTGGAGGAATAGGCTTGATCCGCCGCTCTGCAATGCGTTCCCGGTAGAGCGCATATAGGCCGCTGGCGATGATTACAGCACCGCCGATCATCGTCCATCGGTCTGGCAGGTGATTGAACACCAGCCAGCCCATAACGGCGGCCCAAAGCGGCATCATATAAGCGTAGGGTTGCAGGGTGGATGCGGGTGCCAATCGATAGGCGACGGGCAATATAAAATGCCCGATTGAGCCCAATATGCCGATCGTGACAAGCCCGATCCATGTCTCTAGATCGGGCGGTCGCCATACGAACGGCGAAATCAGATTGAAGCCAATGATACCGACGCCTGCCGTATAAAGCGTCGTCGTTTGTGGTGAGTCGCCCGCTGCCACCATCCGCAGCATTGCTTGGTATACCGCCCAACCGAAGGCGGCACCAAGCGGGATAAACGATATTGGGTCAAAAACGCTGCCGCCCGGCCGGATAATAATCAGCACGCCGGCAAAGCCAACGCCAACCGCAATCCAGCGGCGGGGGCCAATGCGCTCACCAAGGAAGATTGCGGCGATGGCCATCACCATCAATGGCGACACGGCGGCGATGGCGTGGACGTCCGAAAGGGGCATCAAGCTGAAGGCGTAGATGAAGCAGGACATCTCTGTAATCAGGATGAGCCCGCGTAAGATTTGTAGCTGGGGCCGCTCGGATCGCACCGTTACGCGAATACCGCGCGGGGCGGCCAGCATAAGTGCGAAACAGAAGAAGATTGCAAACCGCACGCCTAGGATTTGTGGGATCGCTAAGCTCTCTGTCAGATGCTTGGCGATAGCGTCCATCGTCGCCAAAAGGAACATCGCCAGCAGCACCAGCAGTATCGCCAGGCTGGGCCGGTCACCCGGGCGGGAAGAGTCTGCTTTTGGGGATGGCATGTGCGTTTCGGCGCTATCCATAAATACGTAAACGCCGACACTACTTGGCGGACAACACAGTCCGCAATGGCGGTTTTTACAATGCGGCCAAGCGAATTTGACTATTCCAGCAGCCTTGGCCTTGGCGAACGGCCATGGTAGGGCGAACGGTATAAGAGCGAGCAAATACCCGCCATTGTCTTGATGGATACTGATGATGAGTCGGCTCGCCTTGAAGGCAAACTTGTCCTCGTCGGCTATGCAGCCGCTGGCGGTTTGGATGAGCGTGTTTTGCACTGGACGCATTGATCCCAGGCTTAGAAGCGCATCGTCAAACGCTTGAGGCAATTTTTGACGGCGCGCTGTTGTCCTGCCCAGACAATTCGTAGCAAGTGGAAATCGCAGTGACATTGGTATTGGCACTCATTGCCGCCTTTGCCATGCCTAGGATGCAATTTGCATGGGCTGCTCTCGGCGGCGTTGGCCTCGCACTCTCACCGCCTGTGGCTGCCGTAGCAGCTTATGTTGGGGGCCAGCTGGTTTTTGATGGTGCAGCACCCGCTTTGGCAATTGGTGTCGCGGGCGTGCTGGCGTTTCTTGCATCCATGACGCTTAGTGAGCGGTAGCGGCGGTTGGCGGCAGCTGCAAGTCAGCGGCTCGATGGTAAAATGGCGGCGTCCAAACGCATACAGATGGGTATTCTGCCTAAAGCGGCGGACGTCTTCCCAGACGAGCAACGCCTTTCCATCGCGGCCATCAGTAAGCCCGCTGGGACAGTCGGCGGGGATCTATATGACTTCTTCCTGTTGGATGATAAACGCCTGTTCTTCCTCGCCGGCGTTGTGTCGGACAAAGGGGCCCAGAGGCCAGCCTGTTCATGGCGATCTCTAAGGCGCTTTGTAAACCCTCCGCACTCCGAGACATGGGGTCCATTGGTGCGGTTTTTCAGCAAGCGAACAGCGAAATCGCCCGCGATAATCCAGGCACCATGTTCATCACGGCCTTTGCCGGCATTCTGGATGTGGAAACGGGCGCGCTTGAATTCTGTTCTGCTGGTCACGAGCAGCCTTGGCTGATCCATTCCGATGGCTCGCAGGAACGTCCTGAAGGGGAGGGCGGGCCGCCGCTTTGCCTGTTGGACGAATTCCCGTTACCTAGCGATCAGGCACAGATGCAGCGCGGCGATGTCTTAGTGGTAGTAACCGACGGCGTTACTGAAGCGCAGAATATATCAGGTGAGCTCTTTGGGATTGAGCGAACGGATGAAGCGCTGGATGGTGTTGCCGGTATGAGCGACGCGTCGGCAGTGTTGGATGCGTTGGTGAAGCCAGTGCTAGCGTTCGCCGGTGAAGCTGAGCCCGCGGATGATCCGACCGCAATCGTCATATGTTGGCCCGGTCTGGCGAAATCCAACGTTGAAGCCGCATAAAGACTTGTGTTTTTGGCCCTTCTAGCGTCGTATGAAGCATACCGCTCACGGTTTTCCGGTAGAGAGAGCCAGGAAGGAACAGGAGAATTGGCGCGTGGCTGAAGATACAGCGATTGAAATGCGGAACGTGAACAAGTGGTTCGGTGATTTTCACGTTCTGAAAGATATCAACATGGCCGTTGAGCGCGGCGAACGCATCGTTGTGTGCGGGCCGTCTGGCTCAGGTAAATCAACGCTGGTGCGATGCATCAACCGCTTGGAAGAGCACCAGGAGGGCAATATTATTGTTGATGGCGTTGAACTTACCAGTGACCTTAAGAACATTGATAGCGTGCGTTCTGAAGTCGGCATGGTGTTCCAAAGCTTCAACCTGTTTCCACATTTGAGCGTGCTTGAAAACTGCACGCTGGCACCGCTTTGGGTGCGCAAGCAGCCGAAGGCCGAAGCCGAAGAAATTGCCATGCAATATCTGGAGCGCGTGAAAATTCCAGAGCAAGCGGCGAAGTTTCCAGGCCAGCTTTCCGGTGGACAACAGCAACGCGTCGCCATCGCGCGCGCGCTTTGCATGAACCCGCGCATCATGTTGTTTGATGAGCCAACCTCCGCGCTTGATCCTGAAATGATCAAGGAAGTGCTGGATGTTATGGTCGATCTAGCCGGAAGCGGCATGACGATGATCTGCGTCACCCATGAAATGGGCTTTGCCCGTCAGGTCGCTAACCGCGTGGTTTTCATGGATGGTGGAGAGATCGTTGAAGAGAACGCGCCGGAGGAATTCTTCTCCAATCCACGCAACGAGCGAACACAGCTTTTCTTAAGCCAGATCCTGCACTAAGGTCGCTCGCGCCCACGCCTTTGACGACGCGGGCGAGCTGAACCCGGGCGTGGTGGAATCGGTAGACACGACAGACTTAAAATCTGTTTCGCGTAAGCGAGTGCCGGTTCAAGTCCGGCCGCCCGGACCAATTTCTAAATCTTGTAGAACCTTGCCGCGACGTCATGGAACATCGCAGCTTTTTCGGTGTCGCTGGCACCAGCCGCGAGTCGTTTGAATGCGTTCCAGTACGTGCGGTAGCTGCCGCTGACTTTATCGACCGGGAAGTTGCTCTCGAACATGCAGCGGTTCGGGCCAAAGGCCTCAATGCAAGTTTTGACATAGGGACGCCACGTATCTGCCAGTTCCTGGGATGACGGCGGCACTGGGCGGTCCTGGAAGCCAAAACCATTGACCGGCATGCCAAGTCCGCCAAGCTTCACGCAAACATTGTCGCCTGCCGCAGCCACTTTCTCGATACCGGCTTTCCAGGCCGGGAATAAGTCCTTCTGGCGGCCTTCGTAGGGGCCAACACCGAGGGGGCCGCCCACATGGTTCAAGACGATGGCGTTGTCTGGGAAGGCATCGACCAGAAACGCCAGATCATCCAATTGCGGGTGGTAGAGCCATGCTTCGAACGAAAGGCCCATGCGGCCAAGCGTGCGGAAACCTTCTTGGAAAGCTGGGTCGTGATACATATCCGGCGGTGCGCCGACATGGCTGTTGTGGATGGCAGGGGAGGGATCAAACGAGATTGAATGTCGTGTGCCCCGGAACCGCCCACCGCCTGCGTTCACATGGGCTTGCAGCACATCCTCAACCGCACCACCAAGGCGTAAGTCCGCATAGCCGACAATGCCTGCGGCGACCCGGCAATCGCCATAGTCGCCGCTCGCACTCATGGCGGCGATGCCATTGGCGTATTCGGTTTCACCAACGGGCCGCATTTCCTCTGGCCCATCCGCGCGCCACTGGGATGTGCATTCGATGAATACGGTCTTGCGAACATTATGCCCATCCCCCGCATCTGCCAGCATCTCATCCAACTGATAGCGGGACATCGGGAAATCCCAGAGGTGATGGTGCGGATCAATGATCGGCAGATCAGGCTCCAGCGCTTCCTCCCGGTTCTGGTCCAGCCATTCCTGCGGCACCGTACGCGCCCGGGCAGATACCTTCGTTGAAACGGCTTCAGTCATAGCTTGCTCCCCTCACCTTGTTTGACCGAAAGCTTGGCACGGTTATTGAGTGGATAGAAGATGGGCGCAAATTATCGCAGATGTTTATTGCTAGCCGGTCTTACGCATGGTTTTCCCAAAACCTGCGGAAAATTTGATCTTCGATGAAAATCATAAAAATAGGTAAAAATATAAATAATATTGCTTAATTAAATTGCGACTAATTCGCGGTAAATTGGGTGTGTTGAATTTTTCAACGCAGGAGGACCAAATGTCAGAAGTGCAAATGCCAGTTTAATATAGTGAGGCAAAATTTTACTTTTCGACCAAGAATGTATTTGCAGAAGTGGCCTAAATCTTGCGTGCTACACGTAAGAAAAAACCAAGTGACGAATTGACAGGCGCATTATTTTCGCATCAATCTTATTTTTTCAGGTTTTGGAACATGAGTATGAACAAGTTTCAGCGGTTTATAGCCGTATCGCGCCAGCTCCTTGCCAACAGAATCCTTTTATTATTGGAGCGGGACCTATCAAGGCTCTTGTATTTGGTAAATGGTCGATGGGTTTCTTCGATTCAGGTGTAGCCACTTCTAGAATTGTCGAGCAGTGCACAGGATCACCAAATTCGACCCGAAACGGCTAACCAGCGCAATAGCATTCAATATGATGCAAGCGCTCCTAAATTCCCGGAAAGCGACGGCGTGGTTTTAGAATTTGCTAATGTTAGCGCCACTGGACCTGGAGAAATTTTATCATCAATACAACAATCCTCTTAATTTCCCCCACTCATTCTATTGGCCCTATAGTTTTAGAGCGAGAACTCGAAAATTCACGATTGATAGCAATATCTTGCGATTCTTCTGGTCATGAGGCGTAGGCCTGCTAGCCAAGCCCAGGCGGTTGAGCTTTCGATTCTGCGCTCCAGTCTTTTGCGAGGCGACGGCAACGCCCGAGCCAGGCGAAGGTGCGCTCGACGACGCATCTTCGGGGGAGGACTTTGAAGCCCTTGGCGGCATTGGAACCCCGTATGATCTCAATTATCCATTCGCCGTTACCTTTGATCGCAGCGCGCAGCTTATCGCCGGGGTATCCATTGTCGGCGAACGCATGGTGCAGCCATGGGAAGCGGCGGCGTACGGCATTGAGCAGACCTGATGCCCCGTCGCGTTCTTGCACGCTGGCGGCGTAAACGATCACGAACAACAGCTGCCCGGGCGTGTCCGTCAATATATGGCGCTTGCGGCTCTTGATCTTCTTCCCAGCATCGAATCTACAAAAACTGCCACTTTTGGCTGCTTCATGCTCTGGCTGTCGATGACGCCTGCCGTAGGACTGGCCTCGCGGCCCTCCAGTTACCGTGCGCTGATCATCAGAAGATGATTTATCACCGGGAACAGCCCAGTGTCACGCCAAGCATAGAAATACCCCTGCACCATCGTCAGCGGCGGGAAATCTTATGGCAAAGCCCACCATTGGCAGCCCGTTCACCCGATGTACTGGATCGCGTTCATCACCTCGCGCAGGTCTGTGCTGCGAGACCTTCCGCCAGTCTTCGCTGCCGGCAGAAGCGGCGCTATCAGCGCCCACTCGATATCCAGCATGTCGCTTGGATGGCAAGCCGCCTTGCGCGTATGTTCCGCGCGAGCGGTATCGTTTCAGGCCATCCGATCCTTCATTTCTTGACAAAGCTGGTGAATCACAACCTACTGATATCACGCAACTCCTTTTTGGTCCGGCTTTGAGATGCACACAATCTGTCACCGAATGCGGTTGGGCCGAAAAAAATAGGGCGGCCGTTCTGGTCCGTCTCATCCTACGCGCACATCATGGAAGTCGAACTGAACCCCGGCGTCTTCTCCAGGGAGGGAGGGCTTGGCTGCATATAGTTGAACGATATCTCGCTGGAGCATAACCGCCCCGCGTTCGTTTCCATGGACCCGCCAGAGCATACCGGCCCCCGCCGCGCCGTCGCCCCCATCGCCAATCGCGCGAGCCTGCGTGAATATGAGACGATGATCCGTGCGCGCACTACAGCCGTTTAGGACAGCATTCAAGTTGGGGAGACGTTCGATTGGGTCCCCAAAGTCTCCGTTGACCTGACGGCGATGATGCCGGCCACCATGTTCAACTTACCTTAAGAACGCCGACATGAGCTGATATATTGGTCAGACGTTGCGACCGCCAATCTGAACGCCCCCAACCCGCTTGTTCCCGATAAAGCGGCGCGCTATGCCGTGCTGCAGGAGATGGCCGAAGCTTTTCTGCCCTATTGGGATGCGCGAGCCGAAGATCAGGAAGTTTTCGACGTCGTTAATATGCTGGCCAATGACCCGTCTATCAAGCATATGGACCGGGCCGAATTTATTGGTACGCTGTTCCTACTTATCGTCGGTGGGAAGGACACGATGGGGGATTCTAAGAGTGGCGGCTTGCTGGCGATGGCAGAGTTCCCGTAAGCCTTCGACGCCGCACGCGCAGATGCCAGCCTTATCCCAACACTCGTATCCGAAAGCATCCGCTGGCAAACACCGGTGATCTATATGCGTCGCACGGCCTTTGAGCTATACTACGTTTAACGGACAGTCTATCGCCAAGGGCGACAAGGTCGTGATGTGTTACGTCTCCGGCAATGCAGATGAGACGGTATTTGAGGCACCGGAGCGCTTCTCCGTTGAGCGAAAGATTGCGCGGCGGCACTTGTCGTTTGGTGCTGGCATTCATCGCTGTGTCGGCGATAGGCTGGCTGAATAGCAACTGCGTATCCTGCAGGAGAAAATTCTGGGGCGGGGCGTGCGTTTTGAATCGGCTGGAACGCCGGAGCGCTTATACTCCAACTTCATTCGCGGTATTACTTCCATGCCGATAAAACGTACTGTTTAAACGCACCGCTTAAAGGACAGCTGAGATGGCCACGATCACATACTCAACATTGATGGAAATTGATTTCGGCGCGATCAAAGTGCTGGGCGATGCGCTGAAGCGGAATGGCATCAAACGCCCGCTGATCTGCACCGATAAAGGCATCGTTGCGACCGGCATTTTTGACAAAATTCGCGGCGTGTTGCCGAATGATGTGCAGGTAACGACGTTCGACGGCACTCCCGGCAACCCGACCGAAGCTGCAGTGCGGGAAGCAGTGGCGCTCTACCGGGAGAATGATTGCGACGGCATTATTGCGCTTGGCGGCGGGTCCTCGATCGATCTTGGCAAGGCGACGGCGCTGCTGGTCAATCACGATGGCCCGATTGATGAGTGGAGTGCTGTAAATGGCGGCAGCCAACGCATCGGCCCATCTCCACCAATCATCGCCATCCCAACAACGGCAGGCACTGGCAGTGAAGTTGGCGGCGGGTCTGTCATTGTGACGGAAGATGGCCGCAAGGTTGTGATCGTCAGCCCGGAACTGAAGCCCAAAATGGCGATCTGTGACCCAGAGCTCACATTCGATCTGCCGCGCCACCTCACAGCCGCGACCGGTATGGACGCCATGGCCCATTGTATTGAGGCGTATCTGACACCCGTCATTAACCCGCCCGCCGCCGCTATTGGCTTGGATGGTTTGGAACGCGTCGTCAAATATCTCCGCCGCGCGGTGGATGACGGGCATGACAAAGAAGCCCGCTGGAACATGATGATGGCCGCGAGCGAAGGCGCTATGGCCTTCACCAAAGGCCTAGGCTCCGTCCATTCCATGAGCCACGCTATCGGCGCTGACCCAACACTCCGCGCCCATCATGGCACCCTAAACGCCGTCATTTTACCGCCCATGCTGCGCTTCAATGCAGACCATGTCGGCGACAAATACACCAAACTCCGCCAAGCCATGGGCTTAAAGCCGGGCGCCGACCTCTCCGATTGGATCACGGACTTCAACGCATCCCTAGAACTGCCTGCTAACTTGGGAAAAATGGGCGTCACTACAGCCATGATTCCATCCCTAGCCGCCCACTGCATGACCGACGCCTGTCATGCCACCAACCCCAAACCACCGACCCAGGATGAATACGAGCGGCTGTTTCAGGAAGGGATTGGGGCTTAGATTTACGTTGCTACGTCTATAAATCGGCAAGGTTGCTAATGAGTGGCTCGCCTCGTTGATGGCGGCCGCGGATAAGGGCGAGGCGGGCTTTCCAGGTTGCAGAAAGCGCGGGTAATGTGAAGGTTGCTTCGAGGGCGTGCTGGTCACCCAGGCCTTTGAACATTAGCCGGTGCAGGCGTTTGATGAATTCGATGGCGTCACCTGTGCGCACATGGCCTTCGGCAGCGCCGGCGGCATAGAACCCGCAGATTTCATGTTCATGCAGCAGTTCAGCAGCTTGGGTTCGCCCGAAGATTGTCCCTAGTATCCGGCACCGTTCCGTCGGCTCAGTCACGACTAGGCGCGCTTCGCCTAATCGCAGCGTATCCCCCACACAGATATCCTCATCCCGAATACCGCCCGCCAAAACGTTTTCTCCGAACGCTGGGCGCGGCAGGGGGCGGCCCAACAGTTCCTCCAACGCCGCATAGCTCTCTATGGCGAACAGATGAACGGCTTTGCCGGGCGTGTGATGCTCAGGAAGCGCGCTCGCGTCTAGAGGGAAGCCGAACGAGCTGAGATGGCCTTCGTTTGTAGCGCTTTTCCGAATGTCGGATGTGAGGGCGTTGCGACCTCGCAGCTCGATCATCGTCACCGGGCCGAAGAAGAGGGCTGATCTTTGCATTTTTGAGCATCGTGAGCACCAAATATCATGATGAAGCTAGTCGTGAATTTAGGATAGATAGCCTATCCGTACGTTAGGGGCCTAGGCGCTGCCAGACCGTCCATTGCTTGACCGCAAATTTCACCAAGAATACTTCGCCAAATTTTGTCTCGTAACACTGTGCTCACTCGCTAAAACGCCTTTGCTTGATCAGAATTAAATCTTTTGGCGGTTTGAGCTTGGAAACTTAGCGCTTGGATTGATTCCTACATTGGCTTGCACATCCCTTCAGGCGCTTTCTGTAGGTACGATAAATCGTATCACCGCGACAATTTCTGGCGTGGTCGGAAAAGTGCATTGATTGATATAAATATATATAAATATGAGGTGTAGCGAACTGCGATGCTCAGCCCTCCAAGAGAAAGTCCAAGCCCATGATTCCACGTTATGCCCGTCAGGAAATGGTTGATATTTGGGAGCCGGAGCAGAAGTTTCGGATTTGGTTTGAGATTGAAGCCCATGCCATGGATGCGCAGGCGGAGCTTGGCGTTGTGCCGAAGGAGGCTGCCAAGGCTGTATGGGAGCGCGGGAATTTTGAGGTCGCGCGGATTGATGCGATTGAAGCTGAGACGCGCCATGACGTCATCGCATTCCTTACAAACCTATCCGAATATGTCGGGCCCGAAGCGCGATTTGTGCATCAGGGCATGACGTCCTCTGATGTGCTCGACACCTGCCTATCCGTCCAGCTGATGCGTGCCAGTGATATTCTACTGGCAGGCGTCGACCGGGTGCTGGCGGCGCTGAAAAAGCGTGCGTTTGAACATAAGCGAACGCTCACCATTGGCCGTAGCCATGGCATTCACGCGGAGCCAACGACGTTTGGCATCAAGCTGGCTGGTCATTATGCCGAGTTCGCGCGCAATCGGGAGCGGCTGTTGGCTGCCCGCGCGGAAATTGCCACCTGCGCAGTTTCTGGCCCCGTCGGCACGTTCGCGTCCATTGATCCCCGCGTTGAGAAACATGTGGCGGAGGCGATGGGCTTGGAGCCCGAAACCGTATCCACCCAGGTAATCCCGCGGGATCGCCATGCGATGTTCTTCGCGGTGCTGGCCGTGATCGCCAGCGGCATTGAGCGGTTTTCAGTTGAGGTGCGGCACTTGCAGCGCACAGAAGTGCTGGAGGCCGAAGAATTCTTCCACCAGGGCCAAAAAGGCTCCTCTGCCATGCCGCATAAGCGGAACCCCGTGTTGTCCGAAAACTTGACTGGCCTCGCCCGCATCGTCCGCGCCGCTGTAACGCCGGCTATGGAGAACGTGGCGCTCTGGCATGAGCGGGATATCTCTCATTCCTCCGTTGAGCGGATGATTGGGCCGGATTCCACTGTCACACTTGACTTTGCGTTGAATCGCATGGCTGGCATGGTCGAAAAGCTGCTGATCTATCCAGACCGGATGCTTGCAAACTTGAACCGCTTGGGCGGCCTTGCCTATTCGCAACATGTGCTGCTGGCGCTGACGCAAGCGGGTGTATCCCGCGAGGACGCGTATCGGATCGTCCAGTCCAACGCAATGCAGGTTTGGGAAAAGGGCGGGGACTTCCTCACACTACTGAAGGCGGACCCCGCAGTGGTGGACCGCGTACCGGAAGCCACCTTGAACGCCGCCTTTGATCCTGAATGCCAGATGGCGCACGTGGATACTATCTTTGCCCGGGTATTTGGTGAGGCTTGAGGCGGGGAGTGCCAAAGGCGCATAATCACGGCCAGGATTAGAATCCCCAGAACGAGAAGCCTGAGTGGAGCCAACGCCATGGCAACCCCTGTCGTCGAACTCGAAGCGCCTGATCTCCGCAAATACCGCGATGGCGGAACGGGTGTAGATTACGTCCATACCTGGGATAGCGGTGAGCCAGGCCGTCACGTGATGATCACGGCGCTGACCCACGGCAATGAGATTTGCGGTGCCATTGCGCTAGATTATCTTTTCGGCCTCAATCTGCGCCCTAAAGCGGGCAAGCTCAGCTTTGGCTTTGTGAACATACAAGCCTTCGAGCGGTTTGACCCGACTGACCCATACGCCTCCCGATTTGTGGATGAAGACTTCAACCGGATTTGGACGGAAGAGCATCTGGACAGCGATGTTAGGACGGCGGAACTGGTGCGCGGGCGAGAACTGCGCCCGGTGTTTGATGATGTCGATGACCTGCTCGACATTCACTCCATGACGTCATTCTCCCCGCCGCTAATGCTGATCAACAATCTGGACAAGCACATTGCCATGTCTCGTAAGACGGGCTATCCGGCAGATGTCGCGGCAGGACCCGTCTACGCGCCCGGCAAGCGCATTATCGAGTACACTCCGTTTGACGATACTGAGACCGACAAGACGGCCATGCTGGTCGAATGCGGTGAACATTGGGCGAAAGCCACCGGCGAAGTTGCCCGGAATACAGCGCTGCATTTCCTGGTCGCGACAGGCATTATGACCGCTGACGATGCGGCTGAGCATTTTCACCGAAAAGACAAACCAGCCCAGGTCGTGATGGAAGTAACCCACGGGGTTACCGCGATCAGCAATGATTTCCGTTTCGTCGAGAGCTTTGTTGGCTGTGAGCAATTCGAGAAAGCCGGAACGCCAGTGGCTGAGGATGGCGACGCAACCGTCGTCACACCTTATGCAAACTGTGTGCTGATAATGCCGAATCATCGTTCCAAAGGCGGCCAGCGCGCTGCCCGCTTTGCACGAATTCTAGACTAAGTGGCCACACCTTTAGCGCCTGCCGTAAACCGCCCCGTAGCGGGCGCTCTATGGATGCTTGCGACTGTTGCCAGCTTTGCTTTCATGCAGGTCGCAGGTCGGAAGCTGCAAGGTGCCTTTGAATATGACGCCTATGAAGTGCTGTTTTTCCGCAGTGCTATTGGCGTCGTTCTGATCCTGCCGACTGCGTTGATTGCAGGCGGATTGACCAACGTCACGACACGTCGACCATTCGCGCATTTAACGCGGAATGTCATCCATTTTTGCGGCCAGTTCGGCTGGTTTTATGGCATCGCCCATCTGGCGATGGCCGATGTGACGGCGCTGACCTCGACGACGCCAGTTTTAGGAGTGACGCTTGCCGTCGCGTTCCTCGGTGAGCGATTGACCTGGCCGCGCGCTATGGTCATCGGCTGCGGGTTCCTCGGCGTCATTATGGTGCTTCGCCCAGGTGTTATTCCGATTGAATTGGCGGCAGGTGTCACGCTGTTCGGCGCGTTCTGTTACGCAGTCTCGATCACCATGGTGAAGGCGATGACAGCTACGGAACCGCCATTGCGCGTTGTATTCTTCATGATGGCGATCCAGTCTTTCATCGCGTTGGCGCTGATGGGGGGCCAAATTGAAACTCCTGTATGGGCGGCTTGCCCTTGGCTGTTGCTAGTGGGCGTTTGTGGTCTTTCAGCCCATTACTGCATGACGAAATCATTGACTATGGCTGACGCCAGTGTCGTCATGCCAATCAACTTTCTGCAGCTTCCAGTAATGGCGATTGCGGGATTGTTGATCTACTCGGAAGGCCTGGACCCATTCACCCTGGCCGGCGGCGCGCTCATCCTAGCCGCCAGCTACCTAAACATCCTCTGGTCCCGCCGCCACAACAGTTAACCCTTGCTTGGCCGCTGATTGACGCCGCCCCCCCTCTGCCGCACGATTTCAGCCTGAGCATTTTTCACTAGTCGGGCGGTTTCCTTGCCCGCGAAATGAGGACACATGGCTGAAAGTACGAAGGCTGCGCCGCCG
>CBFIAF010000019.1:0-73824 GCA_965660545.1 Alphaproteobacteria bacterium | reverse complement strand
CGTCTGCTGCTGACACAACAAGAATGGCACCGTCCATCTGCGCCGCACCCGTAATCATGTTCTTTACATAATCAGCATGGCCTGGGCAATCAACGTGGGCGTAGTGGCGGGCCTGGGTCTCATATTCTACGTGCGCCGTAGAAATCGTGATGCCGCGCGCCTTTTCTTCCGGCGCCTTGTCAATCTGGTCATAAGCCTGGAAATCAGCGCCGCCGGACTCTGCCAACACTTTAGTTATAGCAGCCGTCAACGACGTCTTGCCATGATCAACGTGACCAATCGTGCCGATGTTGCAATGCGGCTTATTACGCTCAAACTTCTCTTTAGCCATGTTCGCCTCGATCTCTATGGACGCTCACGCCCGTACCCAGCCGTGCTGGATGGGGGCCATCTTGGTTAACACTATGGCCACGCAGCTTCCGCTTTACGGCCTCTCAATTGGAGCGGGCGACGGGGATCGAACCCGCACAGCCAGCTTGGAAGGCTGGAACTCTACCATTGAGCTACGCCCGCGCGTTCTTTTCTCCTGCTTTTGCCGAAATCTTCCGGCAAAATCCGCCACACCGCGGCGGACCTAAAATCTCCATTGGTGGAGGGGGTTGGATTCGAACCAACGTAGGCTACGCCAACGGGTTTACAGCCCGTCTCCTTTAACCACTCGGACACCCCTCCACGCAGGCCAAGGCAAAGCCCAGGCCGGGAACGCGGAGACATAGTTGCCAAGCAGACCAGTTGTCAATAAGCAATCGTAACGAACCGCCTAATCAAATAGCTTTTTTACGGACGCGCATTTCGTGCGACCACATCAGTATCTTAAGGACTCCATGCCTTGGCGAAAACCCCAGACAGCCGCCGCCCCAAATCCAGGCGCGACAAGGCGCCGCCACAACCGCCGAAGGCCGCCAGCACCAAGGGCGCGGGCCAGGGCGGCGACAAGAGCACGTCCCGCAGCGATAGGAACGCACCCCGCGGCGAAAAGCCAGGCCGAGGCGGCAAGCCACAACAACGCCGACCATCAGGAAAAACCAGCGGCAACGCCCTCTGGATTTACGGGCGCCATGCCGCCCTCGCCGCTCTAGCGAATCCGCGCCGCATAATTACAGCTGTGCGCGCGACCGAATCATTTGTTGATACGCGGGAAGATGATCTGGATGCCGCGCGGCGCACCCGGCCTGACGCGGAAGATTGGTCTATTGAACTTGCCCACGGCCAAGTTCTGCAGCAGATGCTGGGCGACGGCGCTGTCCACCAGGGCATTGCCGTACAAACAAAAGCTCTGGAGCAGCCAGACATTGCTGAGATACGGTCGATCAGTGATAGGTCTGTTGTTTTGGCGCTCGATCAAGCGACGGACCCGCGCAATGTCGGCGCTGCGATCCGCGCGGCAGCCGCATTTGGTGCGCATGCCGTGATCACGACCGCCCGTTCCGCCCCGCCCGAGTCGGGTGCGCTTGCGAAGGCTGCGGCTGGCGCATTGGAACAGTTGGCCTATGTCCGCGCACCAAACCTTGCCCGCGCACTTAATATTCTCAAAGAGAATGGCTTTTGGACCATCGGACTTGCCGGCGAGGCAGAGACGCCGATTGCAGATGCGCCGTTTGACCGCCCGGCCGCGATCGTCATTGGTGCCGAAGGCTCTGGCCTCCGCCGCTTGACGCTAGAACACTGTGATGCCGCCGTGCATATCCCAATGTCGCCAATGGTAGAGAGCCTGAACTTGGCGACTGCCGCTGCTATCGCGCTTTATGAAAAGAGCCGGGCAAATACCAAACTCAGCTAAAGCTTAGCGCACCAGACACCGCAGCACCCGCACATCATAAACCGGGTGTTCGAAGGCTGAGACTGCTGGGCTAGACGCGAACATCCAGCCGCGAAACAGCAAGGTGAGCGGCGTTTGCTTGCCATCACCGATTTCGACAAAAGCCGTCGCTTCTGGCGGTTCTTCCGGCGGACGGCGATTGCAAGCGCTAACGCGGATGACAAGGCTGCCAAATTGCACGGTTGTACCATTCTGGATTGGCAGCTCAGATACCCGCGCCGTGATCTTGTCGAGCCCCTGTAACACGGCCCCAGGCATGGCGGCATAATCTGCTAGCGCAGGCGAAAACGCCAAACCCATAGCAATAACAGCGCCCTGAACAATTCTGACTAGCGCCTTAACGCTCATGGCTTGTTGTCGCTGTCCTGCCCAGAAAAGATGAACTTGCCGATCAGCTGTTCCAAACTGACAGGCGACTGAGTGTACCGCAGCTCCCCGCCGGCAGGCAGGAATTTGTCTGAGCCGCCCGGCGTCAGGGACATAAAGCGCCCGCCGAGCAAGCTTTCGCTGACGATTTCGGCAGATGTGTCGTCCGGCACTTTCACGGCACCATCGATCTCCATCTCCACGACGGCCAAATATGTATCAGTTTCAAGCTGCATGCCTTTGATTTTGCCGACTCGGATGCCGCTCATGCGCACGTCCGCACCTTGCTTCAGGCCGTCGACCCGATCAAAGCGGGCTTTAACAGAATAGCCACTGCCAACAGAACCAATATCTGCTGCCTGATAAGAAAAAGCTAGGAAACCGCCGGCTGCCGCCAATACAAGGGCACCAATGGCGGTTTCGAGCGCGTTGCGTCGCATGAGACGGTTACTCCGGCTTCCAGGCTTGATAGTCACCAGTCGCAGCGGCGCGTTCGCCACCCATATAGTCGTGTCCCGGCGGCCGGTAGGCATCAGCGCTGCCTGTTCCATTCGGCGCGTGATCGATCGCAAACGCCGGGCGGGCATCGCCTTCTTTCGGCGGCTCGTCCACCGAGCGATGCAGCCAAGCGTGCCATTCCGGCGGCACTGCAGATGCTTCAACGGGGCCGTCAAAGCACACCCAGCGCTCGTCAATATCTTGATTTTTATGGCGATAATATGCGTTGCCGAATGTATCTTCGCCAACCTTATCGCCGAAGCGCCATGTAAAGAAACGTGTACCGATGGACGTCATGCCTGCTCCGAATCGCTATGTCCCGGCTGTTCATGCCGAAAATTCTCGCGGTCAATTGGTACTTTGGAATATGGCCGAAGCACGGCACCGCGTCCAGACTTTCAGGGATCGTCATCTAAGACCGCGTTCACGAAAAAAAAATTCACGACTATTCACAATACGATTCGAGCGTTTTCAATGGCTTAAAAAATTTTGTCAGAAAGAAATTAACAAACCCCGACAAAATGTGTTTGCGCCTATGAATCCCCCAAAGGTACACACATCATATAGTGGGTGGCTAGGCGACAACGCCGATCTGTTGATCGACATTGTATGGGTCTCTCAAAAACACCATCATGTAGGGGCTACATAACCAATGCGCATCGACCGTCGATTCACGAAAGCTGGCGCTTCGCCATATGAAGATATTCCGTTCCGTCGCGCCACCAGTGAGATTCGCAATCCTGATGGCGGGATCGTATTTCAAGCAGCGGATATTGATGTTCCAGCAAATTGGTCCCAGGTCGCGGTTGATGTTCTGGCGCAGAAGTATTTCCGCAAAGCCGGCGTCCCAAAACGCTTGAAGGCCGATACAGAAGCAGACGTTCCAGAATTCCTGCAACGCCGTTTGGCTGATGAAGCCGCTATGCAGATGCTGCTGAAAGAAGCCCGTACCGGCGGCGAAGACGATGCCCGTCAGGTGTTTGATCGATTGGCTGGTGCTTGGACCTATTGGGGCTGGAAGGGCGGATATTTCGCATCTGAAGACGACGCCCAGTCCTTCTTTGATGAAATGCGCTACATGCTGGCCAATCAAATGGCCGCACCAAACTCACCGCAGTGGTTCAACACCGGCCTGCATTGGGCGTACGGGGTTGATGGCCCATCCCAGGGTCACTTCTTTGTGGATCCCGATTCGGAAGAGATGACCAAGTCAGCCTCCTCCTATGAACGCCCCCAGCCACACGCCTGCTTCATTCAGTCTGTCGCTGATGACCTTGTGAACCCCGGCGGCATTATGGACCTGTGGGTGCGTGAAGCGCGGCTGTTCAAATATGGCTCTGGCACAGGCGCTAACTTTTCCCATGTCCGAGGTTCCGGTGAGAGCCTTTCAGGCGGTGGCAAATCCTCTGGCCTTATGAGCTTCCTGAAAATTGGCGATAGGGCAGCCGGTGCCATTAAATCCGGCGGCACGACCCGTCGCGCGGCCAAGATGGTCACGGTGGACGTGGATCATCCCGATATTGAATCCTATGTGGATTGGAAGGTGGTCGAGGAGCAGAAAGTTGCTGCCCTTGTCGCTGGTTCCAAGCTCGCGCGCAAAACGCTGAATGCCATTATGGCTGCCTGCACAGGTGCTGAAGCAGCCGGCGACAAAGCCTTTGACCCAGCGCTCAACCACGCCCTCAAGGTCGCAATCAAGAAAGCGCGCCGGGCCTGCATTTCCGAGAATTACATTCAGCGTGCGATCCAGCTTGCGAAGCAAGGCGAAACAGCGATCGATTTTCGTGAATATGACACGGATTGGGATTCCGAAGCCTATATCACGGTATCCGGTCAGAACTCCAACAACTCCGTCCGCCTGACCAATGACTTCCTGCAGAAGGCGCTGGACGACGAGCCCTGGGACCTAATCCGCCGGACAGACGGCAAAGTTCACGAGACGATTTCGGCGCGCGGCCTGCTCGACAAAATCAGCCACGCTGCATGGGCGTCCGCTGATCCGGGCGTGCAGTTCGACACAACGATTAACGAATGGCACACCTGCCCGGAATCAGGCCGTATCAACGCATCTAACCCCTGCTCGGAATATATGTTCCTGGACGATACTGCGTGCAACCTCGCCTCCATCAACCTGATGAAGTTCCGTAAAGAAGAAGGCACCTTTGATATCGACGGCTATCGTCACGCGTGCCGCTTATGGACTATCGTTCTCGAAATCTCCGTTTTGATGGCGCAATTCCCGTCTGAAGAAATTGCGCTTGGTTCCTATGACTTCCGCACATTGGGCCTTGGCTATGCCAACATCGGCGGCTTGCTGATGGCTACCGGCCTCTCCTACGATTCGGACGAAGGCCGTGCTGCTGCTGCGGGCATTACTGCGCTGATGACGGCTGTGTCCTATGAAACCTCGGCTGAAATGGCGAAAGAGCTTGGGCCCTTCCGCCGCTTCCCTGAGAACCGGGGTGCGATGCTTCGGGTTATCCGCAATCATCGACGGGCAGCTCATGCCTCTGGCGGCTATGAAAGCCTGACGATTGAGCCGGTTGAAATGGTGGTGGATGACATTCCGTTCGCTGGCCTCGCGACCGCAGCAGCCGAGGCATGGGACAAGGCGCTTGCGGCTGGTGAAGCTCACGGTTTCCGCAACGCCCAGGCGACTGTGATTGCGCCCACGGGCACCATTGGCCTCGTCATGGATTGCGACACAACTGGCGTCGAACCCGATTTTGCCTTGGTTAAGTTCAAGAAGCTCGCCGGCGGTGGCTACTTCAAGATCATCAACCAAATAGTCCCGACAGCGCTGCGCACGCTGGGTTATAGCGAGCAGGAAATTGAAGCCATCGTGCTTTACGCGGTCGGCCACGGCTCCCTTAAAGCGGCACCGGAGATCAACCACGAAACACTTACGAATATCGGTTTCACTGAAGAGAAGCTGGCGGCGATTGAAGAAAACCTTGCCAGCGCGTTCGATATCCGGTTCGTCTTCAATCGCTGGACGCTGGGCGATGATTTCTGCAAAACCAATCTCGGCTTCACGGACGAGCAGCTGGATGCCCCAGATTTCGACATGCTCTCCGCCATGAGCTTCTCAAAGAATGCTATTGAGGCTGCCAACGAGCATGTTTGCGGCACCATGACGGTTGAGGGCGCGCCGAACCTTAGAGATGAGCACTTGCCCGTCTTTGACTGCGCCAACCCTTGCGGCCGTAAAGGCACGCGCTTCCTGGCAGCAGACAGCCACATCAAGATGCTGGCGGCAGCACAGCCGTTCATCTCTGGCGCAATCTCAAAAACCATCAACATGCCGAATGGGGCGACGATTGAGGAATGCAAAGAAGCGTATTTGCTGTCCTGGCGCCTAGGATTGAAAGCCAATGCGCTCTATCGGGACGGCAGTAAGCTCTCCCAACCGCTTGCTGCCATCCACCTTGGCGACGATGATGCGGACGAGGATATGGAAGAGACGTTAGCAGAAAAAATCGTTGAAGCCTCGCCACCACAGCGAGCTGAGATAGTGGCCGAGCGCATTGTTGAGCGGCTGGTGCAGCAGCGCCGCCGCCTGCCCCATCGCCGCAAAGGCTACACGCAGAAGGCCAGCGTTGGCGGACATAAAGTCTACCTTCGTACTGGTGAGTATGAAGATGGGCAGCTTGGCGAAATCTTCGTTGATATGCACAAAGAGGGTGCCGCCTTCCGCAGCCTGATGAACAACTTCGCCATCGCAGTATCCATAGGCCTCCAATACGGCGTGCCGCTGGAGGAATATGTGGAGGCATTCACGTTTACTCGCTTCGAGCCATCCGGCATGGTGACCGGAAATGACGCGATCAAGATGTCCACCTCGATCCTTGACTACATGTTCCGCGAGCTTGCCATCTCCTACCTTGGTCGGAACGACCTGTCCCACGCAGACCCGGAAGACCTGAAGCCGGACAGCATTGGCGATGGTGAAAGCGAAAGCGCTATTCCCGAAGAATGGCGTGAACGCCGGGTGGACGAAATCCGCCAGGAAACTCTGGATGTCGTTAAGCGCGTCGCTTCCAAAGGCTATGTACGCGATAACTTGGTGGTCTTCACCAACAACGCCACGCAGGCGGCAGTTGGCCAGGAGACGACAATTACCACCAGCGGCAACCAGGTCGAAGCCCGAGCAGCCTCAGGCGGTGGTGTAGCGGTTTTTGCATCGGGAGAAACGGCCATCGTTGCAGCGGTGTCGGCGAATAGCGACGCCGCCAGCCAAGCCCGCGCCGTCGCCCGCCTAAAAGGCTATGAGGGCGACCCCTGCCCCGAATGCGCCAACTTCACCTTGGTCCGCAACGGCGTCTGCCTAAAATGCGACACCTGCGGCAGCACGACAGGGTGTAGCTGAGGCCGCAACGAGACACGAATAAAGCGCTTGAGGACAAAGCTCAAAAAAAGGCCAAGCACCCCGGCGACGAAAGTAGACTTGATGCAAAACTTGAGGTGGTCGCGCAGTGCGACCACCTCTTTTTTTATCGTTCTTAAAAGCCACTACTCCACCAGCGTATGCGCTTCACGAAACGCCGTGCCGGTGTCTGCCAGCTTCCGCAGCAGCGCAGAGGGGGCCCAGCGGTCACCGTGTTGCTGGTGCCAGGCGGCGATCTGGTTATAGACGTCTTGGGTGCCGATATTGTCTGCCCAGTACATAAGGCCACCGTGGTAGCGCGGGAAGCCGAAGCCGTAGAGCCACATCACGTCGACGTCTGATGCGCGGTAGGAAATCTTTTCTTCCAGGATCTTGCAGGCCTCATTTACGGACGAGAACAGTAGACGTTTCAGGATTTCATCTTCGGTGAAATCCCGTGGCGCGTTGCCCATTTCTGTCGACATCGTGCGGATCAGGTCGGCCACAACGGGATCAGGATGCGGTGTGCGATCACCCTTTGCATATTTAAACCAGCCCGCACCCGTTTTTTGGCCAAGGCGGCCCATTTCAACCAGTTTGTCGGCGATGGGCAGCATCCGGTAATTCGGATCAGCTTCCGCCCGACGTACGCGCCCGGCATGGCCGATATCAAGGCCTGCCAAATCGCCCACAGCGAACGGCCCCATGGGGTAGCCGAAATCGATCATCACTTTGTCCACCTGCTCTGGCATGCAGCCTTCTTCAAGCATGATAACCATTTCTGAATTAAACGGCGCGCGGCTGCGATTGGCGAGGAAGCCGTCACAATTGCCGCAAGCTGCTGGGGCTTTGGAGATGGTCTTGCCAAGCGCCATGGTCGTCGCGGTAATTTCCGGGGACGTTTTCGAGCCTTTCACCACTTCCAGTAGTTTCATAACATTGGCTGGGCTGAAGAAATGTGCGCCTCCAACTTCTTCCGGGCGGGAGGTTGCTGCCGCAATCTGGTCAATATCCAAAGCGGAGGTGTTGGATAGCAGAACCGCACCCGGTTTCATTACCCGGTCGAGCTCTTTGAAGACGACCTCCTTAACGGACATCTCTTCATAAACTGCTTCAATTACGACATCGCTCTGGCCGATATCATCATAATTGGTGACCTTCTCAATGCGGGCGAAACGGGCCTCCATTTCATCCGCATCGAGCGACCCGCGCTTCACGCTGACTTCGTAATTGTTGCGAATACGCTCAAAGCCTTTGTCGAGCGCCTCTTGAGACGCTTCCAGCACCTTCACCGGAATGCCGGCATCCGCGAAGCACATGGCGATGCCACCGCCCATGGTGCCAGCGCCAATGACGGCGGCGGTTTTGATATCGCGGACGGGCGTGCCTTTCGGTACGTCAGGCAACTTCTGGGCTTCCCGCTCGGCGAAGAAGGCATAGCGGAGCGCCTTGGATTCGTCTGAGCTCACCAGTTCTTCGAACAGCTCCCGCTCACGCTTGATCCCTTCATCGAACCGCAATTCGCAAGCAGCCTGCACGGCTTTGATGTTGTTATAAGGCGCAATCTGGTTACGGGCTTTGCGAGCGATCTGCTTCTTTTTGGCTTCGAAGATGTCCCCGTCCGCCGACGCTTCGCCAAGCCTGGAATCGTCATTGCGGATCATTGGCAGTGGGCGGACATCAGCCTTCTCTTCAGCCAGCTTGATGGCTTCAGCAAGCAAGTCGCCGTCTGCCGGAATCACCCGATCCAGGATACCCATGCCAGCAGCTTCTTCGGCTGGGACGTGACGCCCGGATACAATGAGATCAAGTGCTGTCTTCGGCCCAATTAGCCGCGGCAGGCGCTGGGTGCCGCCACCGCCCGGCAGCAAGCCGATCAGAACTTCCGGCAACCCCACTTTGGCGCTGGTGACGGCGATGCGGTAATGGCAGCCAAGCGCATTCTCTAGCCCGCCGCCAAGCGCATATCCATGGATAGCAGCGACAATAGGCTTTGAGGATTCTTCAAACGCGTCATAGGTTTTGCGTTTTAAGGGCGGGCGGCCTTTACCGAACTGGCGGATATCAGCGCCCGCAATGAAGCTGCGCCCAGCGCCAATCAGCACCATGGCTTTCACGTCCGGGTCCGCGACGCCTGCATCGACCGACGCAATGATGCCTTCAGGCACGCCAGGCGATAGCGCGTTTACCGGCGGATTATCCACCGTGATAACGCCAATGGCACCGTGCTTTTCGAAACGGACGAGATTTTCTTCGCTCATAGTATTCGGTTCCTAATTCGCTAAAAGCTTATCAATGCCAGACCCATAGGTGGACGGCGTTATGTCGACTAAACTGGCACGCTTTTCGAGCCAATATGAAACTGCAGCTGGGACGGACGCACTAGAGGGATCAGCGTCAAGCTTTATTGCGGCATCCATTGGCCAGTTTGGATTGTACATGGCCTCCCGCGCGATCGCGATAAGGTCTGCCTGGCCGTTTTGTAGAATAGCTTCGGCCTGGTCTGCGTGAACAATTAGGCCAACGGCCATGCTCATCACGCCGCCGTCCTGCTTGAGGCGTTCGGCATAGGGCACCTGATATCCGTAGGAGACAGGCCCGGCGCTTATCACGGGCGAGCCGCGCATGCCGCCAGACGAGCAGTCGATCACATCGACGCCCATGGGACCGACAGCCTTTGCCACATTCACTGATTCATCGGGGCCGAACCCAGCGTCGTCCTGCACGGAAAGGCGCAAGAAGAGCGGCTTGTCTTCTGGCCAATAAAGCCGTGTTTCCTCAACGATTTCCATCAGGAAGCGACGGCGGTTTTCTTCCGACCCGCCATATTCGTCATTCCGCGCGTTGGAGGATGGCGACAGGAATTGATGCACCAAATATCCGTGTGCGCCGTGGAGTTCGAGCGCCTCATACCCGGCTTCTACTGACCGCCGTACGCCTTGGCCCCACATCTTCACGAGGTCCTGGACTTCGGCCTTTGTCAGGCCGTGCGGTTCAGGGTCACCTGGATTAGCGAGCGCAGATGCAGACACAAGCTTCCACTGGTCCCAATCTTTTAGGCCCTCCGCTTCCGCAGCCTCTTGCGTTAACGGTTTCCCGCCTTGCCAAGGCCGAAACCGGCGGGCCTTCCGCCCAGAATGGCCAAGCTGGATAGCAGGAACGGCGCCATAGTTGCGGATTGTGTCAGCCAACCGCTTATGACCCGAAATATGATCATCTTTCCAAAGGCCCAGATCGCCGATCGTTCCGCAGCCGCGCCGATCAACCTTCGTCGATTCAACAAAAACCAGCCCCGCGCCGCCAGCCGCATAGCGCCCAATATTCATCAAATGCCAGTCCTGGGCGAAGCCATCGACAGCGGCGTATTGGTGCATCGGCGCAATGACACAACGGTTCTTAAGGCTCATGCCCCGGATTTGCATCGGTGAGAAAAGCAGCGGTTGGCTCATCAAATTTAGTCCTGACCAGTGGCGGAGGCTTGGCCCTGCACCGTAAAAAATGACGCCGACTTTGGCTGTTCCGGCAGTTCCACCAAGCCAGGCGACAGGCGAGCCCTCCGTTGTTTCTCGCCACGGATGACACGGCCTTGATTTTGGTTTGGCATCGGGTTTTGGGCGATAGGAACTGCATCTGCCGCCGTATACACACAGATGTAAAGCCCACGCGGCGTCTCAGATCTGCTCGGATCAGACCCGTGAGCCAAACGCGTGTGCATTAGGCATACAGAGCCTGCTTTGCCGGTAATTGGCAAGTCGCGCGCTTTCATTTTCGCCGTCACATCATCCGACATGCGGCCAATGAAAGTGTCGCCTTCGAACAGAGAATGCAGCGGGCCTCTATGGCTGCCGGGTACGACCTTCAAGCAACCATTTTCCTCATCAACATCGTCGAGCATCAATAGTGCGGTGACGATATCGTCATTGGTGTGTGGCGTGAACGGAAAATCCTGATGGTAGTGGACTTCCGTAGCAGCACCCGGAAGCTTCTGGTTGATTTTGCAGTGATGGAATTTGAGATTCGGGCCGATCAGCTCATTGACCATCTCAGTCATCGCCGAATTTTCCATCGCCTCCTGAAAGGGGCCATAGAGGTCTGACGGATTATTGACACGGCGGAGCGCTGGCTGTTCCGCTGAATGCTCCGCGCCCATGTCGAAACGGGCGCGGCCATCGATCGTTGGCGGCCCATACGGCTTGGTATGTGCCCGGCTTTCCTCTGCCCATTCCGCCATCATCTGCCGCATGGCTTGAAGCTGGTTCGGCGTTACGGCATTCTCCGCAACGAGAAAGCCATCGCTCCAGAATTCAACCTTTTGGGCTTCATTTAGAACCAATGCACTACCCTCAATTAGTTTTTGCGGGCTTGGCGGGCAGAGATGGCATCTGCGAATTCTACGATGGCGCGCATTCTGTCTGCCACCGGAACGTCCACCATCTTGCCGCGCACCGTAATGGCACCTTCGCCTGCCGCTAGCGCTGCATCGTAGGCGTCAATAATTTCGCGTGCTTCCTCCACCTCTTCATCGCTCGGCCCGAACGTTGCGTTGGCAACCTTCACCTGGTTTGGATGAATGCAGGACGCGCCACGGAACCCAGCACGCTTGGAAAGCGCCATCATGCTTTCCAGCTTTCCGATATCCCGGAACTCAGCGATGGAGCCGATGAAGCCCATTGGGGCCACCCCTGCCGCCCTGGCACAGGCGACGATGTGCTGTTTCGGCCCGAGCAGCATGTCCGTATCGGTAGAAGACCCCATGGAGAGGGCAAAATCTTCAGAACCCAGTGACAGCGCCATCGTGCGCGGACTCGCTTTAGCGATCTCGCGCGCATTCAACAGGCCTTCCGCCGTTTCAATCAGCGGAAACAGGAATGTATGGCCGGGGATCATGCCCTTTTCGACCTCAATCTCCGTCACGACGGCATTGACTTCCTTTACGTGCGCCTCAGTGTCGGTCATTGGCAAGAGTAGTGCCTTAACGTCGGGCGTAACGGCCGCTTCAATGTCCCGGGCAGCCAAGCGCCAAGGGCGATTGATGCGGACGGTGACGTCCAAGCCTTGATCCGCCAAACGTTTAGCCACACTCGCAACAGCCCCCCTTGCGGTCTCTTTGGCGGAAGCGGCAATGGAATCCTCAAGGTCGAGGATCACAGCATCGGCACCAACGCCGGGCGCTTTCTCGATGAACTTCTCATTGATCGTCGGCACGAACATCATTGAGCGCCAAACGGGAGCAGTGCCTGCCATGGATCAGCCTTCCTTATTTGCCAGTGAACTGCGGTGTGCGCTTTTCGCGGAAGGCGCGGCCGCCCTCTTGCTGGTCTTCAGACCGAGAGATCGCAAGCAATTCACGCTGTGCCAGTGCTGAAAGTTCAGACGGGCCACGCGCCGTTACGACATCCCGCGTGAAGCGCTTCAATGCTCGTACGACGAGCGGTGCCGAATCGGCCAGGATGCGGGCATATTCGTAAGCCGCAGCCAGGTGTTCCCCCTTGGGCGTCACCTTGTTGACCATGCCAACTTCGTAGGCGCGCTGGGCTTTGTAATGCACGCCGGTCAGCATGAATTCCATCGCGTGCTTGTGTGTGATGCGGGCTGCGAGGCCAGCGATCAAACCGCCGCAGAAACCAATCTGGGCTTCTGGGTAGAAGAAGTCTGCCGTTTCATCAGCAACGGCGATATCGGAGAATTCGACCAAGCAAAATGCGCCGCCAACGCAATAGCCATGAACGGCTGCGACCACAGGTTTATCGAGCATTACGCCCACACCCGGCATGCATTCCCAGAGGTTTGGATCGCGCGGTGGGTCTTTCAAATCAGCACCAACCGAGAAGGCTTTGTCCCCAGCTGCTGTCAGCACACAAGCGCGGTCATCACTGTCTTGCAGGCGCTGGAAAGCATCTCGAAGTTCAACGACCAACTGGTTGGAGAGAGCGTTCATCTTCTCCGGGCGATTGATGGTAATCGTGGCGATTTTGTCTTTGGATTGGTAGGTAATGACCGGGTCGGTCATGGCGCAAGCTCCTGTATGCGGGTGTTTTGTGTTTGCTGTGCATATCAAACCGCGCTCAAGCGCCAAGCGCAAGCGGCCAGATCGACAAGCGTCACACGAAAGGACGCTATTATGGCTAGCAGTAATCCGAAACCCGTTGTTGAGGGCTTCCTGCACCAGGAAACCGGGACGATCTGCTACATAGTCCATGATCCGATGCGCTTGCGCGCGACAATCGTTGATGCCGTGCTGGACTTCAATATCGTCGCCGTCCGCACGTCTACCGATTTTGCCAATACCGTTTGCGACGGAGCCGAAGCGCTTGGCCTAACAGTGGATTGGGTGCTGGAAAGCCATGTGCATGCAGACCATCTGTCTGCCGCCAAACATGTAAAGGAACGGCTGGGCGGCCAGATCGCTATAGGCAGCGCTATTGACCAGGTGCAAATATCCTTCGGCAAATTGCTGAACCTCCGCCCTCAATTCACAACCGATGGCGCACAGTTCGACCATCTTTGGACTGATGGCGAGACGTTCGAAATCGGCGGCCTGCAGGCGCGGGTGCTGCATACGCCCGGCCACACACCCGCCTGCGTATGCTATGTCATTGGGGATGCTGTTTTCGTTGGCGATACTATTTTCATGCCTGAGTTCGGCACCGCCCGCTGCGACTTTCCCGGCGGGGACGCCCGTGAGCTGTATCGGTCTGTCCAGCGTATTTTATCACTTCCGCCAGAAACCCGTATTTTCGTCGGCCATGATTACGCCCCTGGCGAACGCGACTACGCTTGGGAAACAACCGTCGGCGAACAGCGCGCCGCCAACAAGCACGTGAAGGACGGCACGAAAGAGGACGCCTTCGTCGCCATGCGCCGCGAACGGGATGCCGAGCTATCCCTCCCCCGCCTGATCCTGCCTTCCATCCAGGTCAACATCCGCGCTGGGGACATGCCAGAGGCGGAGAACAACGGCGTCTCATGCCTGAAGCTGCCGGTTGATCAGGTCTAGAGGCTAGAACAGGCCCGCGTGGGAGCGCGTCTTCAACAATATTGTAAATGAGCAGCCAGTCTGGGCCGATATGGCATTCCCACCATCCTTCAAAGTTACCGCACAGGCGGTGCGAGCTGCATCGAGGCGGCAAGGGGTCGTCTCGCAGCAACCCGTGTTGACAAGGGATCGCGCGGTCATATCAAGGTGCCGCTTCCTGCACCGCTTGAGGTCCCGCTTGAATGCGGAAGCCGCAACCAAAGTCCACATTAATCAGAGTCTTCAGCCAGATCATCTGCCAGCATCGCCTCTGCGCTGCTGTATCGCTTTGCTGTAGATAGAACTTCACTCATTGCCGCAATTGTCTCGGCATTTGGGATCGTTGCCTCAAATGGAAAGCCTCGTTTCATTAAGAGTTGCTTGAAAAACATCGTAATCGCGTCTGTAGTGGACAAACCACTAGCAAACAATATTACTTCGCCTTCGAATTTTAAATCCGGCTCCATTCGGGCCTTAACAACTTCAGTTTTCAACATGTGAAATGCATTCAAAGCACTAGAGCAATTTCCGATCAATCTAGTTCAGATTGATCGGAAAAGATTAATCGCTACAAAAGCGATAGAGTGTAAAAAAAACAGGACCCGAGGGCCCTGCTATATTTTGGTTCCGTCTACCGAATTCGTAACGTCGGCTGACGCTCTCCCTGAACCTGGGCCTAAGCGAAGGCTGCATCTAAGGCACGGCTTCATCGCTTCCCATGCGGGTAGCTCATAGCAGCTATGCGCAGGGCTGTCACCTGTTTTTTAGCAGTAAAGAATCGCAACCGTTCGGTTCCCAGTAACTTAATTGCTAGCTTTTGGGTGCTGATAGAGACGATATTCCGCAGGCGGTCACGAAAACAACAACTCGCAAAGATCGAATACAAATCTCGTCGATTGACCATTAGCGCAAGTCATCCCTAACCATAAGCTCCTATTCTGTATAGGCAATATCCGATTATCCCGACCCAATCATGATCATGGGACAACCATTATGGGCCTGAACCGCCTCCTCCCCGCCGCGTGCCTTCTCGTTATCGCAGGTGCCATTGCGGCACCATCAGCGACTACCCCCATGCTGACAGAGGAAGCCTGCCGGAAGCTTCACGCCCATGAGCGTGCTGGGAACGTCGCGTGCCAGCCAGGCGTGACCTCCCGCGGCCAACGTGTACGGCGCGTCTGTCCGCCTAGGCAATGCACCCCAGCCAACAAGCGTCGATTCGGCATCTTGCTTCAAGAACGCTGTGCCGTTCCCGCCAACCCAAAATTATTCAAGGGCGAAATCCCCGTAAGCCGCGTGTTCGTGCGGAGTGATGGTGGGGTAAACTATGCTGGTCTGCCACTGGCAACCTTGGACCAGCAGAAAATCAGTCGGATCTGCAGCATGGTTTGGGGTAGCAAGGGCTGAAACTGCCGCCAGCCTAGCAATCGACAGACGGGCGGTATGACCTTCTTGGGTACACAAAACGTGACCTAAAAGGGAGGAATACAGGATTCGATAATCGTCGTACTCTAAGCTTGGCTTTGGCTCTTTAGAGCTGCGTGCTTTCTAGCCCCAACCCCTTGACGAAGAGATATTCTGTGAGCAAAGGCCAAGGCCTAACGTTTCCTAACGCGCTGATGCGCGAGATCAAAAGCAGCTTTCACTACATTGACCGTGATATCGAAGGCCGCGAGCGGCTGTTTTTTTTGACAATGCCGGCGGCTCATTCCGCCTCAAGTCCTCGACCGAAGCCTTCGCCCGCATCGATGCTCTTCCCAACTGCCCTGAACGCATTCACACACTCACGCTTTTCTTGCAGAAAGTGCAGGCCGCAGGCACTGACGACATTTGCACGATCCTCAACGCCAAAGGGGGCGGCGTTTACGCAGCGCTGACAGCATCGGGCTCGATGTTCGATATGGTGCGCGCCGTGACCGAGAGTATTCCTGAAACTAATATGGTCACATCCATCCTGAAGCACCCATCAACATTTTAAAGCGATGAGCCTGAACGCTGAGCGCTCCAGGGGCTGATTGACCTAGACAAGACCCCGATCGACGGCATTATTATAGCCTCCTGCAATTTCTTTGGGTCCAGAGGCTCCGGCTTAGCATGGCTTTCCGACCACGCGGTCGCATTGCCGCACCACAAGCTGGCGGGCAGCAGAAAGGACTAATGGAACCTAGGCAGTTCCGCACCCGCGCAGTTCGCCGTGGCGATAGAGATAGTCAATTATGTCTGCTGGATCGGTGATCAGTTCACCCAGAGCAGCGAGCGGCGCGCACTGTTCGTTTGCAGCATGAACCGCATTGAACGGCATGAACGAGCCCTATTGACGCAAATGCTCAACGGCAGCGAGGGCATTACGGGCCTGCGTTCGCTTCCCGACGTCAGCGTATTCCTTGACTACAAGGACTGAACCAAACACGACTTGATCTTAGCCATTGGCTTCGACCGCCTCGGCCATACCGATGCGGTGCGCGAATGTGGACGTCGCGGCGTGATCGTTTATGAGCGTGTGGCCAGCAGCCTTTACACGAAGCGGATGCTCGATTTCTTCGGCCTAGATTGTGCGATCCGCATATCGCCGCTGCACTGCAATTCCGCAGCCGACATTGATCGTTTCCTACAGATCACGATGGAGATCAGCGAAGCAGCATCGAGTTGATGCTTTTAAGCGCTCCTGAACGTCCTATGTTGCAGCCGTCTCCGTTTCCGCCCATGCTTCAGTAACCTGATCTTATCGGCCTACCGGAGCGCTGCTAATTCAATGACCGCCGCCGCTGGCGCAAGCGCTACAGAGCCTAGCGCAGAGCTATCTTTTGATGAAATTCAAGCCGTCTCACTGGTGACCTCGGCTCATTTTATGAGCCACTTTTACCAGTTGGTGCTGCCGCCTGTATTTGGGATGATGGCGGCGCGGCATGATGTGGGCTTTATGGAACTTGGCGTGGTCGTCAGCACATTTGCGATTGCGACCAGTATCGCGCAAACGCCCGTCGGCTTCTTTATAGACCGTCTCAGCCCCGCCCGCATTCTGGCGCTGGGGCTTGGCCTGCTCGGGCTGTCCGTAGCGCTCTACGGCGTCGCGCCCTGTTTCTGGATGTTGTTGCCACTGGCCGCAATTGGCGGAACAGCGAACGCAGTGTTTCATCCTGCCGACTACGCCATTTTGTCCGCTCGCGTTCACGATAAACGGATCGGCCGGGCGTTCAGCTTCCATGCGATCTCTGGCAATTTGGGGTGGGCGGCGGCGCCGGCTGTGATGCTCGGCTTAACCGCCTTGACTGATCTCACAACGACATTTCTGGCCGTCGGCGCGTTCGGCATGGCGCTCGCAATATATTTGTTTTTGATCGCCGGCCGGATAGAGCCCCAAACAACCATATCCGCCGCCCCAAGCCAAACGTTGACTGAGGCCAAAGCACCCAAAGGCGGCACGGTTGATGCCGGAATAGCCCTATTGCTGTCCCGATCTGTGTTGATGCTTTTTAGTTTCCAGCTGATCTATGCAATTGCGTTTGGCGGGGTTCGAAACTTCAGCGTTGTGGCTCTGCCCGTTATCTGGGATTTGACGGCGGAGGCTGTAGCGGGTGCACTCTCTGGCTACCTATTGGCAGCGTCAGTCGGCAACTTGGCGGGCGGCTATTTGGCTGATCGGACGGGCCGTCCCGGCACCATATTTACGATCAACATCATCATAATTTCAGCCCTTGTCGCGAACCTTGGCCACGTTCCGATGTCCATTGGCCTGCTAACTGGCGTATTCCTGGTGGCCGGCGGGTTGCAGGGCAGCCTGATGCCCGCCAGGGACATGCTGGTTCGCCAGATTGCGCCCAAGGGCCAGATGGGCAAGCTGTTCGGCTTTACCTCGAGCGGCCTGGCGCTTGGCAATGCGGTAACGCCAGTCGCATTTGGCTGGGTTATGGATAATGCCGATCCACGCATTATTTTTTACGCCAGCGCCGGGTGCATGCTATTGACGCTGCTGACCTATGTCGAAACTCGCCGCCAGGCAAAATAACTCCAGGCTGACAAACTTATGACCCACACAATTACGCTGCTGACCTTCGATGAAGTGATCGAAGTTGAGGCCGACGAAACCATCCTTGAGATCGCGGTTGAGGAGAATATTCCCTATCCGTTTGGCTGTAGGTCTGGAAACTGTGGTGCCTGCAAATCCAGACTAGTACTGGGCGAAGCGCATATGCGGGAACACTCGTCTATGGCGTTGACTGCTGATGAAGCGGCACGCGGCCTTGTCCTCGCCTGCCGCGCTGAGCCCCGGTCTGACTGCACGCTCGCTGTCGTCAACCATGACGATGCGCTTGCCCACCCGTTGAAGCAACTTGTCGGCGAAGTCTCTGCGGTGGAAAAACTCACCCATGATATCGCTGCTGTGCAGATCACTTTGCCCGAGGCGATGGACTATACAGCGGGCCAGTTTGCCGCCGTCGCGTTCCCAGGCTTCCCAGCGCGGGACTATTCCTTTGCCAGCCCGCCGGATAATCCTGCCCGCTTACAATTCCACATCCGCCGAATGGGTGATGATGGGGTTTCCGCCTTCGTGTTTGACCAACTCGCGGCGGGCGAACCCGTCGCCGTAAACGGCCCCATGGGCTACGCATTTTTGCGAGAGGCTGAAACCGGCCCCATTTTTGCCATTGCTGGCGGATCTGGCCTGGCACCCATCCGCGCTATCCTGCAATCAGCACTGGCCAAAACGGATGTGGCTGACAGACCCGTCCGGTTATGGTTCGGTGCGCGAACGGCAGCGGATGTTTATCTGGAAGACGAGCTCAAAGACTTGGCGAGCCAGCACCCAAATTTCAGCTATGAAATTGTTCTTTCAGAACCGGAAGTAAGTAGCGCCCGCCGCGCCGGATTCGTCACCGAAGCCTTCAAAGCCGACCTCGAAGCGTTCGGCGCTGATCCATTAGATGGTGCGCGCGCATATCTCGCAGGACCGCCGCCGATGGTCGAGGCCGGTGTTGAAATCTTTAAGGCTGCCGGGCTTGATCAGGCGCGTATTCACGCGGACGCCTTCTATACCGAAGCCGAAAAAGCTGCCCTCACTGGCGCGTAATTCTTCGCAATCGGCGGCGGGCGCATTGCTTCTGCCAAACTATATGCTATGCCGTGCATATAGATTTTGCGGCTCGCTTCAACCGTCACTCTAAACCTTCATCCTAGATAAAACTTTCGGAGATCCCTCGATATGCCCGACTACAAGGTTAAAGACATCAGCCTCGCCGATTGGGGCCGCAAAGAGATCGCGATCGCCGAAACCGAAATGCCGGGCCTGATGGCGCTTCGCCAAGAATTCGGCGAAGCGCAGCCGCTGAAAGGCGCGCGCGTCGTTGGCTGCTTACACATGACGATCCAAACAGCAGTGCTGATCGAAACGCTGACAGCACTTGGCGCAGAAGTGCGCTGGAGCTCCTGCAACATCTTCTCAACCCAGGACCAAGCCGCTGCCGCTATCGCCGTCACTGGCGTGCCTGTGTTCGCATGGAAGGGTGAGACGGAAGAAGAATACCTCTGGTGCATCGACCAGACGATTGCAGGCCCAGACGGCTGGCGCCCGAACATTTTGCTGGATGACGGCGGCGATCTCACAGTCATCGTGCATGAGAAATATCCTGAGTTAATGTTGGATATCCGCGGCGTGTCGGAAGAAACCACAACAGGCGTGCATCGCCTCTATGACATGGCGAAGGCTGGCAAGTTGATGTGCCCAGCCATCAACGTGAATGACAGTGTCACCAAGTCAAAGTTTGACAACCTGTATGGCTGCCGCGAAAGCCTTGTTGATGGCATCAAACGCGCAACGGACGTTATGCTCGCCGGCAAGGTAGCCCTTGTCGCCGGTTACGGCGATGTGGGCAAAGGCTCCGCCGAGAGCCTGCGTAGCCAGGGTGCGCGCGTTCTCGTGACGGAAGTTGATCCGATCTGCGCGCTCCAGGCGCTCATGGCCGGCTACGAAGTTACCACCATGGAAGAAGCCGCACGGAGCGCTGACATCTTTGTGACGGCGACGGGCAACAAGGACATTGTAACCATCGACCACATGCGCGCGATGAAAGACCGGGCGATTGTCTGCAACATTGGCCACTTTGATAACGAAATTCACGTGGATGCTCTGCGTAACATGAAATGGCACAACGTGAAGCCCCAGGTTGACGAAATCGAATTCCCGGATGGCAAGCGGATCATCCTGCTGGCTGAAGGTCGGCTAGTGAACCTTGGCTGCGGCACTGGCCACCCAAGCTTCGTGATGAGCGCCAGCTTCTCCAACCAGGTGCTGGCTCAGATCGAGCTTTGGACAAATAGCGCCAACTACGAAAACCAGGTCTATGTGTTACCAAAGCATCTGGATGAGAAAGTAGCAGCGCTGCATCTGGAGCGCCTGGGTGCCAAATTGACGACTCTAACGGCAGACCAAGCCGCTTATATTGGCGTGACTGATGACGGGCCGTTCAAGCCAGACTACTATCGCTATTAGCACGATTTGCTAGGACGATATCTGGCTGATCTAAATCGGAACAATAGCCGGGGGCTGAATATGGCAGAAGGCAACGCGATTGTCGTATTAGCGATTATCGCGGGCCTTGCGCTGGTCCTCGCGGCGACGTTTGCCATCCTTTGGCGTCGCTGGCGGCCAGACACCCTTCAAGCTGAAGCCGCCAGGTTTAAGTCAGCCGCTATGATCGCGGAGCGGAGCCGCCAGGCAGCGGACGCTCGCGCTGCGTTCCTATCTGAAATCCTCGACGCGTTGCCAAGTCCTGTTTGGCGCCGCGCCGACGATTTAGAACTGATCTACGCAAACAAGGCCTATGCAGAAGCCGTTGGTGCCGATTCGCCGGCTGCGGCCTTGCTTGATAATATGGAGATCGGCGGCCTGGAGGCCCTAAACCTCGCTCGCCGCGCTCATCGAACCAATGCAACACTCTCTGAAAGCCGCACGATCGTCGTCAGTGGCAAGCGCCAGCTTGTTGAAACGACAGAACGGCCTCTCGGTGGCGAGGAACCTGGCGGCGGCCTGATCGGCGACGCGCGGGACGTCACAGAGCTTGCAGAAGCGCAAGATGGCCAAGCCCGCCTTGTTGCCGCCCATGCCGAAGTGCTGGAGAGGGTTGGATCAGCCGTCGCAGTCTTCACTCGCGAGCGCCAGCTAGCGTTCTGCAACAAGGCCTTCGTCGACCTATTTGGCCTCGACCCCGCGCGGATTGAGCAACGCATCGGCATCACGGAAATCCTGGATGATCTGCGTCGCCTCCGCATGTTGCCGGAAGTCATCGACTTTGCAGCGTTCAAGGCAGAGCGAGCGGCAGAATTCCAATCCCTGACGCAGCCGCGCGATGAATTTCTGTTTTTGGCCAATGGCCGGACTCTAAAAGAAACCGCAGCCCCCCATCCGCAGGGTGGCCTTATCTATTTGTACGAAGATGTCAGTGATCAAATAACGCTCGAACGCTCCTATCACGCACTGAACCGTGTGCAACGGCAAACACTCGATGCGCTTCAGGAAGGCATTGCGCTCTTCGGGGAGGACGCCAAGCTTCGCCTGTCGAACCGCGCATTCAACGCTTTATTCCGGGCCAAAGATGACGGGCTGGACGCTGCCCCGCATGTTGCGGCGCTCGCAGATGTTGCGGGTAAGTCGCTCACCGATGAGACCTGGAATATTGGCCGCCAGGAAATGATCGACGCTGTGACGAGCCGAGCGCCTGCAAAACTTCGGGCACAATCGCATGACGGCCGCACGCTAGAAATCGAAACCGCGCCCCTTGCAGACGGGGGCGTGCTGACGGCGATGTATGACGTCTCCGACACCCATGCCGTTGAGACAGCACTGCGCGGACGGGCCGAAGCCCTTGAAGAAGCAGACCGGGTCAAGAACGAATTCCTGTACGCTATCTCCTACGAACTCCGCAAACCGTTGACGACAATCACCGGCTTCGCGGATCTGCTTCGGGCGGGCGTGGCTGGCGACCTCTCCGAACGTCAAGGCGAGTATCTGGATGACATCCTGTCTGCTGGCGACGCGTTCATAGCGCTCGTCGATGACATTATTGATGTAGCAGCGATTGAAGCCGGGCGCGCGCCCTTAGAACGCACGCCCACATCCGCTGCGGACGCCGTCGCCAAAGCTGCCAGCGATGCGGCTGAGCGGATTGCGCCACAGCCACTGAATATCGCGCCAAATGTCCAGTATGGTCTGACGCTGGATGCAGATGCCGAACGGCTCTGCCAGATATTCACGCGCTTGATTATGGTCGCAGGTCGCTATGCCCATGACGGTGACCCAGTGGTTGTTGCAGCCAAGGGCGAAGGCGACTGGGCAATCCTGACTGTCACCACCGGCCACATTGACTTGGATGAGGCTAACTCCACCTTTGCGCCAGATTCGCCTGACGCAGATGTTGGCTTCCCGCCCGCCCGCACCGCTCGCGCCAGCCTTGATCTAACGCTCGCCACCCGCCTGGCGGAAGCACATGGCGGCGAAATTGTCGTTAATCGGGCCGCCCCGGGCGCGCTCTCAGCTTATTGCCGCATGCCGCGCTTACCGGATGTGGTCTGACATTTCATAAGGAGCCAACATACCATGCCTAAAACCCGCGTCATCCCCGAACCATTTGATGCCGATGCCTTCGCGCCATACGGCGAGTGCTTCGCACTTAGGGACTTGGACGGCGACCGTCATGAGTTCGCAGCGACTATGTTCAATGGCCGCGACCATGCTGAACTCAATGTCTCGGTCAGCCGCGCAAAGCCACAAACTGACGATTTCGCCGTGCCAGCGCTGGAACGCCATGACGCCTCCGCCCAAACATTCGCGCCGATTGCTTGTGGCCGCTGGATGGTCGCTGTAGCACCGACGCTGGCGGATGGCGGGCCGGATTTCGAAAATCTCCGCGCTTTCATCATGGATGAGACTGTCGGCGTCTGTTATGCGCCGAATGTATGGCACCATCCGTTTGTATGCTTTGATCAACCCGCTGAAATGCTGATGCTGCGCTGGGATGATCGTACTGAGGCGGACACCACTTGGGCGCAAACGCCTGCAGGTGTCGACGTTGAAATAGCGTTACCCTGATAGTGGCTATCCCGCAATCTGCTCTTTCAACTGACGTGCGGCGAGGGCGACCCCGCCATCGGCGCCGTCAAGGAAATGCACGTGCGCCGTACTCGTCAGATCAAACACCAGGCAAGTCATCAACGCTGAGTCTGACCGGTGAAAACCGCAGACTAACCTGCCCGCCGCGCGTTCTCGCTCGAACACGATTTCCAACGCATCCGCCTGCTCCAACATCAGGTCCAACACCATCCGCAGCATGCCTTCATATTTCCGGAAATCCGTCTGCGAGACCATTTCTTTGCCGTATTCCCGAGCCTTGTAGGGACCAACCTGCTTCTGGAAGCGTTCGGCATAGAGCTGCACCAAGCTTTCCATAATGATCCGCCAAAATCGTGCTTTGAATGGCGTGAAGGCGCTGAATGCCAACGCTTCCAGCTTGAGGCCGCGTGGCGGGAAGCGGAAGCTGAGTGTTCTGTTGCTGGTTTGTGCGGCTTCGGAGGCATCGCCGCCTAAAATGCGCTGAATTTCATCTAGCGTGAAGCGCAGCTCACCGCTTTCGCCGGAGCCCAAGCCTTTGACTATAATAGTCGCCATAACGCCGTGGCTGGGTGTCAATGGCTCCCACGACAGGTCAGGCCATTAAGATCAGGAGTGGCATCATCTAACGGAATACGATAGGGTACCCCCGCTTCCACGTCTTTGAGCAGTTCATCCGTCAACTCGAGGCCGCCGCCAGCAAACACCGCCAATCGCGCGCCAGAGCCAAGGCCGAACTTGCGGACCCGAATATCACCGCCTTTGGCGCGCAGATCAGATGCTGAGAACGCCGCCACCCGAAGTTCCAGGTCATAGATCGCCTCAATCATGCTGGCGGCGCGGGCCAGCCCGGTTTTGCAGGCTTCGGCGACAACTGGCGGGGCTGGGATCACAGCGCGGTCGCCGCCGAATACATAAGGCAAGTCCACGTCGTCCGCCGCATTGATCACGGCCATGATCGTGGCTGCACCCGACATCTTCACTTGCTTATATCGGCCCTGCTCAATCGCGATTGTGGAGCCAACAACATCCGAGGCGAGCACTGTCCAGTCACTTGGCAGCGGCGGGTAGGAGTCCAAATCCGTGAACACAGCAAACTCCCTGAATTCCGGGAGGTCGGCGTGGAAGCGTTCTGTGCTCAAGTGCTATCGACCTTCAATGATGTACGGCCAAGGATCAGCCTCACTGCCGAATGTTACCGGGCAATGGATCAGCACAGGCGCGTTCGCAGCGAACGCTTTTTCCAACGCGGGCTTCAAATCGGCTGGTGTCTCCGCGCGCAGCCCCATCACGCCGAAGCTTTCAGCCATTTTCAAGAAATCTGGGTTTTCCAGGTAGCTACCAAGCTCCCGGCCTTGGAAACGTCGGATCTGGTCGCGGCGGACATTCCCATACGCGCCATTATCGAAAACGATTGAGACGACGTTCAAGCCGAACTGCGCTGCTGTCGCCAATTCCTGCACGCCAAACAAGAACCCGCCATCTCCCGCAATTGAGACCACTGGCGTATCGCCCATCGCGGCCTTAGCGCCGAGTGCAGTCATGAAGCCGTAGCCAAGAGTGCCCTGATATCCGGACGTCACATAAGTGCGCGGGTTGTAAACGGGGAAGCCTGAATAGGAGACATACCCTGCCTGACAAAGCTCCTCCACGAAGATGCCATCGCGCGGCAGGACGGTGCGGATAGCGTCCAGGTAATTCATTTGAGGCTGCAGGTTGTTGCGAAAATCCTTGCCGGTGCGCGCTTTGGCTTCCTGAACGGCATCCAGTCTATCGGCTTTCCCCGCACCCACCTTATCAAGGGCGGGGAGCAGCGCCCGGAGAGCCATCGCCGCATCTGCCGTAATGGATTGATCCGCGGGCAAGCGAGCATGCTCCATGCCGTCAATATCAATGCGGACAAGCTTTGGCGTAGCAGGCCGTGGCGTCCACGCCATGCCCTGCCAGCGCATGTATGGCCCTTCCATCCGGCTGCCTATTGCAAGCACGACGTCGGATTCCGCCCAAACCGATTTCGCTTCCGCAAAGGCCAATCCGAGCGGATGATCGCTGGCGACAATCCCACGCCCACCCCGGAACGCCCCAACGGGCGCGCCCAACCGTTCCGCTACAGCCAGTACATTAGCCGCAGCATCCTGCGCGCCGGAGCCGACCCAGATCAGCGGGGATTTCGCGCCGGCCAGAATCTTCGCAGCTGCCGTGATTTCATCACTATTTGGTTCTGGCTTGGCCGGAAGCCCAGGTGCTGGCGTGTCCGCGACATAACCCGGCGTGGCCAGCACATCCCATGCAGCTTCCAACGCCACGGGGCCGGGCCTGCCGCCGAGCATCTGCCGGAACGCTTCATCGACCATTGCCGGAGCGGCCGCCGGGCTTTCCACCCTGTCGGCCCAGCGGATGAGGGTTCTAAGCAATCCGCGCTGATCCGGCAGCTCATGCAGATGCCCTCGCCCTTTGCCGATAAAGTCCTTCGGCGTTTCACCGGTAATGCACATGACCGGCGTTGATGTGCCATAGGCGGTGCAAAGGGCAGCCGTAGTGTTCAGCACGCCCGGGCCTGGAACCACAGTATAAATGCCTGGGCGCCCGCTGGTTTTCGCATATCCCATGGCCATATAGGCCGTCGCTTGCTCATGCCTGGCACCGATCAAGCGCACACGGTCACCGGCTTGGGCCATTGCATCGAATAAGGGATAGGTCTGCGCGCCCGGCAAGCCGAACACCGTATCAACGCCATGCGCCAGCACCCGCTCAATAATCGCTTGGCCTGTGCTCATCGTCTTCATTGCCATCACCGCCCCCTGTTGAATGTTCCGTATATACTGGGGTGAGACTATACGCGCGCTAAGCGCCCTGCACGATTTCAGTGAAATGCGTTACAATTCAGCTGAAGCAAATTTGAGGATTTACTCCATGGCCCCGGACACAGCCCCAGCCAATGACCGCCGCAATTCCCAACGCCTGAGTGAGGCATTGGAGAAACTTCAGAGCCTGTTGGGGGACCGCATGTCCACCTCACAAGCTGTGCGCGACCAGCATGGCCAGGGCGAAGACCATTTTCACATAGCGGCACCTGATGGCGTGGCGTTCGCGGAATCCACTAAAGAAGTATCTGAGATCGTCAAGATATGCGCGGAGCACGAACTGCCCGTTATCGCTTGGGGAACAGGTACATCCCTGGAAGGTCATGTGCAGGCACTGCATGGCGGGATCACGATTGATCTTTCCGGCATGAATGAGGTGCTTGAGGTCAGTAGTGAGGACGGCGACTGCATGGTGCAGGCTGGCGTTACGCGTAAAGCCTTGAACGAACATATCCGCGACACAGGGTATTTCTTCCCGGTTGATCCAGGCGCTGATGCCAGTCTTGGCGGCATGGCAGCGACGGGGGCTTCCGGCACCAACGCCGTCCGCTACGGCACGATGAAAGAGAACGTGATCGGGCTAACGGTCGTAATGGCTGATGGCCGCGTGATGAAAACAGGCGGCAGGGCGCGCAAAACGTCTGCCGGATATGATCTGACCAACCTAATCGTCGGCAGTGAAGGCACACTTGGCATTATCACAGAGGTTCGCCTGCGTTTGTATGGCGTGCCGGAGAAGATTGCTGCTGCCGTATGCCAGTTTGATGATCTGGCGGGCGCGGTTGAGACTGTCCAGCAGACCATCCAGATGGGCGTGCCTGTCGCGCGTATGGAACTCGTAGACGACGTGCAGCTTCAAGCCTGCATAGATTATTCGAAGCTCGAAGGCTTTGAAGCCAAGCCGACGTTGTTTTTTGAGTTCCACGGAACCGAAAGCGGCGTTGCGGAGCAGGGCGAGATCGTCGAAGCCTTGGCGATGGGCAATAGCGGCGGGGCATTCCAATGGACCGCAAAAGCTGAGGAACGCACCAAGCTTTGGGAAGCGCGCCACAACGCCTACTACGCTGCATTGGCCCACATTCCAGGCAAAAGCGGATGGTCGACTGATGTCGTTGTACCGATCAGCCGCCTCGCAGAGTGCATCGTCGCGACCAAGGATGATATTGGCGCTTCAGACCTTTATTCGCCAATCTGCGGCCATGTGGGCGACGGTAATTTCCATTGCTGCATCATGGTTGATCTGGACAACACTAAAGAAATGGCGCGCGCCACAGCCTTCAATGACCGGCTGGTAAACCGCGCGCTAGACATGGGCGGGTCATGCAGTGGCGAGCATGGCGTTGGCATGTCAAAAATCGGCCATATGCGGAAGGAAGTCGGCAAAGAGAGTTATGAGGTTATGCAACAGCTGAAGCGCGCTTTAGACCCACAAAATATTATGAACCCTGGCAAGGTTGCACCAATATGAAGATTGCGATCTACGGCGCTGGTGCCATTGGCGCGCATCTTGGCGGCATGCTCACGCGCTCCGGCGTCGATGTCTCACTAATCGCGCGCGGCCCCCACTTGGAAGCGATGCAGCAGAACGGACTTCTGTGCAAATTCAAGGACGGCGAGGAATTTAGGGTTCACCCAAACGTGACCGATGATCCAGCCAACCTTGGCCCGCAGAACTATGTGATTGTCACTTTGAAGGCGCACCAAAGCCCAGGCGTGGTCGGCCTGATGCAGCCGCTGATGGGACCGGATACCGCCGTCGTCACCGCCATGAACGGCGTACCCTGGTGGTACTTCCACGGCCTTGGCAGCGACCATGATGGCACGCACCTAGAAGCCGTTGATCCTGGGCGCGCCCAATGGGACGGCCTTGGGCCAGAACGCGCCATCGGCATGGTCGTGCATCCAGCGACAGAAATCACCGCTCCTGGCGTTATGCAGCACATGGAAGGCGACGCTTATCCAATCGGCGAACCGTCTGGCGAGAAGACACCACGTATTGAAGCGCTGTCTGCCGCACTTACTGAATCCGGCCTGCGCGCGCCTATCCGCACCAAAATCCGCGATGACATCTGGATGAAGCTTTGGGGCAATCTGTGCCTGAACCCTGTTTCAGCGCTGACAGGCTCAACGCTTGGCGGGCTGGGCCAGGATGAAGCCGTGCGTGACTTACTGTTTGGGCTCGCCGCTGAAGGCAGGGCCGTCGGTGAGGCTTTGGGCGCTCGGTTCCGGGTGACCGCGGAACGTCGCTTGAAGGCAGCATTTGAGATCGGGGACCATAAAACCTCCATGCTGCAGGACCTCGAACGAGGCCGGCCCATGGAAATCGACGCGCTTGTGACCTCCGTCACAGAGCTTGGCGATGTGGTCGGCGTCGATACGCGATTGCTAGATACCGTCGCCGCATTGGTCAAATTGAAGGCTCGAAACGCCGGGCTCTATTGCTGAACGATCGCGGATGAGCAAACCGGCCACCCCAGAAGAATTGACGCCAAAACAAAAGGCTAGCGCCGACAAACGCGCCCGCCTGGCCAAGTCCCTGAAGGCGAATATGCGACGCCGTAAGGATCGGGATGCGCAGCCATCTACCACAGTAGAAAGCATTGAAAATCAATTAGATAGGGCGCTTGACCGCCCAGTGACTGATGAACGGATCGCTGTCGCCAGCGATATTTATGGCGAGGGCGCTGGCCCGCCGCTTGTGATCCTGCACGGCTTGCTGGGTGCTGCCCGTAATTGGATGGCGATCGCCAAGCGGTTGGGTAAGGACCACGAAGTCCATGCGCTCGACCTTCGTAATCATGGCCGCTCCCCCTGGGCGGACGCTATGCGTTATCAGGACATGGCGCAGGATGTAGCGGCGTATATCGAGAGCAACGGTCTCACGTCCCCTACGGTGCTTGGCCATAGCATGGGCGGCAAAGTCGCCATGTCGCTGGCTTTGACGGTGCCGGATATCGTCGGTCGATTGGTGGTCGCAGATATTTCACCGGTGCCTTATCAACGTGAGGGACGATCCAGCTTCCTGGACTATATCGACGCCATGATGGCGCTTGACCTCGGCCCCATCACTCGGCGGAGCGAAGCGGACAAGGCCATGGTCGACGCCATTCCCGACAAGGCCGTGCGCGGCTTCCTGCTACAGAACCTGGTGCCGGATGAGGCCAATGGTGGGTTCTACTGGCGCTGTAATCTGCCCGCACTCTCAAACCGCATAGCCGATATTCTGGATGCACCAGAACCGGACTCCTGGGCACCCTATCAGGGCCGCACGTTGTTCCTTAAAGGCGCCCGGTCTGACTACGTTAAGGACAGCCACACAGCGCTGATCCGCAGCCTATTCCCGCGCGCCACATTCGAAAGCTTGGCAGACGCCGGCCACTGGCTCCATGCCGAGCAACCCCGCCCGTTCATGACCGCCGTTCGGACCTTTATCGCGGCAGCCTAAGTGCCCGCTTTGCAGCGGCTGGCGCATCATCATCACCCGAAATACGCCGCCAATGCATTGTCCCAAGGTCATACTCAGTCTGACGCACAGCAACTTCCGGCGTCGCGTCAGACGCATCGCCCGTCCTGGCCGCAATACGGTCCTGCCGCGCATCCGTCGCACAATCTAACCAAATACCGTCAAACGGCACGTTGATGCGATTAGCCATCGCTTCAGCCTGCGCCCGTTCAGCTGGGTCTGCAAAGACCGCATCTAAGATTACGGGTACGCCCTGCTCCAGGCAGTCTTTAGCCGTATCAAATATCGCTTTGTATACAGCCGCACTCGCATCCTTAGTATAAGCGGCGGATGGCAGCTTTTCTTCTGCCGGAATGCCTTGCTGCAGCTTGCGAATGACATCGGAGCGGACATGAATCGCACCGCCCGCAACAACCAATGACGGTGCCACTGTCCGCGCTATCGTTGTTTTGCCAGAACCAGATAACCCGCCAATAGCCACCAGCCGCGCTGATGGTCGTTCCAGCAGCGCCAAGGCCGCTTGCGCATAGCGTTGCGCCTCCCTCTGGGATGCAGCCGCCTCTTCGCCCTCATCTAATCCCGCACGATGCAGCGCCGTTTTGGCGCGAACCGCAGCCCTCATGCTGAAGAACACAGGTGCCAATGCCAGGCCAGAATAATCCTGTCGCTCAGCCAGATATCGGCTCCACATGCGTGCGGCCACGTCTTGAAGGCCGCGGCTCCAGAGGTCCATGCCTAAGAAGGCTGCGTCGTGCAGCACATCTACGGTCGCCATTGCGTTATCAAACTCAAGCGCATCAAAAATGACTGGCGCACCTTCAATCAATGCGACATTGCCAAGGTGCAGATCGCCATGCAGCCTGCGCACTAGCCCCGTCTGCCCACGTTCATCGACCTCTGAAAGCGCCTGAATCAGCGTCGCCTGCATTGCCTCATGCAGTTTTGAGATTACTTCATTCCCAAGCTCATCCGCCCCAGCAACAAGGTCCCGCATCGTGCGCCTAGAAATGCTGGCGAGCTTCATAGCTGCACCTTCAACTACCGCACCAGGCGTTGCGTCATGAAAGCGGGCGATCTGCACGGCGAGGCGTTCCGCCAAGGCACCATCAACTGCACCGGTATCCGCCAGCACATCAAACGTTTGCGCTTCATCGAAACGGCGCATAACGACTAAATGCTCCTGGGCGCTCGCCGTCAGGTCATCAGAAACTTCACCGATGCGGATATCGCCGCCATTATTGAATACAGGCGCCACTCCTAGATAAAGCGCAGGTGCGGTGCGGCGATTTATATGGATTTCTGCAAGCGCGGCTAAATCACGTTGCGCCTGGGTGCTGAAGTCCATGTAGGAATATTTGACGTCGCGCTTTAGCTTGTAAGCGCGGTCCCCCGCCAGGAACACATATGCGCCATGGGTCATCATGCGTTTAGGCGCGTCTACACCAAGAACGCCGGGCATGGCCAGATGCTGTACGATTGCTGTTTGGCCGCCAGCTGCATTGCCTGCACCGTCGCCAGATAACGTCTTATTGTCCAAAGTCTCCGGCCCCCACGGCGTTTGGATGGATGAATAATCTTGTCGCGGATTTCGATTCCAGGCACAAGACCGAATGCGCAATTCAGCAGACATCCCTCCGCACCGATTTTCGGTAGCACCCATGATGGATTGGACGGACCGACACTGCCGGTTCTTCCACCGCCTGCTGTCCGCCCATGCACTGCTCTACACAGAGATGGTGACGACCGGCGCAATCCTACACGGCCCCCGTGACAGTCTGCTAGCGTTCGATCCGGCGGAACATCCGGTAGCGCTGCAATTGGGCGGGTCAGAGCCTGATGATTTGGCGACCTCGGCGCGGATTGGTGCGGATGCGGGCTATGACGAAATTAATCTGAATTGCGGCTGCCCGTCAGAGCGTGTGCAGAAAGGTGCATTTGGCGCTTGCTTGATGCGGGAACCGGCACTGGTCTCCGAATGCGTCACCGCAATGCGCGGTGCTGTGGATGTTCCCGTCACGGTCAAATGCCGCCTTGGCGTTGACGATGATGATGAAGAGCAGCGACTGTTTCATTTTGTGGAGCAAGTATCCGCTGCGGGCTGCGAAACGTTCATCGTGCATGCACGGAAAGCCTGGCTGAAAGGCCTTAGCCCCAAAGCCAACCGGGATATCCCGCCGCTTAACTACCCCCTCGTCGCCAAGCTGAGGCGTGAGCGGCCAGACCTGACCATCATTCTGAATGGCGGCTTGGCCAGCGTCGCAGCTTCCAGCGAGACGGTCACAGACTTCGGACTGGACGGCGCCATGCTTGGCCGTGCCGCATACCAAAACCCATTGGACTTGGCAGAGGCCGATCCCACATTCTTTGAAGCAGGCCCAAATTTTGATGATCCACATGCTGTTATCGAAGCGTTGTTGCCTTACATCGAACGCGAATTGAGCAAAGGCGAGCGGCTCCACGCTATTGCCCGCCATATCTTGGGCCTGTTCCAAGGCCGCCCAGGTGCGCGGGCCTATCGCCGCCACATCTCTGAAAACAGCCCACGGGAAGGTGCGGGGCCGGAGGTCATCCGTGATGCAGCCGCCCGTGTGCCCAAGGATGCCACGCGCCAGGATGCAGCCTAATGAGATTGGTCCGCAGGCTCTATGACTGGAGCATGGCCAAGGCAGCGAGCCCATCAGCGCCCTGGTGGCTTGGCACCATCGCGTTCATTGAAAGCTCGGTCTTCCCGATCCCACCGGACGCATTGCTGCTGCCAATATGCCTTGCCCGCCGCGCTAAGGCATTCGCCTATGCCGGCATCTGCACCATCGGCTCGGTCGCAGGTGGCCTTTTCGGCTATGCCTTGGGCGCACTGTTCTTTTCTGCCATCGGGGCGCCGCTGATCGCTTTTTATGGCGGTGAGTTGGCGATGGAAGAGCTACGCTTGCTCTATGCCGAACAGGGTGCCCTGATCGTCGCGTTTGCAGCCTTCACCCCGTTTCCCTTTAAGGTAGTGACAATTGCATCCGGCGCTATCGGTATGGATATCGGCGTCTTCCTGATCGCCAGCCTGCTCGCCCGCGGCGGGCGGTTTATGCTGGAGGCGGCACTGATTTGGCGCTTTGGTGCGCCTATCCAGGCGTTCATCGAAAAACATATGGGCTGGATCACGCTTGCAAGCTTCATCGTTGTGGCGGCATTCTTCATATTCGTGAAAAAAATCGCTGGATAGCGCTCACATGCAAAACGCCAATCGCCAAATCCGCTTGATCGCCCGCCCCGATGGCCTGGCTGGCCCAGAACATTTCGATGAAACGACGGAACCCGTCCGCCAACCGGACACAGGCGAAGTGCTGGTGGAAACGCTGCTGCTCTCGATTGACCCAGCCATGCGCGTCTGGATGAACGAAGATCCAGGATATGTGCCGCCGATCCAACTTGGGTCTGTAATGCGCGCAGGCGGCATTGCGCGGGTCGTCGAGAGCCGGATCGATAGCCTAGCACCGGGTGATCTGGTCCAGGGCCGACTTGGCTGGCAAACCCACCCAACGCTTTCTGGCGAAGGCTTACACAAGCTGGACCTCACCATGGGCGACGCTGAAGCCTGGATTGGCCCCCTCGGCACAAGCGCGCTCACGGCTTATTTTGGCATGACGGCGGTGGCAAACGTCAAACCTGGCGACACGGTTTTGGTTTCGGGTGCTGCGGGTGCCGTTGGGCAGATTGCGGCCCAGGTCGGCACGCTGAACCACTGCCGTGTCATCGGCATTGCAGGTGGTGCGGAAAAATGCGCGATGCTTCGCGATAGCCTCCGCCTCGACGCCACGATCGATTACAAGGCCGCGACGGACCTCAGCGCCGAAATTAAGCAGGCTGCACCAAATGCCGTGGATGTTTACTTCGACAATGTCGGCGGGCCAACACTGGATGCAGCACTGGGAAACATGGCCGCCCTTGGCCGGATAGCAATCTGTGGCCGTATTTCACAAACAGCAGCGGCAGAACTTTACGGCGTTAAGAATATGGGCCTCGCCATCGGCAAGCGATTGCGGGTTCAGGGCTTCATCGTCTCTGATTATAACGCCCGCTATGGCGAGGCCCGGGCATGGCTTGCTGGCGAGTTAAAAGCAGGTCGCCTGCAACAGCGCCTACACATCCTGAACGGCTTGGAGCACGCCCCATCCGGCCTGCGCATGCTGTTCGAGGGCGGAAACACTGGCAAGCTGGCGATCCGCATCGCGACCTAAAGCCCGCCCGTCATCCCCAGAATAGTCCCATTGGCATAGCTGGCTTTGCCTGACGCCAGCCAGAGTGCGGCTTCCGCCATTTCTTCCGGCTCTGCCACCCGGCGGAGCGGTGAAATGTTGGCGACTATTGCGGGACCGTCTGGATTGCCCGAGCGGGCATGAATGCCCGTGTCAATCGAGCCTGCACGGACGCCATTAACACGAATGCCCTATGGTCCGACTTCCTCGGCGAGGCCAATTGTCAGCGTCTCTAGCGCCGCCTTAGACGCTGCATAATGCACATACTCATTCGGACTGCCTGTATAAGCCGCGGCAGACGTAATATTGACGATTGCCCCGCCTTTCCCACCCAACTTGTTCGACATGCGCTGGATCGCTTCCTGGCAGCAATAAATGGAGCCAGGCACATTCACCGCAAAGGTATCCAGCAATACCGATGATTCCAGATCAGCGAGCTTCACAGATCGGCCGATGATACCAGCATTGTTGATCAGTGCGGCCACAGGCCCCAGCGTGTTGTCGCAATGCGCAAACAGTGCCCGCACATCTGATGGATCCGCAAAATTCGCCTTGAAGATGTTCACCGCCACGCCAGTTCCCGCGCATTCGGCACAAGTTTCCTCAGCCGATTGCACATCCTCAGCATAGTTGATGCAGACGCTATAATCTGCTTTTGCGGCCAAAATCGCAGTCGCCCGGCCAATACCACGCCCCGCGCCGGTAACCATCATAATGCGAGTCATATTGTTACTTCCTAAAACGGTCGTTAATATCCAATTTTTATGCTCGCCCGAAGACTTACAGGGTGCAGCAAATTTCTGTTGTGACCTTCAACTGGCAAGGCCTAGAACGCGGGGCTTCCGTTGCCGGGTACATCACTTCGCTCAATCGAGGCTTTTTTTGTTGGTTTCAAAACCACATATCGCTGACCTTACGTCCATCACGTGGTAAGTTCTCAAAAGTCTCTAGGCCATCGAATTGGACGATTGGGAGGTCGAAGATCAAAGCAGGATCGGTCATACGTATATTCACTGCGGTCCGGTGGCGCCCGTCTGCCTCAGCTGTTGTCTTAACGTAGTGGATTACGCACCCACATTTAGCGCAGCGATGAAAGTCTATGGTGCGGCCATCCTTGCGGTGGTAAGTCGTTGTTGTTCCGATATAATGGCTATCATCGCCAATATAGCCGTAAGCCCAAAGCACACCATATCGACGGCAAACCGTTCAACTGCAAACGGTTACTGATTCAGGCATGTCCTTAAGCGTCCACCCTGCTTCGCCGCAATGACATTTGCCCTCTAGCATCTGGTGGTTCCCTTCAATTTCGGTCCTGGCTTACGCAAATATAGCTGAAGCGATTGTTCTACATCGTTTGCGCGGCAGACATATGCCGACGACAAGGCGCAATCGCAGCGGGCTTGCCCGCGTTCAACGGTTTGGGCCATCCTGATGCAGCAATAGGACATGGAGGATCAGATGAGCGGAGGATCAAATGCCCCCATTCCGTATATGGAGCGGACACGCCAATATTATAGGGCGATGGGCTATGACAAGGATTACGTCTGGGCGCACAACGAAGACGCGCCTTTCACGCCGCTGAAAAAGCCGCTGGCGGATAGCCGTGTTGCACTCATCACAACAGCCAGCGACAAAAGCCAGACGAATATTGACGCCAAGGGCGTTCGCCATGTTTGGGCTGGCCCAACGGCCCCACCGCCCGATGCCCTGTTCACCATGAACACGGCCTGGGACAAGGAAAGCACACACACGGATGACCGTGAGAGCTTCCTGCCCATTGAGACAATGCAAGGCTTTGCGCGCGAAGGCCGGATCGGAGGAGTGACCGATCATTTCTTCGGCGCCCCAACAGTCTACAGCCACCGCATGACGATGCAGCGACATGCGCCAGAAATTCTGGAGCGCGTCCAAGCGGATGGCGCAGACGTCGCTGTCCTCTCCCCGCTTTGACCCGTGTGTCACCAGACCGTGAGTCTGGTTGCACGCCGTCTTGAAGCGAACGGCATTCCGACAGTGGTTATCGGGTCCGCCCGGGATATCGTTGAATATTGCGGCGCGCCCCGGTTTGTCTTCCTGGATTTCCCCCTGGGTAATCCAACGGGCGAACCCTGGAAGCGCGACATGCAGCGCGACGTTGTCGGCATTGCACTCGACACGCTGGAAAACGCGAATGAGCCGATGCAAACCGTCGAAACTGATTTCGTTTGGCCGGACCCAGAATGGCGTGGGCGCTATAATCGCCTGACGCCTGAAATTCGTGCCCGCTTGAAGGCCGAAGGCGGCGAACGCCGCGACAAGCAGAACGCCGCCAAGGCCCTGCGACAAGAATAAGGAGGATCAAATGCTAGATAGCTTCCCTCGCTTCGATGCAAGCCCCGCCAACTGGAAGGGTTCAGACCTAGCGAAAGCGCCAGACCGCTGGATGCACGACCTTTCAGCAGCCGAGCTTGGCGACCTTGAAGCCGTGATCGCAGCGGAAGGTGATCGGACAGATGATCTGACAAAAGTCACCGCAAGCGACCTGCCCTTGCCGCACCTCGCACCGAAGCTGAAAGAGATCAAAGCGAATGTGCTGGACGGCGTTGGGCTATCACTTATTCGAGGATTTCCGATTGATCGCTACAATCTGCGCCAAGCCGCGACGGCGTTCTGGGCAGTCGGGCTGCACCTTGGCGACGCCGTGTCGCAAAACGCGGCGGGGCATGCGCTTGGCCATGTCCGCGACCTTGGCTTCGATTACAGCCAACCGAGTTCCAGGGGCTATCAAACGGCAGAACGCCTGCCCTATCACTGCGATGCAGGCGATGTTGTCGGGCTGCTATCCATCAAAACATCGAAGACCGGCGGGCTTTCCAGCGCCGTATCCTCAACCGCGCTCTACCACGCCATGATCGAGCGGCATCCAGAGCATCTGGCAGTCCTGATGCAGCTGACATATCGGGACCGCCGGGACGAAATTCCAGAAGGCCGCCGCCCCTGGTACCCAATGCCCGTATTCCAGGCCCACGAAGGGCGCATCTTTGGCCATTATGTCCGCAGCGCCATCCGCAAAGCCCAACGCTTTGATGACGTGCCGCGTGTCACGCTGGAGCAAGAGGCCGCGTTTGATGCGCTGGACGCCCTCGCCGGCAGTGAAGAATTCCGCCTGGACATGGAATTTGAACCAGGCGATATGCAGTTCGTCTGTAATCACACCGTCCTGCATAGTCGCACTAAATATGAGGACTGGCCAGACCTGGAGCGCCGCCGCCACCTGCTGCGCCTCTGGCTTGGCTGCCCTGGAGGACCAGATGTGCCTGCAAGCCATATCGAGCAGCAAGGGCTGAACCCCGCAGGCCGCCCCGCTGGCATTCATTGCCCAGGTGCGGCATTGAATGCCCCATTGGAAGCTGTCGATGGCGGCGCTGGCGAAACAACAAAACGCCAAAAGCAAAGCGCCTAAATTGCCTCACGTGAAGGACCAACTTCAATGACCACCGCATTCGATGAAGTCTTAGCCGCACGCGGCTTGAGAACGCCTGCCGCTGACGAGGTGACCATCACAGGCGCTGATCCAGTCGTATCCACGCGCTTCAAAATTGGCGAAACGGCGGCTGCTGTGCTTGGCGGCATTGGCGTTGCGGTCAACGATATTTGGGAGCTGAAAACTGGTAAGCGGCAAAAGGCGGCAGTCGATGTCCGCCATGCCGCCGCAGCGCTTCGCAGTACAAGTTATCTGCAACGACCAGGGCCGGATGGCGCGTTCAAAACCATTGTGAACGCGGCGCATGAAAAGATGATGCAGGTAACGCAGCCCTACCCGACCAAGGATGGCCGCTATGTCCTGCCGCATTTCAACCTGCCCCATCTGCAAGCACGGATGCTGAAGCTACTGGATTGCGACCTAATCCCCGCCTCCATCGCGCCCGCCGTTGCCAAATGGGATGCGATGGACCTTGAAAACGCCATTGACGAAATCCGTACCTGCGGCGGCATGGTGCGTTCCAATGATGAATGGCTGGCAACACCACACGGCCAGGTGCTAGCGACAAAGCCAATCGTCGAAATCATCAAAATTGGTGATAGCGACCCTGAGCCGATGCCGGAGGGTCCTCGTCCGCTCAGCGGCATCAAAGCGTTGGACCTGACTCGCATCCTAGCTGGCCCAATTTCTGGGCGCACGCTGGCGGAACATGGCGCTGAAGTGTTGATGGTGACAGCCGAACGCCTGCCGCAGGTTCCAGAACACGTGATCGACACCAGCCATGGCAAGCGCTCCTGCTTCCTAGACCTCAAGAATGCCGAAGAGGCCGCGCAATTGCGGGCACTGCTGGCGGACGCCGATATCTTCTCGCAAGGCTACCGCCCTGGCATGCTTGAAGGGCTTGGGTTTGGGCCGGAACAAGCGGCGGCAATCCGCCCAGGCATCATCTACGCTTCCATTAGCTGCTATGGCGCGGATGGTCCGTTCAGCCATCGCGCCGGATGGGAACAAGTGGCGCAAACTATGGTCGGCATCGCGGCTGAAGGCAGCCCGGAACGGCCGAAACTTTTGCCAGCCGCCGCCAATGACTATGTCACGGGATATCTGGCAGCTTACGGCATGCTCCTCGCGCTTGCCCGTCGCGCGCGGGAAGGAGGCAGCTATCATGTGCGCGTCTCACTCTGCCGGTCTGGCATGCTGATCTATCGCCAGGGCAAAACTGCCCCTGTCCAGGACGGCATGGAATTCAGCGATGATGAATTGGCAGCCATGCGGATTGAATCGGCACCTGCATATGGGCCCATCCGGCATTTGGGACCTGTTCTGAAGCTTTCCAAGACGCCGCCATATTGGGCGCGGCCATCGCCGGTGCTTGGCGGCGATAGACCAAAATGGGCGGATGCACCCGCCGCCGTCGCAGCGGAATAACGTCATACCAAAATCCCTGTCATCTACCCAATCCGCCGCCTACAAGCGCGACGGCTTCATCGCCCCTGTACCTGCGTTATAGCCTGAGGATATGGCTGCATTCCATACTCGGTTCGAGGCCTATGAGGCAGCGAATGTTGGGTGGTATGAGCCATCCAAAGGCCAGAAGCTCTACCTCCTGCAGACCTGGGCGGCAGAGCTTGCAAGCCATCTGCGTGTGCTAGATGCCGTAGAAGATGTGTTGGGGCCGGACCTGATGGTCTGGGGTATGAGAGCTTGTTCGTGAAGGACGCACATACGCCAGGCTTTGTCACATGGCACCAGGATTCCACATATTGGGGCCTATCCAAGCCAAGCGTCACAACGGCATGGATCGCGCTGTCGCCCACGACGTTGGAAAGCGGCTGCATGAAAATGCTGCCCGGCTCCCAAAATCTGGACCAGACCCCGCATCGGGATACCCTCGCCGCAGATAACCTGCTGACGCGCGGCCAAGAAATCGCCATCGAAGTGGACGATGATAAAGATGTGTTCTGTCCGCTACAGCCGGGCGAACTCTCGCTACATCACGTCCGCACCGTGCACGCATCTGAACCGAACCAATCCAGTGAGCACCGAATCGGCGTCGCCGTCCGCTACATCACGCTGAATGTATCTGAGGTGAATGGGGATGCTGATTCCGCATGGCTCGTGCGCGGAGGCGACACTCACGGCAATTTCGTGCTGGAAACGCCGCCGGTTGCCGATGTGGACGACGCCGCCAGGGCAGAGCATGCGCGAATCATACAGCTTCGCCAGGCCGTTCTATACAAAGGCGTTGCGGGCCAGCCGGCGCATACCGCCGTCTGACCCAGAACCAACTTACCAGAGCGCGTCGTGTTCCACGGTCGAGACATGGGCGAAGACGACCTTCCAGCCAACGTCTGGTAGGCGCGCCCAAACTTGGGTCTGACGGCCGATCAAATCTTTGCCGCGCACTTTAAACTCGAGGCTGACATTGGCGAAATCGCGGCCAAGGGTGAGGATATCCAGCCGCAACCGTTCCTCTTTGATGCCCGGCCCTGGTGGGCGGGCGACGCGGTGAGCGTGGATCTCGTCAAAGCCGTAGCCGTGTTCATGCATCGCGAGCCGGGTCGCCAACGGACTTTCCCAGAATGTGTCATCCAGAACATCCACGTTTTTATCGATCAGCGCCTGTTCATAGCGCTCAAACTTGACGCGGACTTCTTCCACGATTTCAGGGGTGTTGGGGGTCATGTCAGTCATTCGAATTCCTTACCGGTGGTCCGTGCGATAGACGCAAGCTGAGCATCCGCCCCGCGTGCGCCTATAATGGAGAGGCCGATGGGCAGGCCGTCAACCTGCCCCCCCGGAATGCTAATCTGTGGATGCCCAGCGAGCCCACCCAGGGATGCAAGACAGGTGATTCTGTCCTTGAACGGGTCCATGGCGGAGACGGCGAGGCCTTGTTTAGGCGCTGGGAACGGTGTTGTCGGCATGCAGAGAACGCCGCCATCCGCGGTCAACATCCGCAAGCGCGCGCGGGCTTCGATCCGCATATACCCGGCCCAGGTTCGTTCTGCGACCGGGATAGATGCCCCAGCAATCAGGCCGCGCGCGACAGTGAAGGTCATGCGCGGATTGTATTGATCAACCCAAGATTCAAATGTCTTCCAGGCTTCATACGGCTGGATGGCGCGCTGCGCCCGCGCCCATGTTGAAAGCCCCTGGGGTGCTAATAAATCTTCGCGGACGGTGCCCGACAACGCTTTCAACCTATCCACCAGTGGAGCGAGAGCAGCGGCAACACTATCATCCGCGAACCCGAAGGCGTCTGTTGCGACGACCAGCGTGCTTGGTCGGGCGTCATCAGCCACAGGCTCTCCAAGTATGACAGCAGAGGTACGAGCGAACTTATCACCGTCCCGCGCGAACCAGCCAGTCGTGTCCGACGTTGGGGCTTGCGGTGCCATGCCGTCCAGCGGCAAGCGACCGTGGGTTGGGCGAATGCCGTAAAGACCGCAGAAACTGGACGGCACCCGCACGGACCCACCTGTATCTGTGCCGATGGCGATATCAGCGATCCCTGCGGCTACGGCTGCCGCTGAGCCTGATGATGATCCACCCGGAACCCGCCCTGGCGCATTCACATTGCTTGGGGTGCCTTCAAACGCGTTCTCACCCAATATGCCGAGCGAAATTTCGTCCGTGATTGTTTTGCCGATCAGGTTTGCGCCGCCATCCAACAGTCTCTGCACGGCCCAGGCATGTTTTCCCGGTAGGGGCTGGTCACGCGGCCAATCCGGGCTGCCACCGCCCGTTGGAAAACCTGCAATATCAAAGAGATCCTTGGCGGCGAATGTCAGTCCCGCTAATGGGCCTGATGCAGCGCCGGGGATGCGAATATCGGTCCCTGGCACGAACGGATTTACGGCATCCACTTTGTCTGTCACGGCTCTACCCCTCACGCAATTCAACGGTATCTTCACCATAGATATCAAAGCTGCCGCGCAACAGATTAGGAATTAAGCAGAAATTGCATTATACTACAGGTTGTTTATATCCATTGACCGTCCAGCCCATTTAGGAGATCGCATCCGTGCCGTCGAAATTCCATCGCCAAGTTGCGGCGCTGCCGTTCCGGCAGGATGAAGACGGCGTGCACCTGCTGATGGTGACATCCCGGACGCGGAAACGCTGGATCCTGCCAAAGGGTAATCCCATCAAAGGCTTGGCGCCGAACAAAGTCGCCGAAGTCGAGGCGCTTGAAGAAGCCGGCGTCGTCGGGTCGGCCTGTCGCAAAGCCATTGGTGCTTACGCCTATGACCATCTGAATGATGACGGCAGTATCCGACCGAGCAAAGTTGCGGTTTATCCGCTCCTGGTCACCGAACAAATGGATGACTGGAAAGAGAAAAACCAGCGCACTATCAAATGGGTTCCGCTGAAACGTGCAGCCGAACGGGCTGACGATGAAGAATTGTCAGCCTTGTTGAAAGCGCTGGCGCAATCTGATGCGAAGGCCTTGCATCGTATAGCCGACGACTTGAAGAAAGCCGATTAGAGCCGCTGCTGCGAACCTTCTGACGTCACAAATCGAACATCGCCGTTTAGCTGCAACGCTGCGCGATAGATCAGTCCCCGTCCCAAAATGTGCTGCGCGTAGGCAGCACCACGATCCAGCGCGCTCGCAGTCTCGCTTTCTGATAATTCCACAACATCAGTCGTCACAAGCCGCTCGCCAAGATCACTATCTGGCGCAAGTTCTGCCGCAGGCGCCCGTCTGATTTTTGGCGATGCAGGCACATCCACAGCATTGGCGATCAACGTAGCCGCAACATCCGCCGCCGCCGCATTCTCCGCCATGACTGTCACAGCATCTGCTATGCCAAGCGAATGGCTGCGCCCACGCCACCCTGAGGTAGCAACCCCCCGGGCTGGGTTCTCATAACGCACCTGAAACGCGCCGGGCTGCTCAGCAAAAATGCCCGCATTGAATACAGCGCCCTCCGTCAGGAAGAACGCCACATCACCGCCATTGTTGACGTAGGCCTTGGTAATGCCAGGGCCGTCAACCAGGGCCGGCAGCACATAGTCAGCGACAGCACCGGCGACGGCCGCCATCGGCGTGACGAATTCTGGTGCGAAAGGCCGAACTGTGGCGCTCATCGCTTGGGCAATCGCTCCTGTAAGCACTGGATCATCAGTTATCGGACGTCGCAAATCCGGCAGTTCCACGGCCAGGTCGATCAGCACCGTTTGGAACACGTGGGCGGCGCGCGCATAGCTTGCGTTAGCGCCGGGGCCGAAGCTTTCGATGACCAGATCAATCGGACCGTGGTGGAGATGCAAGCGCCCATCGGCCAGACGCAAGGCTTGCGGCGCATCCCAGCTCAGCGGGCTATGCCGCCGATAGTGCGCACGTCCGCGCCATATTCGCCGCCGTGCGCCAGGATGTCCTCGACGGTGCGCGCGGCATCATCATGGCCACCAAGCCGCCGGTATTCCTCCACCGTCGTCGTAAATTCCAAGGGCGCTACGATGGCAGGCGTCGGCACATAACCGAAGGCCGCGTCAGGCGTATCCATAACGTCCGCCATCACCGTGATCCCACCGCCCGGCCACACATAGGCCGAAGCGCCGCCGATAGTGACGGTCGTCTGCTTAGCCTGCACAGATCGCGTTAGCCGCACCGGATTGCGTGTTACGCCGGACCGTAGCGATCCGCCCGCCCCACCCATGAACAACACGGTGCAAAGCGCCGCCTCGCAGTTCTCCCCGATCAGATCGACCGATGGGCGAAGCGCTGCGGGCAAATCATGCGGGCGCGGCTGCAGGTCCTCATCCAGTATGTAATAACCATACTGCTCGCCGGTGGTGGATACCATCAGCATGGTCAGGCCTGGCTTGGCACCCTTCTTAGTGTTCCAAGGACCAAGGATGGTCAGTGGGTCATCGATATCTGCACCACCCCAGCCAAGACCCGGTTCCGCTACATCAAAGTACCGGCCCGGCGTTGAGCGCCGGCCTTCGATGCGGATGCCTGTATCTGGCCAGTTCAGTACCTTGCCGGCTTGATGTTCTGAGACAACGCCAGTGATGTGATCGTCCACGACCACCACTTCATCCACCAGCCCCGACCACTGGGATGCAAACATGCCGATGGTGGCGGAACCGCAGCCAACCCGCATGCGCGCTTCGCTATGGCCATCCACAACCGGCGCCTGCCCCGCCTGCACCAGAACCGTGGAGCCATTGTCAATGGAGAGTTCGACCGCTTCTTTGTTACAGAGCCGCATCAACACGTCGCAAGTCACGCGGCCTTCCGCCTTGCCGCCGCCGGTCAGGTGGTCGACGCCGCCGAGGGATAGCATTTGGCTGCCATATTCGCCGGTCATGACATGACCAATCGCCTCGCCATTGGAACGGACAGTTGCTGCCTCATCACCGATATGCCGGTCAGTATCGATTTTCACCTTCGCGCCGCAATAAGAGAAAATAGCCTCGGAAACGACCGTGACGAAATCAACGCCGTCAATCTTGCGGCTCACAATAAAAGGCGCTGGCTTGTAGTCTGGATATGTGGTGCCTGCGCCAATGGCGGACACAAAAACCTCATCGCCTGAGAACGGCTTAGCTTCCCAAGCGGCCTGGAGGAACGGCTTGATCTCGCCGCCCGTTTCCAGGCGCTTATCGAAGACTGTCAGCGGGTCTGTCCGCACGATCTTGCCGTCTATATTTGCATAGCGGTCGCAGGCGCCGGCGCGGCCTTCAGCGACGAAACACATGACGGGACAGGCGTCACAACGGACTTTATCGCCCTTTTTGACGGTCACGACTGCTCCTCCTTCAGCTTGATAGCGGCTCGGATACGGTGCGGCAGAGCGGGTGCGAAATCAATCTCAGCCCCGCTTGCATGGCGGATCGCGTTAAAGATTGCGGGTGCCGTTGGAATCAAGACATGCTCACCCAAGCCGCGCGCGCCCATGGGGCCTTCAGGGTCCGGCTTCTCGACCAAAATTGACTCTATATGGGGCATGTCGCCGGTCGTTGGGATCAGATAATCGTGCAAGTTCTCTGTCCGCCCTGGCAGATATTCTTCCATGAGCGCCAAGCCCAGACCTTGCGCCACGCCACCCTCAATCTGGCCTTCCGCCAATAGCGGATTTATCACCCGACCCAAATCATGCGCCGCCGTCACCTTCAATACCTTCGTAATGCCAAGCGCCAGATCGACCTCGACTTCCGCAATCTGCGCGCCATAACCATAGATGGCATAAGGCACACCCTGACCATTCTCATCCAGCGGCGCTGTCGGCGGATCATAGGTTTCCTCCGCCGCGATCACGTAACCATGGTCGTCAACGGGCATGCGGGCGAGATCAATTATCTGACTGCGCCCACCTTCACTTGCCGAGAGTACGCCATCTGCAAGGTCGAGTTCCGCCGCATCGCTCATATTCGCTAGGCGAAGAACGCTCTGGCGGAGCGCTTTGCCGGACGCCAATGCGGCGTTGCCAGTCACAAAGGTCTGGCGGGAGGCAGAGGTTTTGCCGCAATCTGGCGTCAGTGCAGTATCTGGACCAACAAGCTCGAACGCTGCGACAGGCAGGCCAAGTGCGTCGGCGCATATCTGGGTGATGACGGTATTGGAGCCCTGCCCGATATCGGTCGCACCCTGGTGCAAAACCAAGCGCCCGTCCGCAGTAACGCCAAGTCGGACCGTCGATGGGTTAGGCAAAGATGTATTGCCGCAGCCATACCAGCATGACGCAACGCCAACGCCGCGCTTCCGCTCCGTTGAGCGCGCGTTATAAGCCGCTGCAGCATCCAAAGCTGTTTTCCAGGGCGCGGCCAGCGCATCCAAACATTCGCTGATACCAGCAGAATTCAGATGCTGCCCACAAACGGAAATGTCGCCGTCCTGTAATGCGTTTAACTGGCGGAATGCCAACCGATCCAGCCCACATTTTTCTGCCAACCGATCATACAACGTCTCTTGCATGATCGCCGCTTGCGGCACCCCAAAGCCCCGGAATGCCCCAGCATTAGAAGCATTGGTATGAACCGCCTGGGTTTCCGCCAGATAATTCGACGTTCGGTATGGGCCAGACGCATGAACCGGTACGCGGTTGGCGACCGTCGGCCCCCAGCTCGCATACGGGCCGGTGTTGAAATCCCCTTCGAACGCCATGCCAGTAATGCGGCCATCGGCATCAACGCCAATACGGGCAGACATACGCGAGGCGTGGCGCTTGGTGGTCGAGGCCATGCTTTCACAGCGCGTGTAGACCATGCGGCACGGGCGGCCGGTTTTCAGCGAAACCAAGCCAATCAACGGCTGCAGTGAGATATCCAGCTTGGAGCCGAAGCCACCGCCCGCCGCCGTCGGGATGATCCGCACCCGCCATGCGGGCAAGCCCAGCACGTTGGCTACGTCGTCCTGATCCATCACTGGTGCTTGGGTGCACGCCTGAATGACCAACGTATCGCCATCCATCCACGCTGAACCCGCTTCGGGCTCGATATATGCGTGCTCAACAAAACTTGTCTCGAACGCGCCTTCGACAACGTGGGCGGCAGCGGCGAGGCCAGCTTCAGCATCTCCCTGGGCGACACGGCCACGGATGAGGATATTGCCGGGCCTTGAATTGTGCAGTAGCCGCGCGTCCGGCAGCATCGCAGCATCGGGTTCCAATGTGGCGTCTAGCGGCACCCAGGTAATGGGGAATGCAAATGGGCCGAGCGCCAGTACGGCTTCCCGTTCGCCTGCGATCACCGCAACCACTTCACCTTTGAAGCGGGCCAGGGCATCGGCCAAAGCGGGCTGATCCGCCATTGGCGGGATGACGCCGAAGCAATTGGAGCCGTCAATATCGTCAGCGGTGAATACAGCTTCAATACCCGGCGTCGCCGCCTGCCACGCAGCCAGATCGCCAAAACTGAACGACGCCAAATGATGCGGTGAGCGAATGGCGCGAACATACAAGGCACCTTCCGGCCATGCGTCAGCGCCAAAGGCTTCTGAGCCATTGACCTTCGCAAGACCGTCCAACCGCTCAAGCCGCGCACCAACTGCAGCGCCCGTCAATGGCGCTCCGGCTGGCTCGTAGCCTGTTCCGACATCGCACACGGCGTCGATTATTTTCTGGTATCCGGTGCAACGGCATAGAACACCGCCAAGCGCCATTTCCGCTTGATCCCGCGTTGGTGCCGTGTTCTCAGCTAAAAGTGCGGACGCCGCCATAAGCATTCCCGGCGTGCAGATACCGCATTGCGCAGCACCATGGCGGAGGAAGGCCTGCTGCAGGCTAGTGAGGCCATTCTGTCCAAGGCCTTGGACGGTCGTAATCTCGCGGCCTTGGACCTGCGCTACAGGTGTCAGGCAAGCGCATACAGGCGCACCATCCGCCAGCACAGTGCAAGCACCGCAATCGCCAGCATCACAGCCGACTTTGACATCGCGCTGGCCTAAATTTTCCCGCAGAACATCTGTCAGACGACGGCCAGGTGCCGTTTCGAACTCGTGAGAGCTGCCGTTTACGGTGAGCGCAATCTTCATGCCACCACCCTCTCATCGACTAAATCCCGCACGGCGCGACGCACCAATTCCGCCGCTGCATCGTAGCGATAATCCGCATCGCCACGGATATCGGCGATGGGCGTCAATGCTGCGGCGACGTCCGCGTCCTGCACAAGCACGGCCAGTGAAACATCCATTGGCGCGTTGGCCAACGCTGCCTCTACAGCAGGCAACCGCGCGGCAACGGGGCTGCAGGAACCGACGGATACAGCCGCCTCTCGAACCTGACCGTCCACAACATCAAGGCGCACAGCCGCCATTACGATAGAAATCACGAGGTGCTTACGCGCACCCAGCTTTAAGAATCTGGAGCGCCCTCGTGCAGCCTCTGGAACTGTTACCGCCGTCACAATCTCCCCCGGCTGCAACGCTGTTTGCCGAACGCCTGTCAGGAATTCCCCAAGCGGCAGGGATCGCACGCCTCTGTTGGACTGTAGTTCTACAGAGGCATCCAACGCCAGGAGCGGCGGTACTCCATCAGCAGCAGGCGAGGCATTGCAGAGATTGCCAGCCACTGTTCCAGAGTTCTGAATTTGCACGGCGCCAACCTCCAGCGCCGCCTGCTTCAGAGCATCGAAGGCAGGCGGCAGGTCTGCGCGCACGATATCCGTCCAGGTCGTTGTGGCACCGATCCGGTAGCTATTCCAGCTTCGGGAGACGCCACGCAACGCCTGAATGCCAGTAATGTCGAGGATTGGCACAGGCAACCGTTGTTGCTGTGTCGCTGGAAATAGGTCCGTGCAGCCCGCAGCGATGCGCATGCCGCCACGCTCTGCAATCATTAGGGCTTCCGCCACACTGTTTGGCCTGAAATAGTCCACTTGCGCTGGAGCCTTCAAATTTGTTCGTATACGAATGAAATAGTGTCGTCAGCAGGCTATGCTGTCAATCATTGAGACCAAAGCGAGCAGTTTATGAACGCAGCCGCCTATAGCCTGGACAGCCAAGTGGGATATCTGATGCGGAAGGCGAACCAACGCCATCTCGCAATTTTCGGCGCCCGTATTCCTGAATTGACGCCAACGCAGTTCGCCGCACTTGCCCGGCTGCACGAGCGTGGACCGCTTTCCCAAAACGATCTTGGCCGCCAGATCGCTATGGACGCCGCCACGACGAAAGTCATGGTCGACCGATTGGCTGAGAACGGTCTGATCGGCCGCTCTGCTGATGCTGCAGACCGCCGCCGCCGTGTCGTTACGCTGACTAACAAAGGCCACACAGCCTATGCGAAGAGCGTCAGCGCCGCCCACGCCATCACCGCCGAAACATTGAGCCCGCTAACGGCAGAAGAAGCAGCGCATTTTACAAAGCTACTCGCCAAGCTGGCAGACCCGGAGAGCAATCCATGAGCCAAATTATAGGCATTGATGTCGGCGGCACGTTCACCGATTTGGTGTTGCTGGATACGGAAGCTGGAACTGTCCGCCTTGCCAAGGCCGCAACGACGCCGGGCAACCAAGCTTTCGGCGTGTTGCATGCACTGACAGAAGGCAACGCAGACCTTCCCACAATTGACCTGATCGTCCACGGCACGACGACAACAACGAATGCCGTACTTGAACGCAAGCTCAGCAAGACCGGCCTTATCACCACCGCCGGGTTCCGGGATGTGTTGGAACTTGGCCGCCGCACCCGCCCCAACCCCTACGGTATGAAAGGCCAGTTCCGGCCCCTAATCCCCCGTGATCTTCGCCTTGAAGTGCAGGAGCGGATGGATGCGGCAGGCGAAGTGGTCACGCCCTTGGCGGAGGACGACGTGCGCGCCGCAACCAATGCGCTGCTCGGCGAAGGGTGCGAGGCAGTCGTCATTCACTTCCTGCATGCTTATGCCAATCCGGCCCACGAGCAGCGCGCAGGCGAGATCGTGCGCGATATCTGGCCCAACGCATTTGTGACCATGGGCCATGCGTTGCTAGCGGAAAGCCGGGAATATGAGCGCGGCGTGACGGCAGCGGTCAACGCGTCCGTCCAGCCGCTGCTAGAACGCTATATCAGCCGTTTGACCTCCGAGCTCAAAGGCCAAGGCTACAAAGGAGATGTGCTGGTCGTGAACGGCAATGGCGGCGTTGTTTCCGCCGAACTGGTTGCGCGGGAAGCAGCGAAAACGGTTATGTCCGGCCCCGCATCTGGCGTTATCGCAGCGGCCTATACAGGCCGGGCAGCGGGCGCGCCGAACTTGATCACCTATGACATGGGCGGCACCTCAACCGATGTGGCGCTGATCCGGGATGCAGAACCTGCCGTATCCTCAGAAATCGAGGTCGAATACGCGCTGCCAATCCATGTACCCATGGTGGATGTGCGCACAGTCGGCGCTGGCGGTGGGTCCATCGCCCATGTGAACGCAGCGGGATTGCTCGAGGTCGGGCCAGAAAGCGCTGGCGCGGACCCGGGACCGATTTGCTACGGACGCGGTGGAACGCTACCGACAATCTCTGACGCCAATCTGCTGCTGGGTCGGCTTGACCCCGCCAAGCTCAAATCCGTTGAAGGCGGCGTTAGCCTGGATGATGTCCACGCCATCTTTGACGAGAAACTTGGGGCACCTTTGGGCCTAAGCGCCGTCGCATCCGCTGCCGCTGTTATCCGCATCGCCAACGCCAAAATGGCGGGCGCAATTCGCATGGTGTCGATTTCGCTCGGCGCAGACCCACGGGACTTCGCGCTATTCGCTTTTGGCGGCGCGGGGCCAATGCATGCGGCTGCACTGGCGCGGGAACTTGGTGTGCCGACGGTTCTTATGCCCGCTCGCCCCGGCATCACCAACGCCCTCGGTTGCGCGCTCGCAGACCTCCGCCATGATTTCGTGCGCACGCTCAACCAGCCGCTCGATGCGTTGGATGAAACCGCCGTCGCCGAAGTTTTTCAGGACCAGATCACTGAGGGCGAAGCGCTGCTCGATAGGGAAACGGTGGAGCTGGTAGAGCGCCGGCATATCCATAGCGTCGATATGCAGTTCGTCGGCCAATCGCATATACTGCGCGTGCCGTTGCACGGTCCAAGCCCCAGCCACCAGGACCTACGCGAGCGGTTTGAGGCCGCCTACATGGCGCGGTTCAAAATCGCACTGGACGAAATTCGCCCGAAACTGGTGAATATCAATACCTCCGTCATCGGCGTCCGCCCACCGCTTGATCTCTCATTGCTGATCGACCCGGCAGGACGGCAGGCCAATGTCACGAACGCCCTAACCGGCAGTCGCCCGGTCTTCTTCGATACAGACTGGGTTGAAACGCCGATTTATGCCCGCGAGCGCCTGCCAATCGACGCTGCGTTTAGCGGCCCCACCATTATTGAACAGATGGACACGACCATCGTGCTTGAACCCGGTGATCGCGTCACCGGCGACACCCAAGGCAACCTGATTATCCATGTGGGAGCGGGCCAATGACGCTTGATCCGATGACGCTTGATCCAATTACGCTGACAGTCATCCAAAACGGCCTGCAACAGGTTTGTGATGAGATGGACCTAGCATTCTCCCGTGCCGCATTCAGCCCCATAATCGCAGAAGCCGATGATCGGTCCGACGGCATCTATGCCGCTGAAGACGGGGCGCTGATCGCCCAAGGTGCTGGCGGCCTGCCGGTCTTTGTAGGCACGATGCAATATTCAACACGGGTGCTGATTGAACGGATCGCCGAAGGGCTGACAGCCGCACCTGAACCCGGTGATATGTATTGCGTCAATGACCCCTACCTCGGTGGCACACACTTGATGGACGTGCGCTTTGCCCGGCCCGTCTATCGCAATGGGGAGGTTTTTTGCTGGCTCTCCAACACGGGGCATTGGCCTGACATTGGCGGGTCGGTCCCTGGCGGGTTTTCAGCCTCTGCGACGGCGGTAGAGCAAGAGGGCTTGCGACTACCACCCGTAAAACTTTTCAAGCGCGGGCAGATGGATCAGGAGATTTTCCAGATCATCTGCTCCAACATCCGCGTTGCAGACCAGCGCATCGGGGATATTAAGGCCCAGGCCGCAGCACTGGACCTTGGCGAAGAGCGGCTCTGCGCAATGCTGGATCGCTATGGCGATGACACGGTGCAGGCCGCCATCGCTGAGCTTCGTAGCCGTGCAGCGACACAGATGCGCGCACTCATCCAGGAGATCCCAGATGGCGACTATCAATCCGTCGCTTGGGTGGACAGCGACGGTGTCGTCAATGAGCCGTTAGCGATCCGGCTGAATATCGCCAAGGCTGGCGATCATATGACGTTCGATTTCGCTGGCTCCAGTCCACCCTGCCAAGGTCCGATGAATTCCGTGCTGGCGACCACGCTAAGCTCCGTCTATTTGGCCATTCGCCACCTTTTCCCGGAAGCCCCAATCAGCGCGGGCGCCTTTGAGCCACTAACGATCATCCGGCCCGAAGGCACGTTCCTGGATGCCCAATATCCCCGGCCCGTATCCGGGTGCGCCGCCGAAGTCTCCCAACGCATCGCAGAGGCTGTGTTCGCAGCTCTGGTTGAAGCCTTGCCGCACCGGGCCACAGCGGCACCGGCAGGCACGAGCGGCAACTTCGCGCTCGGTGGCACTGATCCGATAAGCCGGCGCAGCTATGTGATGTATCAACTGACGGGCGGTGGATATGGCGGGTCTGAAGATGGTGACGGTCTTAGTAATGGCTGCTCGACCATTGGCATTTCTAAAGCCCAGCCTGTTGAAGTACTAGAACAGAATTACCCGATCCTGTTCCGTCGCTACGCTCTGCACGAAGGGTCTGGCGGCGCTGGCGAGTTTCGTGGTGGATTTGGGCTCGACTACGAGGTCGAGATTCGACGAGGTGAAGCCAGGGCCAGTTTCGTAATGGACCATGGCCGCTTCGGACCCCAGGGTGCGGCTGGCGGACAGGACGGCGGCCCAAATAAAATCACTGTCTGGCGGGATGGCGTGGCCCATGTGCCAGACCATCTCTCCAAGGAGCAGGACATACCCCTCAAAGCCGTCGACCGGGTGCGTGTGCAAACGCCCGGCGGCGGCGGGTATGGCGACCCGAAGGCACGATCTGCAAATGCTGTACGCGAAGACGTTCGGCTTGGCCGCTATACGGCTGCCGAAGCAACGGCGCTATTTGGCTACGTGGAATCCTAGGAAGTAAGTAGGGCCAACGGCGGCACTCACCCGCAGGCTTCCCCCTCACCCTGTCCTCTCCCCCCTTTGGGGGGCGGAGGGTTCCAAGCGGGAGGCGGCCTCCGTGAGGGTCCCCTCGCCCTCACTGGAGGGAGAGGGATCAGGGAGAGGGTGGCAACTGCGGATCACAACAAATGACGGCAACGAAAATCACCGCGCCCCCCTAATGCGCGTGCGCCATCTCCGGAATGCCTTCTGATGCCACCCAGAACCGGCTGAGGGCTTGGTAGTGGGCCTCTACCGCCGTAGCGTCGCCCTCACCTGTTGGCATTGGTTCCAGATCAAAATTCCCATGCCGATCTTCGCCGCGCACCAGTGTTACGGATAGGCGCGTTGGGCCGGTGTGGCGGACATGGGTTGGGATATAACTGAAACCGATGCCGATGCGGCGGTCATGGGTCTGGTTCGGGGCTGAGCGGTGCATCAAAAGCATGTGGTGAAAAGAAACATCGCCCGGCTGCATTTCCAGGCGAACCCCGCCGCTATCATCAATCGCATCCGTCAAAGTCTGCCCGCGTGAGAGCATTGCCCGCTCATCCCGTTGGACTTTATGTGGGCGCTGACCTGTTATGTGGGAACCGGGCAACACTTCAACACAGCCGTTTTCTGGCGTTGAGGACGTGAGCGATACCCAGGCGGTCACGTGTTCGAACGGCTCCAGGCCAAAATATGTAGCGTCTTGATGTCAAGGCACAAAGCTGCCGCTCATCGGCTCCTTCAACCAGACCGTTGTGTGGAACACCAGGATATCTGGACCGATCAACTGCTCAACCGCATCCAAAACTTTTGGATGGCGCACCAGCTCTCCTGCCCAGGGAAACAGCAGGTAGGGCTTTAAGCGATTCGAGGCCTGGCTCCGGTCGCCGACTTTCTTCTGGGGGCCGCAGCAGCGTTCTGAATCCACACGGTATTGGGCGGCCTCAGCATCCGTCAACAGGCGCTTTCCAGCGACATAACCGGCGTCGCGATATTGGGCGCATTCTGCTTCTGTCAGAATAGTCATGGCTCAGATGCCCTTCACGTCATGCAGTGGACGGCCCCAATCAGCGGCACGGGCTTTCGCCTGCTCGATATCTTCTTCGAGCATATAACCGTCTGCAACAAGCCGCATTGATGCCGCTTCGATCGCTGCTATATAACCAGCATCATCGCCGTAACGCGCAGTGATTGACTGGCGCGGATCTCCTGTTGCGGCCTGAACTTCTGGCGTTTCCGGAAATGGAATATAGCCGCCGGAGAATTCGTGCATCGCGCCGCCGCCAAGGCCACGTCGGCGAACGTTCCAACCATTATATGTGCCTAGCGGCGCCTGAATCATGGGCGCACGGACACCCGCTGTCTCATTGCCGTCCGCATCAACAACAGGCACCAGGATCGCATAGGCGCGTTCTTTCAGAACCTCAGGCGGCTCCTTCGTCAAAATCCCAGCCTTCGCGTCCGGCCCAAAATCCAGATGGGGCAGTTGGTTTGGTTCTTGGGGGATCGGGCTGTTCGGTATTGCAGGGTACTGGCCCAACCATGTTTCGTAATCGACCAGTGTGCCATCTGACCGCGTTGGCAAGCAGGAGGGTGCTGGTGCGGCACCCGTCTTCGCCCAGGCATCCATCCGGTCCAGCATGGCGCGGAACAACATGGACGTTTGGGCGATATTCAAATACTCGACGCCAGCGCTCATCTGCGGCGCCTGCAAGTTAGGGTCAGAGCCATGTTGGGTCGATGACCAGACATAAATCCTAACGCCATCTGGAATCGGCAGGTCATTTCCCTCCGTATCCGTGTGCACGAGGCTCCCCCGGCGCTGCCAATATTCCGTCGCCGTTTGGGAATGCATCACCAGCGGGTCGGTATCCGGGCGCTTAAGGATGCTGTCCGTTTCGCCGGTATTATGGTCGGTGGTTTCAGTGTAGGCGAACGGGAATGCGTCCGCTGGACAGTAGTGATCTTCATGTTGCTGCCCGCCTGCGACGACGGCGTTGGCAAAACGGTGGTTCAACCATTTCCCGCCAGCGCCGGAAACATGGGGCATGACGCCATCGAAAACCTTGCGGCCTCTGGCGTCTTCATTGAACCCGCACCACACGTAATCCCGAATGCAGCGACCAGTCTGCGACCGCCCATAGCTATACGCATGGGTGATGCCGCCACTCAGCGGATTGCCATCACCGTCATGATGCTTGAGGAAACTTGCCAGATCACGAACGGCGACATGGCCGAGGCCCATTACCAATGGGTCCTGGCCTTCATACACAAGCTCGTAAATCCAGCCCGGCTCAAACCCTTGCGCCATATAAATGTGCTCTAGGCTCGGAGCGACGCCGTGCTCTACGCCCGTCGCGTGCAATCCGCCGCCTTGATCGATACGGGCGAAGCTCCATGCGCTTGCCGGAACTGTTTCCCGGGCATCCATAGCGTAACGGCGACGGGTCAGCACCGCTTGGTCCAGGTCAAGCGATACTGCAGGGTGTGAGCGCGTGGACGAGCGGCCTGACAGTGGGAAACAGAAAATGCCCGGGCCGCTGGCAATGAATTCGGTCCGCACCTTGCCTGTGATCGGCATATCGCAGGCCCGCGCTACAGGCAGGTCAAGCAACATGCGCCCCTGCCCTGGCAGTAGATCGCCCTGCCACGCCGCCGACACGAACGTAAATCCACGCCGGAACAGGAAGCCATTGCCTGCGTGAGCCGCTGTGCTGGGTTCGTTGGACTGTGTCGCGTCACAGAAGTATTGCAGCGCGCGGATATTTCCCCGGTTGCCATAATCAAAGAACAGCGAGCCATTGCCGCGCGCCATTTCCACCGGCTTAAGAATCACCAGGTCGGTGGCAAAGGTAACGTAGCCGTCTTCATCCCTAGGCGCATACTGAATATCCACCACGCCCGCCTGCGCAGCCGCCAGCGGATCAACCCGATAATGCGCCCGGCCTTTCAGCCGCTCATAAGGGCCAACATCGCCAAAGCCCTGGCCATCGGCGAACGGCTGGCTATCTGTTTCCAGAGTGATGTAATTGGTCATTGTGTGCGCCTTTCAAAAATACTGCATACATGGTGGTGCCAGCATGGCCCTTCGGGCAACAGCCCGGTATTGTCAGCCCAAATAGGGTCATATGAGGAAGCGCTAGCAATGCGCGTGTTTGAGCGTTTGGATAACGGCCATGATTGGGCTGAAGACGAGGCGGCGGTGATTGAAAGCGTCGCCCGGATGGCGCGTGAAGAGATCGCTCCCCGAGCGGCAGAGCTTGACCGCACCAAGGCCTTTCCTTGGGACAATGTGAAAGCGATCAATGATTTGGGTCTGAATGGCCTATTCATCCCAGAAGCCTATGGCGGCGCGGGTATGCGCTATTCCGTCTACATCGAATGTGCGCGGCTAGTGGCTGCAGCTTGCGCGTCCACAGGCATTGTGTGGTCAACGGTATTTCACGCGATCAAGCCGGTTATTGATTTCGGCACAGAGAAGCAAAAACGCCGCTTTCTGCCGGTTATTGCTCAAGGCGGCCTGGCTGCACTCTGCATCACAGAACCAGATGCCGGGTCTGACGCCACCGGCATGCGCACACGTTTCACGCTAGATGGCGACGAGATTCTGATTGAGGGCGGCAAGCGCTTCATCTCCAACGGTGATGTTGCAGACATCTTTTTGATCTTTGGAAAATGGTCTGAAATTGATGATCCGAAAGGCGCTATATCGGCTCTCGTGATCGAGAAGAACGCGCCGGGCCTCAACGTTGTCCGGCTTGAAGAAAAACTTGGCCATCGCGCTGCGTCCACAGCGGAATTGGCGTTCGATGGCGTTCGCGTCCCCCGCATGAACCTGTTGAAAGACCCGGGCGACGGCTTGAGCATACTGTTCGCTGCACTTAATAAGTCCCGTCCAAGTGTTGCCGCTCATGCATTGGGCATAGCGCGTGCGGCGTTTGAGGCTGGGGTTGATTACATCAATGATCGCAAACAATCAGGCCGTCGCATTGTTGAATTCCAGGGCATTCAGTTCATGCTGGCGGATATCGCAACGGATTTGGCGATGTGCGAACGCTGGCTCTCCCATGTCTCTGAAATGATTGACGAAGGCGAGGATGATGTCGGCATTGAAGCCAGCATGCTGAAAATGCGGGCGTCTGATCTCGCGATGAAAGCAGCGGATATGGCGGTGCAGCTACATGGCGGCTACGGCTATGTCTCCGACTATCCAGTCGAGCGGCTGTTCCGCGACGCGAAGATCACCCAAATTTGGGAAGGCACGAACCAAGTGCATCGGCAATTGATTGGCCGCAGCTTTGCTCGACGCTGAGCCGCCTTCTCCTGCACGTCCATCGCCGCCGCCTGCGCTTGTCGTTGGCCATCACACCGCTGTGTGGATGAGCGGCGACGGCAAGATTGCGCGACTGTCCTTGAAAGACGCCGCCGCCCGCGCCCGCGCCGAGGTGCCCGTGGTGGTGCATATGCAGAACGCAGCGCGGCGGCTGGGCGGCATGCCGTTTAAGGCGTTCGATCTGCTATCGCTCTACGCGTTCGTGCGCCCTGCGCGTTTCTGCTTGCCTACACCAAAAGGCGTCGCTGCAGCCCTTGGGCTGGCAGAACCGAAATCCTTGGAAGACTCTGCTGGAGCGCTTTTGGAAGCCGCACGGCTATTGCTGGCGGAGCTTGCCGCTGCAAAACCGGATGCAGATGTCGCCGATCTTGCCTGGACCATGGCTGATGCTGGATGGGCCTGGGGACCAGTCGCCGCCCGCGCTACGGCGGCATCTGGCGCAACGGTTGCCAGCGCATCAGGCAGAGGGTTTGAAGTGTGGCGGCGCTTACCTGTATGGCGGGAAGACCCGCCCGATGGCGAACCTGGCCAGCAGCCAGTGCCAATCGAAGAAACCCGACGCCGCCTCACCGAAATGCTGGGCAATGACGCAGAACCCCGCCCGCAACAGGCCGATTATTCCAGCGCATGCTCCGCCGCATTCCAGCCTCGCGAATCGGACGAGGCCCCCGATTTGGTTTTGGCGGAAGCTGGCACTGGTGTCGGCAAGACGCTTGGATACCTGGCCCCCGCAAGCCTGTGGGCCGAGAAGAACGGCGCGCCTGTATGGATCGCGACATATACTCGTAACCTCCAACGCCAGATTGACGATGAGCTGGACAGGCTGTATCCGCTGGCGGCAGATAAGCAGGCCCATGTGGTCGTCCGCAAGGGCCGTGAAAACTACCTCTGCTTGTTGAACTTTGAAGAAGCAGCGCGCGGCGGCAGGGGTAGGCTTGAAGATGCAATTGCACTTGGCCTGATGGCGCGCTGGGCTATGGCAACACGGGACGGTGACCTTGTTGGCGGTGATATGCCAGGCTGGTTGGTAGACCTGATCGGGCCGCGCTATGCATTAGGACTGGCCGACCGGCGTGGTGAATGCGTTTATGCTGCCTGCGCGCATTATCAAAAATGCTTCATTGAACGCAGCGTGCGCCGCGCCCGTCGCGCGCGCATCGTCGTCGCCAACCATGCATTGGTCATGGCGCAAGCGGCCGTGGGCGGCCTCGACGATGCCCATACCCCAACGCGTTACGTGTTCGACGAAGGCCATCATGTTTTCGACGCCGCCGATGCCGCGTTCTCCGCAGCCCTAACCGGCCTGGAAACCCGTGAATTTCGGCGCTGGCTTGTCGGCGCTGAAGCCCGCGCGGGCCGGGCGCGTGGCTTGAAAGCCCGCACTGGGGAATTATTGCCGACTGATCCACCCAAAGCGGTGGAGAAAGGCCAGGCCGCGCTTGACGCAGCGCTCAAAGGCGCATCTGCCCTTCCCGGCGACGGCTGGCTGGAACGCATATTGGAAGGCGGCCCAGTAGGTGCTGTCGAGCATTTCCTGGCGGCTATATTCGCCCAGGTGCAAGCCCGCGTATCCAATAAATCATCGCCTTACACGCTTGAGTGCGAGGCGCGCCCGCCGCTTGACGATGTGATGGAGGCCGCCCGCAAGCTCGAGACCGCCATCGAAGGCATGGTTGGACCGATGAAGACTTTGCGCACGATCATTCTTGCCAGGCTGGAGGACGAAGTAGACAGCCTGGAGACCCAGACCCGCCAGCGCATCGAAGGCATTGCTCGCACTTTGCTGCGCCGGGGTGCGCAACTCACCGCATGGCGCGAAATGCTTACGAGCCTGCAGGAAGGGGCCCTGGACGATTTTGTTGATTGGCTGCAATTGGACAAAGCGGACGGCCAAGTCCGCGATATTGGCATGCATCGCCACTGGGTTGATCCCTCGAAACCGTTCGCCCACGCCGTGCTGGAATCCGCCCACGGTGCCGTCGTCACATCTGCAACTCTGACAGACCGGACGGAGGATGTGGAGCAGAACTGGTTGGCGGCTGAAACGCGAACCGGCGCATCGCACTTGCTGCAAAAGGCGCTGCGCGCCCGTGTTGCCAGCCCTTATGACTACGGTCGGCAAACCAAGGTTTTTGTGGTCACAGACGTCAACCGAAATCGGCCGGAGGACGTAGCGGCAGCCTATAAATCGTTATTCATGGCATCTAACGGCGGGGCGCTTGGGCTATTCACCGCCATCAACCGCATGCGCGATGCCCATGGCCGCATCGCCGAAGCGCTGGAGGAAGCGCGGATTCCGCTCTACGCCCAGCACATAGACCGCATGGCTTTGGCAGACCTGATAGAGATTTTCCGGGCGGAGGAAAACGCCTGCCTGCTCGGGACTGATGCTGCACGCGATGGCGTAGATGTTCCCGGCAAATCGCTCCGCCTGATCGTGTTCGACCGCGCGCCCTGGCCAAGGCCAGATATTCTGCACAAAGCTAGGCGGGCACATTTTGGAGGGCGGGAATATGATGACCGTATCGTCCGCCTGCGCCTTGCCCAAGCGTTCGGGCGATTGATCCGGCGGCAGGATGACATGGGCGTGTTTGTAATACTCGATAGCCGCACGCCTAGTCGACTGTTCACCGCCTTCCCAGACGGTGCAGAACCCGAACGGGTTGGACTGAGTGAGGCTATTGCCGGCGTAACAGACTTCTTCAACACCAAAGGATAATGCAATGCGCCGCTACCGTTTTCTAACCGGCACCGATGACCGCAATTTTTGTGATCGCATCACTGAAGCGCTAAATGACGGCTGGGAGCTGCACAGCGCCACCTCCCTAACCTTTGACCCAACAAAAGGCCGCGTCATCTGCGGCCAAGCGATCACGCGGGAAGAGCCGGACACCGCCGAAACCTAAGCCAATTAGGCCTGGTCCCAGCCCCACCAAGCCCGAATCGATTGGCCCATGATCAGCAGCAAGTCTTCTGAGGCAATGAACGGCAATTCTGCCGTGAACATCTCCACACATTGCTGCCATGAGCACGGCATTTTGGTGATGTCCGTCCCCCAGAACATGCGAGCCGGGCCAAATGCCTGATAGATCTGCTCCAGATATGTATGCATCGCGGGGAACGGGAATGGCTCGCTTGAATATCCAGGTGCGCCCGTTGCTTTCACAGCAATGTTGGGATGCTTCGCCAACGCCAGCAAATCTGGAATATGGGTCATCGATGCGGCGTCTTTCAGCGTCGTGGTGCCACCGCGACCGCCAAGGTGGTCAATGGTGATTTTGAGGCCCGGGTGCCGTGCCGCGATCTGGCCGAATTGAGCCAGCGAATCCGGACAAAGTGCGGCTATCGGCACACCCGCTTTCTCTGCCTCCTCAAATAGCCAATCGAGGTGGCCTTCATGCAATTGGCGCTGCCCTTGCTTATTTGTAAACGTGTAACGCAGCCCTAACATGCCTGGTTGATCGCGCCAACCGGCGATCTTGCCCCGCGAGGCCGGGTCTTCCAGCGGCAGCGATCCCATGATTGCGAATCGGCCTGGGTAATCTGCTACTGCTTTAAATGCCATCGCGTTGGACCCAGGATCCCAGCCCGGCGGATGGATGACCGCCCCATAGACGCCGGCCGCATCCATCATCGCAACCGCTTCCTCCGTATCGAACGAAGAAACTTGGCGGTGCGATAGATTGCTTGGCAGACCAGAACCCCAAAGATGAATTTGCGCGTCGATAATTTCCATGAACACTCATTCCCATATGTCTGCCACCATTCCGCCTGGAAACGCGCTTGCAGGCAAGAGCACGTTGTGTTGCGGCCAATCCCGGTCTACGCCTGGGAAAGAGTACTGATATCATCGAAAGCAAATCTAGTGGCTGATCTACTAAAAATGGACCCCGCCCGTATCGCCCGGCTTCGCGACCCGGCGCGGCTGAAGCAGATTGATCCGGCGACGATACTGGATCATGTGCAACCGCTGGCCTATGGCCCCATTGCAGATGTCGGTGCTGGTGTTGGCTTCGTTAGCCTAACATTCGCGCGATTACTGCCGGCGCGCGAAATCATCGCCTGTGATATCCAGGCAGGCATGGTTGAGCTGCTTACGGCTGATGCCAAAGCGGAAGGTTTGGGGAATTTGGCGACTAAACTCATGCCCGGCCCCGCAGACCTACCGCTTGCCGATGCCAGCGCCGCCATGCTGGTCATGCTCCAAGTGCATCATGAGTTAGATGACAGTATGAGCCTGTTGCACGAATGCCGACGTATTCTCCAGCCTGGAGCACCGCTCGTCATTGTCGATTGGATAACCGGAGATATTCCGGGCATGGCAAGCGGTGGACGCCGTGTCGCCGCAGAGGACATCCGGCAGCAAGTTAGAGGTGCTGGGTTTAACAGCGTTACCGATCAACCCGTTTATACCGCCCATTCAATGACGGTGGGGATTGCGTAACGACTAAGTTATAAGCTTGAGGCGGATTTCCATAAAGCGGGTGAAGCCTTTGGTCAGCGTGCGATTGATCCGCCCGCGCGGCTGAAACCCAACCGCCTTCAAAACCATCGCCATCGCGCGCTCGAGATGCTGCGGGCGATAGAGCGGCATGGCCAGCACCAGGTATTCTTTCGCGCAACGCTTCCTGTCATAGGACGCTTCATCATCGTTCGCGGCATAAAACGCATAGGCCAGTTCGTCGTCTTCGCTTTCAGCGATGCGACTGACAGCGATGCGAAGGCGGAGGAGGCGGCTGGGCTGCTCGACCTCCAGGTAACGCTTTAATGCTTTGTAGAACATCGCATAATGCCGCCATTCGTCCGTAGCGATACGGCGGCAGATTTCCCGCAGGACCGGCTCTTCAGACGCTTCAGCAATGGCTGTGTAGTAGGAGCTTGTGCCGACTTCGACCATGCATCGAGCGATCAATTCGCCAGAGCGAGACCCGCGCACGCTTTGGTCGCTTTCTACTTCGATACTGTAACCTTCACGGAACCGTTGGAAGCGCGCGTCATAATCAAACGCGGCGTCGGCCATCTTCGCCCACTTCCCAAGCACAACGCCATGCTGCACTTCCTCAACCGCCCAGCCCCGGACAAGCTTCTGCATAGTCGCGTCATCGTGGAATACGTTGCAAATATAGCTCGCGTAGTCGTCAGCGTTTGACTCAACCAACGCCGCCGCTTTCACAATCTTTACAAGCTGTTTGTCGACAAGGTCCGCTCGGAAACCATCCCACGGAATGTCATCGACAGACCAATGGGTCGACACGATGCTTCTCCCTCGCAAATCATCTGTAGCGCAAAGGTCGCGCGATAAAGTAGCCTGCAATACCACAATAATTAACGGTGTAGGCAGTACCTATCAAGTCTGATCTAAAGAACGCAATTGTGATCATTTTGTGGCGAATGCACATTGCAGACAGCACTGACCTCGCAGCCGAACACGCCACGCCTTACCGAGTAAAATTTTGGAAGTATATTGGCCCTAGCTCCGACAGGCATCCGTCAGTGCATTGCGCTGCGGCGCACTGCGGCGATCTGGCCAAGGGCGACATCGACACGGCGCTCTGCGTCTGCACGCGCCTCATCATCACCAGCGTCAGCCAAAGCGTCTTGGGCCGTTTGGAGATCCTTCTCCGCACGCCCCACATCAATGTCGGATACGCGCATAGCGGATTCTGCCAGCACAGTACAACGCTCACTTGTCACTTCAGCGAACCCGCCAGCCACAAATATGCGATCGATGACCTCACGGCCCTCGTAAATTTCAATCACACCGGGACGAACCGAAGCAATCAACGGAGCGTGGCCCCGCAGAACACCGAAGTCGCCTTCCCCGCCAGGAACGACAACCATGTCTACCGGCAATGAAACAACGAGGCGTTCTGGCGAAACCAGCTCAAAAGCGACTTTATTGTCCGCCATATCTCCCAATCCTAACAGGCTCTAGGCCTAACTGACTGCGTGCGGGTTTTTATGCCGCTTCAGCTGCCATTTTCTGCGCTTTCTCGATGGCTTCCTCAATTGGGCCGACCATGTAGAAAGCTGCCTCCGGGAGGTCATCGTAGTCACCATCACAGATGCCTTTAAAGCCCTTGATAGTGTCTTCGATGTTAACAAATTTGCCAGGGCTGCCCGTGAACACCTCGGCCACATGGAACGGCTGGCTCAAGAAGCGCTGCAGTTTACGCGCGCGAGCAACCGTCAGCTTATCCTCTTCGGATAACTCATCCATACCCAAAATCGCGATAATATCCTGCAGTGCCTTATACTGCTGGAGCGTTTCCTGCACCGCACGGGCGGTATCGTAATGCTCATCACCAATAACGCGCGGATCCATAATACGCGACGTGGAATCGAGCGGATCAACCGCAGGATAGATGCCCAATTCGGCAATCGAGCGATTTAGAACCGTCGTTGCGTCCAAGTGGGCGAAGGTGGTGGCAGGTGCCGGATCGGTCAAATCATCCGCTGGCACGTATACTGCCTGGACTGACGTAATCGAGCCCTTGTTCGTGGATGTAATCCGCTCTTGCAGCGCACCCATGTCCGTACCAAGAGTCGGCTGATAGCCAACCGCGGATGGGATACGACCCAACAGCGCGGACACTTCGGAACCAGCCTGAGTGAAGCGGAAAATATTATCGACGAAGAGCAGAACGTCCTGGCCTTCTTCGTCACGGAAATATTCAGCCTGTGTGAGGCCCGATAGAGCAACACGCGCGCGGGCGCCTGGTGGCTCATTCATCTGACCATAAACGAGGGCCGCTTTGGAATCGTCACCCTCAAGGTCAATAACGCCGGACTCGATCATCTCGTGATAAAGGTCATTACCTTCACGCGTCCGCTCGCCAACGCCTGCGAACACGGAATAGCCACCGTGGCCTTTAGCGATGTTGTTAATGAGCTCCATGATAAGCACGGTCTTGCCGACGCCGGCTCCGCCGAACAGGCCAATCTTACCGCCTTTCGCATATGGCGTGAGCAAGTCAACAACCTTAATGCCGGTGACAAGCTGATCCGCTTCCGTTGATTGATCAACGAATTCAGGCGCTGAACGGTGAATCGGAGACCGCTTCACCATGTCGATGGGGCCGCGCTCGTCAATCGGATCGCCGATGACGTTCATGATGCGACCAAGCGTGCCTGGGCCAACGGGAACCGTAATCGGCTCACCCGTGTGTTCAGCTTCCGTGCCGCGCACAAGACCTTCCGTCGCATCCATCGCGATGGTGCGAACTGTACTTTCGCCAAGATGCTGGGCAACTTCCAAAACCAGAAGGCTACCGTCTTCACGTTTAATGTGCAGCGCGTCCAGAATTGGCGGAATCTCTCCATCAAACTGAACGTCAACAACTGCGCCCGTGATCTGCGTGATACGGCCAACGGCATTATTCGCCATGGTGTCAGCTCCTCGTCAAAGAAATAGGTTAGGCCGCTAAAGGGCCTCAGCGCCAGAGATGATTTCGATAAGCTCTTTCGTAATCATCGCCTGTCGCGTTCGGTTATAGGTTAACGTAAGGCTATTGATCATATCGCCTGCGTTGCGAGTAGCATTGTCCATGGCAGTCATGCGGCTGCCATGTTCAGAGGCTGCGTTTTCAAGCAGCGCCCTAAATAACTGCACCGAGACATTGCGCGGTAGCAGTTCTTCTAGAATTGATTCTTCAGTCGGCTCGTATTCGTAGACCGCGCCGCCGAGATCCACTCCTTCTTCACCTTCAGTTAAAGCCGGCGCTTCTGCCGGGATAAGCTGCTGCGCCGTCACCACATTCGCGATGGCGGATTTAAATTGGGCGTAAATTAGCGTGCAAACGTCGAACTCGCCGTCTGCAAACATTGTCCGCAGAACATCAGCAACGCTGTCCGCCTCTTCAAAAGACACGGAGCGACGACCAAGCCCATCAATATGATGCACAATGTTTTCGCCAAATTCACGACGCATCTGATCACGGCCTTTACGGCCCACGGTCAGCAGCTTTACCATTTTCCCTTCGCTTGTCAGTTCCTGCGCCAAAATGCGCGCACGGCGAACGATATTGCCGTTGAACCCGCCGCAAAGCCCACGGTCGGCTGTAGCAACGACAATCAAATGCGTCTGATCAGACCCTGTGCCCGCAATCAATGCTGGTGCGCCCGGCGAACCTTCCACACTTGCGCCCAGCGACGCGAGCATACGCTCCATGCGCTGTGCATAGGGGCGTGCGGCTTCAGCCTGCTCCTGGGCACGACGCAATTTCGCCGCGGCAACCATCTTCATTGCCGAGGTGATCTTACGAGTCGCCTGAACACTGGCGATGCTACCGCGGAGCTCCTGCAAACTGGCCATGGGCGTCGCTTCCCGTTTCTCTCGTTACTACTGCTTTGACGCCGAAGATCAGGCGAAGTTCTTCGCGAAATCGACGAGAAAGGATTTAATCGCTTCCTCTGAGGACTCGCTGAGAGTGCCTGTCTGGTTAATATCCGCCATTTCATCGTCAACCCGGTCTCGGGCAGCAGAAAGCATGGCTTCTTCAAAGCGCACGATGTCACGCACTGGGATCGTATCCAGATGGCCATTAACACCGGCGTAGATGGACATGACTTGCTCAGCAACGGAAAGCGGTGAATATTGGCCCTGCTTCAGAATTTCCGTCAAGCGCGCACCACGGGCCAGCAAGCGCTGGGTCGCGGCATCAAGATCAGACGCGAACTGGCTGAACGCTTCCATTTCACGGAACTGCGCGAGTTCGAGCTTAATGGACCCAGCAACCTTCTTCATCGCCTTCGTTTGCGCGGCGGAGCCAACACGGCTAACCGACAGACCAACGTTAATGGCCGGGCGGACGCCTTTGAAGAATAAGTTCGTTTCCAGGAAGATCTGACCGTCGGTGATCGAAATCACGTTGGTTGGAATAAACGCGGAAACGTCATTGCCTTGGGTTTCAATGATCGGCAGCGCCGTCAAGGAACCACTGCCATTCGCGTCACTCATCTTCGCAGCACGCTCTAGAAGGCGGCTATGAAGATAGAAAACGTCGCCTGGATAGGCTTCACGTCCTGGCGGACGGCGCAGCAGCAGGGACATCTGACGATAAGCGGTCGCCTGCTTGGAAAGATCATCATAAACGATCAATCCATGCATGCCGTTGTCACGGAACCATTCGCCCATGGCACAACCGGAATATGGGGCCAAGAACTGCATCGGCGCAGGCTCAGAGGCCGTTGCCGCGACGACGATTGTGTATTCCATCGCGCCGTATTCTTCCAACGTCTTAACCACCTGGGCCACGTTGGAGCGCTTTTGGCCAACAGCGACATAGATGCAGTAGAGCTTCTTACTCTCGTCGTCGCCTGCGTTTGCCAGCTTCTGGTTTATAATAGCGTCAATGGCGACAGCTGTTTTGCCGGTCTGGCGGTCACCAATGATCAGCTCGCGCTGGCCACGGCCAACTGGAACCAACGCATCGAGTGCCTTAAGGCCGGTCTGCATCGGCTCATCAACTGACTGACGAGGGATAATGCCGGGGGCTTTAACTTCAGCCAACCGGCGCTCGTCGCCCTCAATTGGGCCTTTGCCATCAATCGGGTTACCGAGACCATCAACAACGCGGCCAAGCAGGCCTTTGCCCACGGGCACGTCAACGATTTCCCCGGTCCGCTTGACGTTATCGCCTTCAGATATGTTGCGGTCGTCACCGAAAATAACGACGCCGACATTGTCGGTTTCGAGGTTCAAGGCCATGCCCTTCGAACCATCGGCAAACTCGACCATTTCACCGGCCTGCACTTCATCAAGGCCGAAGACGCGCGCAACGCCATCACCGACTGAAATAACCTGACCGACTTCAGCTACGTCAGCTTCAGTTCCGAAGTTTGCAATCTCATTCTTCAAGATTGCAGAAATCTCGGCTGCCCGAATTTCCATCAACCAGCTCCCTTCATGGCGAGTTCAAGGCGCTGCAGCTTGGAGCTGAGCGAGTTGTCATACATTCTGGACCCAAGGCGAACGACAAGCCCGCCCAATAAGTCCGGATTAACTTTGGTTTCGACCCGCGCCTGCGCGCCGACGGTCTGCTTAATCGCGTCTGTTATCTTGGCCAGAGCACTGTCCTCCAGCGGCCTCGCCGTCGTGACCTCCGCCGTTACCTCGCCGCGCTTTTCAGCCAGCAGATCGAGGAAAGCGCCAATCATTTGGTCGAGCACAAACAAGCGGCGATTGCGCGCCAATACGAGCACAAAGTTCTTGGTCAGCCCATGCATGCCAGCCTTACCCGCAAATGCAGACATGGCGCTCTGCTGTTCGGAACGGGATATAACGGGACTACGTACCATACGGCGCAGGTCATCGCTTTCAACCAGCGCATCATTCAGACCACGGAGATCATCCGCGACCTTGTCGAGCGCTTTCTGCTCGTCCGCGAGCTCATACAAAGCCGAAGCATAACGCCCGGCGAGCCCGATTATGGATCCAGATTGGGAGGCCACCCTTAACCCTCATCTATGGTTGGCGAACACGCCGCCTTGACATGACGAATGAGCGCTCTAAGCGGATAGCCAAAGACTACCGCGTCAACTACGCTTCGAATAGTCCGCCGTACATTCGTCTAAGAACCTACAGTCGGAACGGAAAGCTGGCTATCATACGGTATGAGGCCACGCAAGCGTTCTAGGCGAGACCTCGTGTGTCCATACTGACGCAGGAAGGGCCAGAGCGCCTGGATTTCCGCTTAGGCTCGGGCCTGGGTTTCAGACTTGTAGCAAATTGCCGCAAGTCTCAAAGGAAACTGTAGGGATCAAAATCCACATGCAATCGTACCCCGCCCTTAATCTCCACCGGGCCCAGATATTCCTTCAGATATGCCTGCATATGCGTCTCCCTGTGCCCCTGGACTAATAGGCGAAAACGCCAACGGCCGCGCAGTTGTGCCAGCGGCGCAGGCGCTGGACCAAGAACACGCACCCCCTCGCAGCGCGGTGCTGCACGGGCAACGATACGGGCCGTGCGCTCTGTCGCCGCAAAGTCCTTACCGGTAATAATAATTGCGACGAGCCGTCCATGGGGTGGCATGCCAGCCAGCTGGCGGGCAGCGGATTCGGCTGTGACGAACGCATCCCTGTCTGATGCTGCAATCGCCTGCATAACGGGGTGTTCGGGCTGATGGGTCTGGATTAATGCGCGCCCAGGCGAATCGGCCCGGCCTGCCCGTCCAGCAGCCTGGGTCAACAGCTGGTAGGTGCGCTCCGCAGCGCGCAGGTCTCCGCCGCCAAGGCCAAGGTCACCGTCCACAATGCCGACGACAGTTAATTCCGGGAAATGGTGGCCCTTTGCCAGAATTTGGGTACCGATAGCGATATCAATCTCCCCCGCCGCCATACGCTGCGTAAAATCACGGATCGCCTGGGGTGCTGCCAATGTATCGGACGACGCGACTTCGACCCGCGCATCAGGCCACCGGGCAAGCGCTTCTTCCGCCACCCGCTCAACGCCGGGGCCAGAGGGGGCAAACCGATCTTCCGCACCACAAGCCTGGCAATTGGAAGGTGGGCGGGCGGAGTAGCCGCAATGATGACAAATCAAGCGACCATGCAGGCGATGCTCCACCAGCCATGCAGAGCAATGGGGGCATTCCAAACGCTCGCCACAAGCCTGGCAGAGCGTCAACGGCGCATAGCCCCGGCGGTTCAGGAAGAGCAGGCTTTGCTTCTGGTTGGCCAGCGCATCATCAATTGCATCAACTAAAGGGGCGGATAACCACTTGCCACGCTCAGGCGGCTGACTACGGAGATCAATCAGGCCGATATCAGGTTTCTTTGCCCCTCCATGACGGTGCGGTAATGCAAGGCGCGCGTAACGGCCTCTGTTCACGTTTGCCAGGGTCTCCAGGCTTGGTGTGGCAGATGCCAAGATAACCGCTGCATGCTCCAGCTGCCCGCGCACGACCGCCATATCCCTGGCATGATAGCGCACGCCATCCTCCTGCTTAAAGGCACCGTCGTGCTCCTCGTCTACAATGATGAGGCCAAGGCGCGGGAATGGCAGATAGAGAGCAGACCGTGCACCGACGACGACGCCCGCCTCCCCCGTCCCGATTGCACGCCAGGCGCGGCGGCGTTCAACGGCGGACAATTCCGAATGCCATACAAGCGGCCGGGCACCAAAGCGGTCCTGAAATCGGTCAAGCCACTGGTCCGTCAATGCGATTTCGGGCAACAGGCAAAGTGCTTGGCGACCAGCCGCCAATGCTTCCGCTATAGCTTCCATATAAACGACCGTTTTGCCTGACCCGGTGACGCCATCCAGCAACGTGACAGAGAATGACTCTGACCGCATCGACGCCTCTAGTGCCTGAACGGCCTCTGCCTGGGCTGCCCCAAGAGATGGCTTGCGGCCTTCGGGGTCCAGCACCGGCATCGGCGCATCCCCAACAATCGTGACGGCCTCAAGCAGCCCCGCCACCGCCATGCCCTTCACTACCGCCGGGCTGACATTTGCAACCCGCGCCGCCTCCATCGCCGGGAGAGCTGGCTTATCCTGAAGTTCCGCCATCGCTCGACGCCGTGCCGCCGTCATCCGCGCTTCCGGATTAGGGCCTACAAGCGGCGACCGGTAAAGAGTGCGTTTTGGCGGCGGTGCCAGGGCGGCGCGCGGCAAGGCCATACGCAGAACCGCACCCGGTGGCGACATCACATACCGCGCGGTCCAGTCAATGAATTGGCGAAGGGGGGGGGGCAGCAGCGGCGCATCCAACCGGTGCTCAACCACCTTAAGCTTAGATCGCGGAAAGTCGAGCGGCTTATCCGCCGGATCCTGATCCCAGACGACGCCTGTGACGGTTCGACCACCAAGCGGCGTCTCAAACAGTGCGCCTGCAGGCGTTTCTACAGGGACGAGATATGAGAGCGGCCCCGCCAGCGGCGCGGTTGTTAATACAGGGCGGACGGCGAAGCCATCCGATTCATCATCGAACAAGTCTGTCAGAGCGCTGGCCTCAGGTTTCGCCATCAGGTATGAATACCTTAAAAAGCACGCCCGGTGGAATGCCACCAGGTCGCCCTGCCGCAAATATTCAACGGGAAAGTGGTCAGAATGAAGTTTTTTGTCGATACAGCGGACGTAGACGATATCCGCGACCTCGCCGCAACCGGTCTCTTGGACGGCGTGACCACGAATCCATCCCTGATCGCTAAGTCAGGCCGCAATATCCTTGAAGTTATCGAAGAAATCTCTGGGCTGGTGGATGGCCCTGTGAGCGCCGAAGTCGCAGCGACGGATTTCGATACAATGCTGAAGGAAGGCCGCAAGCTGGCCAGGATCGCAGACAACGTCACGGTCAAAGTGCCGCTGACGATGGATGGCCTGAAAACCTGCCATGCATTATCCAGCGAAGGTACGATGGTCAATGTCACGCTTTGCTTCTCCGCCAACCAGGCACTCCTGGCAGCAAAAGCGGGCGCATCCTTCGTGTCGCCGTTCATTGGTCGACTGGATGATATCGGCGAAGACGGCATGATGCTGATCGAAGATATTGTTTTGATCTATGAAAATTATCCATACTTCGAAACTGAAGTTCTGGCAGCCTCCATCCGACATCCGCAGCACTTGCTGGCAGCTGCTAAGGCCGGGTCCCATGTAGCGACAATCCCACCGAATGTCATCCGCCAGCTATATTCCCATCCGCTGACAGATAAAGGGCTTGCAGCCTTCCTGAGCGACTGGGAAAAAACCGGCCAGTCTATCCTTTAGAATGAGCGACGCCGACGACACAACTCTTGACCTGGATGCGAATACAGTTGCGGCCTGGCTTCGCGCCAACCGGCAATTTCTGCAAGACCACCCAGAACTGCTGGACAGCCTAACCCCGCCAGATCGCGGCGGCGGCGTAGTTGTCGATATGCAGCGCTTCATGGTAGAGCGGCATCGGGACGAGCTGAAAGCGTTGCGGGGCACGACCCAGGACCTGCTGGCCGTCGCCCGCGCCAATCAATCAAGCCAGGCGTCCATCATGGAAGCCACGCTGCTTGCCATCCGGGCACCAAGCTTCGAGGCCCTGATTGACTGCGTGACCGAGCAGTATCCGCAAATCCTGCACATGGAAGCGGTCACCTTCTGCGTTGAGGGCAGCCCGAGCGATGGCATGTCCATGCCGCCAGGCGTGCAGGCGCTAAGAGCTGGCGATATCGACGGATATCTCTGCGGTGCTGACCGCCGGTCCCGCTTTATCTCAGACATGGACCCCGACCCAACACTGTTCGGCCCCGCCGCAGGCGTCGTCCAGTCCGCTGCTCTGGTTCGCCTGGACATCACGCCAGATGCCCCAAAAGCAATGCTGGCCTTTGGGGCCCGGGAGCCGGGGTCCTTTGATCTTGAGCAAGCGGATGACCTTTTGGCGTTCTTAGGCTCCGCGCTTGGCGGCACCGTCGCTGCATGGCTGGATTTGCATGGGCATGAGCACTGAATGGGCAAGAAGACCAAACCTAGAACCCTCGCCCCCTACATGGGGGAGAGGGCAGGGTGAGGGGGGAAGCTTGCAGAGCGCACTGGCTGTGCCCGCATCGCCGCACCAACCCATAACCGATATACCCTCCCTCGCCCTGATGCCTCTCCCCCCTATGAGTGGCGAGGGGACTTTCGCCAGCGCCGCCTATAAGCAAATGACCTCGGCCTATGGCTAATACCCCCTTCGCCCAACTGCCCATTGCGCCTGATCTGGCGACTGCCCTCGCCGACTGGCATGCTTGGCTGATGGGAGCACGGCGGGCGGCAGCGAATACGGAGCGGGCCTACACTAAAGATATTGCTGACTTCCTGACCTTCCTGGCCAATCATCTGGGCGCTCCACCAGACTTGCCAGCAATTCAAACTCTCCACGCCCGCGACTATCGTGCATGGCTTGCAAGGCGTGCCGCCAGGGGTGTTTCTGCTGCGAGCCGGGCGCGAGGCTTGGCTGCAATCCGGGGGCTGCTTCGATATTTTGCGCGGCAGGGATACGTCGAAAAAACTGCCGTCACCGCCGTTCGCGCGCCAAAGCAACCACGACGCCAACCGCGCCCGATAAGCGAGGCAGCTGCCCGTGATGTGCTGGAAATGGCCGCCGAACCGGCGCATGAAGGTGCCGCACCATGGGTTAGCCTTCGCGATCATGCCCTATTTCTATTGCTATACGCCGCTGGCCTTCGGATCGGCGAAGCGCTGGCGCTGACACAGGGACAGGCCCCAATTGGCGAGACCATGAGCGTTATCGGCAAAGGCGGCAAGCAGCGCATCGCGCCGATATTGCCTGCCGCCCGCCGAGCGATAGACGCCTATCTAGAGCAATGCCCATTCATAAGTGATCCCAGCGATTCGCTATTTCTTGGTGCCCGTGGCGGGCCGCTGGCGGATGGGATCGCGCGCAAACGCATGCGGGAGATCAGGCGTGCACTTGGATTATCAGAGAGTGCGACACCCCACGCCCTCCGCCACAGTTTCGCAACGCACCTGATGGCGGCAGGCGGCGACCTTCGCACCATCCAGGAACTTCTCGGCCACGCAGATCTATCTACAACGCAACGGTATACCGGCGTGGACCAAGCGCGACTGCTGGCAGCCTATAAAGCCGCGCACCCCCGCGCGTAGTCTCAGCCGTTATAGAACTGGCGGCCCTGATCTCGCATCCATAGGCGAACCAGCAACCGCTTTTTCTGCGCGCCAGGCCAGTCCTGAAACCCAGTGCGGCGATGGCCGATCTTGCGGTTGTTTAGGATTTGGATTTGCCCTGGCTGAAACTGGAATGACACATCCATGCCAGGCGCGTTCATCGCCTCTTCCAAAGCATCAAGGGCCGCAGCGCCCGCATCATCCAATGGTTCCTTAGCAAGCGCCTGGCCATTGATAACTTGGAACTTAGAAAGCCTGGCCAGAACGTCATCGCCATCAGCCTCAAAAAACGCGTGATGGGTGGTCATCACGTCATCAGGGGCATGTTCGCGTTGGCGGTCGAAGTAAAACGGTTCATAGAGGCGTTGCAGCAGGTCTGGATAGTCTGAACGCAACACGTTATGCGCCGCCTTGAACGATACAATGTGCGACATGCCGCCGGACATCGCTCCCCTGATACAAAGCAGTGCGACGTAGTTCGGTGGGCAGAGGTTGTAGCTGTTATCCGTGTGGAAGTTCTGCTCGGCGTTAGTTTTGTCTGGCCGCACGCCATTGCCGGGTGGGCGGCCTGTATCCGTCACATCATAGATGAGATCGCCCTTGAAATTCTGTGCGACAGGGCGTTCGACCATGGAACAGAGCAGCCAATGGGCCACACGGGCACCTGCCTCACCGATATCCTCAAGCGGCAACCGGTCAATCAGTGCAAAACCGATACCGGTTGTGAGGGTTTCGTTCACCTCAGCCATAAAAGTTGTCGTCGCTGGCAATTCACAGTGGACAGGTTTCAGGGCAGGCAAAGGTATAGGCGATGCCGCCAGCTTGCCGGCCATTGTCGTGATTTCATCGAGCGCTGCTGCGGGCAGTTGAAAGCGCCCAGCATCCGCCGCCAAATCAGCACCGCGCCATGCGGCTGCATCCTGAAATTCTACATCGAGCATAACGTATTTATCCTCACATTCTGCACTGATCCCTTTATACTGCCTCCATAACGGCCTTGGGAGAGCAGCGATGCTGAAGCGCGATAGCGGATTTACGCGGGTCTACGGCGATAAGGCACGGATTGGCCTGATCGTCCCTGGCCCGAATACCGTCGCGGAGACGGAGTTCTGGCAAATGGCACCAAGCGGCGTGACCATCCACACGGCCCGCCTGCCGTTCGACCATTACGCCGACGATCCCCTTGAGGAAATGGAGGCCTTCGTACCCTCCGCCGCGATCAGCTTGAAAGCGGCAGGCGTTGATCTGGTGGTGTTTTCCTGCGGCGCATCCTCCGCCCGTGAAGAAGTGGGCGTCGACGATGATTCGCCAATGGACCAAATCCGGGACATCACAGACGCACCCGTGGTGGATGCCAGCGGCGCATTGGCCCGTGGGCTCAGGCGTCTTTGCCTGGAACGGGTCGGCCTGATCACACCCTACCCGCAGGATGTCCACCAGCAGGAGAAAGAGTTTCTGGAACGCAGCGGGTTTACTGTTTCCCAAGAAGCGCGCTGCATGCTGGATGCCGACCAGGAAAAGATGATCGGCATGCGCCGCGTCCCGCCCGATATGTTGATTGAAGCGGCCCTACCCATGGCCCCGGACGTCAACGGCTACGCGCTTGGATGCACCGACATGCCAACCATGGCCGCGATCATGGAAATAGAAACCCGCACCGGCAAACCTGCCCTCTCCATGACCCTTGCCATGTGGCGGGAGGCCTGCCGGGTGTTGGAGCTGGATGCAGCCTAAACCTCGCTTAATAATACTGAGTTCAACTACACTCTCTATCGAAACCTACGAGGGCGCGCCCGCTGCCGGCCAATGCAAGCGGCTCACAGGCTAGTCAGCCAAAGATCATTAGGTTGCCGGCAGAACCAATTTACCGCAACCTTTCGGAGCTATTTGAATTTTTAGGAAGATATCACGAATGAAATTATTAGCTCTAGTTCTCGTTTTTAACCCAATTTAACGACCTGATTTTTCTATCGAAGGTGTGTTTCACCCTGCTTAAGGACGTAGGGTATCATGGGCCGACTTGATCTGACAGATGAAGAATGGGCGATTATTGCGCCGCTTTTGCCGAC
>CBFIAF010000018.1:0-79379 GCA_965660545.1 Alphaproteobacteria bacterium | reverse complement strand
CGAATGGCGAATAGTGTTGCATTGCGCCTGCCAGGCCGTGCACCACCCTTCTCGCCCAAAGCCTCAAGCATCAACCGAACACTTGCGACTTTCTGGGAGCCTGCCTGAGCTTCTGCCGCCACTATCAAGATAAACTTGGATGGGCAGGCTGGAATGTCGGGCTCGTCTTTAACGTCAACCGAAACTCGCATGGCTAATCCTCCATTTTCATCCTCGAGCGCCAAATATTCGACGGCCTTGCTGGTTAATGGGGGTTTAAGAAAACTTAGCTAAATCCGTCATTGAATCTACATCCGACAATAAATCGACAATACGAACCCGTTTAGCCGTAGCGAAAGTTGCTATTGATTGCAGTAACGTAGTGGGTTCAGACCAGCCCACGGTTTGAAATTGACGGTTCGATAATCCGCCACGTGCGCCAATTAGCCAGAACCCGCCATCAGTCGCTGGTCCAAACACGACATCGCCGCACCGTGTGGCCTTCAAGGCACGTTCCAGTGCAGCGTCCGATAGACCTTGAATGTCGGCGCCAATAAGAACTGCCGGACCACGCGGTGCCTCGTTTAATGCGCGGATCATTCGCTGGCCAAGATCGCCCCTGCCTTGTGATCGTATTTCGAGCCTGCTGTTACGCGCATTGGTGAAAGGTTGTCCTGGCGTAGATATATCGGCGATAGGGTCGAGCGCAGCGATCATTATCCTGCCAGGGTGATGGGCCGCAATACGCAAACTTTGGCAAAGTGCGGACCGGTAGAACCGCCATGCACAGATATCTCCTGTGTCACGCGCCAGCCGCCGCTTGCCACGACCAAGCCTCACTGTTCTTGCGAACAAGATCACAGTTTGCGATAGACGTGCGCGCACACGCCTCGAGCCTGGCCGGTTTCGCCTATCCATAAAGTTTGGCAATCTTTTCCGGTGTGATACCAAGAAAATATAGAGTTAGGAAAAAGAGGTTGCGAAGCGGCCTGCGCATCCATCCGTCACGGCGATACTTTGTGGCCGATGTCATGACGGCCGCATCAAGCGCGCAAAGGTTTCTGCGCCCAATGCGTCGGACTATATCTACGTCCTCCATCAGCGGGATTGACTTGTATCCACCAATTTCTTCATAGAAAGCGCGACTAATCAACAATGCTTGATCCCCATAAGGAAGCCCAAATACTCTCGACCGCCAATTCGCCATGCCGGATATAACCCGTGCCCTGCGGCTCTGTTCATCGAACTGAAGCGCGAAATATCCAGCCTTTCGCAGGTTTTTGCGAGATTCAGTAAATTTCTGAATCAGATCCCCAGCTGTCGCTGGTAATTTTGTATCGCTATGAAGGAAAAGGAACCACTCATTACTGGCCACAGCCGCACCAGCTGCTAATTGCTGTCCCCGGCCTCGCGCGGCTTCTATGACCGTAGCGCCCAACACTGTTGCGGCCTCTTGTGTACCATCCGTTGATCCGCCATCAACAACAATTACAGCGTTAGAAAGACTTAAAGTACTGGGCAATAACTGGTCTATAAAGGCTCTACTATTCAGGCAAGGAATGATGATGGAAATCTTACTAAGCTGCAGCATATGCAATCCAATCAATCCTCTCGAATACAATCCATAATGCCCGATTCTGCAGTAAAACTTGCCATGGCACTGGCCGCCGATCTCTCTGCCGTTGGATTTCATGAAGCACAGCTGCAGCTTATGTTAGGGACTGGTGTTAGCCATAACCACTATCGCATTATTGGTACGGATTGGATTCTAAGGGCCCCGCATCTTAGCCAATCAGGGATGGATGCCGCTGGTCATCTTTCCATTCAGGCAGCAGCGTTTGAGCGCGCGGCTACTTCTGGCGCTACGCCCTACTTGAAAGCTGTTCTCCCAATTTCCGATGCCCTTCCCCGAGGTGGTTTGATCGTGGAGCACATAGGCGGGCGGTTGCCACAGTCGTCTGCTGATTTGCCTAACATGGCCCGCGCGCTGGCGGCTATTCATAGCTTACCTATGCCGACGCCCTCGGAGCGCGCGCCTATCATACATCACATCAACCCTTTTGTTCCCCTAGCTGCCAATGTAACCGCGACATTGGGAGTTTATTTGGAATCCGCGGGTCTGACCACCAAAGCTCAGGCAATGATTGAGGCACGCCTGCAGTGGTTGACGGAAACTGCACGGCACGATGTATGCACGCCAATTGCTTGCTTGACGGTGAGCGATGCGCATCCCGGCAATTTCCGCGTTCTGGATGATGGTCGGGCGATGTTTGTAGATCTTGAAAAACCGGCTTATTCATGTCCATCCATTGATCTTGCGCATGCTGTGATCGGCATTTCGTCTGCTTGGGACCCAGCGGCAAGTCTTGTGCTGTCTGCGACGGACCGTCAGGCGTTTGTCGATGCATGGTTGGATGCTGTGCCGGCATCTGTTGCAACAGCCGCAGAACCTAGGATTTTGATGGCGCGGCGTGCGGTTTGGCTGCGAACGATCAGCTTTTTCATGAAATGGCGCAAAGAGTCCACAGTTCAGGGTCCTTGGTCTGCGGAACGCTTGGGCGGAAAAGCAGCGACGCACTTCAGATCTCATGTAGACGCTAGCCTTTCAGAGGCGGGAATTAACGCGGCTGATGCAGATTGGACGTAATTATTCTACTTTTGCTCTTTATTCATGTTATATTCTGCAATGGACGATCAACTTACAAACCTGCCTGCTGCGCCATTGCAATAGTACAGAGGGCGCGGCGCAGTCGGTAATCGTGCTGGCCGCTACGAGCCATATGCCGTTGACGCGTAAGATGATGGCTGGTCGACCAAGTTAGACAAACTGCCGCCGCTGCGGACCGCAGTCGGCCGCGATACGTCGTAATCAATCATCACTCAAAATTTGTCGCCGGATATATCCTTTGACACGTCGATAAATCCATATAGGGGATGCGAGCATGGATGTGTTTACTGCTTTGCTAGGCCAACCCATGCATGGCTTGGCCTATCCCCCGATCTAGATTTTGAGAGACGTTTGTTTGCGAAAGAAAATGCGGCAGAACTGCTGAAACAAGAGCTTGCAGCAAAGGGTTATGGGCCGAAGCTGATCGCGATTGGCACAAATACTGACCCCTACCAGCCAATAGAACGCAGACTTCGTATTATGCGAGATATTCTGGAGGTGCTGCGAGATTCGCGCCATCCCGTTATAATTAAGACCAAATCTGACGCGGTGCTGCGAGACATCGATATCCTGCAGGACATGGCGGCAGAGCATCTTGTTCCCGTGACGATATCGGTCACCACGTTGGATAAGTCGATGGCGCGAACGATGGAGCCGCGCGCAGCGTCTCCGTATCGGCGCATTGCGGCAATTCGGAAGTGCGCGGACACAAATATTTCCATTGCCGTCAATGTGGCGCCAGGGATCCCTGGCCTGACTGACTATGAGCTTTAGCAGATATTAACGAAGGTGGCCGATGCTGGGGCAATGGCCGCGCGTTACATCTTGCTGCGGTTACCGCTGGAGGTGAAAGACCTGGTCGGTGAATGGCTGAAAGCATGTTACCGAGATAGGCGAAGTAAGGTCTTATCGCTGATTAGGTCTGCCCGTGGCGGTAAACTCAACGATGCAAACTTTGGCATCCGCATCCCCGGTGGTGGTGCCTATGCTGAAATTATCCGGGATCGATTCAGGAGCGCGCGGACACGCTTGAACCTGGATCCGTGTGATGAAGATGCTTGGTTAGATACCAGCAAGTTTATTGCTCCAAAACTGCCAGGCTCTCAGATGACGTTTGATTTATGATCGTGCATCGATAAAAACACGCCCGGACGCTTCGGCTCCGGTGCTATCGATTACAACGAGCTCGCGATGCTGGCCACCTTCGGTTAGCCAACGCAACGCACGCCCCAGCCCAGAATGTCCCGCAGAGGCACTGTTAGTTCTCCATCGATAGGGCGGAGTGCCGCCTAATGCAGTCATTAGCGTTCGCCCATTCCTTCCCAATCACATGCACACTATTTTGACTGGAAAACTGATCCGCACTAGCGGACCAGCAGATTTGCCGCGCTGTCAGCGGAAGGATCAGGCCTGAAGACGGGAAAAGGGAGGCGGTGTGGGCGGTTTGGCACGTCGATGCTAATGGTCTGTGTTTTGCGCAGCAGCGCATTGGCACCATGCCAAGCGGCATGGACTGTCAGCTGATCTTTCTGGCCATTCGGAAAACCTTCAACGCAAAACTGTTTGTCATTAGCGCGCGGGGCGAGCTTCGCCACATTCTCGTTTGATAAGTAGGTTTCGAGGGCTGCTGGTTGTTTGACATCAAATTTTGTACCGAAGGTAACGCAGACCAGCGGGGAGCGCCGATCAGCTTCAATTGATATCTTTGGCTGGCGGAGCATTGGGCGTGCTGCCATTTGTAAAAATGGCGTTTGTTCGTGCGTCATAAATACTTGCGGAGCATGCCGTTGCTGTTTGTCGCGCCTTTGGGTCTGCCGTTGCCGGGCAAGCCTCTGCGCGGCTTCTGGCCCATAAGCGCTGCGTCCGCTTCAGTCGATCAACGCGGGCGCCACTCAAGACCTTTCGGCCGTCCTAATAGGCATCTGCAATGATGGCGTCTTCAGCTGCCGGCGCATCGTCTTCGCAAATTAGCTTCTTCACATCGGTCAATGCTTTGAAGCAATCAAAACTTGGCTCAGCGGCTTCAGCGACACCACTTGCAAAGAATAAGGTGATGACCGTTCCCAGTACGATTGAGCGTGTGCGCATGGCTTATCCTCAAATATTACTTACCAATGCTAGAGGATTACCATGTTTCGCGGCGAGATTAAGGCGGTGGGTGATCTAGCAAGCGGCAGCAGCATAGCCTACATTCTAAAAGTCACATTCATGGCATCACTGAAGGAGAACGGTAAATGGTAGGGGTTGGTGAAACAGCCCCCAGATTCAGCCTGTTGAACCAGGATGGTGCTCAGGTCAAGTTGAGCGACCGAGCTGGTAAGTATGTGCTGATCTGGTGGTACCCCAAGGCGGATACGCCTGGTTGAACGATTGAAGGCAAAGGGTTCCGTGACAGAATCCAAGAATTTCAATCAAATGACGTCGTTGTAATGGGTTGCAGTTTCGATTCGCCCGGCGACAACAAAGCCTTTAAAGACAAGTTTGATTTCCCGTTCGACCTACTGTCGGACACGGATAAGAGCATGTCGATCGCTTACGGCGCGGCGAATGACGAATCGTCCCGCCCTACGCGGATTTCAGTATTAATCGGACCGGACGGTAAAGTCGTTCGCCGGTTTGATACTGTGAAGTCGGCAGAGCACCCCGAAGAAGTGCTGGAAGCGTTAGCGCACCTTTAAGCGCTGAACGACTTTGACTCATGAGGGGCCGGTGGGGTGCAAATCCCATCGGCCCTTTCTCTTGCCATCCTTAGGACCGCTCCATATGGTCGCGCCATCATTCAGGGGAATTAGATAATGTCAGACCGTTTGGCGGGTAAAACCGCCGTTGTCACTGCTGCGGGCCAAGGTATTGGCCGGGCAATCGCAACTGCATTCCAGGACGCTGGTGCCAAGGTCTACGCGACCGATCTTGATGCCAAGAAGCTTGATGGCTTCATTGGCATTGAGGCGCGAGCATGTGATGTCACATCGTGGGAGTCGGTCTGTGCATTGGCGCAGGAGGTTGGAACGCCGGATATTCTTTGCAACATTGCTGGCTTCGTCCATCACGGAGATATTCTCACGGCGACCGAAGAAGAATGGGATTTTGGGTTTGATTTAAACGTGAAATCGATGTTCCGGACCATAAAGACCTTCCTTCCCGGCATGTTGGAACAGGGTCACGGCTCGATCATCAATATGGCGTCTGTGGCCTCGCATCTTGCGGGCGTTCAGAACCGGTTAGTTTATGGTTCCAGCAAGGCGGCTGTAATCGGCCTCACAAAACAGGTCGCGCGTGATGTGATTGGTGCTGGAATTCGCTGTAATTGCATCGCTCCAGGCACCGTACAGTCCCCGTCGCTGGACGACCGGATCAACGCTTTTGATGACCCAGTCCAGGCGCGGAAGGATTTCATTGCCCGCCAGCCAATGGGTCGCCTTGGGACCGCAGAAGAGATCGCGGCCGCTGCAATGTATTTGGCTTCGGACGATAGCGCCTATACAACCGGAATGGTATTCGTCGCCGATGGCGGCCTGACGTTATAAATCTAAGGATAAGTCAATGAATAAAATTGATCTTTCTGGCCGCCATGCCGTTGTCACCGGGGCTGCTCAAGGTTTTGGCCTGGCCATCACGGACCGTTTGCTTGCATCCGGCGCCAAAGTTTCCATGTGGGATATTGACGGCGACGAACTCAAAGATGCGGCGGGCAGTCGGGATGGTGCCACAGCCGTTCAGGGGGACGTTACAGACCCTGCATCCATTGAAATAGGCCTTAAATCAAGCCGCAGCGCCAATGGACCTGTTGATATTCTTGTCAATAATGCGGGGATCGCCGGTCCGACTGTACCAGTGGCTGAATATCCAATTGCCGACTGGAAGCGGGTAATCGAGCTTGATCTGAATGCCGTGTTCTATTGCGCCCAAGCAGTTGTGCCGGAAATGATCGAGCGGAACTATGGCCGTATTGTTTCCATCGCTTCCATTGCAGGCAAAGAGGGTAATCCCAACGCCGCGGCCTATTCGGCGGCTAAGGCTGGCGTGATCGCGTTGACAAAATCTCTCGGCAAGGAACTCGCCGAACACGACATCGCTGTCAATTGCATGACGCCAGCAGCCGCTAAAACCCGCATTTTTGATCAGATGAGTCAAGAACACATTGATTACATGCTCTCCAAGGTGCCACGCGGGCGGTTCGTCACCGTTGAGGAAGTTGCCAGCATGGCGACGTGGCTCGCCAGCGAAGAAATGCGCTTCACAACCGGGGCAGTGTTCGATATCTCAGGTGGTCGCGCAACCTACTAAGTCCGTGTGTGCAGGGAAACTGATTACGAGCGGGGCTGCTATGCGTCAAACCGTATAGGACATCGCCGAGTAGTATTTCTTAGCATGGAAGGCGATCAGGACATTCTTAGCGCTACCGTTAATAATCCGCCGCGCACCTTAACAATCTTCCTTTGACGCATTCAGTTAGTCGCTAAATTTCTTGCGTGCGAATATCACGAGAATCGTGCCTTCAAATAAGATCATCGTTGCGACTTTTACGTCCAGAGCAGCGTCCTCTTTCGCTCGACTGTATGCCAAATCCAAATTGAAACGCTTGCCTCCAAGCGTAGTAGTTCACACGGCAAGTGAGTTGTACAAACCAACGGCCAAGGAAAATTACGCCGTCACCTAGTGGTAGATTGCCGAGGCGTGTCGCTACCCACGGGCGATCTCAGTTGATATCGAAAATCCGCCTCAAATAAGAAGCCGAACTGTATTTCTTGATCGGATGAATCTTACGCTCACCTTCGTGGTGCGCCGTCGCTAGGTCATAAGCGAGCCATCGAACATCCTTTTGGTTATTCCTACCCTCACCATAGACCAGTAAGCCCGGCAACCTGCGACTGCTATAAAGTGCCATCGAAGAGCCCCAGGCGAACCGTGTCAAAAACGAACTTCCGATTGATCTTAGACATGAACGATATTCTTCAGTTTGGAGATCAAAAGTAGGGTCTTTAGCGTAAGGCGGTAAGAAAAAAATGTGAAAACAATTAACTCCAACGAAGTTTGGGCTCTAATCCAAAGCAACTGGCTGCATTCATACCGAGAATATTCCGCTTGGATTCTGCATCTATCCAGGGAATGTCTGCAATCACGCGAGGCGCATCGAAGTCGAAGTGTGGCCAGTCAGATGCATAGAGCAATTGCGTTTTGGCATTGATCATCTCGAACGTTGCCTTGAGGCCAACCTCGCTGGACTTCTCCATCGGCTGGCATGTGTACCAGCAGTTTTGGCGCATGTAGTCAGAGGGCATCTGCTTTAGCAGAGGTGCTTCTGACATACGCATCAGATATTGATCATCCAAACGCTGCATTACAAAAGGAATCCAGGACAACCCGCTTTCAATCCATACGGATTTGAGTTTCGGGAAGCGCTCTGGAATACCGTTCAACACCCAGTTAGTCATATGTACAATATTACACCAGGCGAACCCAAGCGCATGCATGCCCAAGAAACTATTGCAGGTCGCCAAAGATGGATCTTGCCAATGATAGCCAGCATGGAAGGCAATCGGTTTGCCCGTTTCCTCAATCATAGAATAGAGGCGCATATACTCGTTCGCGTGGACAGGCTTGTAGCGCGTTGAAGTTACGGTGAAGCCGATGACACCAGGCTTATCCGCGAATTCTTCAACCGTGCGGCACGCTTCTTCCGGTGAATTAAATGGCAGCAGCACGAGGCTCGCCATGCCTTCATCCCCGGGAAGGACACGCTCTGTAAGCCACTTATTGTAAGCGCGGGCCAGCAGAACTTCCATGTCGGCTTGGGGGTGCATGCCCAGGAACAGCATCGGCGTTGGGAACACCACCATTTTGTCCACACAGAGCGCTTCCATAGCGCGGCGTGTCAGCGTGACGTCACGATGGACATCCGTTTCCTCGACCTTTTCCCGCTGCCCGGATTGGTGCGGAATGCGCCCGCCGACATCCTGGTAGCGCAAACCAAGGTCACCGTTCAGGCCGTAAGGCGGCGCGCCAAATCGTTCCTTCTGGTACATCGTGGCCTGATGGCGAACGACCGGGTCCTCAATATGTTCAATTACCTCGTGCCAATGCACCGTTTCCAGGTGATGCGCGTCGATATCGCAAATGAACCAGTCAGCAAACCCCATTTCGCGAGCGTCGCGGCGGGCGGGGGCCAAATAATCCCGGGTATCGGTATAGACGTCCATCTCTTGGACGGGCATGGCCTTTGATGGAACGATATTGGCGTCCATAGTCGCCTCCTTGGCTAGTCAATGCGGCACCGAGCCTAGTTTTCCAGGCTTTCCGGCGGTTGATCATGATAGTCTTCCGGGCGTCGCCTCGACCAGAGGCCAAATTCCATTGGCCCCATCCTAAGCGCCCGTAAGACTTCGGTAACGGCAGTCAATGCTTCAGTTGGCGTGACCACCTCGTCTGTGTAACCCAGAACGGCTTTTGGGCTACGTTGCTCGCCATCCGCTTTTGCAGCGTAGAGCTTAATGGCGGCTGTCATAATGCGCGCGACAGCAGCATCCGTAACGCGGCCCGCCTCACCTTCCGCTAGAAGCGCTTTTGCGTCCTGCCAGATTTTTTCTGACATATCCTCAACGGCAGCAGCGGGGTCGTTCTGTCGGGTGTCATCATTCGACGATGACATAGACATTCCCGTCCTGAACCTGCGTTACATAGCCTTCTAAGCTCATGATGTCGACATCGGCTGCGCCCGCGAACTTGCCAGTGCGGACATCAAATTCCAGACCGTGCCATGGGCAAACAATGTGAACGCCATTAGTATCAAAATCACGACCTCGACTTTTCATATCCGGGTCAAGCTTTTCAACAACTTTTTGATAGATACGCCCCTGGCAAATCGGCCCGCCTTGATGGGGGCATAGGTTCTTGTAGGCATAGAAATCATCGCCAAGTCGGAATACGCCAATCTGCAGCCCATCGATCTCGACAACAGTTTTGCCATGATCTTCCAAGTCATCGTCACGACAGATGCGAACTGTACGCACGCGGCTTCTCCAATTCCAATGTTGCTAACAAACATTCTAATGCGGCCAAGGTTCAGGGGTCAAAGGTTGAGAATCAGCGGAAAGATTAGCAGACGCCCTCTGTCTAACGGTCGAAGTATTCCGTTTTGGATTGGTGCCCTTAACTTGGCCCATGGTTTACGTTGTTGTATCATAACGGCACTGCTTTCTAAGGTCTTCAAGGACAAGCCATTGACTGATTTTCCAGATAAATTCGCTCTTAATATCCATTTCGCCCATAGCGCTTATCAGCTTGCTGAAAGGTTTGCGGCACGTAATACAGGTGTGGCGCATTTTCAGACTTTTACACCAGAGGAAACCCGCACGCGGATCAGCGAAGGTCATGTGCTGGTGGCGTCTGGTTTCTGGAACAACGATTTTTTGCATGAAGCCAAGGCTCTACAGTTCGTTCAGGTTTGCGCCGTTGGATATGACCAATTCGATCAAGCAGCCGTCAAAGCGCATAACGTCAAGCTCGCGAACGCGGCTGGGGTCAATGCCAACGCTGTCAGCGACCATGCGCTGGCACTCATTCTGGGTATGACCCGCCTCACCCATATCGCGCGGGACAATCAACGAAAGGCGCACTGGCGCCCCATGATTTCCGATATCTCTCGCAGGGAAGAAGAACTGCCAGGCAAAACCCTGTTGATTTATGGTACCGGCCAAATCGGTGGCCGGATAGCACGACTTGCTAAGGCGTTTGGGATGAATGTAATTGGCGTCCGGCGTGATCCCTCCAAGTCAGTTGATGGAGTCGATGAGATTCATACGACGGACAAGTTCGTGTCACTCCTGCAACGCGCCGACATCGTTGTATTAGCCTGCCCACTCACGCCAGAGACCCGAAATCTTATGGACGGCAACGCCTTCGCCGCCATGAAGGAAACGGGATACCTCGTGAATGTCGCGCGCGGTGGATGCGTAAACCATGATGCCCTGGTTGCAGCAGCACAAAACGGCCAAATCGCAGGTGCTGGCATCGATGTAACGGAACCAGAGCCTCTCCACGCAGACTCGCCGCTCTGGGGCCTTGAAAACATTTTGCTCACTCCGCATTCCGGCGGTGAAACACGCATATATGAAGACAACGTCCTTGATATTCTATTGGATAATTTGGAACGCATGGCAACGGGTAGCGACCTCCGCAATCAAATCGTCTGAAGACGAATGGCGTGCCCTATCACCCTGCCAAGACATGACGATGATAATGGTTGGTGGGGAGTGCTGCCAGTAGCTGGTCCTGCTACACAGCTGAATGGCGAACAGGGGTACCAAACAGCCGTCATCGGTGCTGGCATTTGTGGCCTTTCCACCGCGCGCCACCTTGGCGAGCTCAAACCCGAAGACGCAATTGCTGTAATTGATGCAGAAGGTGTGGGGTATGGCGTATCTGGGCGGAATGCCGGGTTCGTGCTGACGATGCATTCCCATGGCCCACCCAAGCAGTTGGATGTGCTAAATTCAAATGTTGGCTTATGGACTGCAGGCCTCGAAAGGCTACGCAAAATCGTACGTGACCATCAAATTCAGTGTGATTGGAATGAAAGTGGTAGGATTTATGGTGCAGGCGGCCCAGACGGCCTTCAGCATCTTGAAGAGCTTGCGTAAACGCTGGATGCGCTTGAGATGCCCTACGAACGGCAGAGCGGCGCTGATTCAGTTCGATGCCGGCTGCATAGAGTGAGTTCTTCAGGTCTTGGAATACAGCTTTGCGTATTACCAACTATTCGCGCGGGTTATACAAAAATTTCGTGCTTAGTAACAGTGTACCCTCCTCAAACCTAAACAAGCCTTGTGATTTTAAGGGCTGAATGAACTCCTCACTAAGTTCTGTGTGTTCGAGCAAAGCCAGGCCGACCTTTTTGATAATCTTGTAGACGGCCACGGTGTTTGTGTCAGAAGGCACCGTAGGAATGGAACCGCGATTATGTCGAAGGCGCATGGAACGGATGGATATCTTCTCCACTTCGCCACGAAGTTCGCCAACTCAACGTATTCACCAACATGAAAGGCATCATTAATCAGGAAGAACACGCCAGAGATCATATCCCGCACCAAAGCCTTTGCTCCAAAACTAATGGCCATGCCAGACAACGCCAGCGCCTGCAAGCAATGGTCTGGTATCAATGCCCATCGATGACCGGACGACCTTGATTGTGATGAACGCTAGCAATGAAAACACAAACCCGCACATAACATTCAAAAGTGTGCCAAACCGCGGCATAGGCCCGCCAAGCCCGTCCTCGTCAAGCACTTGATCACCAGCGCTGGCGCGGGCTGATACCTCTCAGCGTGCCATAATGCGGGCAATGCTTTGCACAACCAGTGTTCAAATAATTGCCGCCACAACCAATATTGTTGCGACTTTCCCTGCTGCCTCAACGATTTTTAGGCCGATAGAGCTATTTAAATCGGCGTTCATATTCACATCCAATATATGCAAGAGTGCCAGCCCTGCCAAAAAAAAGACGTATTACAGCACCTTCGCCAACCAAGCAGAGGTGTATTCGATTTCAAACATGTCTGGTTTCGGTGGGGTTGATCTGCAATGTCGTACATCTCTGCAAGGTATTCTAGATCCACCGGGATTTCTGTGGCCGTGTGATGGAAAATATGCAGGCGGCGCGCTTTGATTGAGTCAAAATACAATGCGCCAACCGTCGCGGCGAAAACGATCAGGACAGTAACCGGCTTACTGAGGTCGCCATAGAGTAGACTTGCTGTCCAAAGCAATGTGAGCAGCAGCAGGCCGCTCAGTGCAGAAAAAGACGCACTCCTCGACTGAGCGTTAGGAATTTACTATCCGCTGAACTTGGGAGCCGTAACAAGACAAGCCTGGCGGTCAGCAGGGCTGCAACCAATCCGCCTGCCATCGGCAATAGAGCAAACGCGCCACGGGGCATTATGGTCAGATTGAATTCGCCGCCAACGAATGTCATGAACCCGGCTAGCAGCATCACAATGGTCAGCCACTTTGCTCCGCGGTCCGCAGTGGCGTTCAAAAGATGTGGCAAGGGTCAATCTGGCGCGTGCGGGGCCAATAAGGAGCGGCCCATAACCCAGCATGCATACCCCATCGTCGCTGCGCCAACGCCATCTAATAACAGAATATAGATCGGCGCACTTTTTTAAAACCGCACAAGGCTAGGCGCGAAAGCGGCGGTTGCGATTACTGCCAGCCCGAAAGCATCCCACGCAAGACTTACAAGGGATGCAGATAGCCGCGAGATCAGGCAGAAGCTTTTGCATGGCTTGGGGAGATAAATTGCACGAGGTTTCGGTAGGCGAATGACGCCACAGCAAGGCATGTTCCTAGCATCAAGATTAGATTCACAGGTCCTGCCCAAGCTACCAGCCAGCCTTCAAGGTCCGTTAGGAGCAAGATGGCGCGGTAAGCGTGTTCTTCGAGATTGCTCGTGATGAACATTGCGCGGCCGAAGTTGCCAGCGATCTTGGCCACACTTGTTTGCAGGTTTTCTATCAGGTGGCAAACGGTTCAGCGCTTCTGATTTGGTCCATAGAATGGTAGCCGGGGTTTGCTACTTCAGCAGACTTCAACTCTGCCTGAACCGCATCTCACACGATGGGCGCAATCAGCGTTTCCAAACTCTGCTTGGCGGGTTCAACTTCTGCCTTCCTGACTATTTCAGCGTTGGCCGAGGTAACAGCGCGTTGGGCTGGACGCAGTGCCTGCGCAAAGACATGGCTCGGCAAAACCACACAAAGCAAGCTATCAGCATAAAAGCGCAAGCGCCCAGCGTGTGGCCAGGAATTGATGCCCGGCCAACATTGTCCGAGCCCCCCATCATCAACTTAATCGCTCAGTTTGCGGTATTAATCTTCTGGTCGGATGTTAAATACCGCTTCAAACCGGTCCTGGAATTTTGGCCATACCTCCGGGTTCAGAAGACGTGGCGGCTTTTCCCCATTTCGCACTTGAACCAACTGTTCGGCAGCGATTTTTGCAATGTTGCGGCGGCTCTCAACTGTGATGCCAGCGATGTGTGGCGACAGGCAGACATTATCCATCTGCAGTAAAGGGTGGTCTGTTGGTGGTGGTTCAATGTCCCATACGTCGATGCCCGCACCTGCAAGCTTGCCGGAATTTAGGGCGGCCACCAGCGCATGTTCATCATGGATGTAGCCACGGGCAGTCGCCACGTAGATGGCACCGTCTTTCATCGCACTGAAGACTGAAGCATCGATCATGCCGCGTGTTGTCGGAATAAGCGGGCAGTTCAGCGATACAAAATCAGCCTCTGCGACCATCTCATGCAGACTATCGAATTTCTCAGCACCCTTCGCCATTATTTCCTCGGCTGAAAGCAGTGGATCATAAGCGACAATCCGGCAGTTAAAGAGCCCAGTGCATAGATCAGCCAATCGGCTGCCAACATGGCCGACTCCGATAATGCCGACGGTTTTTTCTTTAAGTTCCGTGCCTTTAAACGCATCACGATCCGTTATCCCGCCCCGTCGGACGGCGCGATCCGATTCAATCAGCCGCTTCGAAACGGTCAGCATCATCGCGAGCGCATGCTCGGCCACGCCTTCCTTATTGCCGCCAGCCTGATTGACGACCGCGACCCCTGCCCGCGTCGCGGCTTCCAAATCGCACACATCGTACCCAGCGCCATATGTTGATAGCATCAAAATGTTGGGGCAGCGCTGAAACAATGAGCCCACGCCCCAAAACTGTTTTGGCAATTCATCCTTAGCGCTGGAGATGCTGTAGACATGAGTTCGGCCAAGTGCATCGAAAATTGTGTCCTCAGGGTCGGTCAGTTGTCGTTGCTCAACAGCAAAACCGCCATCGGCCGCCAGTACGTCAAGAAACGAATTTTCCATCGGGCGCGTGAAATATAGAACGTGCATGGCGTTGGAATTAGTGTTCATCACATTTGGACCTTCTAGTGCCTATCAATGTCAACTTTGGCATATTCAACGTCAAGCTTGCCAACGAGCCATTGTCCCAGCATGCGAAAATCAATGGCGAATGACCAGAGCGGGTAAGTGAACGTAACTGGGCGGTTATGCCCGACAAAGAAATGGCCTATCCAGGCAACGAGATAACCACTGATCAGCGCTCCTGGGATAAGGGTCCAATCCAGCAGAATGACGGTTGCAACCATCAACGCGATGCCAAGCCCCGTATCGAAACAGTGCAGGCCCCGGGTCTCAGACTTTCAGTGCTCTGACAGAAAAAAAGGGCCGGAATTCAGCGTATGTTTCATATTTTCCGTCCTTATTCGGCTCAGTCATGTTATGATCTCTCTTGCTAAACGGGCTAAATTCCCTTATTTCCCGCGTTCTTTCCACTCTCGCGTATTTGATTAGGACCCTTCGCCATGGGCTACAAGGTTGCTATTGCGGGTGCGACCGGCGTGGTCGGCCACGCTATTCTTGAAGCACTGGACGAGGTCGACTTTCCGGTCGATGAAATCGTCGCCCTCGCCTCCTCCGCTTCTATCGGCAAGGAGGTATCGTTCGGCGATCAGACGCTCAAAGTAAAAGAGCTGGCAAAGTTTGATTTTGAAGGCTTTGATATCGCCCTTTTCTCACCGGGCGGGAAAGTATCCGCAGAGCATGCGCCGCGCGCCGCGAATTCAGGCTGTGTCGTAATCGACAATACCAGCCATTTCCGCATGGACCCGGATGTGCCCTTAATCGTGCCGGAAGTGAACCGCCACGCACTTGAAGGTTTCCGGGAGCGGAACATAATCTCGAACCCAAACTGCTCGACGATCCAAATGGTTGTGGCATTGAAGCCCCTCCATGACGTCGCACGCGTCAAACGCATCGTGGTGTCTACTTATCAGGCGGTGAGTGGCGCAGGCCAAGCCGGTATGGATGAGCTCTACGGGCAGACCAAGGGCATCTATCAGATGGAAGAAGCCCACCCGAAGACATTCCCAGTTCCAATCGCCTTCAACGCCATCCCGCATATTGGTGACTTTATGGAAGACGGCTCCACCAACGAAGAATGGAAGATGGTGGTCGAAACCCAGAAAATCCTGGACCCAGAGATTGAAGTCTCCGCTACCTGTGTCCGGGTGCCAGTATTTGTAGGGCACTGTGAATCTGTGAATGTCGAGTTCGAGGCTCCAATGGAGCTTGAGGAAGCCGTGGATCTGCTACAGAACGCTGACGGTGTCGTCGTTTTGGACCGCCGCGAAGCCGCTGGTTATATCACGCCGAAAGATGCAGCCGGTGACACAGCAGTCTTCGTCTCTCGCCTCCGCGAGGATACTACCGTCCCTTATGGCCTGAACATGTGGATCGTCTCAGACAATCTGCGCAAAGGTGCTGCATGGAATTCCGTCCAGATCGCCCAGGCACTGGTTGAAGATTATATTTAATGAACTGTCTTCTATAGACATCACGACTTGGTTAACATCCACAGCGGCTTCAACATTACTTCTGTTGCTTCCCGACCCAAATGTTCTGCTGGTGCTTATCTATGACTTGAGGCAAGGACGGCGTGTAGCGTTGGCGACGGTCGGTATCGCATTGTGAGAGATGCGGTCGCAATGGCGGCGTCTATGGCTGGGCTCGGCGCACTTGTCTTGGCACCAGCAAACCTGTTTACCGCGCTGAAGTGGGAGGGCACGGTTATATGCGCTGTCTCGGCATTTAGCTGCTGCGAAGTGCGAGCGATGCACGATTTGAGGCCTCAAACAATAAACTAGCCGTTCGCGCACACAGTATTTACGTCCATGCGGAGGATGCGACGGCCCTTAAGCCTAAATCCACCGCTTTCTTTACCGAATTTGCCCCGCAATCTGTTGATACGACCGCTCTGACGGCACCACAAAATGGGACTAGCACCATAAATTTTTTGGGCTCGCCGCAATCAGCGCGCTAACCTAAGCATTGTCGCGGATGAGCTCCGACAGGAACTACGGTGCCCTTCCGTAATTCAATGGCTTACACGGTTTGGTGGAGGCGCACTTATGACTATGAGTGCACTGCCTACTGCGCCTAGCCACTGAAACGACTGATGCTTATTCATTTCGCAAGATAGAGCACTGCGCAAATCAGGATGATCGCAATAAATTGAAGCAGTACGCGCATCTGCATCAGCTTATTGCCGTATTTCCTGTTAAATTCACCTCCGCCTGCGAACCCAGCAACGCCAACGATCAGCACAATAGCCGTCGCTGCAATCGCAAGTGGGATTAAAAACCACAACAAACCGCTCATCACTATCACCCTCTGAAAGCCTTTATCAGAATGGGAAGATAGGGCGCTTGAGCTATCTGACAGCGCGCCGAACTGACGCGCATCCCAGGACGGTGCGTGAGGCCTGGATTGGTAATGTGTGTTTTAACGCCTAGGTTAGTTTAACTACGCCTATCTATTCGGCCGTTCAGAGGAGCCTAACCCATTGAAAAAAAGTTATTGCCGGTGTCGCGACCGTAGTAACAGCTGTCGGCACATGGTTTCGCATGCCCGTTTATGCCGAAGGCGAATTCAAAGGTGCATTTGATGGCTATTTCGACAGAAATACGAATTAGCGATCAGGTTATCAGGACACAAAGCTGGATTATTGGAAAGATCGTGCTGAAATTGGGGGCGTCACTGTCGTTGTGTCGATTGATGTCGGCGGCGAGACATTACGCATGCTCGTAACCGTCAATGACCTGGGGATTGAAGGCTATGAACTCGACGCTGTAAGTAAGGCGTCCGCAGGAACTGACCTAAGCGCATTGCCCGCATATCTGCGCACGGTGTTAGGCGATATCATAACGCCATATAGCTTGGCCCAAGCTCAACACTATTAACGTGAAAATACTATCGCAGCAGCGATCCCGGCAATTACGTTCGGCCGGGTGCATCTAAGGGACCAGAATATAACCTTGTTGGATGAAACCAACATCCTCATGCTGATGCTTCGATGCTCCCCATGCGCGATGATGCCAATGGACAAGTCCAATTCGCCGGGATCGTTTCCGGAATTGAGCTGCCTTTGGATAAGCTGGCAAATAGCGATCCACGCGTTGGCGAAACACTCGTTACGCTGCAGACACAAGGCATCCAGCAGGTATTGCTTGGCTACGGGATTCTTGTGACGTCGAGCCCGAAAGCGGGGACGGTTAATATCGATGATCTGTCCGTCGCGCTGAAGGAACTTGCTGCAGTCAATATTTTCGGCAGGGTCAGAGGGATAGACATCGAAGAGCGTCGTAAATTGCCAGAACAAGAATGGACCGGGCCATTGATGCAATCCGGCATTGAGGATCTCAAGATTGAAGTGAAGAATGGGGTGCTGCGCGACAGCACTTAAAGGCTTTAGTAAGCAGCGCGGCGGCACGCCCGATCTGAATGGCGACGCCCGCTTGGAGATCAAGCTGGAAAGGCACGAGCTTTAGGCCTGGGTTATATTTGAATGCGTTGCCTTCAACAAATGGATCGCGCGCAATAGCCCTGCTCGCTACCCCACCGAAAACGTGCCAAAAAACCCGTCAAGATCGTTGAAAAAACCCGGGCCGGGAGTTGCAGTCCGCACCCGTGGAGGGCCGTATCGTCGCCAAGATCTTCGCCCAGCCGGAATGACACACCGGCGGTCCCATAAGTCTCAATATTGCCAAGTGCAGCCGTTACTTAGGGAGTTATATCACCTTCGAGCGGGATAATTGGAACATCCTACTTATTTGGCTGGCGCGCCAGCTACGTTCATGAAGTAGTCGTAGGCCTAATTTAGTACCAAGCTGCGAATCTCAGCCTAAAGGCTTCTGATCATCGATGACCCTATGGACGAGTTTCTGTTTTTGCTCAGCCGGCGAATGCTTATCAACAATACCCACATCGAGCGCAAGCACATAACGATGCCGCGGATCACCGTTCGCCGGCCGTTCATCTGCAACAAGGCCAATCGTGCCGTATAGAAAGCCTGCATAGGGCCGATCGGCAGCATCAGGCGGATTAATGGCAATGTCTTGCGGCGTATACAAGTTTTGGCCGTCACCATACGTCATATGCCATTTTGTAGCTTTGGTCAGCCATGTCAGGTACGCCGGCACCCAGTCAGCGAGGAACAGTAGGTCACTCGCAGGGCTGATATATGAAGTCAACGCGCTTTTGGTATAGTCGCAGTTCGTACCAGTGATGATGTCGTTTTCGAGCCTGAAGCTCGACGTCCCGCGCTGGTCTGGCAGTTTCTGACTGAAAGCCGGGAAAGCAAGCAACACAGATGTCGCTAATACAATCGCGGCAGGAATGTATTTCAATGTTTGGTTCAATCGAAAGCCTCAAAGATTTCTTCCACGGCTTTCATCTGATTCCCACTGGCAGATGAAGGCACAAGAATAGGGGTCTTCACGCCCGTTTCCCGCCACATTTCAACCCGCTCACGCACCCTGGAGGCAGAACCGAACAGGGTGGTGTCGTCCAGCCATTTATCGGACAGCCGGTCAGAAATGCTAGCGGTATCGCCGCTTTCAATCAGTGCATCAATTTCTGCCATTTCCTCAGCATATCCAGCCTCGCGCCAGTAGGAACGATAATAGGGTAGCAGGACATAGCGGGAGAGCGTGCGTTTGTGGACGGCCTTGGCGGCTTCGATATCATCCGAAATGCAGGTTGGCATCATGTTGCCAATGAAGAAGTCTGGATCATCCCGCTTTTTTTGAGGCAGCAGAGCTAGTGATTCTTTGGCTTTCGTTAGTGCTGCGTTGGCGAATACAAGCCCGTCGCCGACTTCGCCTGCCAGCTTGATCATGCGCGGCCGCATACCTGCGAGCGTTAGGGGGGCCGGTTCGCCAGCACCTGTCGCTGTTTTATAACGTTCCACAAATTCCCGCATATCGCCGATAGGTTTGCCGACAGTTGCGCGAAACTTTGCCTGGGTCGGGCCGTGGGAAACGCCGACGCCGAGCCGAAAACGCCCGCCGGAGACTTCATTCAACGATGCTGCAGTTTCTGCAAAATCCTCAGCCACGCGGGAATAGATTGGCGCGACGGTTACACCGAAAGGAATGGAGTTTGTCTGCCAAGCTAAGGCTTCAACCAGCGACATGCCGCCTAATGTTGATGGGCAATACAGGCCAGCATAGCCCTTCTCTTCCATCTTCTGGACAGCTGTAACGACAGCCCGGCGACGGTTTGGAACGGGTGTTAACGCAAGGGCGGGTTTCATGGCGGACATCAGATTTGCACTCCTAGCAACAGAATTTGGCCTAAGCTAAACCCATTCGGCGATGGCGTCACCTCAACAAGGGTTATGAGAGCCTTATGGATATTCTGATTGCTGGTGGTGGTATTGGCGGACTAACGGCGGCGCTAACGCTGCACGCAAAAGGCCATTCGGTCACCGTTTATGAAGCAGTCCCTGAATTGCGACCGCTAGGTGTTGGCATCAACTTGCTGCCCCATGCGGTATCTGTGCTGGCAGAGCTAGGCTTGTTGGTTGATCTGGCAAGGCTAGGCGTCGAGACACAGGAATTGTTGTTTTTCAACAAGTTTGGCCAACGCATTTGGCGCGAACCGCGTGGGCTTGAGGCTGGCTATCCGGTTCCGCAGTTCTCCCTGCATCGGGGTGAGCTTCAGATGCTGTTATTGGATACTGTACGAGAGCGCCTTGGCCCTGCCCGCGTGCGTGAAGGTTTCGCCTATGTGCGCCATACAGTTTGGCCGAGCGGTCGTGTCGGCGTTTGGTTTGATGCGGGGACGGGTGGCGATTTGTATGGCCCCGTGGTCGCGGATGCGCTGATCGGGGCCGATGGCATTCATTCGGCTGTGCGCAAGAGCTTTTATCCAGACGAAGGCCCACCGCGCTGGTCTGGCGCTGTGCTGTGGCGTGCAGCCATTGAGGACGCGCCGTTTCTTTCCGGTCGCAGCATGATTATGGCGGGCCACGAGAACCAGAAATTGGTTGTCTATCCAATTTCACAACAAGCATTTGAGGCAGGACGGAGCCTCACGAACTGGATTGCTGAAATTAGAATAGGCAAACCCGGTGATCTGCCTCCATCGCGGGAAAGCTGGAATAAGCCAGGGCGGTTTGAGGACTTTATGCCAGCCTTTAAGGGTTGGTCATTCGACTGGCTGGACTTCCCTGCCCTCGCGGCCAAAACACCGGAAGCACTTGAATTCCCGATGGTGGACCGCGATCCTGTTCCTGCGTGGAGTTTCGGCCCAGTAACGCTTCTGGGGGACGCTGCCCACCCCATGTATCCAATTGGATCAAATGGTGCGAGCCAAGCCATTCTTGATGCTCGTGCTTTGACTGAATTACATGCAGATGGCGCTGGCGATGTCCACGGAGCGCTGAAGAGCTATGAGGCCAAGCGCCTGCCCGCTACTGCGGCTCTGGTCGCCGCAAACCGCCGCCAGGGGCCTGAGCAGGTTATGCAGATGGTAGAGGAGCGCGCACCAAACGGGTTTGAGCGATTGGAAGATGTGATCAGTCAAGCGGAACTTGAAGCTGTATCCACTCAGTACAAACGGGTCGCGGGCTTCGATAAAGCTGCTGTGGCGCGAATCCTAGAATAGGAGTATGCCTTAGGCGATTCATACGCCCGCTGGAGAATACGTGTGATGGCGCAGGATAACCAACCCAAAAAGACTTTGCTTTTAACCGGCGCTAGCCGGGGTATTGGCCATGCGACGGTCAAGCGTTTCGGCGCTGCTGGATGGCGTGTCCTCACTGTCTCTCGCCACGCGTTCTCAGAGCATTGCCCTTGGGACGGTGGCAAAGACAACCATATCCAGATGGACTTAAGTGACCTCACAGGTTTGCCCGCTGCAATTGAAGCGATACGTGAGAAACTTCCTGAAGGCCGGCTTGACGCGATGGTCAACAATGCCGCGATTTCGCCGAAGGTATCTGATGGCGGCCGAATGGGCGTGCTTGATACGGATATGGCCGCCTGGCAGCATGTATTTGCAGTAAATTTCTTCTCGGTCGCTATGCTTGGACGTTCGTTAATTGATGAACTGACGGCAGCAAAAGGCGCGGTTCTGAACGTGACTTCTATTGCTGGAAAGCGTGTGCATCCGTTCGCGGGCGTTGCTTATTCTACGTCCAAAGCAGCGCTCGCCGCCCTCACCCGTGAAATGGCGGCAGAGTTTGGTGGACGCGGTGTGCGTGTGAATGCGATTGCACCTGGCGAAATTGATACGTCAATTCTATCGCCTGGCACGGAAGATATTGTCGATCGCGAAATTCCTATGCGCCGTCTGGGAACGCCTGAAGAAGTCGCTGCCACGATTTACTTCCTCTGCACCGGCCCTGCATCCTATGTGAACGGTGCCGAAGTCCATGTGAACGGCGGGCAGCACGTCTAATCAGACTGCGGTTGATCCGCCATCGACGACCATTTCAGACCCAGTCATGAATGATGCTTCATCGGACGCCAGGAACAGGACGGCATTCGCGATCTCTGATGGATCAGCGAACCGTCCGAGTGGGATCCTGCCAAAGCGTTCAGCACGCACGGCCTCCGGTACTGCCGCATAGCCCATCTCCGTTTCGACTGGGCCAGGATGCACTGAATTGCAGCGAATGCGGTCCTTCGCATACGTCCCAGCAATGGATTTCGTCAGCAGCCTGACAGCGCCTTTGGATGCGCCATAATGCGATGCGACGGAGCCGCGAATGCCTGCGGTCGAGGACATATTGACGATGGACCCGCCCCCCTTCATCCGCATAGCCGGAATGACAGCCTTGGTGCCCAGAAATGGCCCCTTGGCATTTACATCCATCACTCGGTCCCAGGCTTCTTCGCTGATATCTTCAAGAGGGCGCCGGTCATAAATTCCAGCATTGTTCACCAAAATATCAACGCCACCAAAGTCTTCCACAAGTGCACCGACAGCGGCTCGCCATGCGGCACTATCGGTCACATCAAGCGGCATGAAGCGCGCGTCTTGCCCAGCGGCCTGGATTGTGTCGGCCAATGCGAGGCCCGCAGCCTCTTCGATATCGCCGATGCAAACATGGGCACCCTCAGCAGTGAACCGGGTGGACATTGCAGCACCTATGCCACGTGCGCCGCCCGATATCAGAGCTATCTTGCCTTCTAACCTCATAGCACTTGCTCCCTTAGTTTTTCGACCTTGGACCATAGGTCCCGAATTTCGCCATCACCTTCTCAATTTCATTATCCGGAAGGATGGAAGGCTCGCCCAACATCATGGACAGGTGAAACTGCTTCGCCAATGTCTCCACTTCCCCAGCCAGCCAAAGTGCACGTTTTAAATTTGGCCCGCACGTTATAACACCGTGATGGCGAAGAATGCAGGCATGTCGCCCTTCAAGGGCCTTTAGAGCATGCTCAGAGAGTTCCGGTGTCCCAAATGTAGCGTAAGGTGCGCAACGAATTGTAGAGCCGCCTGCCGCTGCGATCATGTAATGAACCGCGGGAATATCTAGGCCTTTGATGGCGATGGTCGTCGCATACATGGAATGGGTATGGATGATCCCGGTCACATCTGGCCGCACCGCCATGATGTCCACATGAAACCGCCACTCACTGGAAGGCTTGAGGCCGTCTTTCGCCTCATAGGAGCCATCTATGCCCATATAGACAATGTCCTCCGGCTCTAGCTCCAAATAAGGCACGCCTGATGGAGTAACCAACAGCCCCTCCTCCCAGCGCGCAGAGACGTTCCCAGAGGTTCCTTGGTTAATCCCGCTGGCGTTCATTTCAATGCAGGCGTCAATCACCTGCTGACGAAGTGCGCGTTCTTCGGGCGACATGGCTTTGGGCATTGTGCGGATTCCTGGATGGGGAAGGTTCTGTCTATACTGCCCCATCGCATACGAGTCCAAACGGTTGAAGACAATGGTCGCCGTAAAATTCGGGCCCGTCTACGCTGGACAAGCTTCTTGAAATGCGCAGTTGAATAAAAACGCGCATTGATGTTTCAGAGGGAACTGAAACTGGTGCCTTTAGTCGCGCAGTAAGGGTGGGCGATACGGTGCATGTGTCCGGCACTACATCATTGGACGGCAAAGGCGGATATATCGGTGATAATGTTGGTACCGAAACAACAGCCGTTTATCAGCCGATTACAGAGGCGCTGAAAGTATGTGTCGGCGAAATGGCCTACATTGACCGTATCACTGCATAAATCTCGGATATGAGCCAGTCTGCCACGTTCCTATGTGCGCACAATGCTGCAATGGGCGAGAACAAGCCGGCTGCGTCCCTAATGGGTGGTTCCAGCCTGATCGACCCTGGCCTCCTGATTGAAATCGAATCCTATGCGATTATTGGTGCTGCACGGCATGCAGAATTACCTGGCATCTGCTAAAGTGATTGCTGGAGAACGACAGCCTAATGGAGCCTGAAACGATGCCAGAATTTCATGATAAGCGCGGCCTTGGGCTCACGATGGCGAGCCAAGCGGCCGTTAACGCGCATGACCATCTGGTCGATGGCTATATCGGTTTTCGGCAAGATACAGGCCCGCGCCTGAAAGCGGCGATACAGGCAGACCCCGAAGCCCCCATGAATCAGTGTATGGCGGGCTATATCTTCCATCTTATGGTCGTTGGTTTGTTACTAGAACGCGCAGCTGCGGCCTCATCGAAAGCGACGGCACTTGCTGAATCGCACGGCAATGCCCGCGAGAAATTACATGCTGCGGCACTGGCGGCTTGGACTGATGGAGAGATCGGCGAAGCCGCACGCTTGCTTGAACTGGTGCTGCTGCAATGGCCGCATGATATCGCAGCGTTGAAGCTGTGCCACTATCTGCATTTCTATCTGGGCAATATTACCGAACATCGAGATTCCGTAGCCCGGGTAATGCCAGCGTGGACGGACGACACGCCTGGGTTCGCGAACGTCCTGGGTATGCGGGCTTTTGGGCTGGAGGAAGCCGGGCATTACGCCGAAGCGGAACGGATTGGTCGACGCGCCGTTGAGCTGGACCCAACGGATGCATGGTCCGTTCACGCTGTCGCCCATGTGCTTGAAATGCAGGGCCGCTCGCGGGAAGGGGTTCTTTGGATTGAACGCGAGGAAGCGAACTGGGCCGGTAAGGTCCATAATTTCGCTAACCATGTTTGGTGGCATAAAGCGCTCTACCACTTGGAGCTTGGCGAGCACGATGCGGTGCTTGACCTCTACGACAACGCTTTTCGTGCGGAAGAAACGGACGATGGTTTAGATATCGCCAATGCCGCGGCCATGCTCACGCGCCTCAAAATCCGCGGCGTGGAATGTGGCCCTCGCTGGGATCGCTTGGCAGATGTGGTCGGGACCAAGGCTGACGAACACATTCTACCCTTCAATGATCTGCATATCATGCTGGCACTCAGCGGCGCTGGAAAGGACGCGAAGACCGTGGCAAGCTGCAATTCTATCGCAAGCCATGGCGGTGCGACTGGCGGCACTTGGGGGCCTGTGTATCGCCACATCGCTAGGCCAATGGCGGATGGCATCGCAGCCTATGGCGCAGGCGATTACGCAAGTGCAGCAGCTAAGCTTTCGTCTGTTAGATACAAATGGAACGCGATTGGGGGGAGCCACGCCCAGCGCGATGTGTTCCAGCAGATATTGATTGACGCTACGATCCGATCAGGAGACACGCGCCAGGCAAAAGCGTTGCTGGTGGAGCGAACCAGCCTGAGGCCCAGAAGCGGGTTTGATTGGCGGCGATTGGCGGATGCCGCTAATGCCACGGGCGATAAAGCAACTGCAGCGCAAGCTTCGGCTGCGGCGCAACGCTTGGGTGCCGGCTAAGGGAATATCCGAATATGCGCCTGTTTATCGCCCTAGAGCTGCCGGAATGGTTTTGTAAGGAACTTGTGAAGCTTCGGGGCGGCGTTCCGGGAGCTCGCTGGGTTTGGCAAGAAAATATGCACTTGACGCTGCGCTTTCTGGGTCCAACCGATGGCGGCCAGGCGGATGACTTAGCTGGTGAACTTGGGCGGATTGATATGCCCTCCTTCTACATTGCGCCCAGCGGGGTTGGGGTATTTGAGTCCAAAGGCGATGTCCGCGCGCTATGGATGGGCATGAAGCCAGAAGAGCCTTTGCAGGACCTCAACGTTAAGATCGAGCGGGCATGTCGCCTTTCTGGATATCCACCGGAAAGCCGGACCTTCAAGCCACACATCACCCTCGCCCGCTTTCACGAGTATTCCAACATCAAACGAGTCAGCCGATTTCTGGAGCGTTACGCGCGTTTTCATCGGGAATCGATCCGAATATCTGGGTTTTCGGTATTTTCGTCCGAACTCAGATCACCGGCGCCCAGCTACCGTGTTGAAGCAGATTTTCCATTCTCGGACGCAGGCCTGGCCGATAGTCCATTCTTCGATGATTGGGTGGTTGCAGCGGGCCAAACGCCGATCAGGACGAAGTAGCACCGGCAAAAATCTTGCTAAACTGCTGAAAATCATCATCGCTGAAAAGAACCAATATGATCCGTTCGATAGAGGGTGCCCGCTACAGTTCCATCATCGTGACAGCAATCGCGATGCGGGCCGCACGGTCAAACGGAAAGTGATAAAAGCCCGTTGAAATCGCCGGGAAGGCAATTGTTTTGCAGTCGTTTTCCACAGCAAGCCGGATGCTCTTGCGGTAACAGGCAGCAAGTGCAGGATCATCATCCCTGGCACCGGAATATATCGGCCCAACTGTGTGAATTACGTATTTTGCGGGAAGGCTATATCCGCTCGTAATCCGTGCCTCTCCCGTGGGGCATCCTCCGAGTGTCCTACATTCTTTCAACAAGTCAGAGCCTGCCGCACGGTGAATGGCGCCATCGACCCCGCCACCGCCAAGCAGGGACGCATTCGCAGCGTTTACGATTGCGTCGACGTTGAGTTTGGTGATGTCGCCTTGATGCAGCGTCATCCTAGTCGCAAGACTGGTCATTGCAGCTTACTCGAACGCTGCCCAATCAGGCTTTTGCGGGGTTACGGTAGCGCTGCCAGATGTCATTGGTCCGCCGTCGCGCCACGCATCTAGCCGAATTAGCGCCAACGCCCATTCACCAGCGACGGAACGGATTTCGCCAGCGTCCCGGCCATCAGCCTCAATCTTGGAGCCTGGTTCCGGTGCCGCGCCTTCAATACGGACAGGCATAAGCCGCCGTTTGACCAAGCCACGATATTTGGTGCGCGCCGTTAGCTCCTGGCCGACATAGCAACCCTTCTGCCAATCGACGCCATTCAACTCATCAAACCCGTTCTCAAGCAGAAACCCACGGTCTACGAGGATATCGCCAGAGCCTTCGGGAACACCAAGCGCCAGCCTAAAGGCCCGGAAAGCATCAAGGCTGGAGTCTATTGCTGGCGATGGGGCAGTCAGTGCATCTGGCGCATCGATGATCCGCACACCGAGAACAGCGAGTCTAGGATCAACGTACGTCGTGCGCGTGCCTTCATTAAGCGCCGAGCCCGATTGTCCTGCCAGCCCCACAGCATCATTTGCGCCGTCGCCCCATAGGACAGCGACAGCCAGATCATCATCCGACGTTATGTCGATTTTGGCCCGCAGGCGATATCGCTTGAGACGGGTGATGAGATCATCACGACGTTCCCGCTCGCATTCGAGCAGAAAGCCATCTGGAACTTTGGTCAAGAATAGGTCGTGAAGGAACTTACCTTGTGGCGTTAGAAGTGCGCCATAACCAGCATTATCAAATGTTATTTTATGGGTGTCTTGAGATATAAGGCCTTGTAGAAAATCCGTCGCCTCATCACCTATCACACGAATAAACGCGCGATCTGGGCGTAAGGCGAAACTGGGGGTCGTTGAGTTTTCTGCAAGCATCCATATCTCTCCAAGGCGATGTCCGCCAATAAGGTAGAATATAGGATGATGCAGATAAAGTTACAGACCTCGTTTTAATGCTAAAGCAACATCACTGATGATTGCGAAAAGCGGCACGCTGGTAGCTGTGATTCAGTGATTTCTGTGACCGTAACAGACCGGACTTGATAGTCCATGCTTTCCCGGCACCGCGAAAGAAAAGCGCGCAGCCGAGGGAAGCCAGGTGTGCGTTCATAATCCCGCCAAGTGATTGCCTCGCCATCCTCAGTCACGCCATCAAGCACGATTTCGGGAGTCATCATCCGGTAATCGCCAGTAATAACGGGCGTATCAATATCATCAGTCTTGCTCATATTCGGTCGTCCTTCCCCTGCATGGGTGCCGGTCAGTCAATCCGTCCCGGCGAAACTTGCCTAGCGCCCGACTGAAACCCTAGGATTTCCGCCAATGTGGCATTCCGCTCATACGGACTATTGCAAGCGCCGTGCTAGACTGGCGGAGATGGCTAAATTCAAGGCATTCCGCCACAACTTCCCTGCCCGCACCGTATTTGTTAAAAGCCGATAAAATTGATGGAACGCAGTCGCCGGGGGATTCGATGGTTGCGCTGATGTCTATCCAAATGGGGCGAGAAGTATGAGTGATGTACGGGGCATTGTGCTCGAAAAGGGCGAGGATGGCGTCACTGCCAGTTTGCAGCAATTGGACCGGTCACGTCTGCCAGAAGGCAATGTGCAGATCCGTGTGCTTTATTCCACGCTGAATTACAAAGATGGCCTCGTGCTCAAAGGCCAAGGCGGGCTTGTCCGTAATTATCCACACGTTCCGGGTATCGATCTGATCGGTATTGTCGAGGACAGCCAAGCTGCTGGTTTTGCCAAAGGTGACCGCGTGATTTGCACCGGATACCGGGTGGGTGAAGCTTGGTGGGGCGGTTATGCGACCCATGCCAGCCTCAAATCCGAATGGCTTGTGAAGGCGCCGCATGGCCTTTCGGACAGCCAAGCAATGGCGATTGGCACCGCTGGCTTTACGGCAATGCAGTGTGTACTGGCGCTTGAAAAGCAAGGCGTTACGCCAAATTCCGGCGAAGTGCTGGTGACGGGTGCTGGCGGTGGCGTCGGCAGTGTCGCTGTCGCGATCCTCGGCAAGCTTGGTTATTGGGTGACGGCGGGCTCTGGCCGGGCTGAATTGGCGGACTATCTCTCGGACCTTGGCGCTAGTGGCATGATTGGCCGCGAAGAACTAACCGAATTGGCAAAGCGTCCATTGCAATCTGAACGCTTCGCTGGTGCCGTCGATACAGTTGGCGGTGATCTGCTTGCCGGCGTGCTGACAGCCATGAAGTACAAAGGCGTCGTTGCGGCCTGCGGTCTTGCTGGTGGCGCTAAGCTGTCGACGACCGTAATTCCGTTTATCATCCGTGGCGTAACGTTATCGGGTATTGATTCTGTTATGGCACCGCAATCTGAGCGCGCCGAAGTTTGGTCGCGCCTCGCAACGGATCTGCCGCTTGATAAGCTAGATGCCGCGACCAGTGTCGTCGGTCTGGAGCAGGTCATGGGGATGGCTGATGCGATCCTTGGCGGCCAGGTGCGTGGCCGCACCGTGGTGAATGTTAATGGTTAGTTGGCGGATTGGCTGCAGATTGGGCGCGTATCATAAGATGACCCTCATTTTATCCAGGGGACGCGCCCATGCGCTTCGCCACATCAGCTTTCGCACTATTAAGGCTTTCCAGCGTATTTCTGTCTGCCTGCATTCCACAACCGACAGACAGTCATTGGACGGGCAGAGAATGGGCACCGATTGGCGAAAGGCGGCCAGCGGACCCGCCAGCCATATGGTGTTATCAGACCATTGGAAAAGCGGACTGCTATCACAAGCTATTGCCTGGGCAGGATTACCGGCTGATCGAGGGCGGGCCAGTATCCGATCCGAAGAACATGTCGGTCGCTGCCAAGCCCAAGAAATTGCCAGAAAGCGCCTTGGATGCAGGTCCTCCAAAGGATTCAGCCAAAGCACCGGAGCTATCAATGCTGGACCAGCTTACGGGTTTGTTCGATCTGTAGCTGTCGCTAGTGTTCTGAGCCTAACGGTCATCGCTGTTCCCGCGAACGCGCAAATCCCGCCGTACAACGATTACGCGAAAGTACCCACATACTATTTCGGCAAGGCCAATGCTGGAAATGCGGAGGCACAGTTTCTGTTGGGCTTGGCGCTTGAAGAACTTGGTGCGACAGCCCAGGCCCAATGGGGTTCAGCCGAGAGCTGGATAGCAAAGGCTGCTGCAGCCGGCATTCCGGAAGCTCAACTCCGATTCGGTCAGATCAAGCTTGCTGCTGGTGATGTAGCTGCAGCAAAGCGTCTGCTCGTGGACGCCGCAGCATCGGGAATCCCAGAATCTTACTTCAATCTCGGCGCACTAGCGGAACAGTCTGGCGATGCCAAAGATGCGCGGCGATGGTATTGGCAGGCTGCGAGGCATGGCTATGCCCCAGCGCAGTTCAATCTCGCCCTATCCCTCATCAATCTTGGCGGTGAGGCAGCGCTGACGGATGCATTATCCTGGCTTATTCTGGCAGCACAGAATGATGTGCCTAACGCAGCAGCTGCTCGCAATCAGCTAAAAGCAGCGTTGGATTCTTCAGCCATTGCGATTGCAGAAAAGCGTGCGAGCGCCCGGCGCTAACTTCTACTCTGTTTCTTTGTCCAGACCTCTAGCGAGCATCTCATCCGCGAGTGCAAAGTCGCTTGTCCTCTCTGTCGCTTGCAGGCCATTGATTACCCCGGCCCGGTCAAGCTGCGAGCGATTCTGGCTAAGCTTGGCCTTCGCCTGAATGTCATCAATGATGATCTTGAACGCGTAAATCCCGCCGAGCATCTTGCAGATAAAATCCTCCCGCTCATCATCGAGCCGCCACCCACGCGGACCGTCGCCCTCAAATCGCTCTGAGAGTAAGGCGACGCAACGGCGTTTGTCTGCCATGTCAGGCAGCGCTTCAATCCGACCGGAGATATGTGTCGCCAGATAATTCCATGTGGGAACAGTCTGCGCGCCCGCATGTTTCGACGGGTACCAATTTGGCGAAATGTAGGCATTTGGCCCAGTGAACACCGCCAGGACGGCTGTTCCATCCGTTAGCGCTTTGCAGTGTGGGTTAGCGCGGGCGATATGGCCCAGCAGCACAGGTGCGCTTGCCGCTGCATCCGGGTCCAAAATAATTGGCAGGTGCGTTGTGGCGGTTTCGCCATCTGCGTCTTTGGAAATCAGCAGTGCAAACGGTGCCTCACGGACAATGGCAAGGCCGTCAGCAACTGCTTCAGAAAAATATGACGGCGAGTACATAACGGTTCTCCAGCCTAGCGGCAGCGACGCTCGCCGCCCCTAGGCTGGAAAGCAAGCGCCGCCAAGTTACTACCCGACGTGTTTTGCGAAGAAAGCGAGCGTACGCTCACGCGCTGTTTTAGCGCTTTCAGGATTAAAATCGCCGCGATGATCACAGTTGAACCCGTGGCCAGCCGGATATGTGAAAATCTCTGCATCGCCATGGGCAGCGCGGATTTTGTCGACATCAGCCATGGGAATACCGTGATCATTCTCGCCAAAATGCATCATCACAGGATTCTTTGGCGCTTCGTCATTATACATGGCGATTTGGCCACCATAGTAACAAACGCTGGCGCTGACGCCGACGCGGGTGGCTGCCAACCAGGACATTGAGCCACCCCAGCAATATCCGACTGAGCCGATTTTGCTCTGGCTTTTGCGCATTTCTACAACGGTCGCCGCGACGTCTTTAACCGCATCGTCCCATGCAACTTCCGCGCGGGTATCCCGGCCTTTCGCAATATCTTCCGGAGTGTAGCCAACTTCGAAGTTCTTAGACGCCCGGTCAAACAGCGCAGGTGCCAGAACGGCATAGCCTTCTGACGCATAGCCATCTGCGACTTCACGGATATGCGCGTTGACGCCAAAAATTTCCTGGATAACGACGACGCCGCCTTTTGGAGTACCCTCTGGGTCAACTTTGTAGCAGTCGAATTCGTGGCCGTCTTCGGCCTTCAGCGTGATAAACGCGCCCATGGCTTGCGCCCCCAATATGTGTGTTGAAACCTGATTGATGACGACTATACCGCCAGTGCGCGCTAGACGTAAATGATTTGTCCGCCAGCAAGGTTTGCCAGGATATCTGTCAGCCCAGTGACTTCGATGGCGATATCGGACCTGAGGTCGCCAGCCTCAATTGCAGCGAAGGCTAATGCTGCGTCGCATACAGCAATGCGGCATTCCAGTTCGGTTAGCGCTTCGAGCAGGTCATCTATGCTAGCGATGCCGGAAGCTTCTAATTGCTTTGCAAAATGGGAGCCATCCTGCTGTCCTGCCCCGCTGGGTTTAAGGATGTCTGCCGTGCCGATTGCAAAAAACAATGTGACTGCACCGCCCAGTGCTGCGTTTGATGCGGCCATCATCAAGGCATAATGCACACGTTCAATGGCGGTGGATTGGATGATGAAAGTCAGCGGCTGAACGGCCATAATTTCCGGTACTCCGAAGTTACAAACTGCGTGCGATCAATTCCTTCATGATCTCATTCGTGCCGCCATAGATTTTCTGAACGCGCGCGTCAGTCCACATGCGGGCGATTGGATATTCTCCCATGTAGCCGTAACCGCCATGCAATTGAACGCAGAGGTCGAGCACCTCATTCTGCTTATCTGAAGCCCAGTATTTAGCCATGCTGGCAAGTGTCGCGTTCAATTCACCGGCGAGCAGTTTCTCCACGCAATCATCGACAAACACCCGTGCGACACGCGCTTCTGTCGCGGCTTCCGCCAGTTTGTGCTTAGTGTTCTGGAAATCAAAAATTACTTGGCCGAAGGCTTTCCGCTGCTTGACGTAATCCAATGTCAGCGCGATGCCCGTTTCCATGGAACCAACGGCCCCAGCGGCGATCAGTAGGCGTTCCTGCGGTAGCTGGCGCATGAGCTGATAGAACCCCTGCCCTGGCTCTTCGCCCAGAATATTGGATGCCGGTACGCAAACATCTTCAAAGAACAACTCAGACGTATCACCAGCGTGCAGACCGACCTTCTCTAAGTTCCGGCCACGCTTAAAGCCATTTCGCGTTGCTTCTACCAACACAAGTGAGACGCCTTTGGAGCGTGCTTTTGGATCCGTCTTAGCAACCAAAATCACCAGGTCTGCATTTTGGCCGTTGGTGATGAATGTCTTCTGGCCGCTAATTACCAAATCCTCGCCATCCATGATTGCTCTGGTAGCGACTGACTGTAGGTCAGACCCTGTCCCAGGTTCCGTCATCGCGATAGCGCAGATAACCTCACCACTCGCCATTTTTGGCAGCCAGGTGCGCTTTTGGCCCTCTGTACCGTATTCGGACAAGTAATGGGCGCAGATGCCGCTATGCACTGCGTCGCCAAAGGCGGACCCGAGCGTGATGCGCTCTAATTCCTCAACCCAGGCGATATGATGCGCTACCGTGCGACCACCACCGCCATATTCTTCCGGGATGGATGGGCAAAGGAAGCCAGCCTGACCCGCCGCCGCCCATGCTGAGCGGTCGATGATGCCAGCCTTGGTCCAGCGCTCGACGTGAGGCTCGAACTCAGCCTGCAAGAACCGGCGCGCCGCTGCCCGGAACATGGCGACGTCTTCTGTCTCCCAACTAGGCCTGTGGTCCGCTACAAAATCGAACCCCAAGCCGCCGCCTACTGAACCATCTGGCATTGGCTTATCCCTGAATGACTATGCTGGCCGCTTATGCAACGGCCATAACGGCTTCTGCGCTGTCTTCTATCGTCGCCGCAAGTGCGATGGCGGGCGGCAACATGCGGGTCGCGAAGTAGCGGGCGATGGCGATGCGGTTTTCCGCGAATGCGGCATCATCAACCGCCCAGTCATGGGCCGCAGCCGCGCCCTTTAAAAGCAACCAAGCGCAGACAACACGTCCCGTAAGGTCAAGATAGTCGGCTGCACCAGCGGCTGCGATGCCAATGCGATCATTGAATGCTGCTACTTGGCCAGCGGTTGCGCGCTCCATAGCGTTGACGCCTTCAAGTACCTGGTCTTTGGTCGCTGCAAGATCGCCGCCGATGCCATCCAACTCGGCCCGCATATCGGCAATGAGTTCGCCCGTGGCTGCACCCTGGTCGCGCCCGAGTTTACGGCCAAGCAAGTCCATTGCTTGAACGCCATTGGCACCCTCATAAATCGGCGCAATGCGGCTATCCCGCCAGACTTGACCAACGCCCGTTTCTTCAATGAAGCCCATGCCGCCGTGTATTTGAATGCTGGTAGACGCAACCTCGACGCCACGGTCTGTGGAATAGGATTTCACGACCGGGATCAGCAGGTCCAACATCCGCTGCGCCTTAGCTTTATCTTCCGCGTCGGGCATGAAACGAGATTCGTCCAGGCGCGCAGCGACCCAGTAGCAGAGCGCGCGCATGGCTTCCGTTTCGGCGCGCATGTTAACGAGCATGCGCTTTACATCCGGATGCCGGTCGATCGGCACGTTGTCTTCGCCGGTTTGAATGTCCTTGCCTTGCCGCCGTTCAGCCGCAAAGGCTGTCGCCTGCTGCAGCGCTGTCTCCGCGATGGAAAGGCCCTGCAAGCCAACGCCAAGGCGAGCGTTGTTCATCATCGTGAACATGGCCTGAATGCCACCATTCTCTTTGCCGACAAGCCAGCCCTTTGAGCCTTCATTATCGCCGTAGGACATAACGCAGGTCGGGCTGCCGTGAATGCCGATTTTGTGTTCCAGCGATACTGGGCGGAGGTCATTCCGCGCACCGAGTGAACCGTCATCATTCACAAGGAACTTAGGCACCAAGAATAGTGAGACGCCGCGAATGCCTTCAGGCGCGCCATCAATCCGGGCCAACACCATGTGGATGATGTTTTCCGTCATATCGTGATCGCCATAGGAGATATAAATCTTTTGGCCGGATATCCGGTAATGATCATCCTCAGGCCGGGCGCGACTGCGAAGTGCGCCGACGTCTGACCCAGCCTGTGGCTCAGTCAGATTCATCGTGCCGGTCCATTCGCCCGACACCATTTTTTCGAGATATATTACCTTTTGCGCATCCGTCCCATGCGCTTCCAGCAAGTCAATCGCGCCCTGGGTCAACAATGGACCTAGCGAAAATGCCATGCAAGCGGAGCCCCACATTTCGTTTAAGGCCATACCGACGGCTGATGGTAGTCCACCGCCGCCGATCTCAGGATCAGCAGAAGGCCCGTTCCATCCGCCCTCGATAAACTGCTTATAGGCGTCGATCCAGCCAGGAGAGGTGCGGACGACGCCATTGTCGATCACGGGGGGATGCATGTCCCCGACGCGTTGCAATGGCGATATCACACCGTTTGCTAGCTTGTTGGCTTCATCAAGCGCTGCAGCCACAAGGTCCGGCTGCGCATCTTCGAAGCCAGGGAGTTGGGTGAGAGCTTTGAGGCCGGCGACGGCTTCAAGTGCGAACTGCATTTCTTTTAGTGGGGCAGTATATTCGGCCATCAGGATGCTCCCAAATAGGCGTGATTGTTCTTCGTCGCAGAATGCGCGAACCAGACGCCCCGGAACAAGTAAAACTTTATCGGGCGAGTGCGGCCAAACGTACACCGATAGCAGCTGCAGCTTCAGGTGCGAGATTTCCAAACGCAAAGCGCAGCATCTGTTCCTGCCCCGGTCCAAAGGCAGAACCGGGCATAGCCATGATCGCCCCTTCATCCGCCAGTAGTTTTGCGGCCTCAAGCGCCGACAAATCAAATGGGTGGCGGCAATATGCGAAAAAGGCACCGGAGGAAACGATTGGAAACTGATTAGCGACTAATTTCATGGCTTTTTGGAATGCAGCCAGCCTAAGCGCCATTTCCTGCCGCTTGCCGTTTCTCCATTCGCTGAGTGACCGTATGCCATACAGCGCCGCCGCCTGTCCGGCACCATTAGCACAGATCGCAATCGAATCCAGCGCCTTTTGGACAAGAGTAATCACGTCAGCACCTGCAGTGACTGCCCCAACTCGGAGCCCCGGCATCGCATAAGCTTTAGAAAAACTATAGAGCTGGATGACCGTGTCGGCCCATGCGCTAGACTTAAACGCATCATGGGGTGCGCCGCCTGCTGGAATGAAGTCGCGATAGGTCTCGTCGATAATCAGTTTGATGCTATGGGCTTCCGCTAATGCCACGAAACGCTGAATGAGGTTGGCAGGATAGATGGCACCCGTTGGGTTGTTTGGCGTGACCAGAACGATCGCTCGCGTGTGCGCTGTTATAAGCTTTTCTGCTGCCTCCAAGTCCGGCAACATGCCAGCATCAGCGGCACATGGTAGCGGAATGGCGTCGATCCCGAACATATCCAGGGTCATTTTATGGTTAAAGTACCAAGGTGTTGGCAACATCACGGCGTCGCCTTCTTTGGCCAAGGCCATGACTGCTGCCACATAAGCTTGATTGCAACCGCTGGTGATCGCGACATTCTCTGCCTGGATATTGCCGCCATACAGTTCCGCCATCTCATCGGCCAATGCTTGTCGGAGAGGCTGCTCGCCTAGGATCGGCGCATAACGCGCAGTCTCTGGCTTCTGTATGGCTTCCGTGATGTGGGCGACGAGCGGCGCAGCCATAGGCCATCCGGGTGAGGCCTGCGCTAAATCGAGCAGCGGGCGTCCTTCTGGGAAGTCTTGTTCTTTGACCCAGCTTTGAACCAAAGCGACAGGTGGTGTCTCAACAGACGCCAATAATGGATTAATCAACAAAGATTATAAGCCTTGCGATTCGGATATTTTAGTTTAGACGGAGTTTGAGTTCTTGCAGCAGCTTTGCCGCTTTATGGCGAAGGCCTTCCTCTGGCTCAGCCGCCAAGTAGCGCTCGAATCCATGAATAGCCTGACCAATATTCTCAAGCCGCATATGCATCATCGCTGTTTCGCGCATGAGTTCAGCTGTGCTTGGGGAGAACGCAAGCATAGCCTCCGCGGTTTCCAACGCGCCTGAAATATCGCCTGCGCGGAGTCGCCTGAGCTTGATATTGTTTTGTAGGCGCAAAAGCACATCGCTATTTCTGACAGATTGATAATGCTCTGCAGTCAGTTCCGCCCCCTCGCCTTGCATGCGCTTCAAAACGTCCCGCATCCCTGCAGCATCTAGCACGCGGGCGCTCTCAAACGGATCAAGCGCCAAGCGTTCGCCGCCATGGTCTACACGCAGCAGAAAATGGCCAGGAAAGGCCAAGCCAACGACGCTCCAGCCTAACCGGTGCGCGACGCTCATGCATAATATACCAAGGGCAACCGGCAGGCCTTTTTTGCGATCAATGACCCGTACTAAGTCGGCGTTTTGTAGGTCGTCATAGGTTAGGGTGTCGCCCGAATAGCCACTGCTCTCATAGATTGCATGAGTCAGCGCTGCTGCCTGCGCCGCTGCCGAACCCGTATGCGCGGCATGTCCGGCAGCTATGTTTGCCAGTTCGTGCAGATGTGCCTCGTAGCGGCCAAATGCGGTATGGGGCCGTTTCAGTGCGGCGAAAGCTAGTGCGGCGACACCGGGATCGTAGGCACCGTCATCTGCTTTGCCAAGCTCGGCGAGAAACGCCAGGGGGTCTGCCGCCCATTCCGGATTATTTTCACGCGTCATGCGCCGCTCCAAACGTGCCGCTGCACTGCTATATGCCCTTACCGGGGCACCATATACCTTTTACATGGATGGGTAGACGGTAGGGCATGACGCCTATGATATCAAAGCGCATTTGGCGCTGCCGTAAAGCTGGACGTTGCGCGACGAGCTAACCTACCGACGGTTCTATCCGGTGTAGCTGACGGGCAGACACGGCTTCAATGCAGCGGCGCAGGTCAGGCCGTGCCTTTACTTCCACTATTGCAACAAGCCCGCGCTTGACCGCGATGAGGTCAATCTCTCTGAACGGCACCATCTCCCGCTTGGCCACAATGAGATCTCCAGCGAACCGCAAACGCCAAGCAGCAGCCGTTTTACTGAACCGGCCAAGCGCTTCATACTTCCAGCGTTTCATGGTCGTTTGCCTCACGCTTTTTCCTGTTTGATAGCAAGTGCCCGCTGATAAGCCTGTTTCCGGGGTGCACCTGTGCGTTCTGCAGCTTGTGTAGCGGCATCCTTTACGGACAGCGTGTTTAGCAGGTCTGCAAGCAGATAATCTAACGCAGTCTTATCAAGCTCGACCGGCTTAGGCGGGCCAATGACAAGCGTGACCTCGCCCTTAGGCGGTCCTGATTCAGCATAATGGGCCGCAAGCTCGTTCAAGGTCCCGCGTCGGGCTTCTTCGAAGAACTTGGTTAGCTCCCGGGTGACACAAGCTTGACGGTCCCCAAGGACTGCGGCCATGTCATTCAGCGATGACGCTAGCCGTTTCGCGTTCTCAAACAAAATAAGCGTCGCCTGGCTCTCTGCAATCTCTGCCAGCCATTTCCTGCGCTGACCGGATCGGTTCGGCGCGAATCCAGCGAACAGGAATCTATCGGACGGCAATCCGGCCAACGCCAAGGCCGCTAGTGGGGCTGAGGCGCCTGGGATCGGAATAACCTTCAGGCCTTCAGCGATTGCGGCCGCTGCTAGCCTGTAGCCTGGGTCGGAAACCAGCGGTGTGCCAGCGTCTGTTGCTAAAGCAACGGCTTCACCGGCTGCAACGCGGGCGAGCACAATTGGACGAGCACGTTCGGCTACATGTTCGTCATATCGGACGATTTCGGGTGCTTTGATCCCATGAATATCCAACAACCGCCGCGTTACGCGGGTATCTTCCGCTGCGATCACGTTCGCCCCAGAAAGGATATCAAGCGCGCGCAATGTGATATCTCGCGCATTGCCGATAGGCGTAGCGACAATGTATAGGCCAGCAGGTAAAGACTTGGACGCGATGTTACTGTCTATCGTCAAGATCGTCGCCTCGGCGGCTTGCTACGGGTCACCGGATTATAGGCCAGGGAGAATCAGAGTGTGGACGTTTCATGCCTGATCAGCGCGGCATATTTGCATTCACCCGAATTGCAGCCCTGACCGCGGGCCTTTTTGCGTTGGTGGCGTGTGACGCTACCCGACCGGTTACGGCCTTAAACCCAGGTCAGTCAACTGTGGCCAGCCCCAGCAATCAGGCTGACCCACGGAACCGCCGCTGGTCTGAAGGACGGCTACCCTCATATCAAACATCAGGCGCACAACGGCCTGCGACGAGCAATGCGCCTATTCGTGTTGGTTTACTGCTGCCGATATCTGGACCTTATGCGGCATACGGTAAGAACCTTGCGGACGCTGCAGCACTCGCGCTTTTCGATGCGCAGATCCCGCGGCAGATCGAACTCCTGCCGCGGGATACGCGGGCGACACCCGAAGGGGCAGCCTCTGCTGCCATAGATGCACTATCAGCCGGTGCGACAGTCCTAATCGGTCCAGTGACACCATCTGGTGCCATTGCTGCCGCACGGGCAACCTTAGGATCCGGCACGCCGCTTCTGCTGCTTACAGGCGATCGAAGTGCGGCTGAGCCTGGCGTGTTTGCGGCTGGTCATGCACCACAAGCTGCCGCGACCCGTATCATCGACTTTGCGCACAAGCAGGGTGTGCAGGTGATTACAGGTGTGGCACCCGACGATGCCGCCGGTCGTGCAGCCCTTGCTGGCATGCAAGCGGCGGCGCAGGTGCGAGGCATCCGTGTGGCCGGACGATATTATGTGCCGGTACAAGCTAACGGCGACGCACGGCGGGCGACTCTCGCCTCCGCACTCCAATCGCTGCAGGGCAATGGAGCATTGTTCCTTCCGTTTCCTGCCGAAGCATTGCCGACATTAAACGCAGACCTGAACGCCATTCAGAGCGGTGCAGCACCGCTGCTTGGTGGGCCGGAATGGGACGGCGCTAATCTCGCCAGCCTCCCAGCCTTCGCCCGCTCTGCTTATGCCGGATATGATCCGCGTTACACCGGCAGTTTCCGTCAGCGGTACCAATCGGCGTATGGCAAACCGCCAGCCCGTGGCGCGGCATTGGTCTATGATCTAACTGCTACAGTCGCCCTTGCGGCCCAATCTGCGCGGGGTGCTGGCTTGGGGAACCATGACCTAACCCTTGCAGGCGGATTTCAAGGCGTGCAAGGATCATTTCAGTTGACGAGACATGGTGCCGCGGTCCGTCAATACGCAATTATCGGCGTCCGTAATGGCCAGCTTCAGATTGTTGAACCGGCCAATTCAGGGGGAAGCTAAAGTTCCAATTCGTCTTTTTTGAGTGCCCGGCTGATGATGTTCCGTTGGATATCACTGGTGCCTTCGCCAATAACGTAAACCAGTGCATCACGGTGGTGCATGCCAACGCTATGGTCTCGCATAATCCCAGCACCACCCATGATGCGGATGGCGTTCTCACTAACCCGCAGTGCCGCTTCGCTGGCGACCAATTTCACCTTGGAGGCATTCGCCGTCGATAAGATGCCCTGATCGACCTGCCATGCGCCCCAATAGACCATCAAACGCGCCATTTCGATATCAGTCGCCATGTCAGCCAACCGGTGTGCGACCGCCTGATATTCAATGACAGGTTTGCCGCGCACGATGCGGGTTTTCGCGAACTCCAAGGCTTCTTCGCAGGCACCGCGTGCAAGGCCCAACACTGATGCGGCCACGCCAACCCGGTTCTCACTCAAACATTCCAAAATAGTTGAATAAGTACCTTTCCGCTCACCAAGTAGATGGGTATCGGGCACAAACAAATCAACCAAATGGATCAAGCCTGTCTCAGACCCGCGTAGACCTTCCTTTTTCAGGGAATCAATTGCGAGGCCCTGCGCCGGTAGGTCCACGATGAATAGGCTAACCGCGTCAATTGTAAGGTCGGGCTTCGTGCGGGCGGCGAGGGTCATGAAATCCGCGATGGGCGCATTGGTTATGTAGAGTTTAGCACCGGTGATTTTCCAGCCTCCGTCTACTTTTTCAGCACGGGTCTTCATTGCGCGGATATCAGATCCGCCATCGGGTTCGGACAGCCCAAAGCAGGCGACCTTCTCACCCTGGACAGCGGGTTTAAAATACCGTTCCCGCTGCATTTCGGTCCCGGCTTTCCAGATTGGCCACATACCCAGATGGCTATGGGCAGAAAACGCGGCGCAATAACCCTGACTAACCCGCGCAATTTCTTCCCGGATGATGCAGTCGGACACTTTGTCCATGCCGACGCCGCCGTCTGTTTCAGGGTAGCGCGCGCCTATAATACCAAGCTCGCCCCAGCGCTTGAATAAATGCGGTGGAAAAGTTTCGGTTTCATCTGAATGCCGGGCGTGGGGCTTTGCATCTTCCTCCATATGGCGGCGTACGGTTTCACGCAGTGCTAAGTGTTCGGGTGCAAATGCGAAGTTCATCAGATGGTCCTTGGTTCAAATTCTCTTACATCGCCAATATGACCCTGAATGGCTGCTGCCGCCGCACTTGCTGGGCTCATCAAGTGGGTGCGCGCGCCCTGCCCTTGGCGGCCCTTAAAGTTTCGATTGCTGGTGGATGCCACATGTTCGCCTGCGTTCGCCAAATCGCCATTAATGCCTACACACATCGAGCATCCAGCCTCGCGCCACTCAAAGCCCGCTTCAATAAAAATGCGATCAAGCCCTTCGGCTTCTGCCTGTCGCTTCACAGGCATGGAACCAGGGGCGACGATGACGTTTACTTTAGCTTTGCGCCCCTTTGCAATCGCTGCTGCCGCGCGCAAATCTTCAATTCGGCCATTGGTGCAGGAGCCAATAAATGCGCGGTCAATTGGGATATCAGCCATCGCCATGCCGCCGCTGAGGCCCATGTAATCAAGCGATTCTTCATACTGGGCGCGCTGGTCGGCGTCGTCGGTCTTAGTGGGGTCCGGCACCATCTCCGCGACGCCAGCACCTTCTTCCGGACTTGTGCCCCAGGTGGCCATGGGCTGAATGAGTGCTGCGTCCAAGGTGACTTCCTGGTCGAACTTAGCATCTGTATCGCTTGGTAAGCTTCGCCAGAAGGCTTCAGCGGCAGGCCAGGATGCGTTATCCGGGGCGTTCGGGCGGCCTTTCAGATAGTTCAACGTCACATCATCGGGTGCTACCATGCCGCATCGGGCGCCTGCCTCAATTGTCATGTTGCAAACCGTCATCCGGCCTTCCACGGACAGATTGCGAATAGCGCTCCCGGCATACTCAATTGCGGACCCGACACCGCCTGCCGCACCAATCTGCGCAATAATTGCCAAGATCACATCTTTCGCAGTGACAGAGGGCTCTAGATCACCATCGACCGTCACCCGGAGCGCTTCTGGCCTTGCCTGCCACAACGTTTGCGTCGCAAAAACATGCGCCACTTCTGACGCACCGATGCCAAAAGCCATGGCACCCATAGCACCATGGGTTGAGGTATGACTATCGCCGCAAACAACGATCAATCCAGGTTGGGAAAGCCCCTGCTCCGGCCCAACCACATGAATGATGCCCTGGTTTGGATCGTCGATGCCGAGGACCTGCACGCCAAACTGCTTTCCGTTCGCGTCAAACTCATCAACCACAGATCGGATTTCCGGGTCGTTGATATCATCTAACGAGCGAGACGTTGTCGGCACATAATGGTCCGCCATACCGAGTGTGCGATCAGGTCGCCTAACAGGAATTTTGTTTTCTTTCAAATAATTAAAGCCATGAAATGATCCTTCATGGCAATAATGCCAGTCAACTGAAAGCAAGGTCTGGCCATCTTCACGCTCTACGATGGCATGAGCGTCCCAAATTTTATCAAACATTGTGCGGGGGGCAGACATAGGCGTACTCCAGGCAGAGAAACGAAATTAGCTCATGAACCTGCCGCCATTCACATCAATAGCAGCACCGGTGATATAGCTCGCATCATCTGAGGCGAGGAAGAGGATAGCGGCTGCTATTTCATCTGGTCGCGCGGCGCGCTTCAGGGGAATCTCATCCATGCGCTTATCCTGCTCATCTTGCGGTAAGGCGCGATAGCGGGTCTCGACGCGCTCCGTAAACACTGTGCCAGGTGCCACTGAATTCACGGTGATGTTTTTCGGCCCTTCTTCGTAAGCCAACTTGCGCGTGAACCCCAAAACAGCCGACTTGGCGGTAGAGTAATGCAGCGCTGAAATTTCGGAAATGCTACGCCCTGCGACAGATGCCAAATTGACAATTCGTCCTCCGCCCCTTGTACGCATTTGGGGCAGGATTGCGCGGGTTACTAGGAACATGCTGGTCAGGTTGATGTCCATAAATGTGCGCCATTCATCCAGCTCAAACTGCTCAATAGGTTTTGGATTGGCGCCGAAACCTACATTATTGACCAGAATATCTGGCGGGCCTACCTGTTCATTCGCTGCCGCAATCGCATCCCGCACGCTGGCCTCATTTGTTGCGTCCGTTTGGATGTAGCAGAGCCTGTTGGCCGCATCGCCGACATCTTCACGGAGCGCATCGGCAAACAAGCTATCACCAGGTTCTTTGTCGAGAACGGCAAGCTGTCCGCCTTCTGCCAAAAACCGCATGACTGTCGCCCGGCCAATGCCCTTGGCACCACCAGTCAGGAGTCCCGTTTTGCCTTCAAATCGATGCTCAGCCATGTCTATTCCTCCTTGACGCCCGGATATACCCGTTGCCCGTAGGCTTTGCGAAAGCCCGATATCATAGCTCTTGTGGGCTTGGCGTAAGTCAGCCGTCCAAATGTGAAATTTCCGCCCATAAGAGACTGTAGTCTAACGGCGGATTCGCCCTGCTGCACCAGCGCAGCAACGCCGTTCACAATGGGCGCGTCGGATGTTGTCGCATACATCCCCTGATCCGCCACAATTGCCATGACGACGCCGCCTCCTGCAACAACCACTTCAGCGCCTGCAGCCACTGTCTCTTCTGCTGCGGCCGCGAAGCGTTTCAGCAATGCCTGGGTCGCTGCGCCATCAGATTCAGCTGTTTCCAGCTCCGCCATGCTGGGCACGGCCATAGATGAAGTGGCGGAGATTTTTTCCTGGATACGCATCCTTGCCAGCACATCATTCAAGCGCGGCTCAAAATTTCTGTTGATGGTGACGATGCCAATGCTCTCCCCCATCATTCCAGCCCACTGAAACACAGTCTCGCCAAGGCTGATGACTGGGATATCAGCGATCTCGCGGGCCTCCCGCAAGCCTGGATCGAATAGATTGCCGATGAGAAAGCCATCGAAGCCCCCGCTCCTGTGCTTTATGAACATTCTCCAGGGTTTCGACTGTCTCAAGGAAAGCGAGATAGCGGTACTGATCGCCCGTGCCGCCTTGCCGTTTAATGCCGTGCACCTCAAGTTCAGTGCCGGGACTCACAGCAGCGTCTAGCAGGCGCTGCAACGTCGCACGATAACTTGGGAACGATCCTTCCCGGGTAACGCTTTGATACCCAAGCCGCATAAGGCCCTCCATTAAGATGGGCCATAGCTTAGTCGGGGAACGCCGTCGGCGCTATATCACGGTTACAGAACTAGAAATGAGTTGAACAATGAGTGCATATTTTTCAGCGGACGGCTTGCGTGTCCTGCTTCTGATTTTGGCGGCGATCGCGCAAATCGCCGCTTCAGCAGCACCCCGGCTTCTCGGCTGGGAGCATGATATTTCTAGCCGCTCCCAAAGCCTGCCAACGCCTGTCGTGCCGCCAGGCTGGGCCTTCTCGATATGGGGTTTGATATTCCTGGGTAGCTCGGCGTTCGCGATTTTTGCCGCACTGCCGGGCCAGCTAACCTCACCGATCTATCGGAAGATCGGGTGGCTGGCCTTCGTGCTTTTCACTTTGGCAGCGCTTTGGGAGCTTTGGGTGCCGATTAAGTCACTCGACGCTGTCAGCGCTGTCATGATTTTAGCCCAGCTTGGGATCGGCGTGATGATCGTGTTCACCATTGCCGGTGCTGGGCCGCTCGGGCTTTGGGACAGGGTTTTAATGCAAGCGCCACTCAGCCTATTTGCGGGCTGGATTACGGCGGCTGCCTTCGTGGGGCTGGGCTCAGTCCTCATGCATCAAGGATATAATCCCGGCCTCAGCTTCTATTTGGGCATGGTTGTCGCCATTGCTGCGATTGCGCTTTGGACCACATGGGTTGCCGGCGGATGGTTCTATGCGGCAGCAGTGCTGTGGGCGCTCGGCGGGATCATCATTGGCAATATGAGTGGCGGGAGCATGCTTCTGGCGGAGGCATCAGGCGTTGGGGCCGTCTTACTAATATTGGCTGCTATCTTTAGGTCATAGGGAAACTCTGACTGGCCGGACCTTTTGGCCCGGCCAGTCAGCAATGCGCGGCTATTGGGCTGTGATCACGTGCATGACAAGTTTGCCATCGTGCTTCACTGGACCGTCTTCTTTGGGGCCGAGCGTGTATTCGAAGATGCCGGCGTATTTTCCGCCAGCTTCGCTATGCCCCATCAGCATCAGCATTTCGCCAGGGCTGACTGGCTCATTCAGGATTGCAGCAACATCAACGTTCTCACCAGCGCGGAGTGGTGCATGACCGACGACTTTGCCTGGTTTCTTAGATGCATCCGTGCGGTGAACAACCATCCAGCCGTTATCAGGGGCTACGATCTTGTCAGCTAATACAACACCGTTCGCAACACTTTGATCATGTGCGACGCCGTCCTTGATCATATGACCAGCAGCAAAAGCGGCGGTCGAGATCATTCCTAGGGCGATTGCGGTATCAGAAATCTTAAGTATAAACATCCTCTATGTGTTGCAAGCGGTTCGCTTGTCGTGTCTCTCTACGGAGCCTGCTTTGATTGGGATCATTTTCAGTTAACTATCTTTAGTAGCCGGGCTGCCCCAGCATCTGCGCTGATGTTATTCTGCACAGCAGTACCGACTGCCGAGGACCGGTTCACATGACAGATGACGTCAGAATAGCAGCGCTTGAGCGCAGGCTCTCACTACTTGAGGACAAAGACGCTTTGCGTTCGCTTCGCGATGCGTATCACGCGTGCATCAATGATAGCCGCTATACCGAGATCGCAGACCTGTGCACCGACGATGCAGTTGTCCGCCTTGGATATCTGGCGCGCTATCAAGGCCGTGCGCAGATTGATGCTGGTTTTAGGGGTATGGGCGAGCGAGAACGGTTCTTCATCAAGCAGTATATCCACAGCCACCAAGTGACAGTTTCAGGGGATACAGGCACGGGTGTTTCCTATCTGGAAGCACGCTACGGTCGGTTCGGCGTCTCATACCTAGTCAGCGGCTGCTATCGGGATAATTATATCCGTACGGCGGATGGTTGGCGGTTCCAGGAAATGGATATCGATTTCTACTATACCGTCCCTGCTGGTGCTGGATGGACTGGCGATGAAATGCACTATTTAGACCCGGCTTTCGGGCGCAATTATGGATCGGTCATATGACCCTCACAATGCCTTTCGACAACACGTTCGCCCGCGAGATGGAGGGTTTCTATGCTCCCTGGCAGGCAGAATCCGCTCCTGCACCCGAGCTTCTGTTGCTGAATGAAGATCTTGCTGGGGAACTCGGGCTGGATGCTGCCGCCCTGAAGTCTGCTGATGCAGGGGCGATCTTTGCAGGCAATGAAGCGCCTATTGGGGCAACGCCGCTATCGCAGATCTATGCAGGTCACCAATTCGGCGGATTTTCTGCCCAATTGGGTGATGGCCGCGCACTTCTGCTGGGTGAAGTATTGGATGTCCATGGAAAACGCCGTGATATCCAGCTGAAAGGTTCTGGCCGCACACCATTCTCACGTGGCGGTGATGGTAAGGCCGCCCTGGGGCCAGTGCTTCGCGAATATCTAATTGGCGAGGCGATGCACGGCCTAGGCATTCCAACCACCCGCGCCCTTGCTGCTGTAGCAACCGGCGAGCCTGTGCGCCGGGCAACAGAGCTTCCGGGTGCCGTGCTGACGCGCGTTGCGTCCAGCCATCTCCGCGTCGGGACGTTCCAATTTTTTGCGGCACGTGGTGAGGTCGAGAAGGTCCAACAATTAGCAAACTATTGCATCGCGCGGCATTACCCAGATCTCGCAAGCGCAGAAAATCCGTATCTGGCGCTTCTGGAAGCCGTGCGGGACCGACAGGCCGCCTTAATCGCAAAGTGGATGCATGTGGGTTTCATCCATGGCGTCATGAACACCGACAACATGACCATTTCCGGCGAAACCATCGACTACGGCCCCTGTGCATTCATGGACGCCTATGATGCGCAGACTGTCTATAGCTCCATTGACACCCAAGGCCGTTATGCCTATGGCGCGCAGCCTGTCATGGGGCGCTGGAATATTGCACGGCTAGCGGAAACGCTGCTGCCATTGATCGCTGATAATGAAGAAGCGGCAGTCGAGGGGGCCACGGATGCCGTCGCGAAATTCGCTGAAATTTATGTGGGTGAATGGCTAACGGGTGTGCGCGCAAAGTTGGGCCTGCAATCAGCCAGCAACGATGACCTGGACTTGGCCAATAGCCTCTACACGATCATGTCTGAACAGAAGGCTGACCATACCAATCTGTTCCGTGGCTTATCATCGGCAGCCGTTGGCGATGACGCTCCAGTGCTCGCTGAATTGCAGGACCCCGCCGCTGTTAATCCTTGGCTTGAGCGGTGGCGGGCACGCATGGCTGATGACGCAATGGCACCCGACGCGCGCGCGCAAGCGATGAATGCAGTCAATCCTGTCTATGTGCCGCGAAATCATCTGGTTGAAGGCGCTTTGAAGGCAGCGGTCGGGACAGGGGAAATGACGCCGTTCAAGCTCCTGCTTGATATTGCAAAGTCACCGTTCGAGCCGAAGGATGGTCTGGAAGCTTATGCCCAACCAGCCTCAGCGGCCTTCGGTGCAGGCTATAAAACGTTCTGCGGAACTTAGATTCAGAACGCCTTGTAGTTGATTGAGAGTCTGGAGAAAAATTGGTTGGGCGAACCCGCCTGCCTGCGATTGAGCTATCTGCTGCGTCGTCGACAAGGCGTGTGTAATTTCCAATGAACGACGCAGACCAGTTATCAGTGAAGGCATATCTGATGACGCCAGTAATCCCGACATCCTTAAACCCTGCACTCGCGCTGAACGGCGCTAAGCCACTGGCGATGGAATCCGCCGCTGAGACATCAAAGAAAGCGTCCATATACTGGCTAGAAGCATAGCTTGTTGAAAGGCTGACAATCGCTTTTAGATCATCCGTCACAGGCCTGATGAAATGCAGGCTGCCTTCAACCAGAAAACCGTTATGGCTTTCATTTACATCATGGGCGAATGATAACCGGGCAGCGACAATGCCCTAATCGTTAATCTCCAAAAGCTGCAAAGGCGCGCCGCCACCAATGTAGGCGCCGAGTTCAATCGAACCGTCAACTTCGGTGAGCGCTGCGACTGCTGCATTGTCGACGTCGTTATCCCAACCGCGGCGATATCGGGCGAGCGGTCCAGCCTGAAACGATAGTGCAGGTATGAAATCCGCCTCAATCCCAAGCTCACGTGAACGTAGTTCGATGAAATGGTTTTCATAATCGAATGCCAGAAGCGGCAAAGGCTCATAGGTATCCGCGCCCTCATATTCAGGCTTGGCCCAACACCGGCGCTAACTGTCAGCGTCGGCTTGCGAACCTCTTGAGCAAAGGCTGCACCTGGCAGGATAAGAATGAGTGCGGATACGAGTATACGCGCGTCCGGGATCACTCTGCAGCCTGCGTAGCGCCGGTCGGACCAACTATTGCAAGCGTCTTGCCGTAACGGTCCTTATGGACGTCCGTTTCCAGCTCTTCTAGCTCAATTTCGCCAGACATCACCTGTCGCTTCCAGTCCTGGTGCGCAGGTTCATCTGCATGGAATTCAGGCATGACCTGCTCCGCAAACATCTCAAGGCTTTCGCAGATGTGCTCGTGGCTGTTCTTGCCGGCTTGGTTCAACAGAATGATCTGATCAGCGTGGCTTTCTTTGAACTTCCGCAATTTCTTACGAATGGTGTCGGGCGAGCCGACGAGACCGCCGCGCAGCGCTTTCTCAACCAAGTCTGGATTGGCGTCTTTCCACTTAACAAACTCATCCCACAGATTGACCGTGCCTGCTGGTGGGCGGCGTCGGTCTGCGCTGTTGCCATAGAACCGAAGCGCGAACTGGAAGAATGTCAGGCCTTCAGCACGCTTCCGCGCCTCTTCATCCGTTTTCGCACACATGAAGTAGCTGACGAGCGCGATGTTCGGGTTGATCTGATAATCAACCAGTTTATCGAGCCGCTTCGTGATGGAATTGTAATAGGCGTGGACCCATGCGTGGGCGGCATCTGCGCTGACAAACTGGAAGCCAAGTGCACCCATGCCCCGCCTGCCCGCCATTTCAATAGTTTCGAGCTGTGAACAAGCGACCCAAATGGGTGGATGCGGTTTCTGCAACGGACTTGGCAGAACCAAACGCTCCGGCATTTGGAAATATTTGCCGTCGAAGGATACGGGCTTGTCGCCAAACATTGGAATGACGGCCTTAACGGCTTCCTCCCATACTTCGCGCTTGGTTTCGAAGTCCCGGCCAAACGGCTCAAGCTCGGTAGCACTGGCGCTTTCGCCGATTCCAAACTCAACCCGGCCATTGGAAAGCAGGTCCAACGTAGACACACGCTCTGCAACGCGAGCCGGATGATTGGTTGTTAGCTGGATAATGCCATGAGCCAGGCGGATATTCTTCGTGCGCTGGCTGGCCGCTCCAAGGAAGACTTCTGGGGCGGAGGAATGGGAATATTCCTCAAGGAAGTGATGCTCGACTTCCCAGGCGTAGTCATAGCCTAGGCCATCTGCCAACTCGAGCTGATCGAGCGCATTGTGGTGCAGCTGCCACTCAGTATGCGGCTCCCAGGGGCGGGGAATCTGCAGCTCATAAAAAACGCCGAATTTCATGGGATCTATCCTTCCAGAATTTGCGCATAAGCATTCCAGTAGCCGTTATGGCTGGCAATACGCGAGCACCTCAGGGCACCAGAGCTTCAGTTTCCGTAGAACGGTCCGCCCGCATTCCGCATCCACAATCGCACCAGATGACGCCGCCGTTCCGCTTCTGGCCAATCCGTGAAGCCGGTGCGGCGATGGCCGATGCGCTTATTGTTGACGATCTGAATTTGCCCTCGCTCGAAAGTCAGCGTCAGGCCGAGATCCGGGTCTTCCGTTAACTGAGCGATGGCGCCGAGTGCCTGCTCAGCACGATCATCCATCTCCAGGCCCTTCACTTCGGCACCTTGGCGAACCAAACGCGGTGAGACGGCTATTCCAATACCGCCGTCTGCAGGCAGAATAATGCCACATAGTCAGGCGGAAGATTGAATGAGTTATCCGTGTAAAACCCTTGGTGATTGCGTGTCTTTGATGCGCGGACGCCATTGGCAGCTTCGGCGACGAGGCCGGTATCGACCACGTCATAAACCATGGTCCCATCATGCTTTTGTGCCACAAGCGGTGCCGTCATGCCCATCAGCAGCCAATAGAGCTTGGTTGCAATTTCACGGTTCGACACATCCGATCGGTCTATGATGACAAACCCAAGGCCAGTATCGAGCTGCTGGCGTGCCGTGCTCATGGCTGACTGGCAAGCTGGCATGGCAAAGTCCGCCGCATCTAGCCCTTAAACGGGCAGCGGATTGGACCTGAGTGTCGCAGCGGCAGCATCTAATTCGGCCAAAGCATCAGAGTTTAGCTTGATGACGCCAGCATCCGGTGCCAAATCAGCCGCGCGCCAAGCCATGTCTCCATCGTAGCTGTCCGGCAAGTCAATTTGACCCATAACAGTTCCACTCCCTGGCGCCCAGATGTTCTGTTGAATAGCCTAGCCGTGATTATGCATCCTCAAAAGGACTTTCAAATGGCCCTGCCTCGCGTCGCTATCGTTGGAACTGGCGGCACTATCGCCTCTGTTGGCGTTGATAGCCTTGACCTCACTGCTTATGTCCGCACCGGCAAGGTTTATGCGCTGGATGAATTATTGGCGCATGTGCCTGAACTTGACCGTGTGGTCGAGCCCGTTCTGGCGCCATTTCGGCAAGTGCATTCCACAGCCATCGGCCCGGCAGACTGGCCTGATCTCAGGGCGCACATCGAAAAAACTCTACGCGATGACTCAAGCCTAGAAGGCGTGGTTGTTACCCATGGCACGGCGACTCTAGAGGAAACAGCCTACTTCCTGAACCTGACGCTTAAGACCGATAAGACCGTCGTCGTTGTTGGCGCGCAACGGCCGCCTACTGGAATCTCGACCGATGCATTCCTGAATATCGTGAACGGTGCCAGGGTCGCAGCTGCACCGGAGGCACGCAGTATGGGCGTGCTGGTTTGCCTGAACGATGAAATTCATGCAGCCCGTGATGTCACCAAAACATCCACCCTCCGCCTACAAACCTTCCGTTCGCCAGATTTCGGCCTACTAGGCCACGCAGACAATGACCGTATCGCCATTTATCGGCGCCCCGTGCGCGCCCATGCGCCGAACACACCCTTTGACGCCTCCACACCTCTGCCACGTGTTGATGTTGCAATCAGTTATGCAGGATCAGATGGCGGGCAGATCAGAGGTCTAATGGCGTTGAAACCAGCGGGAATCATTGTTGGCGGGTTCGCACCAGGCCTGACTACGCCCGGCGAACGGGCTGCGGTGGAGGATGCATTAGCAGCAGGTATTGCTGTCGTGCAGGGTACCCGCGCGCTGTCAGGCAGGGTTGTTGCAATTTCGGATTACCGGCCCGCTGGGGTGATCATCGCTGATAATCTATCAGTGCAAAAAGCCCGCGTGTTGCTGATGCTGGCTTTGGCTGAAGCCAATTGCTCACTCGCTACGATACAAAAAGCGTTCGATACCTATTGACCGTTCAAGGCCTATGTCGAAGTATTTGCCGTCATTAGACGTATAAAAATGCGACACGGCATAATCAGCCTCAAATTCCGTGAAAGCTTCATGCAAAAGAAAGCTGCCCTATGTCCGCACTTACCAATCTCATTGGTGTTATTCCACCGGCAACTATTCCTTTCCGCGCTGATGGCACAATCGTGTATGGCGCGGTCCGCAGCTAGATCGACTGGCTGATTGAAGCAGGTGCTAATGGCATTGCTGTCGGCGGCAGCACCGGTGAAGGCCATACGCTAACAAGCGTTGAGTTCGAACGAGTGATTGGCGTCGCTAGCGAAGCACTCGGTGACAGGGTGCCGATGATAGCAGGCATCATTGTAAATTCGACACGGGAAGCCATTAAACGAGGCGAAGCCGCTGCTGCTCGCGGTGTCACAGCATTGCAGGTCACGCCTCCACACTATCTATTTCCGCCAGATGACAACGCCATGGTCGAGCATTTCCGAGCAATCTCCGAAGCCACGGAAACGCCGATTATTATCTATAACGTGGTGCCTTGGACCTATTTGTCACCCAAACTGCTCTGCCGAATTTTTGAAGAAGTTCCTGACGTCGTTGGCGTGAAACAATCCGCTGGTGATTTGAAGTTATTCGCCGACCTGATGGAAAAAGCACCAGCTAATCGGATGATCTATAGCGCCGTTGATGCGCTGATGTATCCCTCATATATGCTCGGTTCTCACGGATCGATTGCCGCAATCCTGACAGCGGCTCCCCATGCTCCTGTCGCACTCTGGAATGCTGTTAAGGCAGGCGATCACGCGGAAGCAAAAGCGTTGCACGGCAAGATTTTGGCGCCCTGAAATGCCATGGCCCACGATAATTTGCCCACTTGCGTGAAGTTTGCTCAACGCCATCAAGGGATCAATTCAGGTCAACCCCGAGCTCCGATGCCTGTACCGAATGGTGTGCAACGTCGGGCGATTATTGCCGCACTGGAACCGCTCACATCTGAATAAGAAATTTGCGGCATTACGCCGCATATGACAAGCTTTCCTTCAGAAGCTGGCAAAGCGCAGTTCACGGCGACAGGGTCTGATAGCGTTTACGCCCAAGAAGCTGTTTATACCTTCGGCACCGAAAAATGGGGCCCGATGCCGGTTCGCCTGCTGCTGCTGAACCGGTCCAACGCATGCACCAACTTCGCTGTCGCCAATGACATCGGCGTCAAGACGATGGGTGATCTCAAAGGTAAGCGCGTTGCTTGGGTCCGTGGCTCCCCTGCCCTGCAGAAAGCCGCAGAAGCGCTGCTCGGCTTTGCTAACCTGACGCTGAATGACGTGCAGAAGGTTGAAGTTGGCGGCTGGGGCGCATCAATTAACGGCATTATCGATGGCAACATTGATGCTGCGATTACGTCTACTGGCTCCACGTTTATGTTGAAAATGGATGCAAGCCCCCGCGGTGTTACGCATCCGCCAATGCCGCATAACGACAAAGACGGTTGGGCCAATGTCCAGAAGCTCGTGCCTTGGTACGTTAAAGGCCAGTGCACCGACGGCCCAGGCAATGCTGATGGCGGTCAAGAAGGCATCGCCAGCGTCTATCCAATCTTGATCAGCATGTCGACACTATCTGACGACACTGCTTACGGCATGACCAAAGCTATGGTCGATAACTTCAGCGAATACGAGAAAGGCGCTCCTGGTGCTTATGGTTGGGCGCTTGGTCAGCAGCTCTATGACTTCTACCTGCCAAGCCACGCTGGCACGATCCGGTTGCTGAAGGAAAAAGGCTCCTGGTCTGCATAAGCACAAGCGAACACAGATCGCCAGCTTCAACGCCAAGCCGTGCTGAGCCAAGCTTGGACGGCACATAAAGACTCCGATCCGTCCAACTTCGTGACGGCATGGCAGGAAGCGCGTTCGAAAGCGCTTCTGGCCTCCGGTTTCAATCCGGTTTTCGAGACCTGGTAAGCCACTAAGACTAATGCCGCCGGAAACTTTTGAACGCTTCCGGCGGCTCCGTCTTCGCTGACATCTGTGTTTATCTGAAAGCGTTGATCACATGACGGACACCCCAGAAGCTACAACCTATAAAGCAACCGAGGTTGATGACGCCGAACTCGCCCGTTATCGCAAACCCGGAAAATTTTGGACGTTCGTTGTATTCGTTATGACCTGCATCGTCTTGGCTCTTGCGGTAAACGAAATCTTCCGGCTGAAATTCTTCCAAGCCGTCACCGGCAATGTTCTGGTGACGCAGCAGTATATGTACTTGGTTCTCGGCGCGATGCTGTCGATGATCTTTATTCTGATGCCTGCCCACAAGAATTCCCCGAGGGAACGGGTGCCTTTTTACGATATTATCCTGTTTTTTGCAGCTATAGGGCTAACGCTATATTTCACCTATTTCGGTCGTCTCGTCGCTGAAGAAGCGTGGGAATATGACTTCAATGCGCCGCGCCATGCGGGCTATGTGGCATTGGTTTTCTGGGCGATGATCCTGGAGGCCGGACGCCGTGGCGGCGGGTGGCCAGTATTTTTCGTCTGCCTAATCTTCTCGCTGTTTCCGACATATGCGGGCATGGTGCCGCAAGCGATTTCAGGCGTTCAATCAACGTTGTTTGAAACGGCCTCATATCACATCTATTCCGAAGAGAGCGTGCTCGGCATTCCGATGCAGGCGTTTGCGTTGCTGGTATTTGGCTTCTTGCTGTTTGGCAACGCGCTTGTGTATACCGGCGGCGGGCAATTCTTCATCAACTTGGCGTTCGCCCTATTGGGCCATGTCCGCGGCGGTCCGGCTAAGATGGCGATCTTCTCGTCTGGCTTGTTTGGGTCCATGTCTGGCGGCCCGATCACCAATGTGTTGACGACGGGTGCGCTTACTATTCCCGCCATGAAGCGCATCGGTATTCGCGCGAAAACGGCGGGCGCTATCGAAGCCTGCGCCTCCACCGGCGGAACGATGATGCCGCCTATTATGGGTGCTACAGCGTTCGTTATGGCGGACTTTTTGCAAGTCTCTTATGTCGATGTAGCGTTGGCCGCTGTGGTACCATCAATGCTCTATTACCTCCGCCTGTTCATGCAGATTGACGCCTACGCCGCGCAGAATGATTTGAAAGGCTTGGATAAATCGGAACTACCAACGCTCCGGTCTGTCATTAAGGACGGCTGGTACTACATTTTCGCGTTTGCGCTGCTGGTGTTCTTGCTTGTGGTTTGGTGGCGGGAAGCGCAGGCGCCGTTCTATGCGACGGTCGTGCTGCTGGTCGTCAACCAATTCAACAAGAATCACCGTTTGAATTGGGAATCGTTCAAGACCTATCTCTACTCAACTGGCGGGTTGCTGGCAGAACTTGGTGGACTGCTGGCGGCTGTCGGCCTTGTTGTTGGCGCGCTGCAGGCGACAGGCATGACGGGCTCGATTACCAACATCCTGGTGAATCTGGCAGGCGATGCCCCGATTGTCCTGCTGCTCATGGGCGCTGTCACAAGCTTCATCCTCGGTATGGGGATGACGGTTACAGCGGCCTACATCTTTCTGGCAATCATTCTGGCACCGGCGCTCATCAAAGTCGGCATGAACCCGATGGCCGTGCATATGTTCGTGCTGTATTGGGGCATGCTGTCATTCATTACGCCGCCAGTCGCATTGGCCGCATTTGCGGCTTCATCAGTCGCGAAGTGCCAGCCGATGGAGACTGGGTTTGAGGCGATGCGGATCGGCACCGTGATCTACTTCATCCCGTTCTTCTTCGTCTTCAACCCGGCCCTCCTGCTGCAAGGCAGCTTCGTGGAGGTCACCGTTGTGTGCACCACAGCCTTGGTTGGCATATTGCTGGTCTCAGCCGGGCTGCAAGGTTGGCTTGTCGGCTTAGGCAGTTTAGGCACGGGCTTTATGAGTTATATCGGCCGCTTCTCGCTTGGGATCGGCGGGCTGACCCTTGCTGCACCGGGCGGTGGTATGCTTGGCTTGAACCACACAACACTGCTGCTTGCCGCCATCATCATATCTGCACCCGGATTATACTTGGCATGGCAAGGCGGAAAACGAAGAACCGCAGCCCTAGGATAGAGAACCAATGCGCGTAGATTTCGAGACCATCAAGGCGGCGCTAGACGCCGGCGTTCTCACCGTAACGTTTAACCGCCCTGAAAAGCTGAACGCCCTCAACACCCAAATGCTGGATGAGTTGATCGCCGCCGTCGATTGGGCCGATGGCGATGACGATATCCGCGCTGTCATCTTTACGGGCGAAGGCAGGGCATTCTGCGCCGGGGCCGATTTGGCGCGCGGCAAAGATACGTTCAACCGGGCCAAAGGCTCTGAGAACCCAGAAGATTTCCGGGATGGTGGCGGGCGGCTAACGTTACGCTTCCTGGAAGCAAAGAAACCGTTGATCTCCGCCTGTAACGGCCCTGCCGTTGGCATTGGCGCTACGATGCAATGCGCGATGGATATTCGCCTCGCCTCAGAAAACGCTCGGATCGGGTTTGTATTTGCTAAACGCGGCGTCGTTATGGAGGCCTGTAGTTCCTGGTTCCTCCCCCGGATCGCCCCATTCGGGCGCGGCATGGAATGGATGATGACAGGCCGCATTTTCGACGCAGCCGAAGCATTGGATGGCGGCTTTGTCCGCTCGGTTTATAAACCGGACGACTTGTTGCCCGCTGCTCAGAAGTTAGCGCGGGAAATCGCAGACAATACGTCAGCTATGTCAGTCGCACTTTGCCGCCAGCTTATGCTGACGGGCCTGATGAACGACCACCCAATGCTGTCGCACCGCCTCGAATCCCGTTGCCTACAGGGCTATATGGGCGGGAAAGCCGACGCAAAAGAAGGCGTTGCCTCATTCCTTGAAAAACGCGCGCCGAACTTCCCTATGCGCGTTTCAGAGGACATGCCACCCTTCTATCCTCTGCGGCCCGTGCCAGAATATTTGGACTAGGAGCAAGCCCCATGGATACAGGCCTATCGCCTGAAGATGAAGCCTTCCGCCAGGAAGTCCGCACGTTCCTGCGTGAAAAGCTGCCGGAAGACCTCCATGCCCGCTGGAAAGAATCCGGCATGATTTTCCCGGATAAGCCGGATGCAGTACGCTGGCAGAAAATACTGCATGAGCAAGGATGGATCGCGCCGAACTGGCCCCTAGAGCACGGCGGCACGGGCTGGACGACGACGCAGAAATACATCTTTGAAACGGAAACGGCATCTTACGGCGCGCCCCCGGTGATCCCGCTTGGCCTCCGAATGGTCGGTCCCGTGATTATGAAATACGGCACGCCTGAGCAAAAAGCCCATTTCCTACCGCGCATCCTCGCGACCGATGATTACTGGTGCCAAGGCTATTCGGAACCAGGCTCTGGCTCCGACCTTGCCAGTTTAAAAACACGAGCAGTTGCGGATGGCGATGATTATGTCGTCAACGGCTCCAAGATTTGGACGACCCACGCCCAGTTCGCAGATTGGATGTTCTGCCTCGTTCGCACATCTGATGAACCAAAGCGCCAGAACGGCATCACCTTTTTGCTGATCCCAATGGATACGCCCGGTGTAGACGTCCGCCCGATCATCACGCTTGGTGGCCATCACGAAGTCAATCAGGTCTTCCTGGATGATGTCCGCGTGCCGCAATCCAACCGCGTTGGGCCGGAGGGTGATGGCTGGACCGTCGCTAAATATCTGTTGGAGTTTGAACGTGGCGGTGGGTTTGCGTCTGGCCGGATCGCCCTGAATATGGCGCGGCTTAAGCGGATGGCTTACGTAAATGGTCTGAATGACGATAACAACTTCAAGCGCAAGCTTTCTGACCTGGAGATTCAGGCGGAAACAATCGCGATCTCTGAACTTCGCATGCTGTCCAAACTGAAATCTGGCGAGAACCCTGGCGCGGACGCATCCGTCATTAAGCTCCGCGGTTCGGAAGTGAACCAGAACGTTACAGAGCTTTCTGTGGAGGCTGCTGGCCTGTTCGCAATGCCGTTTGAGCAGTTGGAAGCCATGGCGGGCGATAACCGCACGCCAACTGCGCAAACCGAAGCTGAAGCAGGTGTATCGCCCCGCTACTTCAACTGCCGCGCCAATACGATTTTTGGCGGTACCAGCGAAGTCCAGAAAGGCATCCTGGCGAAGGTATCGCTCGGTCTCTAGGGCTTGGAAGACCTACTACATGAACTAATCGCGCAAGCGGGCGTTCCAGCCTTCGGCGTTATTGCTGCAGGCGTTCTGGTCGGTGGGTTCATCCGAGGGTTCGTCGGGTTTGGTGGCGCGATGATTGTCGTGCTGGCGATCAGCCTCACACTTGGGCCAAAGATTGCGGTCGCGGCATCCTGCCTCTCTGGCTTGCCAGTGATGTTTCAGTTGCTGCCAACGGCAATCCGAAAGTCAGAGCGCACCTTCGTATTGCCCTTCGGTCTGGCCACATTTGTCGGCGCACCTTTAGGCGCAATGGTTTTGGTAGCGCTCGATCCGGCGATCATGAAGTTTGTGATCGCCATATCGGTGCTGGGCATGACGTTCCTGCTGTTCAAAGGCTGGCGCGCCAAACAGGCTGGAAATCCTGTGTTTCTTGCGGGTGCCGGAGCCACAGCTGGGTTTATTCAAGGCATGGCGGGCGTTGGCGGACCACCAGCTGTCGCGGTGGCCTTATCCCGGTCTGGACCAACCGAACGACAGCGGGCCAATGTAATTGGGTCAATCACTGGCCTCAATCTCTGCACTATAGTGCCGCTATACCTGCTCGGCCTTTTCACGCCGACGGTAATCTTGCTAAGTGTCCTTATTTTCCCGGTTTACTCAGGCGCAGCATGGCTCGGTGCCCGTTTCTTTGGCGGGCCTGGAGAGTCGCTCTATAGAAATGCTGCTCTGGCGGTGTTGGCGATGATCAGTGCTGTGACGCTTGTCGTGTCCCTGCGGGACTTAGTCAGCGGATAAGAATTGCATCTATCCTGCGCCTTGTGCTGAAGTCTGCCGCAAAGCGCCTGTAGGGCCGGAGGAAAAATGCAGTCCATAGAAGTCAACGCCGCCACATATTTTGTCACACGAAACGCCACTAACGACGCCCAGGAGAAAACTGCATTTATCGAGGCGACAGAAAACAGGCGCAACATTACCTATGGCGCGCTTGGCTTAGATGTTGCCCGTATGGGCGGGCTCTTTGAACGGTACGACATCCGCCCGGAAGAACGAATTGCGCTACTGGCGTTGGATGAAATTGCGTTCCCAGTCATTTTTTGGGGTGGGATCAATGCGGGTGTTATTCCAGTCGCCCTAAACACTCTGCTCTCGACAGACGTCTACAGCACGATACTGCAGGATTGCCGCGCACGGGCCTTGTTCGTTTCCGCAGCACTTTACCCTACGGTGCAGCCCCTTCTGGCGGACCACCCATATGTCCGCCATGTATTCGTGATCGGCGGTAAAACACCCGTTGGCGCTCATGACTTCGCAGAGGCACTAGCTGCAAGCCAACCAGGCGAAACATACGCCGTTAGCCCAGATGACTGCGCCTTCTGGCTCTATTCATCTGGATCAACAGGGCAGCCAAAGGGTGTCCGCCATGTGCATTCCAGCCTGGAGGCGACTTGCGATACCTATGCCGCTCAGGTGCTGGGTATCCAGGCGGACGATGTCGTGTTTTCGGTGGCAAAGCTGTTTTTCGCCTACGGTCTCGGCAATGGCATGAGTTTCCCAATGTCCGTTGGCGCTTCGACGATCTTGTTCCCCGGCCGCCCCACGCCTGATTCAGTCACAAGTGTGATCGCGGATCACCAGCCAACGGTCTTTTGCGGCGTGCCTACACTTTACGCAGCCTTGAATGCGCATCTGGAAAACCTTGATGCGCTGCCGAATGCGCCAATTCGTCGTTGCATTTCCGCGGGCGAAGCTTTGCCAGAAGATGTCGGCATGCGCTGGCATGCGCTCTGGGGCGTGGACATTCTGGATGGCGTTGGCTCGACAGAGCTATTGCATATATTCCTTTCCAACCGTTCTGGTGAGGTGGTCTACGGCACATCTGGCGTTGCGGTGCCGGGGTATGAATTGCGGCTGGTTGATGATGACGGTGCAGCGGTCGCAACTGGCGAAGTCGGCGAGTTGTTGGTCAAGGGCGCATCGGCGTCTGACGGCTATTGGAACCAGCGGGAGCGCAGCCGCCTGACATTTGAAGGCGAATGGACCCATACCGGCGATAAGTACACCCAGGACGAACTTGGCAGATACACCTACTGCGGGCGAACGGATGACATGTTCAAAGTCAGTGGCATCTGGCTGTCGCCGTTTGAGGTCGAGCAAGCATTGAGTTCACACCCGCTTGTGCTAGAGGCAGCCGTGATTGCGCGAGCAGACAATGAGGGGCTGGATAAGCCGATGGCTTTTGTTGTGCTGCAGGATGGTGCGGACGCATCGACAGATTTGGGCGCCGCGTTGAAAGATCACGTCAAAGCCAAAGTCGGCATGTGGAAATATCCACGCTGGATCGAAATCGTTGAGGAACTGCCGAAAACAGCGACCGGCAAAATCCAGCGGTTCAAACTGCGGACAAATTAATCGTGCAGCAGATTGACTGGAGTGCTGGCGGTACAGCGAGCATCACCGTAGATGGTGCCTCGGTTGAGTGCGGGATGTTCGGCCCTGCCCCAGGCACCGCACCGACGATTGTTTTGCTGCATGAAGGCCTTGGCTCTTTGTCGCTTTGGCGGACGTTCCCACAGAAGCTTTCCGATCAAACTGACATGGGCGTATTCGCTTGGTCGCGTTTGGGCTACGGCCAGTCTGATGTAGCGCCGATGCCTAGACCGCTCGATTATATGTCGATTGAGGGGGAGCGCTGCCTGCCAGAAGTGTTGGATGCATTTGGCTTCAAAGACGGTGCCATTTTTGGCCACAGCGACGGTGCCACCATAGCCGCGATTTTTGCTGGCGGGCACCATGATCCCCGTGTTCACGCACTCATCCTCATGGCCCCGCATTTCTTCACAGAACCCGGCGGGCAAACCGCTATCGCAGCTACACGAGATGCTTATCTCAAGGGCCCACTGCGTGAACGTTTATCCAAGTATCATCGAGATGTAGATACGACTTTCCTTGGCTGGGCAGATGCTTGGTTAGACCCTGCATTCTCTGGCGTTTGGAGTGTTGAGGCAGGCTTGTGCAATATCACTGTCCCGACACTCGCGATCCAAGGCGCACAGGATGAATATGGGACGCTAGCCCATATCGAGGCGTTGGCTACTCAAAGTCCAAGCTCGGTCGAGACGGCGATCATCGAAAATTGCCGACACTCGCCGCATCAGGAGAAGTCGGAAGAGACGTTAGCAGTCGTTTCAGATTTCCTGTCCCGCACGCTAAGATGACATTTGCGTTGCCTTCCTACGCTCATATTCCTGGCCAAAACGCACGCCACCTCCCCGATGCATTCGATGGTGCCAAAGCGTCCGCGCTTGCCGAAACTGAGGACGCTACAGCGCCTGAAAATCAAGCTTGGCTCTGCGGCTTGGAGTTATTGGCACGAGGCTTTTACTGGGAATGCCATGAAGTGCTGGAGATCGTGTGGCTACGCGCACGCCCAAACTCACAGGCGCGGGCTGCCGTTCAGGGCGTTATTCAGACCGCCAATGCGGCCCTCAAGCTTAAAATGCAGAAGCCGAAAGCCGCTAATCGCTTAGCCAGTATGGCTGAGTTGCACTTCAAAGATGCGTCCGGCGTCAATGGCCAGCTCGCCATGGGCCTCAAGCATGAGCAGATCCAGCTTGCGCTCTTGCAGATACGGTCTGGTAAGTTTCAGGGCTTGGATTTCAGATAATGCAATTTAATGCATATTATTGGGCACAACACGCATCATAACGGATATGGTCTAACCGCACGCCCGCTAGAGCGCGTTATGGTTTGCACAGATAACAAGGAGATGAGGCCGTGGCGGACATGATCGATTTTCAGGTTGACCCAACGCAATACCGCCACTGGCGGCTAGAGATTGAGGGCAATACCGCAAATCTGTTCATGGATGTTGATGAAGCAGGCGGCCTTTTTGATGGTTATGAGCTGAAACTCAATTCCTATGACCTTGGCGTCGATATCGAACTGGCGGATATCGTGCAGCGGCTCCGCTTTGAGCATCCTGCCGTTAAGGTCGTCGTGATGAAGTCCGGCAAAGAGCGCGTCTTCTGTGCTGGTGCCAATATCCGCATGCTGGCGGGATCAACGCACACTCATAAGGTCAATTTCTGCAAGTTCACGAACGAGACCCGCAATACGTTTGAAGCCGCTGGCACTGAATCCGGTCAAACCTATATTGCCGCCATCAAGGGCGCATGTGCTGGCGGTGGCTATGAGCTAGCCCTCGCCTGCGATCACATCATCCTGGCGGACGATGCGTCCTCAAATGTGGCACTACCGGAAGTTCCGTTACTGGCAGTGTTGCCGGGCACAGGCGGCCTCACCCGCGTAACTGACAAACGCAAGGTGCGCCGCGATTTGGCGGACGTATTCTGCTCCATTGAAGAAGGCGTTAAAGGCAAGCGGGCCAAAGATTGGCGGTTGGTGGATGATGTCGTCCCAAACTCCCGCTTTGACGAAACGGTCGCGACCAGGATTGCCGAATCCGCTGCAAAATCAACCCGCCCGGATGACGGAACTGGCATTCAACTCACACCGCTCCAGCGGACGATTACTGCAGACAGCATTTCGTACACAACTGTCGACGTAACGCTCGACCGAGCCGCCCGGCAGGCCTCGATCATGATCACGGGTCCTGCGGAAGCAGCGCCCATGGATATGGCTGCATTCCAAGCTGAAGGTGCGGATGCCTATATGCTCCGCCTCGCGCGCGAACTGGATGATGCGATCTTGCATTTGCGCCTGAACGAGCCTGAACTTGGCACGATTGTGTTTAAATCAAACGGCGACCCTGAAGCTGTGCTTGCACACGAGGCTTTGCTTCTGCGGAATGCCGATCATTGGCTTGCAAATGAAGTATTGCTGTACTGGAAGCGCGTCCTGAAGCGGGTCGATCTAACATCCCGTTCTATGGCCGCGCTGGTCGAGCATGGCTCCTGTTTCGCCGGCATGCTGGCTGAGATCCTGTTTGCCGTGGATCGCAGCTACATGATGCTGGGCGAGTTCGATGGCGATAACCGCCTACTCGCCACAATTACATTGAGCGACGCCAATTTTGGCCGTTATTCTATGTCCAACGGCATTACCCGTCTCGAGACCCGCTTCCTTGGCAAGCCCGATACCGTTGAGGCTCTAAAGAGCCAGACCAATGAAGCGCTTGAAGCTGAAGCAGCGGACGAGCTCGGCCTTGTCACCTTCGCCTTTGAAGATGTGGATTGGGAAGACGAAGTGCGAATCTTCCTGGAAGAGCGTGCAAGCTTTTCCCCGGACGCCATGACGGCGATGGAGGCAAACCTTCGCTTCGCAGGGCCAGAAACCATGGAAACCCGCATATTTGGGCGCCTAACAGCATGGCAGAACTGGGTATTCCAACGCCCCAATGCAGTTGGTCCAGATGGCGCATTGCAGCGCTACGGCACCGGCGTTCGCGCCGAATTCAATCAAGAACGCGTCTAAGCAGGAGAAGAAGCAATGCCTGGCATTATGAACGTAGAATATGACACGCTGATCCCGAACAATGTAGGCCTCTCCTCCGACCGGCGCGTCCTGAAAGCGCTGGAGAAATGGCATCCGGGCTATATCAACTGGTGGAAAGACCTGATCCCAGAGCAATTCCAGGCGAGCAATGTCTATCTGCGCACGGCCGTTAGCGTTGATCCGAAAGGCTGGGCCAAGTTCGACTATGTGAAGATGCCCGAATATCGCTGGGGCATCCTGCTGGCGACAGAGGTCGAGGACCGCAAAATTCCGTTTGGCGAACATGCTGGCGAAAAGGTCTGGCAGGAAATTCCGGGCGAATATCGTTCAATGCTGCGCCGCCTGGTCGTTATTCAGGGTGACACAGAGCCTGCATCGGTCGAGCAGCAACGGTTTCTCGGGCTAACGGCACCGTCACTCTATGATTTGCGGAACCTGTTCCAGGTCAATGTTGAGGAAGGCCGCCACCTTTGGGCGATGGTCTACCTGCTGCAAAAGTATTTTGGCCGCGATGGCCGCGAGGAAGCGGATGATCTGCTGCGCCGGAACTCAGGTTCCGAAGAAGCGCCGCGCATGCTGGGTGCCTTCAATGAAGAAACGCCGGATTGGCTCTCCTTCTTCATGTTCACCTATTTCACGGACCGCGATGGCCGTATGCAGCTGGAAAGCTTGGCGCAGTCAGGCTTTGACCCGCTCAGCCGCACCTGCCGCTTCATGCTGACCGAAGAAGCGCATCATATGTTTGTTGGTGAGACTGGCGTTGGCCGGGTCATCCAGGCAACCGTCGATGCAATGCAGAAGGCCGGGATCACTGATCCTTATGACGTCAACAAAATCCGCGACCTGGGCGTTATTGATCTGCCGACGATGCAGAAAAAGCTCAATCTGCATTACACGCTGTCATTAGATCTTTTTGGCGGAGAAATTTCAACAAATGCCGCAAATGCCTTCAATGCGGGAATTAAAGGCCGGTTCCAGGAGGTAAAGATCGATGATGATCACAAGCTCCATGGTGCTACATACCCTGTGTCCCAAATCGTCAATGGCGTGATACAGAAGGTGGATGCCCCTGCCCTGACGGCCGTCAATATGCGACTACGTGACGATTATGTAAAAGATGCTGCAGGCGGCGTCGGGCGCTGGAACCGGGCGCTCAAAAAAGCTGGTGTTGAATTCCAGTTTGAAATGCCACATGAGGCGTTCAACCGCCAAATTGGCGCGTTTGCGGGCATGCCTGCGGACCCATCAGGTGAAATTATCAGCCGAGAAGCATGGGACGCGAAACGCAACGAATGGCTACCAACGAAGGAAGACGGTGCGTTTATTCAGTCGCTTATGCAGCCGTGCCACGAGCCCGGCCAATATGCGTCCTGGATATCGGCCCCAAAGGTCGGAATTGATAACAAGCCGGGCGACTTCGAATACGTCCAGCTGCATATGGCGTAAGGCCCCATGAACGCGCCACTAAAACAGCACCTGATCGACCCGGAAATTTGCATCCGCTGCTATACCTGCGAGGAAGCCTGCCCGATTGATGCGATCACCCACAATGATGACAACGTTGTTGTGGACGCGTCCAAGTGCAATTTCTGCATGGATTGCATCTCTCCCTGCCCGACCGGCTCTATCGACAATTGGCGCGTAGTCGCAACGCCTTATTCAGTCGAAGAGCAGTTTGAATGGGATGAACTTCCAGACCAGGAAGACATCAAGGCTGATGATGGTGCTTCCGGCGATGGCGTTATCGAGGCGCTGGATGATGCGGTCGCAGCCCTCCTCGCAGAAGCCCATGCGGGCGCGGGGGGAAGGGCGAAGGCACCTGCTTCTGCAGCAAAGCCAACGGTCAACCTGTTCACAATCTCCAAACCCACAACGGCGACTGTGCAGGGTAACTACCGCCTGACAGCAGAGGACGGCGATGGTGATGTTCGCCATATTATTCTCAATTTAGGTGCTACGGCTTTTCCAGTCCTGGAAGGCCAGAGCATTGGCATCACTGCACCCGGAACAGATGCGAACGGCAAGCCCCACCTGCCGCGCCTCTATTCAATTTCATCGCCCCGTGACGGCGAGCGGCCGAACTACAACAACCTTTCGCTGACCGTGAAGCGTGAAGACCATGGCGTTTGCTCAAACTTTGTTTGTGATCTGAAGGCGGGTGATGAAGTGCAGGTAACAGGCCCGTTCGGTGCCACATTTCTGATGCCGAATAATCCTGAGGCCAAGCTGCTCATGATCTGCACTGGCACAGGTGCTGCCCCCTTCCGCGCCATGACGATGCGCCGCCAACGAACCGATCCAACTGATGACGGCATGCTGACACTGGTGTTCGGCGCCCGAACGCCGGATGACCTGCCCTATTTTGGCCCGCTCGCTAAAATGCCGGATCGTTTCTTGGCCAAGCATTTCGCCTTTAGCCGCTTGCCAGACCAGCCAAAACAATATGTGCAAGACCAACTCCGCGCCCAGACTGCCTCCGTCACGCCACTGCTGCAGGACCCCAAAGCGCATATCTATGTGTGTGGGCTGAAAGCGATGGAGCAAGGTGTGGATGAGGCCCTGGCCGATATTGCTCGCAGTGCTGGCCTTGCATGGACAGATATTCGGGACGCGATGCGGAATGATGGCCGCTATCACGTCGAGACCTACTAACGGATCAGACCTTGAACGTTCCGCCAGACAGCATCGCCGCAACTGACCAATCGCTCCTGGATCGGATCGCAGGCCGGGTGCGCTCTGGCCGCAAGGAGCAAGGACTGTCTCGCCGTGCGCTCAGCAGCGCATCGGGCGTGTCAGAGCGGTATTTGGCGGAGTTGGAAGCTGGGCGCGGCAATATCTCGGTCCTCCTCCTCGCCCGGATCGCAACGGCCCTGGATCAGCCCATTGAAGCGCTGATCGCAGGTATATCTGAACGTAATGCTTCAGAATTGGCGGTGCGGGTTGGTGAAGCGCCACCCGCCCAGCAAGACGCCATCCGCCGGATGTTGGACGCCAATCGCCCTGCCACCTCAATCCAGGCAGGCCGCATTTGCCTGATTGGCCTTCGGGGTGCGGGCAAATCAACACTTGGCCAGCTCGCGGCAGAAGCCCTTGATTCGCCATTTGTCGAGCTTAGCGATGAGATCGAAACCCACGCGGGACTTCCCGTCGCGGAAGTGATGGCGCTCTACGGGCAGGAAGGCTACCGGCAGCTTGAGCGGCAAGCCATTGCTCGGGTTCGGGATCGGCATGAGCGCGTTATACTGGCGGTCGCTGGCGGGATTGTCAGTGAGCCGGAGACTTATGGGCTTCTGCTGCGCCACTTCCATTCGATCTGGCTGAAGGCAGCGCCGGATGACCACATGAACCGTGTGCTGGCCCAAGGCGACCAACGCCCGATCAGGGGCCGTCCACGCCCGATGGATGAATTGAACGCCATCCTGGAACTCCGCCAAACGCTCTATGCCAAGGCCGAGGCGGCTGTTGAGACCTCCGGTAAGTCCGTGAAGGATGCTGCTGCAGAAGTGGTTCGGGCGGTCCAGTCACTGACTGATTGAGGGGCTGAAAGACATAATCAGGTTAGCGCTGCAATCTGTTGTTGACGTTTTGTATTTAGAAACATATCTTGAATAAGAACAAAATGGCAAAACAATGCTTGATGCACCACTGCACAACCGTCCGGAAATCGTAGCCCTGCTGAAGCGCCAGCTTGAGCGGACACTTGCGAAAAGCAAAGGTGCGGAGGCGCGCTTATCACTCGGCCCACCAACCATCGACAGAACGCTCGGTGGTGGACTGGCGCTGCCAGGTTTGCATGAAGTTATGGGCAGCGGCGCACCTGCCATTGCCGCCATGCTCGCCAGCCAGGTGGGCGGCGCCACAGCCTGGATATTGGGGCGGGAACGTGTGCGTCGCCCCTACCCTTGCGGCATTGAAATTGCAGGAATTTCTCCGAAAAACCTGCTGTTTGTCACACTACATCGCCGGGATGCGTTGTGGGCGCTTGAGCAGGCTTTGAAATCAGGCGCTCTGCGGGCAGTCATTGCAGAAGCTGCCACTGCGCCAGACTTCACGGAAAGCCGCCGACTGCAATTGGCAGCAGTTGCGGGCGGGGCGCTCGGGTTATTACTACCACCCGATTCCGACCATCATTCCAGCGCAGCAGGAACCCGGTGGCGGGCAACCGCAATTCCACGCAACAGTCCAAGCGGCTTCCCCCGGTATCGGCTTGAATTACTTAAGAACAAACAGGGTTCATTGACTTATTGGGAGGTTGACTGGCATGGCCCGTCGCATCGTTTCCATTTGGCTTCCCCGTCTCGCGACCGATCTCATCCTGCGCCGCGAGCCCGCATGGCGGGATAAGCCACTGGTGCTCTATATGGAGGCCGGCCAGCGCCTTGCCGTCGTTGCCGTTAATGCTGCCGGTGAGCAAGAAGGTATTGCTCCAGGCATGGCCTTGGCTGACGCCCGCGCACTCTATGCCGGATTGGGAACTCTACCCCATAATCCCGCACGCACGGCAGCGGTTCTCAAAGCCCTCACCCGCCTGTCTGACCGTTTCACGCCCCTGGCGGCGATGGATGAGCCGGATGGGCTTTTCCTCGACATGGCCGGCGTCACGCATCTGTTTGGCGGTGAAGCTCGGTTTATGGAGCGGTTGGCTGCGATCCTGGCTCGCCTTGGCTTCGCCGCCAGTTTTGCAATGGCCGATACGCCGGGTGCTGCATCAGCGCTTGCCCGCTATGGCTGCTCCGGCGTTATCGCGCCCTCGGGCGTTCTGCGAGACCTATTGGCGGCATTGCCTGTAGCTGCACTTCGTCTTAAGCCGGAAACCAACCATCGTTTAGCGCGCCTTGGCCTTGCCTGCATTGGCGATCTATTCGCCCTTCCCCGGCAAACGTTGGTTCGCCGCTTTGGCGTTGAGATTGCGACACGGATTGATCAAGCGCTGGGCGCAGCACCAGAACCAATCTCTCCCAACAGGCCGGAGACGCCATACACCGTCCGCCTTGCCTTCGATGAACCCATTGGCGAGCGCGTCAGCATTGATACGGCACTGGCTTGCTTGTTGGATAGACTTATGGCCCGGCTGACGTTCGAGGACTTGGGTGCCAGCCTTCTCGATTTCACCGTGCACCGGCTGGATGGCAGTTGGCAAAGCCTCTCCGTCGGCACAGCGGAGCCCACGCAAGATACTGCTCGGCTGACGCGCCTGTTCGCTGAAAAACTGGATGATGTCGATCCCGGTTTTGGCATTGAAGCAGCTACACTCCGCGCAGCCCGCACTGAACGCCTCAGCCCTCGTCAGCAAGACGGGCTGGCTGGCCGGGCGGAGCCAGATGCCCTGGCCGCACTCATTGATACGCTGGGCAACCGTTTAGGCTTCGATGCCGTTACGCGCTTTGAGCCTGAGGATAGCTGGCTTCCTGATCGAAGCTTCCGCCAAACACCTGCCACCTTAGCCGTATCAGGTGTGGATGCATGGCCAACGCCACCAGCGCCGCGCCCAATTACGCTTCTAGCGCAGCCGCTACCTGTTGACACTGAAAGCGATGAAGCCGACGCCCTCAGCCCGCCACTTACCCTAAAGCGCCATGGTGCCCGTCGCGCCGTGCGCTTTGCTGACGGCCCCGAACGCATCACCCCCGAATGGCGCGAACGCGACGCAGACTGGCCCTCGCACCGGGATTACTGGCGGGTTGAGGATGAGGCCGGTGAGCGGTTGTGGCTATACCGGCAGGATGACCGCTGGTTCCTGCATGGGTTCTTTGCGTGATGCTGGAAATTTCTACGAGCGGCAGGCCTCCCCCTTCTCCCCAGCCCTCTCCCCCCTATGGGTGGCGAGGGAGAACAGGGGAGAGGAGGGAGGTTAGCAGGCAGGAGAAGCTCCCGGCCCAACATATGAGCCAGCAATGAGCTTCGCCTATATCGAACTCCAAGCCCTCACTGCATTCAGTTTCCGGGAAGGTGCCAGCCTGCCAGAGGAAATTGCTCGCCGTGCAGCTGAATTGGGACATGCTGCCGTTGCCGTTGCGGATCGTAACAGTCTTGCTGGTGTGGTGCGGGCGCATATGGGTGCCAAGCGAGCTGACCTCAGGGGCATTATTGGCGCGCGGCTTGATCTGGCTGATGGGCAGAGCCTGCTGGCATATCCGAAAGACCGTGCCGCCTATGGCCGCCTCTCCCGGCTTATCACCACAGGCCGATGTCGAGCACCTAAAGGGGAATGCGAACTCTATCCAGCCGATGTATTGGATTACGGCGATGGCTTGATCCTGCTTTTGCTAGCACCCCGTGCGCTAGAAGCAGACTTCGCCCGCAATCTGGCGGACTGGCGCACCGCGTTGGGCGACCGAGTGTATCTGGCGGCATCCCGCGCCCTTGGCGGCGACGACAAGGCCCGCCTCTCCGCCCTGGCTGAATTGGCAGTTGAGACCGGCGCACCCATGGTCGCCACGGGAGATGTGCTGATGCACGCACCTGAACGCCGGGTTCTGGCAGATACCCTCTCCTGCATCCGGCTAACCTGCACGGTAGATGAACTTGGCCGCAATCATCAAATCAACGGTGAGCGGCATCTGAAGTCCGCAGCCCAAATGCTGCGCCTATTTGAAGGCCACGAACACGCCGTTCACCGCACTTTGGAAGTAGCTGACCGGTGCCGCTTTAGCCTGGAAGAACTCCGCTACGAATACCCGGATGAGCCAGTGCCGCCCGGCATGAGCCCCCAGGAGTATCTCCGGCAGGAAACGTGGCGCGGCGCCAAGCAGCGGTTTCCAGGCGGCGTGCCAGAAAAAGTGCGCGCCGGGATTGAGCATGAGCTCAAGCTTACCGACCAGCTCAATTATGCGCCCTATTTCTTGACCGTGTATGACATCGTACTGGAAGCACGACGCCTTGGAATTCTTTGCCAGGGCCGTGGATCGGCAGCGAATTCAACCGTCTGCTACTGCCTTGGCATCACCTCCGTGAATCCCACAGAAGCGGACTTGTTATTTGAGCGCTTCATCTCTGTAGAGCGTGGCGAGCCACCCGATATTGACATTGATTTCGAGCATGAGCGGCGCGAAGAAGTCATCCAATATATCTACAAACGCTATGGCCGTGAACGCGCTGGCCTGGCCGCGACCGTCATTCACTACCGCGGACGGAGTGCAGTGCGGGAGGTTGGCAAAGCGATGGGGCTTTCTGCTGATACGGTCTCGGCCCTTGCTTCGCAGACCTGGGGTTGGTCGTCAGAAGGTGTTGATTTGGAGCAAGCGCGGGAAATCGGCCTTGACCCGAATGACCGGCGGCTTCGCCTCACGCTTGCCATCGCCAATCAACTGATCGGCTTTCCGCGCCATCTCTCCCAGCATGTTGGTGGGTTCGTTATTACCCAGGGCCGGCTGGATGAACTTGTGCCCGTAGAGAACGCGGCGATGGATGATCGCACCGTAGTTGAGTGGGATAAGGACGACCTGGATGCGCTGGGTATCCTGAAGATCGATATCCTGGCGCTCGGCATGTTGAGCGCGCTCCGCAAGGGCTATGGGATGATCCAACAGCACTATGGCAAGTGCTTTGAGCTGGCGACAACGCCGCGCGAAGACCCCGCCACATACAAAATGCTTTGCCAGGCGGATAGTCTTGGCGTGTTTCAGGTGGAAAGCCGGGCGCAGATGGCGTTCCTACCGCGCATGCGTCCACGCACGTTCTATGACCTGGTAATTGAGGTCGCGATTGTTCGGCCTGGCCCTATTCAGGGGGATATGGTGCATCCCTATATCCGCCGCCGGAATGGCGAGGAGCCGGTGGAATATGCCTCTCCCGTGCTGAAAGAGGTGTTGGAGCGCACACTTGGCGTGCCGTTATTCCAGGAGCAAGCGATGAAGATCGCTGTCGTTGCTGCCGGGTTCACGCCCGGTGAGGCTGACGGCCTACGTCGCGCCATGGCGACTTTCCGCCATATGGGCACAATCCAAAGCTTCCGCGACAAGTTCCATGCTGGTATGAAGGCCAATGGCTATGACGAAGCCTTTGCAGAACGTTGTTTCTCGATGATTGAAGGCTTCGGCGAATATGGTTTTCCGGAAAGCCATGCGGCCAGCTTTGCACTGCTAGTCTATGCGTCGGCCTGGATGAAGCGGCATTACCCAGATGTATTCGCATGCGCGCTGTTGAACGCCCAGCCGCTGGGCTTCTATGCGCCAGCCCAGATCGTGCGGGATGCGCGGGAGCATGGCGTTGAGGTGCGGCCTGTTGATGTGAATTATTCGACGTGGGATTGCACATTGGAGCCATCGCTTAGCGGCGCGTATTACGCGCTTCGATTGGGCCTCCGCCAAATTAAAGGCTTCAAGGAAGGTGATGCTGAATGGCTGGAAGCCGCGCGCGGCAATGGCTACCGCACACCAGAGGACCTATGGCGTCGCGCCGGTATTCGCCCCGCAACAGTAGAGCGTTTGGCTAAGGCGGATGCGTTCGACTCCATTGACATGAGCAGGCGGACGGCGCTTTGGGAGACGGCTGCACTTGGTGATGCGCCCCTGCCGTTGTTCGAGGCTGCGGGCGAGGCTGACTACGGCTGGGAAACATCTGTCACACTGCCAACGCCGACGCTTGGTGAGGAGGTTTATGAGGATTACGCGCAACTCCGCCTCAGCCTGAAGGCGCATCCGTTGGCAATCCTCCGTCCAGGGCTGCGCGATGTAGCGCCGAATGAGCGGCTAGCGACGGACCCGCTCGATAAACCCATCACTGTCATGGGGCTGGTTCTCACCCGCCAGCGACCGGGCAGTGCGAAAGGTGTGATCTTTGCGACACTGGAGGATGAGACGGGTGTAGCTAATATTATCGTCTGGCCCAAAGTATTTGAAGAGCACCGGCGCATTGTGCTGACCTCACGAATGCTAAAAGTGACCGGGCGGCTGCAGCGTGCGGGCATTGTTATCCATCTAGTGGCGGATAAGCTGGAGGATATGTCCTACTTGCTGGATGAGCTTTCCATCGGTGGCGGGTTTAAAACAGAAGCCTCTGCCGCTGACGAAGCCCGGCACCCGCCAAGGCCTGATCCACGCACGAAGCCTAAACATGTCCCCCGCGCCCGACACCCTCGCGAGCAAGCAAAGGTGCTCTTCCCTAGCCGCGATTTCAAATAGCAGCACTGCTAGAGAGCATTGGCGATGATATAGAGCCCAAGCGCCAGCAATGCCCAGAAGAAGAGCTTGCGGAACAGGGCTTCTGACAAACGCTTCCGAACCTGTTGACCAAGCACCATACCGATCAGCGCGGGGATAACACCTGCAAGCGAAGCCAAGCCCAAGTCAGTCGAGAGCATCCCGCTACCCTGCAGCGCGACGGCCAATGCCAATGTCGAGAGCGAAAAAAGTACGCCCATCGCTTGCACCAGCACGTCACGGCTAAGGCCAATTGCTTGCAAAAACATCACGCCGGGCAGGACAAAAGACCCCGTCATTCCCGTCAGCAAGCCATTGGCGACGCCTAATACCGGCCCCGCCCAGGTTTCCTGCGCCGTGGAAAGGGTGAGGTGAATGCCTGCCAGATTTAACGCCGCATAGACGGCGACAAGCACGCCAAGCAGCAATGTCATCGGTCTATGTTCGACTTCCGCAAAGATAAGTCCACCAATCCACACCAGCAGTACAGCTGGCACCAAAAAAGGCCAAAGCCGCCGCAGGATTAGCATCAGGTTCCCGCCAATAACGCCTTGCCAGAGGTTTGTCACGAAAGATGGAATGAGCAGCAGCGCCATAGCCTGTGGTAGGTCTAGCGCCATGGTCAGCGCCGCCAATGTGATTGTCGGCAAGCCTAGGCCGATCACGCCTTTGACAAGACCTGCAACGACAAAGGTTGCGGCAATGACTATCAGTGGCAGGTCTTCCAACGCCTCAGTCCTTCTAGCGATCGAGAAACGATGATGATTCTATAAGAGTCCACCGGTCCGGAATCATATTTTGCAAGGAACGCACTTCGGATGGCTTGAACGCCATGACCCGCTTAGCGCCCGGCAGTCCTGCGCGTGCTTCAGCATTACAGCGTATTTCTTCGCTCCCAGTCATCTGTAAAACCCGCCCCGTCTTCCTCCAGCCTAAGAAATCCGGGCTTGCCGCCACGATGAGATACATCGGCACCGTCCGCTACGGCAGTTGCGATAAAGGATGTATCTGCCCGAGCAATTAATGCGGTGTCGTCCACATTGAGCGCAGTTCGGGTCTCCAGCAAGGCGGCCCCTGGTTCCAATACAGCAACGGCTTCCCGTGTTTGAATATATTTTGGGCAATTACCGAATGCGTGGATCAAATCGAGGGTAAAACCATCGCGATCAATGTCTGACACCAGGCCATTCACCCGGTTCCGCCGCCGCGTCTCCCACTTCAAACCAAGACACCCGACAGACACGCCGTCACGCAGGACAGCCGCAAGTGGGTCGCCGGGTAAAGGCAAGGCATTGATCCGTAAACGCAGCTCATCCAACGCATGACTATAACCCGGGTTGCAAGCCGGGATGGATGCGCAGGGCTTGCCGTCCACATCCAGGAACCCTCTGAAAAGCGTGGGCAGCAGCGTGTAGAAGTCCCGATGCTGTTCAATTAGATGGTCCCGAATGGAATGTGCGGCCGAATGCTCTGCGCGCTCGTGAACGCCAACGCGTTCCTGCACAGCAATTTTGCCAGAATGAAACGGCGATGTGGCAATCATGCGCTTGGGGGAGCAATAAACTCGATGCAGATACCGCCAGGGATCCTGCACATCATTTGACGCACAGGGCCTGCATTCAGTGGTTCTGCTGCGAATTCGATAGTGCACCCAGCGGCGGCCAAAAGCTTTTCATGCAGACCATCCATCGCAACTGGTGAAACTTTCAGCGCCAGATTATGCAGGCCAATGCCGGTCTTGCGGTCAAACGGTGTTGCGGTCGCAGAATCTTTTGCACGCCAGAGGGTGACCATCAGTGATCGATCGCTCACAAAAATCGCTGGATAGTCCGGCTTGCCGCCAATTTCGTCGAAGCCCAGTAAATCGAAAAAAAAGTCCCCTGCTGCTTCGTGATCCGGGACAGTTAAGCCAATGTGGTGCGCGCCTTCAATGATCGCCATTTCATCTTGCCCTTTGTTAATTCATCACACTGGGGCGGGTTGCGCTGGACTTAAAGCCGCTGACTGGTATCTCTATTTTGTCGAACACGCAAAGGAAGCGCCGCCTTATGTCTCAGCCCCACGCACTACCGCCAGGACACGCACCCCTGCCCGGTCCAAAGATCGGCGTATTACTGCTGAATCTCGGCACGCCAGATGCCACAGATTACTGGTCTATGCGACGCTACTTGTCCGAATTCCTGTCCGACAAGCGCATTATTGAGCTACCCAAGCTGCTTTGGCAGCCCATTCTGCAGGGCATTATCCTGACCGTCCGGCCTAAGAAATCGGGCCATGCCTATGCGCAGATTTGGAATAAAGAGCTGAACGAATCCCCGTTACGGACTACCACTCGGGACCTAACCGAAAAGACAGCCGCACTGCTGCAGGCAAGGCATCCTAGCCTGATCGTCGATTGGGCGATGCGCTACGGGCAGCCATCTACGGGTGATACTATTCGCCAGATGATTGATGCCGGATGCGACCGTCTGCTGCTGGTGCCGCTATATCCACAGTACAGCGCCGCCACGACGGCAACTGCGTGCGATCAGGCATTCCGCCAGTTGATGCAAGAACGCTGGCAACCCTCTGTTCGCACAGCTCTGCCCTGGTTCGACCACCCAGACCATATCGACCTTTTAGCGAAATCGGTTGAGGCACACTATGCCAGCCTCGACTGGACCCCAGACGTACTGATCGCCTCATTCCATGGTCTTCCGAAGGAATACTTTGACAAGGGCGATCCCTATCATTGCCATTGTGCGAAGACCGCCCGTCTCCTCCGTGAACGTCTTGGTTGGCCAGAGGACAAACTGGTCATGGCATTCCAATCCCGCTTCGGCCCAAAGGAATGGCTGCAGCCCTATGCTGACGAAACAATCCGCGCATTGCCAGGCAAAGGTTCCCAGAATGTTGCCATGATCTCACCAGGCTTCGCAGCGGATTGTGTAGAAACGCTAGAGGAGCTCGCAATTGGCCTCCGAGAGGAATTCCTTGAAGCTGGCGGAGAAAACTTCGCCTACGTCCCTTGCCTGAATGATGACGACGGCCAGGCAGCGTTCATGGCGAATTTAGCGGTACGTGAATTGGGTGGGTGGCTGTGAACGCAGCACTTCCTATCATCCAGGAGCTTTCGGTATACTTCTACATCGGCTTTGGCATATTCGTCTTGAAGTGGCCTACCTACAACCACTTTGCTGATTAGAGAAGGCTGGATATTCCGGACTTCACACGCGCTGCGCTCAAATCCATGCATAAATGGATGTACCGGGCCGTTCGCAGTGATCCGCTGATCGCTGATACGCAAATTGTCGCCATCCTAACGCGCAATGTGGGCTTTTTTGCCAGCACCACCGATTTGATCCTTGCTGGCGTAGTAACGCTGCTCAGCGCAGGTGACCGACCGCACTCGGTCACCTACTCTCTGCCTTACGTGCCACAGACGAGCTTGGCACTCTGGCAAGCAAAAATACTGGTTGTTACTACACTTTTTGCCTATTCCTTCTTCACTCTTACTTGGAGCCTTAGCCGGCAGAACTATTACGCGATCGTGCTGGCTGCGACCCCATCCACTGATGGAGCAGTCTTGGATGATTATGGCGGGCGCACTGGACCCCTAGCCAATTTGGCTGGCGGGCATTTTAAAAAGGCGCTCCAGGCCTACTACTAAGCGCTGGCGCTCATCGCGTGGTTTGTTGATCCGGCGCTATTCATTTCTGCAACGGCCTTGGTGCTTTGGATGCAGTTCAGGCGCGATTTCCGTTTGAATACATTTAAGGTCTGGACGCTGCGCGCACAGCTCCAGATGCTAGAGAACCCAAAGGGCCACAGCGCTAAAAATAAGAACAGTAAGTCTCTACAGAGCATTCTTACTTCTACGTTTTCCGTTTCCCAAACGCTCCGACTGAGCGCAGTTCTGCGATCTTGTCGGTGGTATAACCAAGCACTTCTCCCATCATTAGATCTGTATGAGCGCCAAGGGTTGGGATTTCCGTTGGTGCTACGACCGGTGTCTCAGATAGGCGGATGGGCGAAGCAACAAGGTCAACCATCTCACCATCAAATTTGACAGGTGCCAGCATATTTCGGCCCGTCGCTTCGTCAGAATATACTGCTTCCTTTGGGGAGCGAACGCTGCCTGCGGGGACGCCCGCTTTGCGCATTACCTGCACCCAATGTTCGCGCTTGTTTGTTCTGAAGATCGCGTCAATCGTCGCCTCAAGCGGCTCACGATTGGCCTGCCGAGTGGCGAGAGACGCATACCTTTGGTCCTCCAGCATATCGGGTCGTTTCAGGACATTGCGGCAGAATTTTTCAAACTGACGGTCATTCCCAACCACGATCATGATCGGGCCGTCTGAACACTGATAAACCCCAAGCGGTACGAGTGCATGAGATTTGTTGCCCATACGCGGTGGGTCCACGCCAATCAGTTGCGGATGTGCTGCGACATAGCCAAGGGCTGAAAGCATGGAGTCGAACAGCGACACATCAACAAACTGCCCCCTGCCCGTGCGATGCCGTGCCTCCAGTGCCGCCAGAATGCCCATCCCAGCATGAAGGCCTGTGTAGCTATCGCCGATTGATCCGCCTGCCTTTTGCGGCTCTACCTCCGCTGGGCCGGTCAAGTACATCATGCCGGATTCGGCTTGGGCGATCGGGTCATATCCTGCGACCAGTTTGAAGGGACTAGTATGCCCGTACCCGGAAATTGAGCAATAGATCAGGCGCGGGTTGACCTCTGCCATCGTGGCATAGTGTAGGCCATATCGCTCCATGACATCGGGGCGGAAATTCTCTACCAGGATATCTGCCTTTTCGGCCAGTGCGCGGCAGACTTCTTGGCCCGCTTCGGTCGTGATATCGATTTCGATACTTTTTTTGTTGCGATTAAGGCCAACAAAGCCCGGCGCATCCTTTTTCCATCCAGCCGGTCGGTAATGGCGCATATCATCGCCGACGCCAGGGGCTTCTACTTTAATAATCAGAGCGCCAAGATCGCCCAATATTTGGGTCAGAAACGGGCCTGCAATAACCCGTGAGAAATCCAAGACCGTAAGGCCTGCGAGTGGGCCGGATTGAGTATCTATCGACATTGGCGCTTCCCTTGTTTCAGCGGATAGCCTAAGCGCAGGCTTCTATCACTCCTAGCGCCATAAACTTGAGTTCGGTGATGACAACGGTACTTGTCCGGAATGCCGATATTCCCATCACCATGGATGCTGCCCGTCGCGGAATTCAAGGCGGAGGCTTCTTAGCACGAGACGGCGTGATTGAAGCTGTCAATTCCAGTGCAGATTTGCCTGAAACTGCCGACAAGGTCGTTGACTCATATGGCATGATCGCTACGCGGAGTTTAAGCATCAGGCACCGTAACTTCTATTATAACCTTCGCCGTGCAATGCCTACAGGGCAGGATGCAGCCCTGTTTGGTTGGCTCCAGGCGCATTACGCAATTTGGACGCAGCTGGGGCCGGAGACTATTCGCATTTCAGCTTTAGCCCCCCTTGCCGAATTAGCTTTACCGGGCTGCGTCTGTTCGTACGACCATATCTGTATGTTCCCAAATGGCGCACGGTTGGACGATGAGATTGAAGCAGCTTAAATGATCGGCGTTCGCCTACACACAGCCCGTGGTACCATGAGCATTAGCGAAAGTGATGGCGCACTGCCGCCAGACAGTCGGGTTGAAAGTGACACAGCAATTCTAAAAGACAGGCTGAGTCCTATTCAGAATTGGCATGATCCTAACCCAGGCGCGATGATCCGTGTCGCCGTCGCTCCCTGCCCGCCATTCTCTATCAGACCATGCTTGTTGCAGGACGCAAAAATGCTCACCCGGGACCAGGTTGTGATGATGCATACGCACTTGGCTGAGAATGACGAAGATATGGCATATGCCAACGACAGTTTTGGCTGCAGCCCGGCAAACTATGCAGCAGACGTCGGTTGAGTTGGCGATAATGTGTGGCATGACCATTGCGTTAAGCTCGATGTCCGTGAGATTACACTTTTCGCAGAGCCTGGTGCCAACGTCGCCCATTGCAAATGCTCGAACATGCGACTTAGCAGGGGGATAGCGCCGGTTGGGGAGCTGCTTCGGACAGGAGTCGAAGTGAAGTTGGGCGTTGATGGCTCCGCTTCCAATGACTCAGGCCATTTTATAAATGAGCTACGGCAGGCGTTGTTGTTGCAGCGGGTTACGCATGGCGGCGATGCGATGAGCGCCCGCACAGCTCTCTAGTCGTCCGTAATTGTCCGGATGTCGTTTTTACACGGCGACCTGGTTCTGATGGCGTTATTGGTTTAGCAATGTCGTATTAGGGTTGAAATCGATTAGTAGGGTAAAAGCAGCCTGATCCAGCGTGCCAGGAGGCGTGTATTATGCCCTGCGGCACATAGGATGGCGTTGATAGCGTCACCTTCGGGGCCCGTCAGGTTGTTTAGTTCGAGGAGGTCGCCGGCCCTGAGATAGTGGATAACGGGTTCGATGGCGCTGCGCCTGCGCATCTCGCGGCGGATGGTTGGGGATTTGACGCTACGGGTTTGGCTGAAGATGATGTCGAGACCCTCGCGTTCGACTTTGTGGCCACGGTAGCCTCGATCCACATAGGCATGCTTGACGTTGATGCCGGTTAGGCTAGCGGCCTGGTCGATCTGACCCGCCAGAGCCTGGGCGCCAATGACGAACTGGCCGCCTTTGGTTTTCTCATTGGTCGTAGCAATGGAGGTTTTGACGCCGAACTCATATCGGGCGCGGGTCTTGCCCTTGCCCCTCTCGTCAATGCTTTATAACGCCCGCCGGGCAGCGGATGCACTCCACTTCAGGCGCATGCAGCGCATAGAGTTTGTGTTTGTCGCCGGGCAGCTGATCGAGGACTGTATAGGCCCGCTCCAGAACCACCTTGAAAGCCGCTTCAAGTGCGCGGTTGCCCGCGATCTTACGCCGGACATCCCTGATCAAGCGACCAAGCCAGGTGCGCATCTTCCGGATCCAACGGAGGCCCTGGGCGTGACCTCGGCCGTGCAACAGCCGGGCAACCTCGCGCCAGGCCCGTGTCGCCAGACGCTGGAAGGACTGGAGCAGCTTGACGCCGTGGCGTCGGGCGGCCCGGTTCAGCCATTCAATCGCTCGCAGGATCAAATGGCTATCGATTGGATGAGCGACCGCTTTAGTCTGAACCGTCGTATCCATCGTTATCCGCTCGAGTTGGCGCTGGCTGACGGCCTATGTCTTGACCGCGACCTCAATCGTCTCCGCCAGCAGCGTCTCCAGAGTGTCCGGTCCGATCCGCTGGTGCCAGCGGATCATCGACGAGTGGTCGAAGGGCAGATGATGTTGAAAGTGGGAGCCGCCGCAGAACGCCTGCACATACAGGTTCTCGAGCCAGACCGCGCAGGTCTCCTCGTCGCTCAA
>CBFIAF010000017.1:0-81516 GCA_965660545.1 Alphaproteobacteria bacterium | reverse complement strand
GCAGCGACGACGATGATGTGCTGTTCGGTGGCGCTGACGCTGACACCTTGTTTGGCGAAAGTCATAATGATCAACTCCTCGGTGCAGCTGGGATCACATCCTGAACGGCGATGCCGGTAATGACCGCTGCGCGGGTGGACTTGGCGCAAATCAATTGCTGGGCGTTACGGGCGACGATACCTACGTGATTAAAGATGCATTCAATATGGTCACAAAGAATGTCAACGAAGGCACAGATAACGTGCTGGCCAGGACCGACATTCGTTCACTCGCTGATAACGTCGACAATCTCATCGCAATGGCGGCCTTGGGATTGACCTGTTGCGCGGCGGCGGAGGCGATGACGTATACTTATTTGAACTTGGCATCCAGATCTTTGAGCGCGCCTATGCAGGCACTGACACGACCTTGTGCGATTCCGGCACCGCTTACGCCAGAGATACAGTATTCAACGCCAACAATGTCGAGAGATTGTTGATTGGCGGCAGCGTCCATGTGAAGGCTACCGGCCCAGTAAGCGCTGAACTTATCGCCGGATCAACTGCCGACAACCTCATTTGAGGCGGCAGTGGGGATGATCTTTTGCAAGGCGGGGCTGGGAATGATCTTCTAATTGGAAATAAAGGCCTCGACACGCTGCATAGTAGAACAGGCGATGATCGTACTAATGCGGGCCGTAATGGCAACACAATCGTCTATCGCCCCGATGACAGTGGTGATCGCGTATTTGATTTTGTCGTAGATGATAAGCTTGATCTGAAAGCATTTGATTTCGATTGGCTGATCGATATTTTAATCCACGCACGGGAAACAGATCACGGTAAGGCATTTTTAATTTCGGTGATGGCGATGTCCTCAAACTCGTTGGCTTTCCCCGCGAATTCCTGGACGACAGTGATTTCATCTTCTAGGCAATCCCTGAATGGGGTGGGGTGGGGTGGTGGTCATCCCATGATTTGCTAACCTACCGCTTCATTTAGCGGAGTTCTTACCTATGTCCGGCCCATTCACTGGCCTTAAAGTCATTGATCTGACGACTGTATTCGTTGGCCCCTACTCTACCCAATTGCTGGCTGATTTGGGTGCCGAGGTTATCAAGGTTGAAGCACCCGACGGTGATTTGACGCGAATGACAGGGCCTGCACGGAATGCAGGAATGACCAGCAGCTTCATGCAGCTCAACCGGAATAAGCGCAGCATCGCCCTTGATCTCAAAACAGAGGCAGGCGCCGACGCGATGCGTGACCTGATCAGGGGTGCGGATGTCTTCGTGCACAATATGCGGCCAGAACCGTTAGAGCGCCTTGGCTTTGACTACGCGAGCGTAAAGCCCCTGAACCCCAGCCTTGTTTACTGCAATATCTGGGGCTTTGGCATGAAAGGCCCCTATGCGGGCCGGGCAGCGTTCGATGACATTATCCAGGGGGTGTCTGGCCTAGTGGCACTGGAAGGGTTTGGCGGCAAGGACCAGCGGTTTGTGCCTATGCTGATCGCCGATAAAGCGACTGGTGTATTCGCAGCTCTCGCCATGTCCGCCGCCCTCTACCACAAGCTGGCGACTGGTGAAGGCCAGGAAATCGAAGCGCCAATGTTTGAATGCATGACATCCTTCGCCATGCTTGAGCATTTGGCAGGCGAGGGTTTTGTCCCGTCTATAGGACCACCAGGGTCTGAGCGCCACGCCAAGCCAATGCGATTCCCGGTAAAAACGTTGGACGGCTATATGTGCGTCCTCGCAACAAGCGACAAGCATTGGCGTGGCTTGACAAAAGCAGGTGGGCGGCCTGAATTGGCATCGGACGAGCGGTACAATACCCGTCCTAAGCGCCTGGCACTACGCCAGGAGATAGTTGATCTAACGACGGAAATCGCAAAAACACGCCCGACTGCTGAATGGGTTGCCGAACTAGCGGAGGCTGGCGTGCCCTGTATGCAGATTAATTCACTGGATGAGGTCGTCGCAGACCCCCATCTGAATGCCGTCGACTTTTGGCAAGAACACGAACACGCCAGCGAAGGCACTATACGCCTGATGGCACCACCATATTCGCTGAGCAAAACGCCGCCGACCATACGCACTATGCCGCCACGATTCGGTGAGCACACTGCCGAGGTTCTGGAGGAACTTGGCTATGACTCAGAAACCGTCAAAGCTATGATGGAAGCAGGTGCCGCCGTTGCAGAAACGCGCGACGACACCTAGTCTCGCTCAGTACATGTGTTGGCCGCCATTGATCGACATGGTGGACCCCGTGTCGAAGGTTGCATCATCGGCCGCGAAGAAAATCACGCGGCGCGCAATCTCATGCGCATGCCCTAAGCGTCCCACCGGAACTTTATCAACGATCTTCTGGAGCACATTGGCAGGAACAGCCGCGACAATATCCGTTTCGACGTAACCCGGTGCGATGGCGTTCACGGTGATGTTGTAGCGCTTACCATCCTGGGCCAAGGCCTTAGTGAACCCATGAATGCCTGATTTAGCGGCGGCATAGTTTACTTGCCCGTAATGGCCTGCCTGTCCATTAATTGGCCCAATATCGATGAATCACCCGAATTCCCGCTCACGCATGGACGGGAAAGTCGCGTGGGCCATGTTGAAGCAGGACCCAAGATTGGTATCAATCACCTCATCCCACTGCTGGCGGCTCATGCGCATGAGCGTGCCGTCCCGAGTGATACCAACGTTGTTCACGAGGATATCAACCGGGCCTTTGTCAGTCACGATTTGATCGATGCCTGTCTGACATGCGGCATAGTCAGCGACATCAAACTTGTAGGATTTAAGGCCCGTTTCTGCTTCGAACTTCTGCGCCGCTTCATCATTACCTGCATAATTCGACGCGACGTCATACCTGGCATCGCATAAAGCCTCACAGGTCGCGCGGCCAATGCCGCTGGTGTCGCCTGTGACTACTGCCACTCTGGTTATGATGTTCTCCCATTTATGCGCAGTGCAGTACCGGCTAGGCCGTCAACGAGGTTAATTGCTAGACTGTATCTAAGGCGCTAAAAAACCTTTTGAAATCGGTGCGCATTGCCGCGCGTCATATTGTGCAACGCAGCATTTGTTAGCGATCGCAGCATGCAAGACTCCATGACGGTTTATATCGACTACAAGAGCCCATATGCGTATCTCGCTATGAACTCGACACGTGAACTAGCCAAAGAATTCAATTTTAACATTAGTTGGCGACCGTATTCTCTTCAGATTCAGAACTATTTAGGTGAAGTAGAGACACGCAATCCACACCAATGGCGGCGAGTTAAATACTCATATATGGACGCGCGGCGCATGGCGAATGAGCGCGGATTGATCGTGCTTGGGCCACAAAAACTATTCGACAGCACACTCTCGCATGTTGGAATGTTATACGCTGGCGATGCAGGCACTGACGTCCAAGACAGATATCACGACATCGTGTTCGAGCGATTCTTTAAACGCGAATTGAATATCGAAGACCCTGTTGCAATCACCAACGTGATGCGTGAAGCAGGTGCTGCGATAAATGATTTCCAGACTATCCTGGAGAACGAAGGCCGCGCGCGTCTGGACAGCGTGTTGAAAGACGCAGAAGATCGCCTGGGCATATTTGGCGTGCCTACCTATGTTATCGGTAATGAAATTTTTTGGGGCGGGGACCGCATTCCCCAGGTTCGCCGCTACTTGGAACAACACGCCTAACAGGACACCAACTGGAGGATTATTCCATGGACGGCATAGCAAATTCACCTTCGGCCCGGGACAAGGCATTTCTGGTCCACCCGATGACGAACCTCAAGACTCATCAAGATATTGGCCCGACCATTATCGAGTCCGGCAGCGGCGTGCGTATTAAAGACGATACAGGCAAAGAATATATCGAAGGCATGGCTGGCCTCTGGTGCACCTCGCTAGGCTACGGCAATGAGCGTTTGATTGCAGCAGCAACTAATCAGATGCGCGCCCTGCCCTATGTCCAGCAGTTCCGCCATATGAGCCATGATCCAGGCATTGATCTGGCCGAAAAACTGGTTGGCATGGCGCCGGAAGGCATCACAAAGGCATTTTTCGTGAACTCCGGTTCCGAAGCGAATGACACGATCGTCAAGTTCATCCGCTTCTACCACAACTCCATCGGCCAACCGGAGAAGAAGAAAATCATTGCGCGGGACAAGGGCTATCATGGCACAACGCTCGTCGCAGCCAGCCTCTGTGGGTTGCCACATATGCATGCTGCGTTTGACCTGCCAATGGCTGGCATCTCGCACACCGTCTGCCCACATTACTATCGCTACGGCCTTGAAGGTGAGAGCGAGGAAGAATTCGCAACACGCTGTGCTGAGGATCTGGAAAAGATGATCCTAGCCGAGGGCCCCGAAACAGTCGCAGCATTCTTTGCAGAACCCGTTATGGGCGCCGGGGGAGTCATCACCCCGCCGAAGACCTATTTCGCCAAAATCCAAGCCGTCCTGAAAAAGTATGACGTGCTGTTCGTTGCCGATGAAGTGATCTGTGGCTTTGGGCGCACCGGCAACATGTTCGGCAGCGATACATATGATCTGAAGCCAGATTTCATGACCGTTGCCAAGGCGCTTTCCTCTGCATATCTGCCGATTGCAGGCGTTCTGATGCGGGAAAAAATTTTCAATGCCATGGCCAATCATTCTGGTGAGCTAGGCATTCTTGGCCATGGCTACACTTATTCGGGCCACCCGGTCGCCAGCGCGGTCGCCCTTGAAACACTGACAATCTACGAAGAGCTCGACATTGTTGCGCGCGTTCAAGAAACGTCAAAAACGTTCATGCGTGAACTCAAGGCATTCGACGACCATCCACTGGTTGGCGAAACCCGCGGCGTTGGCCTTGTCGGCGCAATTGAGCTTGTTGTTGATAAAGAGACCCGCGCGCCGATAGATGCTAAGGGTCCTGCTCCTGACTACCTGTATGGCCGGATCATGCAGTCTGGCTTGATCACGCGTCCTATTGGCAATTCCATCGCATTCTGCCCGCCGCTCATCATCTCCCCAACGGATGTCGAGGAGATGTTCAGCCGGTTCCGTACAGCGCTTGATGAAACGCTGGACCACGGTACTCGTGAAGGTATGTTCAAGGCGGCATAAACACTTAGGCTGATCCTTAATGGTATATGCACCCTATCTGCAGGAACTAATGGCTTACTAAACCTTCGTAGCTTCTAATCATGGCAATACTGCCTAGGTTAGAAGCTGTGATCGGGTTGGGCGCAATCATCAGAGTCTATGGAAAATTTCTACCGGCTGTAGCCACGTGCGCCATGCTCTTCAGCATGAGTGCTGTGGCCGAGGAAGGTATTTATATTGGGACAGGCGACGCCAATTTGATTGGCGGCGGGCCATCCTACCCTATTGGCGGCAAGCTAGACCTCCGTCAACGCTCGACAGTTGGCGCTTTCAGATCGCTTGGATATCGTTGGTCGGATGGTTTCAGCGCTGAACTTGAAGGCCGCATGCGCGTCCGACAAACGGATGGTGATGCCAGTTTAGAAACAGGCAGGCGTGCGGATGAGTCCACAACCTCATTAATGATGAACACCCGAATTGAGCCTGCATCCAGGGGCTCCTTCATGCCTTATGCAGGTATTGTTATCACCCAGCGGAACGACCACAGCCTGTGTGAACCGTCTGGTGACGTGGCACCAGCCAACCAAGACATGGCTGGGTGCGCTATGGGTCTTTCCAGCCGCACGGCCATCTTCGCTGAATACCGCTATTTCAAGTCATTTGAGCAGTCTAAAGCTACATCGAATGGTGGCGGAAAACGGGCAGTCATGCAGGCCTTCTTGGGCTGCGTTTGCGCCTTGGCGGACCTATAAAATAACCCGTCCACCGCCTTCAATATATTGGTGGCCATCAACCTCTGAAATTCGAAGCGTCTGGCGGAAACTACCTGATGACGCCGAAAAGCTTTGGAATTGAACGTCTGGCATCAACTTGGATCGCGCAAATGTTTCGCTGAGCACCCTTCCCTGCATGCCTGCATCGCTCAGCCCATAGGCAGCCAAAATCGTCGGTGCGATATCAATAAGGCCAGCTGGTGCATTTAGTTCCAAGCCCTGCTTAAACACCGATCCGCTAAATGCGAGCAGCGTTGAAAGCTCTGCCGGATGCAGCCCGCCATGGACCCCGCCCGTTTCGTCATCCGGCATTGGGTCTGCACCGACATAAGAGCGGCCGGGCAAGCCAAACCGGCTGACCTGATCATCAGCCCCAAGAATGAAGCAAAGTGGCGGTGTGCGCCGGTGATTGTTCTGGACCAAATTGAGTGATAGCGCGCCGGGGGCCAAAGCTGTGTCTCTGGCGAATAGCATGCCGAGCCAGTCCTGTTTAACTAGCCAATCAGCCATTGCCTGGATCAGCTTCGGATCATCGTCACGCACCCAGATATTGCCGCTGGAGCTTGCCAGCACAACATAATCTACGACGTCCCGATAATGGTTTGCGGCACTAAACCCAGCAGCCTTCATTGCGCTAATAACATCAATCCGACCTTTGACTGCCACCTGACCATGATCTGACAATGCAATGATCTGTATGTCTGCCGCATCGGGCTGTGCATCCCGCCAAGCCAATACATCGCCGAAAATCACATCCATCGCGCGCAAAGCCTCCAAGCTTTCTGGCGATCCGACACCGCGATAATGAAAGCTGATGTCCGGTTCCGACAGCCACAGAAGCCCAACGTCTGGCTGATGTTGTGGAAGGAAGTGTTCGAGGAATAGCCGCGCGCCATATTGGCAACGTGCAGTATTCGGAACAGCGGCTGGCGGCGGCGGGCCAAACTTAGCTGCACAGCCATCAAAATCTGCTTCAGCGCTTGAGGCCTCATCAGCCACAATCGAATAGGCCACCAGCCCCTGCTCCCGCGCGCGTGGGTTTAGGAAGCGCGCATTGCCTGCTGTGCCGGTGCTGACAGTCAAGTAGCGCTTACCGCCAGCCTTCAAGGCGCCGCCAAGTGTTGGTGCAGTTACGAGCGCGCCATGGGCTGCCTCTGTAACCGCCGCGAGTTGCGCAACATTTCCTGTATCAAACAACTTCCCATCGCCAGTATGCGGTTCGTAATAGCCGTTGGCGACAATCCCGTGAGAACCAGGCCATCCACCGGTCGCAATAGACGCCATGGCAACTTTGGTTTCAGATGGAAAGACTGAACGCGCATTCTGTAGCCTAGCAGCGCCAGATAACCATCCCGCCAAGTTTGGCGCGTGTTCAGGTTTAGCCAGTTCCGGACGCAACGCGTCGAAGCCAACAATCAAAAAACGGGGGCTCATGTAGGGCTCCTATCAGGACAGGATAGCTTTGGCGTCGCACCAAGGCTTTAGGTAGGATAGCGCCGTCAACATGATCTGTCTGATGGCACCCCCACCACATGCACGATAGCCCAAAGCGGCCTTCGATGTTCGTCCTTATCGTTATGACCGCACTTGGACCCATGACGCTGAATATCATTGGCCCCTCCATGCCTGGATTGCAGGCTGTGTATGGATTCTCATATCAGGCGGCGCAGTCCATGGTTTACATTTATCTGTTCGCATTTGCCTTAGCTCAGCTTTTCTAAGGCCCATTGTCTGACGGTTACGGCAGACGTCCCGTGGTGCTGATTGGCCTAGTGATTTTCCTGGCCGGCTCACTCTTAACGCTCATCGCTCATACAATTGAAGTGTTGGCAGCTGGCCGGGCCTTGCAGGCAATTAGCGGGTGCGCAGGCATGGCGCTCGCCCGCGCTCCTATCCGTGATGTTCATGAGCGCGCAGGCTCCGTCTCCATAATTGGCTACGTAACCTCAGCCATGGTCATCGCCCCTATGTTGGCGTCGCCCGTTGGTGGGTGGCTGTTTGAGCACCACGGCCTTTTTGCCGTTCTGACAATCCCATTGGTTGCGGGTATTGTGACCTTCTCACTCTGCCTAGTCGGGCTAGATGAAACGCTTGTCACGCGGGGGACAATGCCTGTTCTCATCGGCGGTATCATCCTTGCAAATTTCCCGATTTTGTCGAATGCCAACTACAGGGCTTATGCGCTGCCAGCAGCATTCAGCGCTACGGCATATTACATCTTCGTCTCTTGCTCGCCCTATATCTCCGAAACACTCATGCATGTCAGCCCAACCGAGTATGGGCTTTTGTTCCTCTCGCTTTCCACCGCTTACATGATTGAGAATTGGCTGACGGGCCGCTTTAGTCGCCGCATTGGCAGTGACCGCGTGATCTGGATCGAATATTTCCTGGCGCTTTTCGGCCTTGCGATCATGGCCTGGCTTGCGGGGATAGCCACCCTTGGCCCTACCGCGATGTTCCTGCTGATGGGATTTGTATCCGCCGGCAATGGCCTTTCAACGGCAAATTCCATAGCAGGCGCCATCAGCGCGGACCCGGCCCAGGCGGGCGCTCCTTCTGGCATGACAGGCATTCTGCAGATGATCATGAGCACCTTTGGCGGCATCCTGATCAGCTTCGCTCTTGAAGCGACGAAGCTTCCGTTTACCCTGACTTTGGGCATGCTGGCGTCTATGCTAATGACAATTTATTTGTTTGCCGCCGCTAAAGCCTCTGGAAGCCTTTCGGGCCGCCCTTCGCATTCCCAGTAAGGCACGGGCCCAAAGGTCTCAACTAAATAATCTACGAAGGCGCGGACTTTTGCAGAAAGATGCCGCGCATGGGGATAAATGGCGTGAATAGCCGTTTCCTGGGCGACGAGATCGGCTTCGTGGCCTGGTAACAATCGCTCAAGTCGACCATTGAATACGTCATTACCGCACGTCCAGGTGGGCAGTAACGCAATACCAAGCCCGCGAAGTGCTGCCGAATGCAAGGCTTCCGCATTATTCGCAGTCAGTGGTCCAGTCACACGTACCTTAGAGAGTGCGCCACCCTCGGCACGGATATGCCATTCGGCCAAGCTGACGTTCAATTTGTAGACAAGGCACTTGTGGTTGGCCAAATCCTCTGGTGATTTAGGCGCACCATTGGACGCTAGATATTTTGGCGATGCGACGAGCACCCGGCGATTAGGGGCGAGCCGTCTCGCAATCAAGCTTGAGTCACTCAATCCACCAACGCGAATAACAACATCTGCGCCTGATTCAATCACATCAACAAAGTGATCTGTCAGCGTTAGATCAATCGAGACATCCGGGAACTTGTAACAAAAATCTGCAACGTGCGGCGCAATGTGTCGGCGGCCAAAAACGACGGGCGCATTCAATTTCAACAGCCCACGCGGGGTTGCCTCCAATTGGGTGACGGCAGCATTTGTTTCTGACACTTCGCTTAGAATTCGACGCACCCGCTCGTAGTAAACCTCGCCAGCATGTGTCAAACTGAGACTTCTGGTAGAGCGGTTTAATAACCTTGCATTCAAGGCATCTTCCAGGCCGTTGACCTGTCGCGAGACAGATGAGGCCGCCAAGCCTAGGCGCCGACCTGCCTCAGAAAACGACCCCGCATCAACGACTTCCGCGAACAAACGCATACCCGTTAACATATCCATAGTCATCCCCCGCCAATTGGCTTAGTCATGATCCTAGGCGTTATCCGCAAACAAGCAATGTTACGGATCACACGAAAGTTCTAGATAAACTCTACTAAAACATGGGGCACCGGTTCAGACGCCACTGATATATCCCCTTGGGGTATAAAGAACCTCGTGTCCGCCAAGCTTTGTTTGCCGTGTCCTGGATGACCCAACAATGATGGTCGTCAGCATATCGCAAGCATCCGGGGTGAGCGCTTCAAGCGTTGAATACACAATGGATTCTTCTGGTCGACCAAGATTCCGTGCATAGGCGATTGGGGTATTGGCCCGGCGATGTGCAAGCAGAATATCCCTCGCTTTGATCAGCCCTTCACGCCGTCGTTTAGAGACCGGATTGTAAAATGCGATCACGAAGTCACCGATTGCAGCTCCTTTCAAGCGTTGTTCGATTGTGGCCCAGGGCGTGAGCAGATCCGAAAGTGAAATCGCGCAGAAATCATGTCCGAGCGGTGCGCCAGTCCGCGCCGCAGCCATTTGCATCGCGCTGACACCTGGAATGATATCGAGATTGATGCGGTTCCATTGAGCATTATTTTCCGCATCCATCTCCTCAAGCGCCAATGTCGCCAGCGCATAGACGCCAGGATCGCCAGACGCTAGCAGCGCCACGCGTCGGCCTGTCGCTGCCAGCGCAAGCGCATGACACGCCCGGTCTCGCTCAGCGCCTAGGGGGAATGGATGCAATGTCGTCGTGGAAGAAATGGCATCTGCTGCAAGGTCCAGATAAAGCCCATAACCGACGATATCTTCGGCTTGGCGGATTGCGTTCGTTGCTGCAGGAGTTCTGAAGGCTGGGTCGCCAGGACCCAAACCAACGATCTTCAGCTCGCCTTGAGGTCTACCTACAACTTCGGCTGCAATCGGCAAGACTGCTCGGGCAATGGCGGTTGTAACTTGCGCACCCTTCACTTTTGGAACAATGAGCGTCGCACCAGGACCTGCTGCAGCCAATGCCGCCGCTTCCGCAACGCCCGGAACGCCAACTTCTTGCAAGACCACGGCGGATGGATTGCGCAATCTTGGGGCAAATTGGCGGAGTTCACCGGGACCGAAAAACCTTGCTGGCACACCAAATTCAGCGCCAACTGCATGGACTGCGCCCTCATCCGCTTTCACGTCAATTGACGCAATGACGGAGACAGAGGCTGGATGCAGATCTGCCTTTAACAGCGCAGCGCGTACATGTTCGATAAGCGCATCCGGCGGTGTATCCCGCTCGCACCCGACGCCAATCGCGATCGTTGGCGGGATAAGCCGAGGCGTTGCGCCAGCAGGCTTTGCCGCATCACTTACCGAGATCAAAGGACCAGAATCTGCCTGGATCAACCAATTCGGCTGCGGGCCAGCGCCTGCAAAACGGACGCCGCCTGCAGTAATTGCCGCTTGCAGAAGGGACTTCGCCCCCTCGTTACCTTCAAACCGCCAGCCATTCGGCGGTTCATCTAATGCAGCCCCCAGGATAGCATCGCTGCCTGTGGTGATAGCCGCCTGCCCGGCGAGCGCTCCCGCCAACGCATTTGCCAACTTATTGCCACCATGATGTCCGCCCAGAAGCGGAACGATGTGAACACCATCCAAAGATACGGTAATGAGGGGCGGTTCCTCGTACTTATTTGCAAGCTCTGAAGCGAGAATGCGAATGACCGCGCCGCTCGCCATGAAGGCGACTATAGGCCTCCCGGCCTTAAACAGCGTGCGAAGGTGTGACGCTGTTGCATCAAACGTTACATCGGCGCCAGTGGTTCGACCTTCAAGCCCGTGGATTTCACCATGCCCAAGCGCCGCTTTAGCCTTCCTTGCAGTCTCAAGCCCAGGCGTGTTTAGTGCAATGAAGACAAGACCATCCATCAAAATACTGCCGTCCCACGTCGCCGCGTGAGGATAAGAGCGAAATATGGCGCGTGATCTTCCATCACATCTTTCAACGGACATACCCGCGCATCAGGCATAGTCGCTCGCTCGACAAGAACGGCTGTATCTAGCAGCCCAAGCCGTGACAGCAGCGCCTTCAACCGGGCAATATGCCTGCCGACCTTTAGGATAGCCGCCGCTTCTGTAGCGTTCAGCAAGCGTTCAAGCGCTTCGTCATCCAGAATACCCGGTAACACCGCTAGCGGTTCATCACGAAGCGCAAGCGGCCTGCCAGCCATTCCAGCGGTTGCTCCTAGCGACGAAACGCCGGGAATAATCTCTACCGGCCAATCTGTTGAGAGCCGATCGAACAGATACATAAACGACCCATACAGACATGGATCGCCCTGACAAAGAACCGCCACCGTTTTGCCATTGGCCAGTTCCGCTGTAATTGCAGCTGCCCCTGCGCCATAGGCCTCATCTGCCGGGAATGTGGCTGGGTCGAGCGGCATACGAACCGGGATTTCGAGCTGATGCGCTGAAAGATGCGTTGTGGCAATGCTACGCGCGAAACTTGGGCCAGCCGGCGGTGCTGGATAAGCTACGACATCGGCTGCCGCGATCACACGAGCCGCCTTTAATGTGATCAGTTCCGGGTCACCCGGCCCCAGACCGACGCCATATACTTTGCCGCCCATTAAAGACCGTCCTTCGTCGCATGCCATTGCGTAACCGTCATAGAGGGTCGCCACCCATAAAACTGTCCCACCGGCACCGCCTGCTCAACACTGATGCGTTCCAACGCGCCGCCGAAGGTTCTCTGCGCCGCATTCAGCACTTGCTCGCCCTCGAGTGTGACTGCATTGGCGACGATGCGACCTTTGGGTTTTAGTGCACCCCATGTTGCTGTTAGCAATCCATCTTCCGATAGACCACCACCAACGAATACTGCATCCGGCGCATCCAATTGATGCAAGCAAGCCGGGGCCTTATCCGTCAAAAGCCGCAATTCAGGAACGCCCAGCGCGCGGGCATTTTCTTCAATCCGTAAAGCCCGCGATGCAATAGGTTCAATCGCGACCGCGTGCGCCCCTTCAGCCGCCCGTAGCCATTCGATGGCGATGGCGCCGGACCCAGCACCAATGTCCCAGAGCAAGTCACCTGGAAACGGCGCTAACTTTGCGAGCGTGGATGCTCGAACAACGCGCTTAGTCAGCTTACCGTCATGCAGAAATGCATCATCCGGCAATCCTGGCGTTCGTGGAAGCGGTCTCGCCTCTGGGCCAGCGATGCAGGTGATGGCTAATGTATTTAGCGCACCGACATCTTGTTCCGCCCAGCCCGCGGCGGTATCGGTGACCCGTCGTTCAGTCGCTCCGCCCATGTCCGTTTGCGCAGTAATGTGGCTTTCGCCCCAGCCGGACGTCGCTAGCATCTGCGCGACTTTCGATGGCGTTTCACCATCATGAGAGAGCGCCAGTATCCGTGCGCCCGGGAATAGGCAACGACTGAGACGCTCCAAGGGCCGACCATGCAACGTGATGCATTCCACACCCTGACGCGGCCATCCCATATGGGATGCCGCCAACGTGAATGCGCCGAGTGCTGGAGCAATCAGCACTTCGCTCGCCGGAAAATGTCGCAGCAGCGTTACCCCAATACCGTAATCCAGCGGATCACCTGTTGCGATCACAACGACATTCTGGCCCCTGGCCGCTTCGATGAGCAAAACCGTTTCGGAGAGTGGACTTTTCCATTGGAGGCGTTCAGCTGCACTCGCTGGCACCATATCAAGATGCCTGGCACCGCCGACAATAAAGTCCGCATCAGCAATGATGGCGCGTGCAGCAGGAGATAACCCCTCCCAGCCAGAGAGGTCCATACCAATGATCGAGAGCCACGGCTTCGCGCTCATGCGGGCAATCCGCTAAGGGCACCATTTAGTGCTGCACTCGCCATAGCGCTACCACCGCGACGTCCATGGAGTGTCACGAAGGGTGGAGGATTATGGAACGCAGCAAGCGCCTGCTTTGATTCTACGGCCCCAACAAACCCGACAGGAAATGCAAATATCGCAGAAGGGTACGTCTTTGTCTTATGCATTCTTTCTAACAAACGAAACAATGCTGTTGGAGCATTTCCGATCAAGACTACCGCGCCAGAGAAATCTGGATCTGGCCAAAGATCAACACCCGCCATTGAGCGCGTAATCGCCTGTTCCTTTGCCAATGCAGCCGTTTCAGGCGCGCCGATGAAAGTCTCCACATTCGCCCCTTCTGGCAGCACGCTGCGGATAACACCGACGGCGACCATCGCAACGTCAGTAAACACAGTCCCGCCAGCCTGAAGAGCCGCGCACGCAGCGGCCGCGGGCGTACCGTGCCAGCTCAAATCAGCCGCTATATCCGTCATACCGCATGCATGGGCAACACGGATGGCAATTGGGCGGATGTCATCTGGCAGACCGGCTAAATCGAGCTCAGACTGAACGGTCTTGAACGACTGCGCATAGATCGAGCCTGGATCCGTCAGATAATCATATGGCGGAGCGTTAGGCGTCGTCATCATGGCTTTGTTTGTGATGATGGCCGTGACTGTGGCTATGGCCGTGATCATGACTATGGCCATGCCCGTGACTATGATCATGCCCGTGACTATGATCATGCCCATCAACGCCCGCGCCACGGACGTGATGATGATGCCCAACTTGCGGTGTGCCGACCTGATCTTCATAGCCGATAATCTGCTCGCGATACTTGCAGAGCATGCAATTCATTGCGTTGTCGCCCGTTAGCGTTTCAGCAACTCGTTCTGCGAACGCATCAAGCACTTTGGGGTGATCAGCAAGGTAAGGCGCGTCGATATAATCAATGTCTGTATTGGCCGCGCGCACCTTGGCTGTCTCATTCCGGATACGCTTGATCAAAATGCCAGTGAATAAGAAGTAAGGGAATACGATTACGCGCTTAAAACCAAGCTTGGTTGCCCGCTCCAGCCCTGGTGCGACGCGTGGGTGTGCTACGCCGCTGTAACACACCTCCGCCCAACCAAAACCCATGCCTTCCCAAAGCATCCTCGCGACTTTGGACACATTGGAATTAGCGTCCGCATCATTCGTGCCGCGGCCAACGACCATCAGCAATGTATCTGCGCGTGCGACTTGGCTTGGGTTAGCGGCCAGCGCCTCCTCGATCCGCTCTTTACAGGCGGCAAGCAATTTGGGGTCAATCGCCAGATCACGGCCCATGCGCACATCAATATTAGGATGCGCTCGGCTAAACTCATTGATCTCTGATGGCACGTCGTTCTTGACGTGACCTGCCGCGAACAGCATGCCGGGGATGGCAATGATTCGTTCCATCCCGCGTTCTGCCAAGGAATCCAAACCTTCGCGAATTACGGGTGTTGCGAACTCCAAGAAGCCGCTGTCAACATCGTAGTCTGGCAGCCGTGTTGTCAGCCCAGCCTTGAGGCTGCTGAACTCACGGATCGCGTCCGGGTCGCGGCTGCCATGGCCGCAAATCATCACGCCTGTGCGCATAAAAAAATTTCCATTCGAAATACGGATCGGGACTTATTAGATTGCAGGTATGTTAGAGACCGCCGTCGCCATCACCGTCAAGCCATTCTGGATATTAGCCCTCGCGTTATTGATTGACGCGGCCATTGGGGACCCTCCGTGGTTATGGCGCCGTATCCCGCACCCAGCTGCCATTATTGGCAGTGCTATCGGCTGGGCAGAGCGACGCTTGAACCGGGCCACGCGGCTAGAGGGCGATCGGAAACTGCGCGGGTTAGTCACGACGCTTGCCTTCCTAGCATTGGCTGCGCTGCTCGGCTGGATGCTAGAGGGCCTTCTAACCGGCAGCAGATTCGCACTGGTGCTGGAGGCTGTCGTGATCGCTATCCTGATTGCTCAACGCAGCCTGTTTGATCATGTGCGCGCCGTAGCCTCTGCATTGGATATGTCGGTTGAAGCGGGACGGATCGCCGTTGCACATATCGTAGGGCGTGATCCTGACGCATTGGATGAACATGGTGTCGCCAGGGCGAGCCTTGAGAGCTTGTTCGAGAATTTCTCAGACGGTGTCGCAGCCCCTTCGTTCTGGTACGTGATGTTCGGTCTGCCGGGCCTTCTTGCGTATAAGACGCTGAATACACTGGACAGCATGATCGGCTATAAAACGGAACGCTATAAAGCGTTCGGCATGGCAGCGGCCAAGCTAGATGATGTCGCGAATTGGATACCTGCCAGACTGTCAGCCCTGCTGATCAGCGCCGCTGCCGCCTTCACGCCAGGCTGCTCATCCAGGCGCGCCCTACACACAGCACTTCGGGACGCGAAGAAACATGCGTCCCCTAATGCTGGGTGGCCGGAAGCTGCTGCCGCAGGCGCGCTTAATCTGGCGCTTGCGGGACCGCGCAGCTATGGCGAAGACTTGGTGGACGACCACTGGATGGGTAACGGACGCGCGCGTGCCGACACCCCGGATATACGGCGCGGCCTCTACTTATTCTCAATCGCCTGCCTGCTGCACCTAGTTTTGTGGGCAGTCATCGGCTTCCTGATGGCGGGATAAACCGGCTAAAGCCCAAGCTCGTGCTTAGCGATGATATTCCGTTGGATTTCGTTCGATCCGGAATAAATCGATGCAGCACGCAGGAATAGGTAGCTTGGCATCAGACCATTGAAATAATCTGCCCCGACCGGATCTTCGTTCCAGCCCTGCTTCAACGCACCAAGGTTATATGGTGCCGAATAATACCCACCAACCATAACGCCCAGCTCAGAAATCATCTGCTGCACTTCGGACCGGCGCACTTTGATCAGCGATGATACAGCCCCTATTCCTTTGGCGGCTGAGTGCGCGGACAGCGCCTTCAGCATTGTGTTCTCAACGGTCATCAGTTCCGCTTCAGCGTCCTTAAGCCGACCTCGGAAACCCGGGTCGTCAATCAGCCGCTCGCCGTCGCCAGCCCTTTCTTCAGAAGCCATATGCTGTACCCGTTCAAGCGCGGTCTTTAACTCACCGCACGCGCCGCCTGAAATGCGCTCATGCTCAAGGAGATGCTTCGCTATCGTCCAGCCCTTGCCTTCTTCGCCTACAAGCGAGTCCAGCGGCACCTCAACATCTGTAAAAAATGTCTCGTTCAGATGATGCAGGCCGCTAGTGGCGATGATAGGCCGGACTTCAATACCCGGCGTCGTCACCGGGAAAATCATGAAAGAAATACCGTTCTGCTTCTTAGGCTCGTCGGACGTGCGAACCAGGCAGAAAATCCAATCCGCGTGATGGGCAAGGCTTGTCCAAATCTTTGAGCCATTAATTACGTATTTGTCACCCTTGCGGACAGCACGTGTACGCAAGCTTGCCAAATCCGACCCCGACCCAGGCTCGGAATAGCCTTGGCACCACAACCGGTCACCAGACAGAATCTTGGGCAAATGTTCGGCCTTCTGCTCATCCGTGCCAAACTGCATCAGCACAGGCCCAACCATGCTAAGGCCAAATGGCGATAGCCTGGGCGCGCCCGCTAACCCGGCTTCGTCGTCGAATATGAAGCGCTGGATCGTCGTCCAATCAACGCCGCCATGCACCACAGGCCAATTTGGCGCTGACCAGCCCTTCGCCGCTAACGCCTTGTACCAGCGCATATAATCTTCTTTATGCACTTCCTGGCCCGATAGAACCTTGTCACGGACATCTTGAGGAAGATTTTGCTCGATGAATGCGCGGGCTTCCTTGCGGAATTCTTCATCTTTAGCAGTGAAGGGCATGGCGGGTCCTTTCCCATAATCACACGATTTTCAAGAATGCTTGCACGACTATGCAGGCGCGTCCATCCTGCCCGCTAATCGCCGGTATGCGGCGTGTTCCAGGTGAGTCGGACCAGCCCATGCCCTTAGCCGCCATCCTGGCGCCGCTCGCAGTTGCAATTCTGGTCCAGGCCTTGCCAACCTTCGGCAATCTGGCCATTACAACTCTCGGCCCTGACGTAACCCGATCCATCGGATTGCCAGCTGGTGCAATCGGGGCCTATGTCGCGGTGGTCTATGGTGCCGCAACGCTTGGATCATTTGGTGCTGCAGGAACCGTTCTGCGGTTCGGGCCTGTACGCGCAAGTCAGGGCGCGCTCGCGTTATACGCAATTGGCGGCATCATAGTGTTCATGGTGCCCAGCATTGTGAGCATCACTCTTGCAGCAATTCTATTTGGAATCGCCTACACGGTGCCGATCCCCGCTGGTGCGCAAATTCTAATCCGGCACACGCCGCCTCACCTGCAGAATACCCTATTCGGCATCCGGCAGTGTGGGGTGCCCATAGGCGGGATGATGGCGGGCCTGCTGTTTCCACCTATTGCGGCTGTATTTGGCTGGGAGGCGGCCTTGCTAACCGCAGCAGGCGCGTGTGGAGGGGCGCTTATCCTTGTCCAAGGCTTTCGCGCCCGCTACGACGCGGAGCGACAACCGACATTACGTGTATTCAAGGCTGGTGCGCACAGCCCATTCGCGACTATCCGGCGGGACACGGAACTCCGCCGTTTATGCATCGCAGGCATTATTTTTGCTGGGTTTGAAGTCACGTTCGTTGCGAATATCACGGCGCATTTATTTCGGGATGGTGGATGGACCCTGATTGAAGCGGGCCGCGGACTCGGTGCCCTTCAGTTTGGCGGATTACTTGGCCGCTTGTTATGGGGCCGGATCGCAGATGGCCTAGCTAACCGGTCCGTCATGCTAGGCTTGATTGGGCTTGGGATGGCAGGAAGCGGCGTGATCATGGGCATGATGGGTCTTGCCAGCCCAGCACTAGCCTATACCGCCGCATTTGCAATCGGTCTAACAGGTGGCGGATGGACGGGCGTTGGCGTAGCCGAAGCTGCCCGCCTGGCGGGAAGCGCAGGCGCGGTAGCAGGCACAGCTGCCCTCACAATGGCAATGTTCTTTGGTATTGTCGCACTGCCGTTACTCGTTGGCGCTGCACTGATCGCAGGGGTCAGCTATTCAACCGTGTTTATTGGGTTGAGCATGGCGGCAGGATGTGGTGGCCTCTTGATGCTGATGGCACCGCCGGTTAGGCCTGACACTATATGACCATTCCATTGCAACCTCCGTCCAAAATCCCTTGGACGCCGCTCCTCCTTACGATGCTGACCCAAGCAGCGGCAACGATGGCTGCGTATACGCTTTCAACCGCCTCACCACACATCGCGCCTGATCTAGGTGTCGAAAATGAAGACGTAGCACAATTGGTCGCCATCGTGTACGGCATCGGCGCAATCTCTGCATTATTTGCACCGCCGCTTGTGCATCGATTTGGCGGTATGGCCATCAGCCTCGCGATTTGTACGGCAGCAGGCGCGATGCAAGCGCTGGCGGTCATGTCAAACACGATTCTGATGCTAGGGCTGGCATCGATGGCACTTGGCTGCTGTTACGGCATGACCGCGCCCTCTAGCTCCCATCTGCTTGCAAAGCTGGCACCAGCCAAGCGTCGAAACATCATTTTCTCGATCCGGCAGATCGGCGTACCAATGGGAGGTATTTTGGGCGGGTTGCTCATTCCGCCACTTATTCTTTCGGGTGGCTGGCGTTTAGCATTCTCTACCCAATTGGCTTTCGTGCTGATTCTGGCGCTGTCTATTTATATGGTCCGCCATCGATATGATTTTGATCGTGACCTGCATCGTCGCATTCTCAGGCCGTCTGGCCCCGCCCGTGTCATCGGTCTGTTGCGCGAAATGCCAGAACTCCGACCGCTGGCCTTCGCTTCTGTAATTTACTCCGGCATCCAGCTTTGTTTTGGGGCATTTCTGGTTACACAGATCGTTCGCCTGCATGGTCAGGAAGCCTATAATTTCGCCAGCGCCATCGCCCTGGTTACATTCCAGCTCTCCGGCATAGGCACCAGGATCGTACTTGGCTTTGCAGCAGATGCGTGGATATCGGCGCGTACATTATTGGCGGCGCAAGGTGTCCTGATGGGCGTTTCTGCGATTATCGCAGCTCAGTATGATTCCAGCTGGCCGCTCTGGCTTATATTGGCGAATACAGCCCTCGCTGGTGCGACTGCAAGCGGTTACACTGGCCTGGCGTTCGCCGAATTCGCCCGCGTTGGTGGCCCACCCCGTGCTGCGGAGACAACGGGCCTTGGCGCTGCCTTAATGTTCGCCGGCGTCGCCGTGATGGCACCGCTATTCCGGTTTGGCATCGACGTATTCGGCGGATATGCCGTGCCATTCATGGTTATCGCAGCTTTGGCATTTGTTAGCGCCGCCGTTCTAATTCTATTTAGGGAGAAAACCGTTGTCCTTTCAGACCCTAGAGCCCATCAAACTGATTGACCGCGACCATATGGTCGATAGACTTTTTGTTAGGGAATGTCGGCCTCTTGATCCGAGCCAAACGACTATCCCGATCATCATGGCCCACGGGTCCAACCACGGCTGGTGGGCCTGGCGACGCTGGCAACCATTCTTCGCGAATGCTGGATGGTCAACCTATGCATTTTCCTTCAGTGGCCATTCTGGGTCCTATATGCCGCCTAAAGAGGACTATCTGAATGCAACGATCTTTGATTATGTCCGTGATCTAAAAAGCATTATGGATTGGCTTGGCCGCCCTGCCGTGGTCATGGGCCATAGCCTTGGCGGAATCGTTGCACAAAAAGCAGCAGAGGACGCCAAGCTCGCGGCCCTCATTCCTATCGCTTCAATCGGCCCAAGCCAAATCGGTGTTCAGCGCCCTGGCGCGCCCCCTCCGCTAGACAAAACAGTCATGCCAAGCCCCGAAGAGGCCAGAGCGCGATGGCTGCATGATCCCTGGCCGCAAGACAAATTTAACCACTTCTATGCATCTCTCTCAGCTGAATCCCCTGGCGTTCTCGCTTGGTCTGGGACAGGACGGACGGAAGTTGACCCCGCGAAGGTCGCCTGCCCCATACTTTGTGTAGGTGGCGCGGACGATCAGTCGTATGCGCCTAAGGCGGAAACGCTGGCAGGCGTATACGGCGCGGATTGGTTTGAACAGCCCGATGCTGGGCATAACATGATGATGGAAGCGGCAAGCATTGATACAGCCCAAAGGATTAATCATTGGCTAATTTCGACACTCGGCCTCGACCGAAGCCCAGTCATTCAGGCTGCGACCAAGCGCTAATGCGCGTCCGTATTGGAGTTATTGCCAGTGCGGCTGTCTTACTCACGTCCTGCGGTTCTAGCGATGCCCCCCCACCACTTGCTGCTCGGGAGGTACCGTGGCCTGCACCGCAACGCGCCCTTCCTGCATCCGTGCAGCTCGCATCGGACTTTATGATGGCACCAATTGGCCGCGATCAACGTGGGTGCGTTGTTTATCAATTGGAATTCCAATCCCGTCCGGCCATGCAATCAGTTTTTTATCGCACCCGTGGGGGCGATTTCAGTACTATTGAGGAAGAGGCCGCGTGCACATGATCGAGATTGAGAAAGAAACCGGCTGGCGCTACGTCAAAATTGAGAAGTCTGGCCGCGTCGCTATTGTTCGCTTTGACAGGAAAGACGGCGTAAACTCCCTTTCTCTCGGCGCAATGCGTGAGTTGACCGAAGCCGCCGAATGGATGCGCGCCTATCACGATATCTATGCCGTGGCCCTTCTTGGTAGTGATAAAGGTTTCTCTGCAGGACGGGACCTGAAGGATCCTGAACTGGACCCCCGACGCGACGGCCCACTGCTGAACCGCCGCTGGACCGCTGGCGCAGGCGCTCGGCTATGCAAAGCCTGGGCGGACCTGGAGCAGTATACGACCTGCGGTATCGAAGGCTTCGCAATCGGCGGCGGGTTGGCACTTGCAGTGTCGGTAGATTATCGCGCGATCAGCAAAACAGCGCATCTTCGCGCACCGGAAGCCGCACTCGGGCTGTCCATGAGCTGGGGCTCAGTGCCGCGCATCGTCAATCTTGTCGGGCCGGCCCGCGCCAAGCAGATTCTTATCCATGCGAATAAATCCATTGAATCCGATGAAGCGTTGGCTTGGGGCCTCGTGCAAGAAATTGTGCCAGAAGGCGAATCCGGCGCAGCCGCTATCAGAGCCGCAGAACACGCCGCCGCAATTCCTCCTGTGGCCGTGCGAATGATCAAGCGCTCCGTGGACGCATACGCCAATGCATTAGCTGATACAGTGGTTCATATGGACACAGATCAGGTTTTATTGACCGAAAGCGATGCCGACCATCTAGAAGCGGTCGATGCTTTTCTGGCAAAACGGTCTCCGACGTTTACCGGCGCGTAGGGCGAATCCGCCAGCGCCATAGCTCTGGAGGCTTTTAAATGACTATTTCTCTCCGCCCGCTCGCGGTGCTTTTCGCCGCTGCCGGGATCGCTGCTGGCGGTCCGGCTGAAGCCCGTGACATGGAAAACACCCTGTATTTGGACCTTGATAGCGGCCGTGTCGTTATTGAAATGCTGCCGGATGTAGCCCCAAACCACGTGACGCGCATCAAAGAACTCACCCGCCAGGGCTTCTATGATGGCCTCACTTTCCATCGCGTTATCGAAGGTTTTATGGCCCAGACTGGTGATCCAGACGGCGACGGCACCGGCGGCTCTGGCCAAAATATCGACGCCGAATTCAGCCGCGTGCCATTTGAACGTGGCACCATGGGCATGGCCCGATCCCAGAATCCAAACAGCGCTGACAGCCAATTCTTCATCATGTTTAAACAAGGCTCTTTCCTGAACGGTCAGTACACCGTTTGGGGGCAGGTCGTAGAAGGAATGGAGCATGTGGACCGGATTAAGCTTGGCCATCAGGCGATGAACGGTGCGGTTCAAGATCCTGACAAAATCGTCAAAATGCAGGTTGCCGCAGACGCTCAATAATTTCAGTGCACTGTTAAATTCTGAAGCCCCGTTGCATCTTCGCAGCGGGGCTTTGCATTTGGAAGGCCTATAATTTCGCCATGTCGACGCTGTCCTTCATCATGAGCAATGCCCGATGGCTCGCCGCCGGATTCGTGCTTGCGCTTGGCTCCTGCTTTGGACAAACGTTTTTCATTGGTGTGTTTGGCGCGTCCATTCGCGAAGAGTTTAGCCTGACAGATGGCGATTTCGGCGCAGCCTATATGTTCGGCACGCTGGCAAGCGCCGCAGTGATTTTTCAGCTAGGGCGTTTGGCGGATGTGATGTCCGCAAGACCGTTGGCCGTTATCGTCACGCTTGGTCTTGCGTTCATCTGCATCGCTATGTCGCAGGTTTCAACATGGACAATGCTTGTCTTTGTTATCTTTGGGCTTCGGCTGTTCGGCCAAGGCTTGATGAGCCATCTTTCAGCCACTTGCATGGCGCGTTGGTTTAATCGTACCCGCGGCCGCGCCATCGCCATTGCATCCTTTGGATATCCGACCGCGCAAGCCATCGCGCCCGCAACCGCTGTTCTCTTCTTATCGATAGGCGACTGGAGGACCGTATGGATTGGCGGTGCTGCTGTCCTGGCGCTGTGTGTGGCACCACTGCTCTTCGTGCTCCTCGGGCGAGACCGGCCCACAGATGCAGCTCAGGCAAGCTTTGAGCCGCCAGCGGGCATCGATGGTAAGCAATGGCGTCGGATTGACGTTATCAAAGAGCCTTTGTTTTGGCTGCTCGTTCCAGGCCTTGTTGCGCCAAGCTTCATCAGCACATCAATCTTCTTCTTGCCAAGCCACATCGCAGAAGTGAAAGGCTGGGCGCTTGAAAGCTTCACCAATAATTACTGGCTTTATGGGCTAACATCGCTTTGCTTCTCAATTGTTGGCGGCTTCGTGGTGGATAAATTCAGTGCGCGCGCCTCACTGCCGTTTTACCTGGTGCCAATGGGCGCTGCCCTAATCACCCTATCGATCGGTACATCATCTTGGACGGTTGAGTGCGTCTTCATTCTGCTTGGCATCTCTACAGGCTTTGGCATTACTGTGAAGACCGCGCTTTGGGCTGAAATCTACGGAACGCAGCATCTCGGTGCCATCAAAGCGCTCGTGCATTCCGTGATGGTGTTCGCGAGCGCCGCAGGGCCCGGGCTGACGGGACTATTGATTGACTTAGGTGCCCCCTTCCCGACACAAGCACTTTATCTTGCATCTTACACGGTCGCCGTCAGCGGCTTGTACACTTGGATCGTCACCGCAGGACCGCTCAGTTATGCTTCCGCAAACGCCAATCAGGAGCAACATCATGACTGCCCGTAACCTTCGTATCAACCCGACCCGCCTTTGGGACATGCACATGGAAATGGCGAAGATTGGCCCCGGTATCGCAGGCGGCAATAATCGTCAAACGCTAACCGACGATGACAAGCTTGGCCGCGATCTCTTCAAGCGCTGGTGCGAAGAAGCTAGGATGACCATTAGCGTCGACACCATGGGCAATATGTTCGCGCGACGTCCTGGCAAGAACGATAGCCTGCCGCCTGTGATGGCGGGCAGTCACTTGGATACACAGCCCACCGGCGGGCGTTTTGACGGTATATTCGGGGTTTTGGCAGCATTAGAAGCCGTTCGCACGATGAACGATCTAGGTATTGAGACAGAGCATCCAATTGAGGTCGTGAACTGGACGAATGAGGAAGGGTCTCGCTTTCCGCCGCCCATGGTTGGATCAGGAGTATTCTCCGGCACCTTCAAAGAAGCCGATGCATACGCTATTGAAGACATGAACGGTGCAACGCTCGGAGGAGAGCTTGAGCGGATTGGCTATAAAGGCGACATCGCCTGCGCACAGCGCCCGGTGAAGGCATTCTTTGAGTGCCATATCGAGCAAGGCCCCATGTTGGAGAATGAAGGCAAATCCATCGGCGTCGTCACAGGCGTGCAGGCAATGCGCTGGTATAAAGGCCGCGTTCTGGGGGAGGCACGGCACGCTGGTACAACGCCGTCTCAGAACCGCAAGGACGCACTAACGGCGGCATCAAAACTGTTCATTGAAATCGATGCGATCATGCGCCGCCGTGGCGATGATGGCCGCTGTACTGTTGGCTTGGCGCAAGCGTTTCCCGGCTCCCCGAACGTATGTCCAGATCGCGTTGAGTTCACCATCGATATGCGGAATCCAACAACAAATGAACTAAACGCGATGGACCGTGAACTTCGTGCCGCTGCGGAACAGCTCTATACCAAAACAGGTTGTGGATTCGAGTTAGAAGAAAGCTGGTTCTCTGAACCAACTGTATTTGCAAAAGAATGCGTAGACGCCATTCGAAGAGGTGCTGAAGCCCATGGCCATGGTTGGCAGGAAATTATGTCTGGGGCTGGGCATGACGCCGTTCATATGAACCGGGTCGCGCCAACCGCTATGATCTTCATCCCCTGCACTGACGGCATCAGCCACAACGAGGCTGAATACGCCAGCCCTGAGCACATCGCCGCTGGCGGAGATACGCTATTGGCCGCGATGCTAGAGTTCGCAAACGTTCAGGAATGACGGAAAATTTGGGTGGCCATTGCAGCAATCAGATGCTTGGGGACATTGCCGCCTGAGAAACAAAAAGGAAACGGACGGCAACCGTAAAGTTGCCGTTTGCGACTCCAAAACCATGCACGTTACCCCGGGACGGGATTTAACGAGTTTCAAGCGCCCAACCGATTCGAGGAACGGTAAACGACCTACACCTGGGCAGCGTGTGAACTCCCCAGGCGAACCCTCGTAGCGCCTTCACGCCACGAACAACTCCAATATGAACATTCTTGCGTGGTTTGCATATGACCACCGCTAGAAAGGCGATGTGACCGGCATTAGAGTTGAACGCCGATCAGCCCCTAATAGGCAAATTCTCCATAGATTTTGCGGACATCGCCACCCCACGCCCCATTGAAGAGCGCCAATGTTGCCTCTGCAGGTGTAATTCCTGATGCTGCAACAGAATCCAAATGCCCAAGGAAATGCGCTTCATTATTGCCCGATGTGTCGAGACAGGCGCGCGCATTCAAACCATCGCGGGCAATTGCAAGTGCATCCTTCGCAACATCTTGGAGGCTACGACCAGCGACCTTTGCTTTGAGGCCAGTGATCGGTGCCTGATCGCGCAACGTTAACCGGTCCTCAGATGTCCAATCGGAAATAAGCGCCAGCGCCGCCTTCAGTGCTGCGTCATCGTACAAAAGCCCCGTCCAGAACGCCGAGAGCGCGCAAATGCTGGCCCATGGCCCGCCATCAGCACCCCGCATTTCCAGGAACCGCTTCATGCGAACCTCCGGGAATGCCGTTGTAATATGGTCCGACCAATCACCCATATGGGCTTCTTCGCCCGGAAGTTGGGGCAGTTTACCCTTCATGAATTCCCGGAAGCTTTCACCGGAAACATCCATATATTTGCCATTGCGGAAGGCGAAATACATAGGCACGTCGAGCATATAGTCGGCATACCGCTCGAAGCCGAAACCATCCTCAAATACGAACTCGAGCATGCCGCAACGGTCTGGGTCTGTATCGGTCCAAACGAATGATCGTTCACTCACCCGGCCAGTCGGCTTGCCTTCAACAAAGGGCGAATCGGCAAATAGCGCTGTTGCCAACGGCTGTAGCGCTAAGCTGACGCGGAACTTTTCGACCATGTCGGCTTCGCTGCCAAAATCCAAGTTCGTTTGAATTGTACAAGTACGTAGCATCATATCGAGACCACGCGTGCCGACCTTCTGCATATATTCGCGCATGATCTTGTAGCGGCCCTTAGGCATCCAAGGCACTTCGGCAGGGGTCCATATGGGATCAAAACCAACACCCAACATACCAAGCCCAAGCTCAGCGCATACCTCGCGCGTTTCATTCAGGTGCGCATTCGCCTCAGAGCAGGTCTGGTGTAGGTTCTCGACAGGCGCGCCGGAAAGCTCGAACTGCCCACCTGGTTCCAGCGTGATGTTGCAGCCATCCCGCGTCAGGGCGACGGTATTTCCGTCCTCCTTAAGTCGAGTCCATCCAAACCGATCCGCCAGGGTATTCAAGATGGCACCGATGCCATCCGGCCCCTCATATTCTGGCCGGCTAAAGTCGCTCAACCGGAACATGAACTTCTCGTGCTCCGTTCCGATACGCCAGTCACTTTTCGGCTTGGAGCCGACTGCGAACCAGTCCAGAAGCTGCTGCTTGGAAGTAATCGGGTCTCCGCCCGAGCTTGGAGGCGCCGCCATATACCTAAAATCCTTAACCTATCAAACGCGTTAGCCGCGCGATGCTTTGAAATCACCAAGTACCGCCTGCCCGAGTGTTAACCCGGCTATGGCAGCAGTTTCAGCGCGCAGCACGCGCGGGCCAAGCCCTACCTTCGCAACAAAGGGGAGATCATCCAGTCCGTCAAGCTCACCTGGCGCAAAGCCGCCTTCCGGTCCGGACATGAATGCAAAGGACTGACATGAATTATCCGCCAATATTGAGAGCATTGGCGGCGCTGTACCACCCTCGTCGCCGATGATCAAAAGCCTTTCTTTCGGCCAATTCTTTAGCAGTTCAGGTAATGTCTGAACGGCTGTGATCTCTGGCGCGTTGAGACGCTCGGACTGTTCCGCTGCTTCAAGGACGATTCGGTGGAGGCGTTCTTCATTGATTTTGTCAGACTGCGATCGTGTTGTTTTCAAGGGCAGCAATCGTGCTACACCAAGTTCGGTCGCCTTCTCCGCCAGGAGTTCCATTGGGCTGCGCTTAATCACGGCGAAAACCAACCACGGTCCATCCTTCGACGGCTGCGGCCGCGTTTGCTCCTTCAGAACAAGCTTAGCGTCAGCGCGGCCGAGAGCCTCGACGCTCGCCAACCACTCGCCATCTCTACCGTTGAACAGCAGAATAGGCGCGCCCGACTGGCGGCGCAGCACCTTCAACAGATATCGGGCCTGCTCCCGGTCCGTGGCAATTTCCAGCCCTGCGGCAAGGTTCGCCTCGACAAACAAGCGCGGGGGCCGATATGTGGGTTTACAGGATGGATCCATAACGAATGACCGAAGATTCCAAAAGGCTAAAGATATCAGACGATGCTGCCGGAAACGCAAGCGACATTGTGCGCCAAGCGTGGGTGCTACGCGTTCTGCCCGGACCCGCTCGCCCCTATGCCCGCCTCGCACGCCTTGATCGCCCAATAGGAACATGGTTGCTACTATTGCCCTGCTGGCAAGGTATGGCACTGGCGCTGGCCGCAGGTGCCGCGGAATTTGAATGGCGGCATTTCTGGTTTGCAGCGCTCTTTGCCATCGGCTCACTCGCTATGCGTGGTGCCGGCTGTGTGCAGAACGATATCGCAGACCGCGACGTTGATGGCAGTGTCGCCCGAACATCTGACCGGCCGATTCCTTCCGGCGAAGTTTCCCTCCGCCAAGCACTGGTCTTCATGGCTGGCCTGATGATGATTGGCGGGCTAGTCTTACTGCAATTCAATTGGGTGACGGTCATTGTCGGCCTCGCGTCGATGCCTATCGCGGCGATTTATCCATATATGAAACGGATCACTTGGTGGCCGCAGCTATTCCTCGGCTTCGCCTTTAACTGGGGCGCGCTTGTCGGGTGGTCAGCACTTGCAGGCGACTTGCAGCTTCCTGCAGTGTTTTTGTACCTGTCCGGCATCTTTTGGACGCTTGGCTATGACACAATTTACGCGCATCAGGACAAAGAAGACGATGCGCTGGTCGGCGTTAAATCCACTGCAAGACTATTTCAAAACAACAGCCGCTCCTGGATTATGAGCTTCTATGCAGCGCAAGTCGGTTGGTTAATCTTGATGGGCTTGTTCAGCGGCCTCCACTGGGTGTTCATAATTGGCGTCGGCTTAATCGCGTGGCTGATCATGCGCCAAGCCGGCGATACGGATTTGAATGACCCGAAGGCCTGTCTAGCAGCGTTCAGAAGCAATCGGGATATCGGACTAATAGTTATTGCATCGTTGATCGTGGCGGCGCTTGCTAGCATTTACGTTTCACTATGACAGACGGTCATAAAGAGCGGATCGTATTCATTCGAGCTCATGCGACTGTCGAGTCGCCACCTTTCACGTCGGAACTCAAGCTTTGGCTCGCGAAAGAAACGACCGAACTTTGGGAGGCGACAGAAGAATTCTTGGCCGAGAAAGGGCTGCCACCACCATTTTGGGCATTTGCATGGGCCGGTGGCCAGGCCTTGGCCCGCTTTGCACTGGATCAACCCGAGACCGTCAAAGGCAAAAGGGTGCTGGATTTCGGCGCCGGGTGCGGGATGGTCGCGATTGCAGCATTAATGGCAGGTGCTGCGGATGCACTTGCTGCCGACCTTGATGAATTTGCCGCTGCATCTGCTCTTCTCAACGGGGCAGAGAATGGCGTGACGCCCAAGGTCTTCACCGGCGATGCAACAACCCTCATGCCTTCTGACTTTGACGTCATCCTTGCGGCAGACGTTTGCTATGACCGACGTCAGGCTGACTCTGCCACAACATGGCTCCGCCAAGCAGTTGAGGCAGGCACAGAGGTTTATATCGGTGATCCCGGACGGCGGTATTTTCCGGATGAAGGCTTAGAACCGTTAGCGGATTACGACATTCCAACCCCTGTAGCCCTGGAGCAATATCCGATCACGCCAACCCGTGTTTGGCGGCTGAACTCGTTAGAAGCTTAGAAACATCGCAAATTCGGATCAATCCGATTAGCCAAATATTTACGATAGTTCTGGCCATCCTCTTACGAACCTGCAAAAAAATACGGCGAACTTTCACGACCGTTTTGTTCTCCAACGCGCTAAAGTTAGGAATGCGTTAACGAGCGAATTAGGTGTAAGACGTTCCATGCGGCGGGATATGGATTTATTACAGCAATGCTGGCAGGTGTCGCCGTTGGGTTCTGGGCCGCTATTGTGAATGCGCCGCCCGAGGTCACCAGCGGTATCGCCTCAGGCTTGGGTGATATGTGTAAATTGATGATATTCGGGCTCACTATCGCCAGCTGCATCTTTGGCAAACGCATCACTGCCCAAGCCTGATATCCCCTCGACCCTTCAGTCAGTCCGCGCAATACATTAAAAATGACGCGCGGCTGTAGCAGCAGCCATCGCCCCAAATTCAATCGTCACGGTGCCATTATTTGGCTCCATCACAAGGCCTGAAAGTGTGCCGACCTCCGCAACGCAAGCAATCACGGTCGCACCTTCGCTGGCTAAAACTGATCCGGAGAATGCAGCGCGGTCTGCCTTGAGTTCAAAAAGCATTCAGTCTGTCCATGCCCCATTAATGATTAGTTTTGCGCTGCCCGCAGTGAGCAGGCGATCTGTTTGAAATTACGGCATCGTATTTCCCTCCCAGGAATTCGTATCGTCATTGGGCTATCGGCTGCGGGAAGCCATGGGCACCCCGTTATGCCGCCCCAATCGAACTCAGGCCGCATTGGACCGTCGAGGCGCACTGCCCGCCTGCATGCTTCGTGGCTGGATAAATGCGAACAGCTGCTTGCCGTCCTGGCCAGCCTGTGCGGGTGCAGCGTTCACAATGGATGTATGCGCGGAATGAATATGAGACGCCTTGCCAGTATCGCTTTTAACCATGCCTCAACCGCCATAAGCGCGCTGCATACGGGCAAGCAACAACATGTCTGTGATACGAAGCAGATCATTCGGGACAACGTGCCAATTCTCGTGGAATGCCCGTTCAAGGCTGTTTATCCGCCTACCAACCGAAAACAATAAGAACGGCACAACACACCAAACTGCGCAGACAAGCGCCAAAGCGAAAACCAACGTCACGCCTTTGAAGCTTAAGCTAGGCATTGTGTTGGCAACGACGTCTTCCAAGCCTGATTTAGTCTGGTACATCATTTTTTTCATCGCCGCAAAAACTGCGGATTTCTGTAGTATCAAGAGTGAGTATCGCCAGCTCTATTTAAGGCTATATTTAAGTCTCGTTATGGCCTTTTACTGGAATGCCAGATGACACAAGACACGCCACAAAGCAATAAAATGTCAGGCAAACTTGCGCTTAGCCCAATACTGCCAGTAGGCGGTGCGGCGCTGGTCACTGGCGCTGGTCGCAGAATTGGGAGGGCAACGGCATTGATGCTCGCTACCTCGGGAGCGCCAGTCATCATTCATTATAACCGTTCGCAGATCGCCGCCGAATCTTTAGTCGCTGAAATCATAGATTGCGGAGGGCGGGCCGCCGCCCTGCCTGCGAACCTTGCAGACGCCGGCGCAGCAGCTGCTCTCTGCAATCAAGCCTCACAGGCAATAGGCGAGCCGATCGTCTGCCTCATCAACAATGCCTCCGTTTTTGAGAATGATAGCCCAGCATCTTTTGAAGCAGATGACTTTGACACCAACATGGCCATCCACGCGCGCGCTGCAGCGCTAATAGCGCAGTCCATGCAGAACGCGCTTCCAGACAATTTACCCGGCGTCATTATCAACATGCTGGATCAAAAAACCTTCAATCCAGACCCAACATTCTTTAGCTACACTATTAGCAAATATGCGCTTTTTGGGCTGACCGAGGTTCTAGCCCGCGCCTATGCACCACGAACCCGCGTCAATGGCGTGGCGCTTGGATTAACTTTACCGCCGCCAAGCATGTCACCTACCCGCTTTGCAGAACTTCAAGCAGATCGCCCCCTGGGCAATGGCGCATCTGTAGAGGATGTTGTTGATGCGGTGCGATTTTTGGTCAGCGCCAAGAAAACGACAGGGCAAGTGCTTTGCGTCGATGCAGGGGAGCACATGGCAAAATAGCCCATTTGTGCAATTCATCGAAAACTTTTAATATTTTTAAGCTGCTGTTAACCACATACCACTAACGGTATCGAACTTGAAGTAATGCGTATGCGAGGAGAGGCAGCGTATGGCCTATGACATCAGCTAAGTTTGATTTCTCATTATCGAAGATAAACCGGCACTTGCAGCGCTGTTTCGGAATCTACTTTCAGGCTTAGGCGTCGGCCATATTGCAAATGCCTCGAATGGCGAAACAGGTGAGAAGTTCGTCGTCTCCTTAAAGCCGGCCATCATTATAACCGACTACAAAATGTCTCCACATCTGGCATTGATTTTACCAAATAGCTTCGCACAAGCGCTGACAGAGAAGTTGTTGTGATCACAACATCCGCCTATTCTGAAATCGGACGGATTGTCATGTGCCGAGATGCTGACGTGAATGAGTTCCTGCTGAAGCCTGTGACCGTGCACACTCTATATCGGCGCATCCGTACGATCATCGAAAGCGATCGACCGTTTATGCCCGCGACCGAATATGCTGGCCCTTGCAGGCGCCGCAACCATCGCACTTGCTATGACAGCCCACACCGGCGCATGGATGATGCAGCAGTTCCTAATCCTGCAATGGCAGGTGCAGGCGATATGGCCGAGCTCGCGGTCTAAAGCGCACCGCATGCCGTCTCGCCACGTGCAAAGGATCTGATATCTTAGTCGCCAAGTTCCGTGTCTTCCTGCGGACTTGGGAGCGCGAGCTTTTGCCAGACCCTCAAATAGCAGCCATTATCGGCTTTGCCTTTTTTGCAGGTTGCGTCATCAAAGGCGTCACCGGCATGGGCATGCCGTTGGTTGCCATTGCGATCATGTCACTGGTCCTTGTTGTGCAGGACGCAACGCCGATGATTATGATGCCAGCGCTTGTGGCGAATGTTTATCAGGTGACTGAAACACGGCATTCCAGCATGCCAATCAAAAAACTAACTCCGATTATTGCTGGCCTACTAATTGGCACCTATTTCGGCGTGAGTTTGGCGGTCGCGACTGACCCAGCCTTAATGCTCGGGGTTCTTGGTGTGCTCATCCTGGGATTCGTCATTCTCAGTCTTTTTAAGATTGATCCTGAAGCGCCGAAACGTGGACGAAACCTATTTGGCCTGGCTGCTGGCGCGTTCACAGGCTTTATCGGGTCAATGACTGGCGGATTTGGTCCCATCCTAGCGATTTTCCTGCTCTCACACCGCTGGCCGCGTGAGACATATATGTGGTCGATGGGCATCTTACTACTTTTGACAGCCTCAGCACTTGGCTTGTTCTATGCGCTGCTCGGTGCCTTTCCAGCATGGGTGTTCTACGCCTCTGTAGCGGCGTGCGGCCCTGCCTTACTGGGCATGTGGGCAGGCGGTAAACTACGAAAAATAATTTCACCTCAACGCTTTAGGTTGTTAGTTTTGACACTTTTAGCTGTCATCGGAATCAAGCATATCGTGACAACGCTTGGATCACTTTAGGGCGAAAAAGATTCTCCGTGAATAAGCTCTTCAGGGGCCCCGTTTCATATTTAATGGCATATGTGGCGCTAGCTAGGGGTGAATTGGCGCTTGTTGCGTCCGAATCCGTTTATTAATAACCCTGGAGGGAACGTATAACTCGTACACTCGCCGCTGGCGTATCGGTTTGCCGCATTTACTGGCGTCGGCGTTGCTGATGGGCACGTGCCCAAACCGCCGCGCTCCAACGTGTGGACCTCCTATCATCTGAGTTCGTCAGGCTATGCTGAAGCCGCTGGCATCGCAAATGCGTTCCAGAAGAGATACAAAGCCCGCGTCCACATCATTCCGTCAGGCATGTCGGTCGTCTCCTGCCGCTCGGCACAGGTAAAGCCAAATACGGCTACCTCGCCAACGAAGCGTTCTTCGCAGTCAAAGGCACCTATGACTTCGCAGTGCCAGCCTGGGGTCCACAAGACATCCGCGTCATCGCCGGGCGGATCGCGACCGTTGGTTTTGCTGTCGCTAAAGACATTGGTGTCGTTGAGATTGCTGATCTTAAAGGCACGCGCGTTGGCTTCGTGAAGGGCAATCCTTCCATGAACGTCAAAAACGCTACCTACCTCGCTTTCGGCGGCTTGACGCCTGATGACTTTCAGCAGGTTTGGTTTGGCTCCTACGGTGCCATGAAAACCGCACTGATCGCTGGTCAGCTCGATGCGTTTGGCTCCGTCACGTCTTCCGCCAACATGCTTGAGATCGAAGCAAGCCCACATGGCCTGCATTGGCCGCAGTTCCGCCCAGGCAGCACATCGGGTTGGAAAGCCGTGACCGACGTTGTTTCCTTCGCCTCATCGCTTCAGAAAACGCGTGGCGTTGTTGTATTTGCTGAAAACCATGTTTGGCTCGTTGGCTATCGCTATCCAATGATCACGAACTATGCCCGTACGTCTGAGGAGGTATTATACAACATGCTTAAAGCCCTTGACATGGCGTTTGATGAATACAAAAACGAAACAGCTTCTTCCTTCAACTGGGAAGTTAAAAAAATCTGCTAATCCTCCTTATGATTCACAAACTCATCGTGCTACTGTGCGTTATATGCAGAAAACAGGCTACTGGACAGCTGAAAGTGAAGCTTGGCAGAACACGCGCAGCGCACGCCTAGCGGCTGTGATTGAAGCTTGGGAGAATGCACGTGCCTAATTCAATGACATGCGCGTCGCTGAAAAGGCGAAAGTCAAGAGCATCAAAGAAGACAAGTGGCCGGCATTTTGGGAGGCATTCCGCGCGGCTAACCTGAAATAGTCACGTAGATCAATCTCTTAATCATCTTGATGAAATTCGCTTGCAAGAGCGGTCGCTTTCTTTTTGGGGCTAATACATGCTGCATACATGCCGTGCGATTTCGCTGGCTCGACCAGAGTGCAGCACTGGACTTATACTGCGAAAGATCACCAATTATTTCCATGGGACAGCCCCATATGCGCGCCTTCTTCCGCGGTCCAATGCCATTCTTGTGCGTCGGCCATTCGTTCGACCACATGTTCATTCTACTTTTCAGCGTTGTGGTGCTGGAAGTAGAACGCGAATTTGGTTTGTCCTTTAATGAAGGTGTGCGCCTTGCATGGCTGGGTCTTGTCCTCTTCGGCCTGGGCGCACCGCTTGCTGGGTGGCTGGCAGACAAGTGGTCCGACATCGGCATGTTCACGGTATTCTTAATTGGCATTGGCCTATCGACGATGGGCGCAGGTCTTGCGCAAACACCTGATCAGATGTTCATTGCGTTGACCTGCATTGGTCTGTTTGCATCGGTCTACCATCCCGTCGGCATACCGATGGTGATGCGCGTCGCCGGTTCAAAAAGTGGCCGGATGTTGGGTATAAATGGCGTATTCGGCAGCTATGGTATGGCGCTCGCCAGCGGCGTCGCAGCACTGATGATCTACGTCGCGGGCTGGCGTATGGCATACGTGGTTCCGGGCGTGCTTAGTGTATTGCTTGGCATTTGGTTCGCCGCTCGCTTTGGGCGATTAGCCGCTGAAACCAATGCAGCGCGTAGATTGCTGACGATAAACAATCAAAAAAAAGAGGGCCTTGGCGAAATGGTCCGCGCCCTTGGCATTGGCAAATTCCTGCAGATCATGGGCGCGCTATCGCTTATGACGCTCGGCGCCGGGCTCGTATTCCAATGCATGACAATCGGCCTACCAAAAATCCTGCAGGCGCGGGTGGACTGGATTAGCGACGCTGAAGGCGCTGGGTTCATCGCGTCGTGCATTTTCTTTATCGGCGCGCTTGCGCAGCTGGCAGGCGGGTTTCTGGCGGACAAATTTCCGCTGAAGTGGCTATTCATCTGCATTTATGCGCTGATGACCCCCGCCCTGCTCTTGGCCGCGTTTGCAACGAATGAGCTTATGATTTTGGCATTGTGGCTGATCATGATGGTTACAGTCGGCAACCAACCAGTCTCGGACTTCCTGTTCTCACGCTATGTGCCCAAGCGTTGGGTGAACACTGCATTCGGCTTCCGTTTTGCCCTATCGTTGGGTACAGCGGTGATCGCCGTACCGTTGCTGGGCGAGGTCTTCGATCGGACAGGCGATTTCTATTATGCCTTTCTAGTGATGGCGTTGGCAGCCATCATTGCGGTGCTGGCAGCGCTGATTCTTCCTGGCGGCGACATGGAGTCAGATGAACCGGTAACACCTGAACCCAAAACACCTATCCCAGCAGGCGCTGATTAGACCGCGCTAAGTGGCGGAGCTTTGGCCTGCCATGAACGTGCTCTTTCTTCGGCTCGGTCGGCGCGCCCACCCGCACGGGGCGCTCGGCAAAGCGGCCCATGGAGATCATGCGGTCATACATAACTAGCGCGCCCGCAAGGCCTACGTTTACGCAGAACTTTGTCGGTATCTTGATCACATACTCGCACTGCGCCGTTAGCTCCGGCGATAGGCTGGCGCGTTCCGGGCCCAATACATATGCGGCGCGCGCAGGGTGGCGGAAGCTTGGAAGCTCAATCGCATGATCCGTCAATTCGATACCGACCAGGTCACAGCCCTTGGGCAACATCAATTCGCCCAAGGTTTTGAATTCATAAAGGGGCAGATTATCCGTGGCGCTGGATGTATCGACCTGCCGCCCATGCTTAGTTTTGTAAGTCGCGCCAATGGTGAACAGGAACTGCGCGCCAAAGGCGTGCGCCGTCCGCATCAATGCGCCGAGGTTCTGAGCCTTGCTCAGCCCCTCAACGCCTATACCGTAGTAACCTCGCATGCAGCTATGCTTAGCGCCTGAGAATCAATTGCGGAAGAGGGCAGAATATCATGCGCGCACTGTATTGCCGGGACTGGATGCCATTCAACGATCTTGAGATCGCAGACCTGCCGAACCCTACACCACCAGAAAAGGGCCTGCGTATCCGCGTTTTGGCGGCTGGCGTTAGCTTCGCGCAGAGCCTTGTCGTGCAGGGGAAATATCAGCGAAAGCCACCCCTGCCCTTCACGCCAGGATCCGAAATTGCTGGTATTGTTGAGGCTGTGGGCCCCAATGCCTCGCGCTTCAAGATCGGTGACCGTGTGTTCTCTATGGTCGATTGGGGCGGCCTCGCGGAGAAAGCAACAGCCCTAGAGGTCAACACATATCCAATGCCAGAGAGTATGGAATATGCCCACGCAATATCGATCACCAACTCTTACGGCACGTCTGCAGCAGCGCTCACCTGGCAGCATTTGCTGAACGTCAAAGCGGGTGATTTTTTGCTGGTACATGGTGCGGCTGGCGGGGTTGGCATCGCAGCTGTTGCGATCGGAAAAATCCTGGGCGCTACCGTGGTCGCGACCGTTGGATCTGGCGAGAAAATGGAGATTGTTCGCCGGCATGGCGCTGATCATGTCATTAATTACCGCGAGCAGGATTTTCGCCCAGTTGTGATGGAGCTTACAGACGGCAAAGGCGTCAACGCATGCTATGATCCCGTTGGCGGCGATATATTCAAAGAATCGCTTCGGTGCATGGCAGTCGAAGGCAGGATTATGCCCGTCGGATTCGCCAGCGGCACAATTCCAGACATCCCTGCAAACATCTTGCTGGTAAAGAATATCAGCGTCACCGGCCTGAATATGGGTTATTATGGCGGCTGGTCACCCCATGATGCACGCTACGAAAGCGAGGGCCGCCTCCGCCCAATGATGGAACAGTTGGGCCAATGGTACGCAGAAGGTAAGATCAAACCCGAACTCGCAGCCGCCTATTCGCTTGACCAATTCCGCGAAGCAATGGACATGGTGCTGGGCAGGAAGGCGATTGGCCGTGTGGCCGTTGTATTCGGGGAAGAAGAAAAACGCCTTGGCGTCGCATAAAGCGGCAGGAGAAATTAGATGAATAGGTTTGAAGGCAAGGTCGCTATCGTCAGTGGCTCGGCCAACGGTATCGGCCGCGCCATTGCTGACCGCCTGGCGGCTGAAGGTGCCGCAATCGGCCTCCTCGACCGCGAGGGCGATGCTGCAGCTGAATTCGCGGGCGCTATTGTGCAAGCGGGCGGACGTGCGGTTGGCCTGGAGGGTGATGTCTCCCGGCCAGAAACAGCAGCAGGCGCCGTCAGTGAAGTCGTTAGCCGTTGGGGCAAGATTGATATGATGATCTGCAATGCCGGCGTGACAGACCGCTCGCCATTCCTCGACATGACGCCCGAGTTCTTTGAACGTGTGCTCGCTATCAACCTCAAAGGCACATTCTACTGTGCCCAGGCAGCAGCCAAGCAAATGGTTGCCCAAGGCACAGGCGGGCGAATCGTAACGGTTTCCTCAAACTCCGGTCTTTTTGGTGGGCGTGGACGTGCAGCCTATGGAGCAAGCAAGGCCGGCATCATCAATCTGACACAATCCATGGCTATAGAACTGGCAGAGCATAATATCGGCGTGAACTGCGTGGCACCGGGGCCAACCCGTACCCGCGTTACCAAAACTGCGGAATTGCCACCAAGTGTCGCGATGCGTATGCCTTTGAAACGCTTTGGCCAGCCGGAAGAAGTCGCCGCTGTCGCAGCCTTTCTTGCATCTGGCGAGGCCACCTTCGTAACCGGCCAAGTTTGGGGCGCGGACGGTGGGTTCAGCACATCAGGCATGATGGAAGGCTGACTCTCTGGTCTGGGGCTAATGGGTCGCGGGTTGAATGCAGCGGTAATGCTTGGCGGGCCGGTCATTATTAGGTAGAAGATGTGTTCCTTTGTGGATAGCCGCACTTAACCCCAACGCATGCCGGGGCTATCTGGCTGTATGCGGTTGGTGCAGCGGCTGAAGCTCAGTCGCCTTGCCGGTGAGCGCTGCAGCAAGGGGGTAACCGCGGGTGATGAGGGGGTTACGGCACAAGTAGCGGAGAGCTGGGTGCGTCCCGCTCCGGCTGCTAACGAGGCCGGCACGCCTGAAACTCGCCCTATGATCTGCGCGTTCCGCCGCTAGGCGAATTGCAACCGTGAATATAAGGATTTAGCCTGTGTCAATGACGCCTGAGCGCCAGGGTCTGTACGACCCCCAAAACGAACATGACGCCTGTGGCGTCGGCTTTGTTGCAGACGTCCAGGGCCGAAAATCGCACGGTATTGTTGAGCAAGGCCTCGAGATTCTCCTAAAGCTTGACCACCGTGGTGCTGTTGGGGCTGACCCGCTGGCCGGTGATGGCGCTGGTATCATCACCCAGCTTCCAGATGCCTTTTTCCGCTCACTCGATCTCGGTTTTGATCTTCCGGCTGAAGGCGAATATGCCGTAGGGCAGATGTTCCTGCCTAAGGACGCTTCGGCGCGCAAAGATCTCGAATCACAGATGGAAGCGCTCGCCGAGGGCGAAGGCATGACCGTGCTTGGTTGGCGTGATGTCCCTGTAAACGACGATGGCCTAGGGCATACCGTTAAGGCCAGCGAACCAGTAACCCGCCAAATTTTCATCTCTCGGATTGGCTCTGGGTTCGATCAAGACACCTTTGAGCGTAAGATTTATGTTATCCGCAAGATGCTGGGCAATAAATCCACCCTCGAGAAAGTTCCTGGATATCAGGATTTCTACATCTGCTCGATGTCCTCCCGCACGATCGTCTACAAGGGCATGCTGCTGGCTGGCCAAGTGGGTTCATACTTCTCTGACCTACAGGACGAAAACTTCATCTCCGCCCTGGCACTTGTGCACCAGCGTTTCTCCACCAACACGTTCCCATCTTGGCGCTTGGCGCATCCCTTCCGGATGATCTGCCACAATGGCGAGATCAACACGCTTCGCGGCAATGTTAACTGGATGGCCGCGCGTCGGCACGCCATGAAGTCCGATGTTTTCGGCGATGACCTGGATAAAATCTGGCCGCTTATTCCCCATGGCCAATCAGACACTGCAAGCTTCGATAACGCGCTCGAACTTTTAACCTTGGGCGGCTATTCGATGGCCCATGCCATGATGGTGCTGATCCCGGAAGCCTGGGCTGGAAATCCTCTGATGGACGAAGAACGACGAGCGTTCTATGAGTACTACGCCGCGGCTATGGAGCCGTGGGACGGACCAGCGGCAGTCGCCTTCACCGATGGGCGCCAGATTGGCGCAACGTTGGACCGTAATGGCCTTCGCCCTGCCCGCTACCTTGTAACCACCGACGATCAAGTTGTCATGGCTTCGGAAATTGGTGTCCTTGATATCCCGCCAGAAAAGATCGCACGCCAATGGCGCTTGCAGCCTGGCAAGATGTTCCTGATCGATATGGAAGAAGGCCGGATTATTGATGATCTGGAGCTCAAGGAAAAGCTATCTAAGGCTGAGCCATACCAGGAAATTTTATCTAAGACGCAGTTCCGCCTAGAGGACCTTGACCAAGTTGAAGCACAAGCTCCTGTATCTACGATCCCCCTACTCGACCAGCAGCAAGCCTTCGGTTATTCCCAGGAAGACCTGAAATTCTTCCTAGAACCCATGGCTGCTTCGGGCGATGATCCGCTTGGCTCTATGGGCGCAGATGTGCCGATTTCGGTACTGTCAGACCGCTCTAAGCTGCTCTACACTTACTTCAAGCAGAACTTTGCCCAGGTCACCAACCCTCCGATTGATCCAATCCGCGAAGAAGTGGTGATGTCGCTAGTCTCCATGATCGGCCCGCGCCCGAATCTATTTGGATTTGGCGATGAGGCCGATAACCCACATTGGCGCCTAGAAGTTAAGCAGCCTATCCTCACAAATGAAGAGCTTGAGAAAATTCGCCACGTCACTGATCTTGTTGGTGACGCATTCAAGACGCGCACGCTCGACGCAACATGGCCGGCCGAACAAGCGGTTGGCGGGCTAAAAGGTGCCGTGAAGCGGCTGCAAGATGAGGCTGAGAAAGCCGTTAATGACGGTTACAACATCCTGATTATCTCTGACCGCGAAATGAGTGCAGATCGCATTCCAATCCCGTCTGTCCTTGCTTGCTCTGCTGTGCACCATCACTTGATAAGCACGGGGCTGCGCACCGAAACTGGCCTTGTGGTCGAAACCGGTGAAGCCCGCGAAGTGCACCATATGTGTGTCTTAGCAGGCTATGGTGCTGAAGCAATCAACCCCTATCTAGGGTTCGAAAGCATCCGCGATCTCTTACCTAAGCTGCCTGAGGGCATCACAGTTGAGAAGGCTTTTGCGAACTACACGAAGGCGCTCAACAAAGGCATTATGAAGGTGATGTCCAAAATGGGCATTTCCACATACCAATCCTATTGTGGCGCACAAATCTTTGATGCTGTTGGCTTATCGACCGACTTAGTGGAGGATTATTTCACCGGTACAGCAACATCTGTTGAGGGTATTAGCCTGGAAGATGTCGGCCAGGAAACCGTTATTCGCCACGCCCGTGCATTCGGTGATGATCCGACATTGGAGGACATGCTGGACGTAGGCGGTGAGTACGCCTTCCGCCTGCGTGGAGAAAAACATGCCTGGAACCCCGCCAGTGTGCGGAACCTGCAACATGCAGTTCGTGGGAATAATACCGAGGACTACAAGGCATTTGCAGCCTCTATCAATGAGCAAGACAAGAACCTGTTGACGCTGCGCGGTTTATTTAAGTTCAACTACGCGGATAAGCCCATTCCGCTCGATGAGATTGAGCCGGTTACGGAAATCGTAAAGCGCTTCTCTACTGGTGCTATGTCGTTTGGCTCTATCAGCCGCGAGGCACACACGACTTTGGCGATCGCCATGAACCGGATGGGCGGACGCTCAAACACCGGTGAAGGCGGCGAAGAACCTGATCGTTTTACCCCGATGGCAAACGGCGACAGCATGCGGAGCCGCATTAAGCAGGTCGCCAGTGGTCGATTTGGGGTGACGACAGAATATCTCGCTAACGCAGATGATATCCAGATCAAGATGGCCCAGGGTGCCAAGCCTGGTGAAGGCGGGCAATTGCCTGGTCATAAGGTCGACCGGAACATTGCCTCTGTCCGGCATTCAACGCCAGGTGTTGGCCTAATTTCGCCGCCCCCCCATCACGACATTTACTCTATTGAGGACTTGGCGCAACTAATTCATGATCTCAAAAACACCAACCCAAGCGCCCGAATTAGCGTAAAACTTGTGTCAGAAGTTGGCGTCGGCACCGTAGCGGCAGGCGTCTCGAAGGCGCGGGCGGATCATGTGACTATTTCTGGTTTTGAGGGTGGCACAGGTGCTAGCCCCATTACCTCCCTGACCCACGCTGGGAGCCCTTGGGAAATCGGTTTGGCTGAGACCCACCAAACGCTCGTCCTGAACGGGCTACGTGGCCGGATTGCAGTGCAAGTTGACGGCGGGCTTCGTACAGGCCGGGATGTCATTATCGGCGCGATACTGGGCGCCGAAGAATTTGGTTTCTCAACAGCACCCCTGATTTCCATGGGCTGCATCATGATGCGGAAGTGCCATCTGAACACTTGCCCTGTCGGCGTCGCGACCCAGAACCCGGAACTTCGGAAACGCTTTACCGGGACGCCAGAAAACGTAATCAACTACTTCTTTTTCCTGGCGGAGGAGATGCGTGAAATCATGGCCGAGCTTGGCGTGCGCACGGTGAACGAACTCATCGGGGCTACTGAGAAGCTTGATATGCGGGACGCTGCGGAGCATTGGAAAGCAGATGGGATTGATCTCTCCCGGCTAATCTACAAACCAACTCCTGGCACCGGCGTAAACACATTTAACTGTGAAGTTCAGGATCATCAGCTCGACAAAGCGCTTGATCGCAGACTCATCACCGAAGCCAAGCCAGCGCTTGAGAACGGCGAAGCTGTTGTCATCTATACACAAGTCGGGAACGTGAACCGGACTGTAGGTGCCATGCTCGCTGGCGAAGTCGCCAAACTCTATGGTCATGCCGGCCTTCCAGAGGACACCATCGCCATCAAAGCCACAGGCGTCGGCGGTCAGAGCTTCGGTGCGTTTGCAACACGCGGCATGTCGATTGAGCTTGAAGGTGTGGCCAATGACTATGTAGGCAAAGGCCTCTCAGGCGGCCGCATTGCAATCTATCCGCCAAAAAACTCACCTTATAAGGCTGAGAATAATATCATTGTCGGCAACACAGTCCTCTACGGTGCCATTGAAGGCGAATGCTACTTGCGCGGCGTTGGTGGCGAGCGGTTTGGCGTTCGGAACTCTGGTGCCTTCGCCGTTGTGGAGGGCGTTGGTGACCATGGTGCGGAATACATGACAGGCGGCTGCCTCGTTGTTCTCGGCGAGACTGGCGTGAACTTTGCGGCTGGCATGTCCGGCGGTGTCGCTTATGTCCATGACCCGAACAGGCGCTTCCGGGACCGTTGTAATCTGTCCATGGTTGATCTTGAGACTGTTGAAAAAGCGTCTGGTGCTATGGCCGCCCATGACTTTAAAGGCTCTATGCTTGAACATGATGAAATACGCCTTAAAATACTGATAGAACGACATATTCACTATACGGACAGCGCAATCGGTAAGGAACTGCTGGGGCGCTGGGATACCTCTATCGGTGAATTCGTCAAAGTTATGCCGCAAGACTATCGCCGCGCCCTGCAGGAAATGCTGGCTGAAAGTGCGGCCAAGGGGAGCGAGGCCCATGGGTAAGCCAACCGGATTTCTAGAACTTGACCGCGCTGAGCGCGCCTACCGCCCTGTCGACGAACGCCTTAGCCACTATAAGGAGTTCGTTGAACCACTGTCCGTAGCCGAAGTTCAGGCACAGGGGGCGCGCTGCATGGATTGCGGTATTCCGTTCTGCCACAATGGCTGCCCCGTCAATAATCAGATCCCAGATTGGAATGATTTGGTTTATGATGGGCAATGGCAGAAGGCATTGCTGAACCTGCACTCAACCAACAACTTCCCAGAGTTCACAGGCCGCATTTGCCCCGCACCTTGCGAAGAATCCTGTGTCCTCAACATCAATGACGATGCGGTCGCCATTAAGACCATCGAATGCGCGATAATCGACAAAGGCTTTGAGAACGGCTGGGTAAAACCAGAAATTACTCATGAGAAGACGGGCAAGCGTGTCGCTGTTGTTGGTTCTGGTCCTGCTGGCATGGCCGCGGCTCAGCAATTGGCGCGTGCTGGCCATGACGTGGTCCTGTTTGAGAAAGAGAGTCGTATCGGTGGATTGCTGCGCTACGGTATACCTGACTTCAAGATGGAAAAGCTCCTGATCGACCGGCGCATGGACCAGATGAAAGCAGAAGGTGTAGAATTCCGCCCGAACGTCAATATTGGCGTGGATATTAAGGCTGCCGACCTTGTTGCAGAATTCGATGCTGTCGCCTTAACTGGCGGTGCAGAATTCCCGCGTGATTTGCCCGTAACCGGTCGCGATCTGGATGGCGTTCACTTCGCCATGGAATTCCTGCCGCAACAGAACAAGCGCAATGCTGGCGATATGATCCCGGACAACATCAGCATCCGCGCTGACGGCAAGAACGTGCTAGTGATCGGCGGCGGCGATACCGGCTCCGATTGCATCGGCACCTCCAACCGTCATGGCGCTGTTTCAGTGACCCAGCTTGAAATCATGCCAGAACCACCAGAGACAGAAAATAAGCAGCTGGTCTGGCCAGACTGGCCGATCAAAATGCGTACATCTTCCAGTCACCAAGAAGGTGCCGACCGCCATTTTGCTGCTAGCACCATGGAATTCAAGGGCGAAAACGGCGAGGTCAAACAGGCGACCATCAGCGAAGTTGAATGGACCGCCCAAGGCCCAAAGCCTATCCCAGGCACGGAAAAGATCGTTGATTGCGACCTCGTCCTCCTCGCCATGGGCTTCACCGGACCTAAGCAAGATGGCATGGTCACAGAGCTTGGCTTGGACTTAGACCCACGCGGCAACGTCTTCGCCGACGAGTTTAGCTACAAAACCAGCATGGACAAGGTCTTTACCGCCGGCGACATGCGCCGCGGCCAATCACTCGTCGTATGGGCCATCCGCGAAGGCCGACAATGCGCCCACGCAATTGATCTAGAGCTGATGGGTGAGACGGAGTTACCGAGGTAATCAATTTAAGAACCACGCACTAAACGTGTACGGTGAAAGAAACACCAAGGAAAGGGTCTGTAAATTGTTTCGAAAAGCGGATTGTGAAAAAAATGCTGGCGTAAGAAGCTCGGTATTAAGACATATGAGCGCAGAATAAGATTGGACCAAAAGATACAATAAAATGCGCACAGATAACCGGCGTTAAGAAGGACAAGTCCGAGCCAGCAGCGGCATCTGACGATCTTGATCACTTCAACAAACATAAAAATGTAGACAACCCACAAACAGGCCTCAATAACATATATGGTGAAAGCCTTTTCTAGTCCCGAGAAGCTGTAATCCTTGACGTTTAGATATTTGATACCAAGCGGCAAACTTCAACGCAGCAGCTTTTCCAGTTCTAGGTTTTGAGGCCAATTTAACGGCCTGATTTTTCTATCGAAGGTGTGTTTTACCCAATTTAAAGACGTAGGGTATCATGGGCTGATTTGATCTGACAGATGAAGAATAGGCGATTATTACGCCGCTTTTGCCGACGCAAGGGCTTGGCCCGCGGCGGAAAGATGACCGCAGTATCCTGAACGGCATTTTCTATATTCTCTCGACTATGTGCGTTGGTGAGGTTTTCTCCAGGCCTGCTGCTTAAATTTCCAAAAAAAATTTTCTTTTTGTTAGTCAGTCAGTCAATATATCGAGCAACCTTTCGTTCGTACTACAATTTAGTGAATTCAAAATTCACCAACTCACAAAACTCAATAAATTTGATATTCCTGCTACGATAGATGTAGGTGATAAAAGGCTTGGTGATGGCTCAAGCGAATCAGAAAGCTTGAATCCAGAATAGTATTTGAATGTTATCTATACACAAAGTGCAGCTACCCGTCAGACTGCCAACCAATGTTTTATCGTTCCGCAATCGATCGAAGACAACAAAATCAATAATATATTGTTAAAACGAGTTCTATCTGATGAACATTTTCCTCATCGCGTGAATGAGCTCGCAAATCGAGTTCAAGAAAGATCTGGTATCAACTTTGCAACAAACAACCGTATACAACCATGGTTCTATTTTAAAATCCGTCCACGGCAGAACAATTACCTTCCTAAAAAAACTCGTGACTTTTTTTATCTACAATACGGCCCACAAGGACTGTAAATACTTTGACCAGTGTGTTGAAAAACTTGTAAAAGCTGTTTCAAATCCCAAAACACTTGAGGCAATCACCTCAGTCCGCATAACCCCTCGAAAAAAGATTCACATCAGAAACTAACCTCAAGCACTTGTCAGTGCGGCATTACGAAGTGGCCAGGTTCTACTTCTTCTAGTGCGGTGCCGGGTGGTTCGTAGCCGACGGGTTTCACGGGGCTTGGAATTTCGTCGGCGTTTAGCGCGCGGTTTAGGTTGCGATTGCGCGGGTCAGCGACGGGGACTGCGGCGATGAGTTTTCTTGTGTATGGGTGCAGTGGGTTTTCGAATACGGCCTCGCGGCTGCCTAGTTCTACAATCTGGCCCAAATACATCACGGCGACACGGTGGCTGACGCGCTCAACAACAGCCATATCGTGGGAGATGAACAGGAAGGCGATGCCGAATTCGTCCTGAAGCTCCATCATCAGGTTGATAACCTGGGCCTTAATCGTCACGTCTAGGGCGGAAACCGCCTCATCAGCTACAATCATGCTCGGGTTCAGGCCAAGGGCGCGGGCGATGCAGATACGCTGGCGCTGACCGCCGGAGAATTCATGGGGAAAGCGCTGTGCGTATTCCGGTGGCAGACCACAGCGCTTCAGCAATGCGGCGACCCGGTCTGATAGCTCGGAACCAGCTGCTATGCCATGGACCTTCATTGGCTCAGCAATGGACGCACCGGCGGTGAGACGCGGGTTCAAGCTGGCAAACGGGTCCTGGAAAATCATCTGGAGGCGCGGCCGCAACGGCCGCATCTGGTTCGAGGAATAGGACGTGATGTCTTTGCCTTCGAACATGATTTGGCCGCGCGTTGGCTCAACTAGCTTCAACAGCGAACGCCCTGTCGTGGATTTACCGCACCCACTTTCACCCACCAGGGATAGCGTCTCGGAAGGCCGCACATGGAAGTTAATGCCTTCCACCGCATGGACACGGCCCGTCACTCGACCAAACAAACCGGAGCGGATATCGAAGCGAGTGGTGAGGTTGCGGGCCTCAATAATTGGTTCGTCAGATGCTATCACATTCATTGGAAATATCCTTAAATCAAAACCTGCTAGCTAACAGCCTTGAAGCTTTCATCAAATACGATATCCGGGAACGGCTCTGGCTTGGTCTTGCCCTTCATCGAGCCAAGCTTTGGCACGGCACTGAGCAGCGTCTTGGTGTAGGGGTGTTCCGGAGCATGGTAAATCTGGTCAATCGTCCCCTCCTCCATCACGTTGCCTTTGTACATAACCAACACGCGGTCTGCCATTTCAGCGACAACGCCCATGTCATGAGTAATAAACATCACCGCCATGCCGATCTCCTTCTGGAGATGACGAATGAGGTCAAGGATTTGTGCTTGAATGGTCACGTCGAGCGCGGTTGTTGGTTCATCGGCAATCAGCACATCCGGGCGGCAGGACAGTGCCATCGCGATCATCACCCGTTGGCGCATACCGCCGGAGAGATGGTGCGGATACTGTTGCATCTGCTTTTCAGGCTCCGGAATACGCACGAGGCGGAGCATCTCCAGCGCCGTTTCCCGGGCTTCTTCCTCTGATTTATTCTGGTGCAGCATGATCGGTTCCGTAATCTGGAAGCCGACGGTGAACACGGGGTTCAAGCTTGTCATCGGCTCCTGGAAGATCATGGAGATATTGTTGCCGCGAATAAGGCGCATCTCATCCTGATCAGCCGTCGAGATGTCGACGACCGTGCCATCCGGCTGGCGAATACGGGCGGACCCGCCAACGATCTTGCCACCAGCATAATCATTCAACCGCATCAGCCCCATGGCCGTCACAGACTTGCCGGAGCCTGACTCACCGACGACAGCCAGCGTCTCGCCACGATCAATATGAAAACTTATACCATCGACGGCTTTAACCGTGTTGTCTTCAAGCGGGAAATGAATTTTTAAATCTACCGCTTCCACGATGCGTTTCTCGTCCATACACTTGTCCGCCTGCCCTACTGATTGTACCCGCGCCCGTCATGTATCTGCGGCTCGTTTTGTAAAACATATTTATAGGAGGTTACGCCTCACAGGCGTAATGAGTCATACAACTACCATGCAATCGGTGCTGCGCCCAAATCTAGAATGAACGGCGATCCGTCCGCTAGTGTCTCGACGACAGGATAACGTTTGGCGATGAGTGGGTCATGGCCGGGGATAAGCCGCCCAAGGTCTCCGCCAACCATGACGTACATTTTGCGATATCCAGCCAACATCTGGCGAAGGTCGTGGAAGATCAGGAACGCGCGTTCTTGCTCAACTTCCTGCCAGAAATGAATGGCATCCGTCGCGAGTACGACTGGCCCGCGTTCGGTACTGATCGTCAACGCCAGCTGGCCAGCGCTGTGACCACCGATCAAAGTGTAGTCGACCCCAGGTGCAAATGTCCCATCGCCTTGCAGGAACGTAAGCCGGTCCTCATACACGAGCCCTGCGATCTCCTGCGCTTCATTCATATGGTAGGCCTCGCGCATGACCTTGTAGCTCATATCTGGACCAGTGATGCTCTCCATCTCCAAGTCGTTCATGTAAAACTGCGCTTTTGGGAAAGCACCCAGATTACCAACGTGGTCCCAGTGAGCGTGAGAAATAATCAGATCTTCCACATAATCCGGATCCACGCCCAGGCGCTTCAGCGCTGCATATGGCGTGCCGAACCAATCCCGGCCTAGGGCCTTCATCTTCTGTTCTGCCGCACCTGTATCCACCACAATCGCGCGGTTATCAGAGACTAAAACCCATGAATAGTAATCAAGCCCGCCCGTCTCCTCATCCGGCTCCCCAAACAAAAACGTCCGATGCGCCGGGCGCGACGGCTGGGTCGTGTATCGAATGCCGTAAATCTTCCAGACGTCGCTCATTGGCTAAATTCCTTTCGGTTCCGTTGGCAGTTAGTGCTCATAATGCTACGGCATGCTGACATATTAGAATGACTAGGCTTTCAAAGCCCGCATCATGCCCGCTTTTCCAGCGCATCAATGATAATCGTGTAGTAGCGGTCGCCGAATTCCATGGCTTCGGCTTTGTTCAGCAGGTCCATGGTCGTTTCCGCTCCTGTCATCACAACGCCGCAGGATTCTGCTAATTCAAGCGCGTAGCCCAGGTCCTTCTTGATGTATTTGACCGGGAATGTCTTGGCCGGATGTGTGCCGGGCAACATGCTGTTGAGGCCATGATTGCGCAGAACAAAGCTGTCGGCAGAACCAGTTGTCAATGTTTCGAACAGGACCTTGCCATCAACTACGCCCGATTCTTGGGCAACCTTCAGCGCTTCAGCGATCGCGCGCACGGTCTGAACAACGATCATATTGTTCATCAGCTTAACCGCCTGCCCTGCCCCTGGGCCGCCGCAAAGAAGGATGTCGACACCCATGGTTTCGATATATGGCTTGGCCACATCGAAGCTGGCTTGATCGCCGCCAACCATAAAATTGAGCGTTCCGTTCTCTGCTGCCTTCGTGCCACGGGATACCGGCGCATCAAGGAAAAATACACCTTTGGCCTTTGCAGCCTCGGCGATCTCCTGGGCAAGAGCCACAGGGCAAGTCGAGCAATCCACAATGATCTGACCAGGCTTCGCGTTTTTCAGCAACCCGCCCTCGCCCAGCACGACAGCGCGTACCTGCGGCTCGCCAGGGAGCGAGAGGAACACCATGTCTGTCCGGGCCATCACGTCCGAAAGGCTATTTGCGCTTTCAACGCCATGTTCCGACAAGCGTTGCAACGGTTCCTTGTTCTGGTCGAACGCGAGCACAGGCTTGCCGGCTTTGATCGCCATATTCTGACACATCTTTTCGCCCATGACGCCAACGCCGACGAATCCAAGCATATTTGGGTCAGTCATTATTCATTATCCTTAAGCGTTTAGAGTGCGCGCATGTTCAGCAGCGTATTGGCCGGCGCGGCGCCCGAAGACGGAACCCGACATAAGACCAGTGCCGCCGGGATAATTTTCATAGAACAAGCCGCCGACTAGCTCGCCCGCAGCGTACAATCCAGGAATTGGCCGGTCCGCCTTGTCCTGCACGGTGTTCTTATCGTCGATCTTGAGCCCGCCAAATGTGAACGTGACACCTGTTGTCGTGACCCAGGCCTCATAGGGCGGTTCGGTGATTGGCAGCGCCCAGTTGGATTTGGCCGGCGAAATACCCTTAGTACCAATGCCATCTAAGATGGCAGGATTGTATTGCGCGTCGATGGTCGCCTGATCAGGGCAAGCCGCGTTATAGGCCTCAATTGTCTCTTTGAGTTTGTCGGCTGGAACATCCAAACCTTCCGCTAGTTCATCAATTGTATTGCCGACAACACGCGTGATCTCTTTGATGCGATATTCATCCCGCAATTGGCTTACAGTCTTCTGATCAAAGATTTGAACAGCCGTATAGTGTGGCTGGCTCATAATAGCCTTGCCGAAGCGGACATATGTCAGGTTCCGATAGTCCTCGCCCTCATCAACAAACCGCTCACCGTGCATATTGACCATGATGCCGAGCGGATATGAGTGCTTCTGGAAGTTATCCAGCACCCAGCGGTCACCAAACGGTGGTGCAGAAATATCCCATCCGACGGAATGACACCCGGACCAGTTTCCGTATGGCACAGCGCCAATATCAAGCGCCATTTGAATGCCGTCGCCGGTGTTGTGCCGGGTGCCACGCACCCGCGCCAGATCCCAACCTTGCCCCAGATAGCGCACACGCATTTCGGGGTTGGATTCGAACCCGCCGCAGGCCAAAACTACGGATTTGCAGTCGATATCTTCATACCCGCCGGGTGCACGAACCTGCAGGCCGGTAATCCGGTAATTATCCTGCTGATAAAGCTTGGTAGCACCTGTGCCATATCGAATTTCGATGCCAAGGTCACTGCAGCGCTTCATCAGAAAATCAACCAGTCCAGCGCCACCGCCGACTGCTTCAACATTTACGCCGCCATAAAAATGCTGCTTGCCATCGACCAGAAAGGATTGACGGCCATACATTGGAATGAAGCGCACACCGTTCTCACGCAACCAAGCCATCGCCGGTCGGGAGCCATCAATTAGCGTCCAGGCCAAGTCTTCATTGGATTGGCCACGCGTTACCTTCATTAGCGTTTCATAAAAGAACTGCCGGTCATGGGTCGGCAGGATCATCTTGTCCGCCTCTTCATCTGACATATCGACCAGCACATCCTCGCGAACATCCTCTAGGCCGTTGTGCATGAAGCGGAAGCCGCCAGCTGTAAAATAGGAATTCCCGCCCTTCTCGTCCTCCGGCGCTTTTTCCAGCACGAGTACCCGTGCGCCATTCTCATGGGCTGAAATTGCAGCGCAGAGCGCTGCATTGCCCGCACCAACAACAACAACATCATAGGCAGCTTGGCCCATCGTCATTCTCCAAAATATTAGATTGCTTGCTCTCTTGAAAGGCTAGCCCGACCGCCAGTAGGCGCACAAGCGCAGTTGTAGCCAATTTCCGCAGTTTAAACATGGTTCGCTCAGCATTAACCGTATGCGGTTCAAGGTCTGCGTGAATTCTGTAATTTCGCTGAAAGCTGTGGTTATTTTGCAAGCCACGGCTAATGCCCAAGCGAGTACTACGGCCCAGCCGCAAGCGGCGACTCTAGATATCTCTAAGATTCCCTATTTTGGCAGTACTGCTAAATATGCAACGCCAAACAAACTCACCCAATGGCGCGTTCAGACCTTCCAATCGAAAGAACGGGATATGCTTGCGTGGATTGAGACATTCGCGGGAGATGATGTGCTGGTTGATATCGGCGCTAATGTTGGCATGTATTTCATATGGACCTCGGCAAGGCGCAGAATTTCCGTGATCTTTTTCGAGCCCAGATCACAAAATTATGCACTACTAAATCAAAACATTTTCATTAATGGCATGTCTGAGCAGATTCAGCTTATTGCATGGCAATTGCTGAAAATGCGCGCTTCGACAAATTCTACCTTGGCCGGTTTGAAGGTGGCGGCTCCTGCAATAGATTCGGCGAACCGGTTGAACCCAATCTGGCACCAATAAAAGTCCAATTCAGCCAAGGCTACTTTGCCGCCCCAGTTGACGAAGTAATCGAAGCAGGCGGCACCCCGCCGCCAACCCATATCAAGATTGATTTAGACAGCTTGGAGCATGCCGTAATTGCAGAAATGGCAAGTAGGCCCCACCACCCGGCGCTCAAATACGTATTGGTGGAAATCAATGGCAATTTGCCAGTCCACCAGGCAGTCCCCACACATATGGCTGAAATTGGCTTCCATGCGGACGACCGTCAGCGTGCTGTATCATTACCGACAGATGGCCTTTTTTTAAGGGAGCTGGCAATATCATATTCTGGCGCGAGGCGGAGGGTGCCGAACGGCTGCGCGCGATTCCAGCAGGAGAAGAACCAGTAGCTCCTAACACTATCCGCTCTGTCGGCCTAAAGGTTGCAGATCTTTCTGCCGTTGAAGCGTTTAAGGCTGTGACAGCAAACATCGCAGATGCCCCCGTCGCTTTGGACACGTCCCCGCATTGGTGCGGGAATGAAGTATTTCTAGTAGACATCTAAGCCGAATTCATGGCGTGTGTGCCGGAGCCCCCCAAATTCACATCGATTACCGATATGGGTTGGGTATCAGGTGCCGCAGGAACCGAAAGCGAGCGTAGCGTCCTGGAATTCTCCATTGAAGCACTTGGCCGCCTCGACCCCGAACTTGTTGAATTCTGGCAGTAAATCAGTCAGCAATTCCGCAGCGAACAATTCGCGCTCACCATGGTGCGCAAAATCCTGACGCAGATAGCCGAACGCTTTGGTAACGAAGTCGGCACAATACGTTTCTCTGCAACGCCGATGTTGCTGTCAGATAATAACAATTATGCCCTTGGGCCACATACTGACCGCGTGGAACGCGTTTCGGCCGCGCTGTTTTACATGCCGCACTCCGCGTCAGACACAGAGCTAGGCATGTCCCCCTATCTGCCAAAGGTCCCGAACTTCACGTGCCCCTGTGGCCCACATCATAGCTTCGATAAACACCAGCGCGTGGCGACAATGCAATACGCCCCGAATACGGCGTTCTGCTTTTTCAAGACAGACGCATCCTTCCACGGAGTTGAACCTGTTGCAGGTAACGACCAGAAGCGGTGGCTGTTCAGCTACATCCTGGAGACGGCAAAATAGATTCTAATCCCCAGAAGGATATAATTCAGCCAACAGCTCGGCCGTGTGTTCGCCCAAATCAGGCGGCGGCATGCGGACGTCACATGGTGCTGCAGCAAACTTAATAGGGAACCCAAGCACCTCCATATCGCCGTGTTTCGGGTGTGTAATGGTAATCTGCATATCCTGACTTTGGACCTGCGGATCATTAAAAACACCAGCGACGTCATAAATATGACTACATGGGATACCGGCGGCGTTTAAGTGCTCAACCCATGTATCTGCGTCTGCCGTCGCCAAGCGTTCAAGCACGGCCGCATTCAATCGATCCCGATTCTCCACGCGCAAATGATTGGACGCAAAATCGGGATCATCTTTGAGCGCCGATAGGTCCAACGCATCCAAGAGACGGCCAAAGAAAACGTCATCGTTGGGTGCTACCGCTATTGGGCGATCTGCTGTTTTGAATAAGCCGTAAGGGGCCGCAATGGGGTGATCATTGCCTGACCTTGGCGTAATCCGGCCCGTCGCAAAATAGTTGGACGCTAGATAAGCCAACAGGCTGATCATTGAATTCGTAAGGCTGACATCAACATGCTCAGGACCGCCAAACCGCTCCCGGCGGAGCAATGCGGCAGTAATCCCAAGCGCTCCGTAAATGCCGGTCACTAAGTCACTGATCGGTAATCCACTGCGAAGCGGCGGATCATCTTCCCGCCCATTGGAACTCATAAAACCGCTTACGGCCTGAGCTATAAAATCAAAGGCCGGGCGATCACGGTAAGGCCCATCAGAGCCGAAACCACTAACACTGCATGTAATAAGGCCCGGCTTTAATGCCTGCAGCCGATCTGGCCCAAAGCCCAGCCTGGCTAGAACGCCCGGCCGATAATTTTCGACCAACGCATCCGCGGAGCTGATCAATGCGTCCAGCGCCGCTTTACCCTCCGCCGTCTTTAAATCCAACACCATGGAGCGTTTGTTGCGGTTGAAGTTGGCGAAGTACCAGCTGAAATCATTCCGGCTATCGCCTTGCCGCCGCACAGTATCTCCGACGGGTGCCTCGACCTTGATAACATCTGCGCCCAGATCACCCAAAATCTGTGTGCAAAAAGGGCCGGAAAGCACACGGGTCAAGTCAACGACACGGTATCCGGATAACGGCTGAGTGGAATTCTGGTATGACATACTGGCCTTCAGCATTTGTACGGAACGTTCAGAAGCGCTACACAATCGCCAACGGATGAGCAATGAGGACGCGCACTATGGACAGCATTGAAATCGTCGAAGTCGGCCCACGAGATGGGCTGCAAAACATTGCAACGATCGTGCCGACAGACATCAAAATCCAACTGATCCACGCCCTGGCAGACGCCGGGTACAAGCGTATGGAAATAGGCTCCTTTGTTAGTCCAAAGGCGATCCCACAAATGGCGGATATGGATGAGGTTGTCCTTAATCTGCGCCCAATGCCAGATGTGATGGGCATGGCGTTAGTCCCGAATTCCAAGGGTGCCCGGCGCGCAATAGCTGCTGGCGTAATGGATTTGGAAATGGTGATCTCTATGTCCACATCTCATAATCAAAGCAATGTCGGACGGCCAACCGAAGACTCCATCACTGACTTGGAATACCTGCTCCAGGACGTTGACCCTGATAACAAACTATTCCTGCGGATTGGCCTGGCAACCTCATTCCACTGCCCGTTCGAAGGCCTAACTAAAGAAACGGTTGTCCTGCGAAATATTGAGCGCATGCTGAAATTCCGCTCGAACCTGGAATTTGCACTTAGCGATACAACGGGCATTGCCTCGCCAGACCGGGTTAAATCACTCGCGACGCAAGCGTTGGAGCAGTTTGGCGACGATGCGGACTTCATCTTTCACGGGCACGATACAGCAGGCTTCGGCCTGGCCAATGTGCTGGCCTGCATTGACGCTGGCATTCGCAGCTTCGACGCTTCCGCAGCTGGCCTTGGCGGCTGCCCGTTTGCTCCTGGTGCCACGGGCAATATTGCCAGCGAGGATCTTGTGTATCTAATGCACCGCATGGGAGTTCATACAGGCATTGACCTGAAAAAATTGCTGGATGCTGGTGATATCATTGAATCTGTTCCAGGGGTCTTAGGGACAGGCCATGTTCGTAAGCTATCGCGTGAACGGGCGTTGGAATACCGGGTAGCGGCCTGAACCCAATCTACGGTTTACGCGCACGCAGCTGTAGAAAATAGGCAACTGGAATGAACGGCGCAAGCGCGATCAACGTCAGCGTTACAAATCCATCTTGGAAGCCTAGCATCTGTGCTTGGGCGGAAACGACACGGTCCAAATAGATCATGGCCATACTTTGCTGCGCCGCCTCCGGCAATCCTGCGACAGACAGTTGGTTTGCGACCCGGCCCAACATCTCGATCATGGCACCGTTTGCTGTCGTTTGCGTCGCACCCAGATTAACGGCGTGAAACTCTGTCCGCATCTCCAGCAAAATAACAAAAACGCTGATACCGGTTGATCCACCGAGCATCAGCGACAAGTTTGCGACTCCTGCCCCTCGCCGCATCTGCGCCGGGGAAAGGGCACCGATTGCCGTGGTGTTCAGCGCTGGTGATACGAATGCTGACCCAACGCGCCCAATAAGGAGCGCAAACGCAATATACGCAAAGACAGTGTTCGTATCCGCACCCGCTAGCATGAACATGCTAATGGCGATGATCGAAAGTCCAAGTATCATCACATACGGTGCAGGGACCTTGTCGGAGACGCGGCCCGTCAGCGGCAATACAGCGGCTGCGAATAGGCTACCCGGCAAAAGCATTGACCCAGCAACAGACGGCGAGAATCCCTGCACGATCTGCCCAAATATTGGGAACGCGTAAACGCTCGCAAAATTACCAAAACCAAATAGAAACGACATGATCAACGCTGCGACGAACGCTCCGTTCCGGAACAAGGTCAAGTCCAGAAGTGAGGCACTGGGCCGCTTCTGCGACATGATAAACGCGATGCCGCTTAGGATCGCCACCAAAGCCAGCAGCAAAATATTATCAGACGCCCATCCCCACTTCTGGCCATTACCTAACATGGTGAACCAACAGAATACCGTGGCATTGATCAGCCCGAAGCCTAGCAAGTCGAACTTGCCTGTCGACATGCGTTGCTCCTCTGGCGGCAGAAACAGCGCACCTAGGCCGATAGCCAACATGCAGGCTGGGATAGGTGCCAGGAAAATCGCACGCCAGCTGACGGCGTCAATCGCCATTCCACCAATTGATGGCCCCAGCCCCAGTGCAACTGTTACCCCCATGCTGAACATGCCCATAGCCAGCCCGCGCTTTTCCATTGGAAACACCTGGAATAGCACTAGCATGACCAAGGGCTGCAAAACTCCAGCCGCAAAACCTTGCAACACGCGGCCTAAAATCAGCACTTCAAGTGTCGGGGCCGAATAGCAAACAAGGTTGCAACCCGCGAAGCCGAGCATAACGAACATGAACGTTTTACGCTGTCCAAGCTTGCCAATCACCCAAGAGCTAGCCAGCAGTCCAGTCGTGTTCATCGCCAGGAAAGTTGACGATAGAAACTGCGCCTGTCCCTGCCCCACGCCGAATGCGCCCATCACATCGGGCACAGCAACATTCACCATGGTGCCGGTGAAAATGGACGTAAAAAACGCGGATAAAACCGCGAGCGTGGCGAGCCATCGCGCGGCCGGGCTGAAATCGTCAGCAGCTACAACTTGCGCGGCGACGGCCATGATCTAGTACCGAAAAACTGCTGGACGCCGCGCGATGTTAACGAAGGCCACGAGACTTCGCGATATCGTCATAAGCAGCGTTAATGCGCGCCAGCTTTTGGTTCGCGACCGCAATGACCTCCTCCGGCAGGCCTTCCGCGATCAATTTATCTGGGTGGTTATCGCGGGCAAGCTGGCGGTAGTGCGCTTTGATCTCTGCATCCCCCGCATCATGATGTAGGCCGAGAACAACAAATGGATCACCGCCATCCGCCGGCATGTGCACTGCACGAATGCGAGCGAAATCTGATGTGCTGAGGCCCAGGATGTCCGCAACATCTTCCAGGAATTTAAGTTCGCTCGGATGAATCTCACTGTCCGCGATCGCAATCTCAAAGAGGCAGTCAATGACCTCTTCTTTGACCTCATGCGCCCCTTCCAGAACGCGGGCGAGCTGGCGGGCATACGCTTCAAACCCTGCCGTATCCTGCTTCGCCCGGTTAAAAAGTGCCGCTACATCCTTCTCATCTTCAGGGGCTGTGCGGAAAACGCGTTTAAAAGCAGCAATCTCATCCGGCGTTACACGGCCGTCGGCCTTCGCCATTTTAGCACCAAGCGCAATGACACCAATGGTGAACGTGCCTTGCTTGGTCGCATCTTCCCCAAGCGGCAAAGCCTCAGCGTCTGCAGCTTCACCTTCGCCGAACCGCTGAACGGCGTATCCGCCAGCCGCCCCTACAAGCGCGCCGATTGGGCCGCCAACTGCAAAGCCCGCCGCACCGCCTAAAATCGCGCCAAGAATGCTCATAGGCTTATCCCCGCTCGTCCGAGAGCGCTTCACCCTCCAGATCAGCAATAAGTTTGAGGATGGCATCGCCCGCGCCGTCAAGATCGGTCGAAGCGAAGCTCCGCACGACAAGTGTCGTCCCGTGGCCGCCGGGCGTGTTGTAGAAGGGATAGCTGCCGACATCCGATTCTGGATAGTCGTTCTGGATTGCCAGTAAACCTGCTGCTATCAGGCCTTCCGCCAAATGGGTGCCAATAGATCTGGACCTCATCATACGCCCGCGGCGAAGCAATGGCGCAGCAGCACGGAACATCGACTGAGCCACCTGCGGGACGCCTGCCATCACAAAAACGTTTTCCATCACAAACCCCGGAGCCACACCAAGATCATTCTCGATCACGTCAGCGCCTTCCGGCGTCAGCGCCATACGCTTCCGCATTTCAGTGAACTCGCGACCGGACTTTTTATAGTTCGATTCAAGCATGGCATAGGTGGTCGGATGATATTTCGCTTCCTTGCCAAATGCAGCCGCAACCGATTCCGCTGTGATATCATCATGGGTCGGGCCAATGCCGCCGGTGGTAAACACGTAGTCAAACTTTGTGCGGAGCGCGTTGACCGCCGCCACGATTTCAGCCTCTATATCCGGCACCACGCGCACTTCGCGCATCTGAATCCCGATTTTGTTCAATCCTATCGCGACAAAATTGATATTCGCGTCCTGGGTGCGTCCGGACAGGATTTCATTGCCAATCACAAGCATTGCGGCTGTGACTGTGCCTGTTGCGGCATCTTGATCGGCCATGGCGGCGGTCTTTCTGAACGGTGCTGACTTGGCATTGATACTAGGCGCGCTTATCCAAAGGTCCAAGTGCGATTCCCATCCTTTAACAGGCCTGATGTCTCATGCAGTTTGAACAGCCACTGATGCCGGCGAAATTAATCAAGCGTTACAAGCGATTCTTGGCCGATATTCGCTTTGAAGACGCGCCAGAAGATGCTGACTCAATAACAATTCATTGCCCCAATCCAGGCGCGATGCTGGGTCTGGCGGAACCGGGCATGCGGGTCTGGCTCCGACATGCAAAAAATCCGAAGGCCAAACTACCCTACGCATGGGAGCTAACTGAGTTGGAGAATTGCCTAGTCGGCATCGATACAGGGCGGCCGAACCCAATTGCCGAGGCCGCCATACCAGAAGGCCTTATTCCGGAATTAGCAGGATATGGGTGCATTCGCCGCGAGGTAAAATATGGCGAGAATTCACGCATTGATTTACTTCTGACTGATCCAGGAAAGCCGGATTGTTATGTCGAAATCAAGAACGTCCACCTAGAACGCGAAGGCAGGGCTGAATTCCCAGATTCGAAGACTACTCGCGGTGCTAAGCATCTGGTTGAGCTATCGAATATGGTCAAATCTGGTCATCGCGCCGTCATGCTTTACATTGTACAGCGCGGCGATTGCAGCACTTTCCGCCTGGCTGAAGATATTGATCCGGCCTATGCCGAGGCCTATCGGGCCGCGCGGACTGCAGGCGTGGAAACTTTATGTTATCAATGCTCAATAACGATGGATGGGATCACGCTTGACCGCGCGCTGCCTATTTCAATTGACTAATTTGGATATGGAGCTTCACTAATGAACCAAAGCGCGCTGCAACAACGCCGGGTCAACCGGGATGGCATCACCATCCACACGGAAGCAGACTTTGTCGGTATGCGTCGGGCAGGAAAACTATGCGCTGAAACGCTTGATTTCATCACCCCCCATGTTCAATCCGGCATGACCACTGAAAAACTGGACCGCCTCGCCCATGAGTTCATCACAACGCGCGGCGCAGTGCCGGCTCCCTTGAATTATAGGGGGTTCCCAAAATCCATCTGCACATCCATCAATCACGTGGTCTGCCACGGCATCCCAGGCCCGAAACGATTACGGGAAAGTGATATATTGAACATAGATGTGACTGTCATTTTGGATGGTTGGCATGGCGACAGCTCGCGAATGTATGTCGCTGGCAAACCTTCCGTAAAGGCGCAGCGCCTGATGGATGTCACGTACGAATCACTGATGCGCGGCATTGCTATGGTCAAACCTGGTGCTACTTTGGGTGATATTGGCTGGGCAATCCAATCCTATGTTGAGAATGAGCGCTTTACTATTGTTAGGGATTTCTGTGGCCATGGCCTTGGGCAGACATTCCATATGCCGCCAAGTGTGCTGCATTATGGGCGCAAAGGCGAAGGCCCTGTACTAGAAGCAGGCATGTTTTTCACCATTGAACCGATGGTGAATGCGGGTCGGTCAGACTGTAAAATCCTTGCCGATGGCTGGACTGCAGTCACACGCGACCGGTCACTTTCCGCGCAGTATGAGCACTCGCTCGCTGTCACTGAAGATGGCTGTGAGCTTTTCACGCTGTCCCCAGCCGGGCATACCAATACGCTCTATAGCTGAGTTCTCAGATAGCGGAAGAGACCGTTCCTGAACGTAAGTCGGCCCTGCTAGGCCACGGTCAACGTTTGCGCAAACGCTTTATGGATGGCGAAGCCCACGTAGCAGCCGATTACGAGTTGCTAGAACTTATCCTGTTTCTGGCAATCCCTCGCGCTGATACCAAGCCCATCGCTACGGCACTGATAGACCACTTTGGTAGCTTCGCGGAAGCGGTCAGCGCATCCCCGTCAGAGCTATTTCAACTCAAAGGCATTGGCCACGCTGGAGTGATTGTGTTGAAGACAATATCGGCAGAAGCATAACGTCTCACGTGCTATGCAGTACATGCGCAGCTCCATTTTGTCCTCATACCGGACTGTGGTAAATTATCGCCGTTCCGCCATGGCGCGCCATACGGTTGAGCAATTCCGCGTATTATTTCTGGCCAAGCAGAACTGCCTGATCCGGAATGAGGTGCAGGACGAGGGGACGATCGACCAAGCGCCCGCATACCCGCATGAAGTCGTCCGTCGGGCACTGGAGCTAGGTGCCACTGCTGTCATCCTGGCGCATAATCATCCATCCGGCGACCCGAAGCCTTCAAAAACTGATGCGACACTAACCAAACACATAACAAAAGCTGGCGATGCTATCGGCATCGAGGTGCTGGATCACTCTATCGTCGGTCGCAACGGCCATGTCAGCTTGGAGGCCAAGTGTTATTTCTAGCGCCCAAGCAGCCTTACCCACCATGGCAGCTTTTTGATTGGAGCCATTGCTGGCGGCCCCAACAATTCCTCAGCCTTAGCTTCTGTCGGCAATTCTCGGTCTAACCAAAGAAGAATCAATGCCTCATGCTCCGCCTGTAGGAATGTACCGCAACGCCGCTTGTGCAAGGCAAAAAAGGGTCCTCCAAGCCGCACCATCCATTCATTGGCGGCATTCGCAACTGCTAACAGCTTCAATACCCGCTGGCAGAGCCATCCTGGCAATTCCTTTGGCTCAGTCAGAAAATTCCATGCTCCTTTGACTGAAAGCAGTGGCTGATGTGGCCCATAAGCATCAATGTTCCGCCGGATATAATCGAGGCATTTGGATGCTTCTGGGTCATTCACAATCACCGTAACGCTGCGCGGTACATCCGACGGCATATATTTCGCCATGCTACGCGCCTGCAGGTGCCAAAACAGCAAATCGGCATATGCACGACAGTGCTAAAGTCGATTTGGTGCAACGCCGTGTTCCCTTCTCGGTCGGGTCCTAAATCAAAAGCATACGCAGGAATTCAGTATGCCTTATGATGCACAAAATTCAGGAGATTACTCATGACGAATAAGACTCGTCGGCTCTTGCCGTCCTCTAGCCTGTTCGCCAAGAATTCCTCGATTCCCTATGAAGTCATCTCTAAGTTAGAGGGCCATGAAGAAGGTACAAGAGACAAGCGGCTGTCAATCAAACCCCTAATAGTTGGCGAGACTATGCTTTTTATGGAAGCCAAACGCCCGCAAGGATTGGTTGACCCTGAACACGCCCATCCGGACCACGAGTCTATCTGCTACCTAGTCTCCGGCCGCATCCGCGTCGTAATTGAAGGCGAAAGCTGGATAGCAGAACCCGGTGATGCATGGGTCCACCCAGCAGGAGTCAAGCACTACCATGAAGCGCTCGAAGACTCGGTGCAAATCGAAATAAAATCGCCGCCGACCAAGACCTGGAGCTAGCAGATTCCTCTAGCTAAACACTACATTTTTATCGTTAAGATCGACCGATGCAACGCCTGGGATGTTGATTGTATTGCAGTCTGAAATCTAAACGACGGCACCGAGCGCATTATTGCTGGTGATAGCCCAGACTGCGTCTTAATTAACGAACCCCAATATCCCAAGGTCCAGCACATCAAGACCAGGCCCCGACTGCAAATCCGTAGGCATATCAAGGCCGGATCCAGCAACAAAGCGGTCACTGCCAGCGCCACCGGCGAATTTATCATCGTTAGCGCCGCCGGTTAGAACGTTGTCGCCATCGCCACCATTAAGTACGTCATCGCCTTGGTTACCGAACAATTGGTCATTGTTAAAACCGCCACACAGTCTATCGTCGCCTCTTGCAACTGCGAGCAGGTCATCGCCAGATTGGCCAAACAATTGATCATTACCAGCGTCGCCAACAGTTCCTTCGAAAAATACACCCCGTCGCCAAATGCGGTGCCGTCACCGTTTGCAACCGCGGTCTGGCCAGCTGTGTCAGCCGTCAGCCGTCAGCCTCACTAATTCGACTGTTTCGAGCAACTCCAATAGATCGCGGCCGCCAGCACCAACACCTACGGCGAATATTGGTGACGCCATATCAATACTGGCTACAAAAGTGTCTTCGTTCCCCTCATGCAGTGATACACGCGCTGTACCGCCCAAATAATTTACGCGAAACAGACCAGAAACACCATGTACCGTTCCCGTGAAAAAAGTTGATTTGCCATGCTGCTTTTTTCCCGGGTTATAGCTAACGATCATTCTATTCCTAATATTTGATAGGCCCCAACCCATGGGTTAAATTGACCGAGGGCTTTAAACAGTATCTGACAATCAGTCCTTGCCTACCTTCTGCACCAAAGCTTCAAGTTTTTCATAGGGTTGCGCACCGACCACGCCGTATCCGCCTGCGACAAACGTCGGCACGCCTGTTACGCCATATTGCCGGGATTTGGCCCAGTCTGCATCGATCACATCCTTGAATGAACGTGTTTCAAGAACAGCACGGGCGGCGTCGACGTCCAAACCAACTGAAGCCGCCACTTCCAGCAGCACGTCAGCATTGCCGATGTCTTTGGCGTCTACGAAATAGGTACGATAAAGCGCATCGTGGATTGCAATGCCGCCGTGCTGCGTATCCGCCCAGGCACCAAGTTCCTGTGCTAAGCGACTGTTATAGGTGTGAGTGCGCTTGCCATATGGTAGGCCTTCAGCGTCCATGCGCCCTTTCATTTGACGGTAGGACTCGTCGATATCGATCCCACGGCCAGCAAAAAGCTGCTCCAGTGACTGACCATCTAAGGGCGTATCTGGATGTAGCGGGAAATGCACCCATCTCACTTCAACGCCATAATTTTCTTTAAGTTTTTCAACACGCACCGTGCTGAGGTAACACCACGGTCAAACGTAGTCCGTGAAAATTTCTAACGTGATCGGTTCGGCCATAAAAGCCCTCCTCAATTCCTAAAGCTTTGTCTCTATCCTCGCATGCAGGTACGAGCGACGCAATTATGTTGGCCTCTCCGTAAGTGCCGCACCATCGGCAAAAAGTTGGGCGATTTGCGGTTCATTCAACCCGGATTCCCTCAAGACCTCAGCCGTTTGCTCACCCAACAGCGGCGTTGGGCGACCTTGCGTCAACGCAGTGTCGGCGAACTGAATATAGTTCCATGCGGTCTGCATCGCTCCCACTTTGGGATGCTGACGATGGGCGACCATATTATTCGCATGGGAGTGTGGATCATCCAGGAACAATTGACTGTCGCCAGCCTGTGCTTCCGCAGCTGGCACGCCCGCGGCTTTCAAACTTATCAACGCGCCGGTGACGGTCTTGGAAGCAAATACGGTCGCCAATTCGGCAGCTAAGGGCGACTGCGCAGGATGTCCGTCACCTTCAGCAGCGACATCTCCAACACCCGCCCAATCCCGCAGCGCAGTTTGGGACGCGTCATCGTCCGCAGCCACATACACCCAGCCATCACAGACCGGATACAGCCTGTGGCAAGCATGCAGCCCATATTGCTGCTGATCCGCCAAAGGGCGTTCCGGCTTACCGGCATACCAGCTGAACCACGCGGAGCTCAGCACGACGCCACCATTCAGAAGATTGCTCTCAACTCGCTGCACAACGCCATACTTCTTCCGCTGGTAGAGTGCGAGGATAAGACCAAGCGCCCCCATTGCCCCGGTTGTATAGTCCGTCGGTGCCAACTGGGCCGGAAAAGATGGTGGATTGTCCGGACCACCTTGTGCGCGTTGTAGGCCCATCAACGCCTGCGCCAATGGGTCAATCCCTGGGCGCTTAGAATATGGCCCGGTCCATCCATAGCCCGTCAGATGGGTTTCGATCAGGCTGGGATTGAGCTCTGGCGTTATGCCCATGCGCTCAGACGCACCAGGTCGCATATTGGCAAGCAAGGCGTCACAAGTTTTAGCAATTGCCTGGATAGCTTCCTTGGCACCTGGCTTCTTTGCATCAAAGCAAACTGAGCGCTTATTGAAGTTGACGTTATAGAAATATGTCCGGCCAATTGGGCGGGAGATATCACCTGCAGGTGGCTCCAGCTTTATCACTTCAGCGCCAAGATCCGCGAGCAGCCGCCCACTCGTCGGTCCCGCAATTAGGTTAGTGATTTCCAATACGCGCACGCCCGCCAATGGCGGCAATTGCTCCTCAGCAGCTGGTGCAGCACGCACATCCGTAGGCAATTCCGGCGGTGGCGTTGCATGCCCTGCCCTTGGTCCTCTCGGACCAGCCGGCGTTTGGGTGAAATGGATCGGAGAACCCATTTGAAGGACTTCGCCAACCTTCGGGTCCTGGGAATTATGGACCATGCCGTTATGAAGAACCTGCTCGTCCTTCAGGCTTTCCTCGGCCCAGCGAGCCGGTGCAAATGGTACATCTGCCTCTTCAAATGCGGCAGCCCATTCTGCTGCCCTTCTGGTCTTCATAATAGCCGTCAGCTTGTCCCGCATCTCCTGGACATCATCTGGCGTATGACCGCCACGGCCCTTATCGAACCGCGGCTCCGCAACCAGATCAGTTATCCCCATCAACCCTGCGCACGATGAAATAAAGCCTTCATGCACACAGCCAAGCTGCACATAGTTTCCATCACCACATTCATAGACGCTGTAGAACGGCGCACTGCCGGATGGGTGTGTTTGAAATTCATGTGGCCCAATGCCTTCACCGACGACCTTCGGGTGATACAAGAGCGCGCCAGCAAGCATTGACGTCTCAACAAACCGCCCGCGCCCGGTATCTTCCCGAGCCAGCAGGCTGGAGGCGACGCCGATAGCCGCAAATAGTGCTGCGCCCACACTTGGCAGCGGGTGGATCACATGCACGGGCGCTTTGCGGAATCCAGGCATCCCGCCCATCACACCAGACCGCGCCAAGACTAAGTCGTCCAGTGCGGGTTCATCTTTCAGCGGCCCTTGCTTGCCATAGCCTGTGATTGAGCACGCGATCAGCCGTGGATTAAGCGCTTCCAGCTTTGGCCGCTCCACAAGCGCCTGGCGCGGGGATGAAGGTGCAAAATCCTCGATCAAGATATCAATGCCTGTCGCTAGCTTAGCGATTGCCGCAGCTGCATCATCAGCGTCGACATCTAACGTTATCGCCTCCTTACCCCGATCCCAGATGACAAACCCGCCATTCCGATGCAGTGGTGCGGCTGGGCCAGTCGCGCGCAATACACGGGCACCGCAATCGGTTAGGAACATCGTGGCGAAGGCACCTGCCTCACCAGTGGAGAGGTCCAGTACGGTGACGCCATCAAGGGCGCCTTGAGTGGGAGTGGTCATTGAACAGTACTTCCAGACCTGTAAGCGTTGTCGTGATGATTAGCCTAGCCCAGTCATCGTGCGCCTAAAATAGCGAGCAAGTTTGGAAGCCATTGAATCTCAGCTGCGCTTCAATTTTGGCGCTTGCAATGACAAGGTGTTGGCTAAACCGCTGAAGCTACCGACAGGCAAAAATACCATCATGGCTGCATTTGATCTCCTGAACCTACCCGATGACTTTGTGCCAAACGCCTACGCGTATTTCGCAGAACTGCGTGCGCATAGCCCCGTCCATCAAAATTCAGATGGTAGCTACTTGCTGACAAGATACGACGATATGGTCGCTGTCTACCGAAATCCAAAGCTGTGGAGTTCAGAAAAGCGTGGTGAATTTAAGCCAAAATTTGGCGATTCCTCTCTTTATGAACATCACACGACCAGCCTTGTCTTTCGGGATGCACCCGACCACACACGTATCCGCAAGCTGTTCCAACATGCATTCACGCCAAAAGCGCTGACTATGCTTGAGCCACGTATCGCGGCGCTAGTTAAGGGTTATCTGGACCAACTTGACGATGCTGGCGGGATGGAAATCGTTTCTGAATTCTCGTTCAAACTGCCCGTAGAGGTCGTCTGCGATATGCTAGGTGTGCCAAGTGAAGATCGCGAATTGATCCGGGACTGGGCTCTCCTGATCTTGGGTGCGCTGGAGCCGAAGATATCAAAAGTGCAGTTCGATGCAGGCTGCACGGCTGTTGATGATTTCAAAGCCTACCTGCGGGACCAAATAAGGCTTCGCCGCCGCAACCCCGCAACCCGGCGACAAGGCGAAATCCTATCAGATTTGATGGATGCAGAGGCTGACGGCGAGAAGCTAACAGAATTGGAATTGCTGCATCAATGCATTTTCATGCTGAATGCGGGCCATGAAACGTCAACCAATATGATATCTCACGGCATCCATGAGTTCCTGCGCAATCCGCGCGAGATTACAAAACTGCAAGCAGACGCAGGTCTAGCTGATAGTGCGGCCGAGGAAGTCCTTCGCTATCAAGCACCAATCCAGATCAACAACCGCCGATCCACCGTCGATACAACGATCGGGGGCGTACTATTGCCTGCCGGGACCGTTGTTCACTTGATGCTTGGTGCAGGAAACCGCGACCCGGCCCAATTCCCAGAGCCAGATATGTTCGACATCGAACGGCGTCCGAACCGGCACCTTTCATTTGGCCTGGGCGTACACATATGCGCTGGAAATACGCTAGCGCGAATTGAAGCGCGGATTGCGTTTCAGGAGCTATTCAGGCGCTTTCCGACACTCAACCTAGATGCACCAGCCAAACTGGCAGGCCGCATTCGCTTTCGTGAGGTCGAAGAGCTGCGCGTGTCGCTCTGATTAAAAGTCATCTGGCAGCGTCACGCCACTTTCAGCCAGCTGAGCTGAGTGCGTTGTATTTGCCGTAGCCAGCCCAGCGGCGCACGATGCCTCACAACGCGCAACGGGCGCATTCTGCGTGTTCGACGCGCGAAGCAGCCACCATCCGTCATCTAATTTCACCCGGACGTTATCAAGCGCAATGACCTTGGCACCGGCTTCAGTCAGCCGCTGGCTCACTTCATCGAAAACGGCAAATATGCGCGTGTCAGGACGATCGACCCGTAGTTCAGGCTTGTTCAAAACGGGGGCAGGGATTTCCGACAATTGGCAAGTGTGCGCCCGCTACTGGTAAGAATAGCAAGCAAGCGAACACCAGCATAAAACGCATCGTCGAATCCCTTATTAGCGATCTGCCGAGCGTATATGGCCACTCATTTCACCATCGAGCCGCGCGCCCGTTTCAGCCACCTTTGCATTGATCAGGAAATGGCTGGACCGCCACAGCACAGCGTTGCCGCCAGCATCTGTCACGCCGTTAAGTAAGGATTGGCTTGCGGTAACATCGGCGATAATTGTGGCACCAGAGCATTCAGCCAATACGGATTGTGGGAATAGAAGAAACAGCTGGTCTGCCCAAACGATTTACCCCTCGCTATAAATCACGCGATTTTCCGCCACCATCGCCATCTAACGCGATATCGATATCTGCATGGGTGCGCTTCACTTCTTGTTTTATTTGAGCAAGATTTTCGGCTTTGGTGGGGTCCGGATGATGGGTTCCCGGCAACAATGCAGTCAGTGTTGGGACGGTGGAAGCCCGTGCGCGATGGCGAGGTTCCCGTACGACTAACATTGGTGCAGCAATGGGCTTGTCTTTAACGATACGGGCGATATGCGGCGCATCAACAAGTGTGTCATCAAATGAACCGTCACCGTTCTCGTAATTACCGTCGGCAACGATCTGGCCAATTTTCTGAATATCTTCGCCATAGAGCGCGCGTTTGCCCAAAACCAGCTTGAACCCGTTGTATTCAGCCTGGTTATGGGAACCTGTCACGATAATGTAGCCATCTGTCTCGAGTTCATAGACGGCTAATTAAAGCGTTGGGGTCGAACCAAGGCCAATCCAGCTCACAAGTAGACTGCTACGGGTCAGGCCCTTCATAAGAGCCAACTCGATTGCCGGAGGCGCTATGACGCCCGTGATAGCCCTCCACCACACGCGAGCCGCCATCGGCGCTTACCATCGTGGCATACGCACGTCCAAATGTGCAGGCATTCTGCTCGCTCAGGGTTTCGCCGACGATGCCCCAGAAATCATATACGCGGAGGCAGGTTGGATCAAAAACATGGCTTACCCGACTGTTCATAAGCCTGGCGCCGGTTCCTGAAAGCCAATTTATTTATAGCGACCAAAGACTGCGTAGAGTTATCTGCTTCAGCCGACCTGTTGCCTAGAGGACAGACTGGCATACCCATCAATCAAAGCCTGCGCATCGGCACTTAGATCATTACGGCTCAATGCATGCGCGAGTGTGGCTTCCAGGAAGCCGATTTTATCCCCGCAATCGAACCGCATACCCTCAAACCGCAGGCCATGGAACGGCGCTGAGCCAATCATATGGGCCATGGCGTCTGTCAGTTGAATTTCGCCGCCGGCGCCTTTTTCCTGCGACGCCAGGATATCAAAAACTTCCGGCAGCAGAACGTAGCGACCAATGACTGAAAGCGTGGAGGGAGCAACTGATGGCGCAGGTTTCTCAACCAAACCTTTGACTTCGGCCAATCGCCCATCATCATTGCCGACATCAAGTACGCCGTAGCGTTCAGTGTGCTCGCGCGGTACATCCATCACTGCTAAAGTGTTACCGCCAGTTTCGTTATAGACATCAATCAACTGCCCTATGCAGGGTTGTTTGGACATGACCAAATCGTCGGCCAACAAAATCGCGAACGGCTCATCACCGACCAAGTGCCTCGCGGACCATACTGCATGGCCTAAACCCGCCGGGTCCTGCTGTCTTACATATGCGACCGAACCAGACCGGTTCACCATCTCTGTCGCCACGGTCAATGCATCAAGCTTACCGCGCTTCAGCAGCGTATCCTGGAGTTCATAACTGAAGTCAAAATGATCTTCGATGGAGGATTTTCCTCGACCCGTTACGAAGATGATCTGCTCGATACCCGCAGCCAAGGCTTCCTCAACTGCATACTGAATCAATGGCTTATCAACGACAGGCAGCATTTCCTTCGGCATTGCTTTGGTGGCAGGCAAGAACCGCGTGCCAAGACCGCCTACTGGGAACACTGCTTTGCGGACGCGTTGTACCATCTAGTTGATTTCCCTTTTAAATCTCAAGTCCGCACCCGCTCTGGCGACGCTGATTCATCCACTTGAATATACGGTGGAAGAGTCAAGAAACAGCGAGATCCGTACCTATTCATTTAAAAGAACTGCCTTTGCGCATTCAATCGCATTAGCTCTCGCCTGATCCCCGCTACCATCGATTTGTGCCTTGGCGGTCAAGCGCTCATAGGCGGCAGTTATGTCATTTTCTTGCGCATCCTCATCAAGCTCGAGAATTTGCAGCGCCTCTGCCCTGCTCATGGAGCCATCTGAATGTTGCAAACGCTTGCGTCGCGCGTCTGCGAGCGAGGCAGGATTTCGGACGCCAAATCTGCGCGCCATGTATTCATAGACTAGGCGTCGGGCCTCTGCGTCAGCAACAAGTTCGCGCAGAAGAGCCTCAAGTTGCGCCTCGTCCAGCTCATCTAGTTCTGCGCCAGCGAATTGGCCTTCAAGCACCCTTCCAGAGGTAACAGAGCCATCCTTGCCCTGACGGGCCTCAAGCCAATCAGTCCGAACCTGAGACGTGCCGGTGAACGAACCCCAAAGCGCAACCGCCAAAATCGCAGCCGCAGATGCCGCGCTTATTGGGATTGGAATGCCAAATCGTACCAACGCCAACCCCAGCAAGCCCGACAATAGGAAGGCCATCAGAAACTTGACTGTAAAGCTTGAATTACGGGTGAGAATGCGAACGAGCCACCTGGCGATGATCACCAAAGCAACCAATACAAGTAGCCGCAATAGAACGTAAAGTATCATTCGCTCTCCACATCTTGCCAAAGTGCTCTGACTGCTATGATAAGGTACTAAACGCTAAATTGGAACGGCTTGGAGAGAATTCAACGACAAACCAGGGACTTCGCGACCTGCTTACCATCTGCGTATTCCACAAAGATTTCACCGTCCGGTCTAAAACCGTGAAACACGAACGCGAACGTTACATCATGCGCGATGTCCAACGCCCATGTGGACCACTTTCCTGCACGACAACATTGCCGACATAAAGGCCTTCCTCAATTAATGGGGCGTCCAGAACTGAGTTCTGGTCGGATTCCCAGGTAAGTATCAGCGTGCCATCCTTAATCCCGTCGCGCTGCCGTAACAGATTAAGGACGTAGGCCTTATCGCCAATGGCAACGATCCCGGCCAAATGAAAAATGCTATCTGACAATTCGCCCTGGTACAGGAACAGCCCAAGAGCGCTATAGTAGCCTGCTTAAGGATCACGACTGTACGCGCGAAGGTCTGGATTACTATGCTTCAAAATCGTGCCATCAGGCCGACGGCGCTGGAACCGTTCAAAAGATTCCATGCGCGAGGGAACGATCTTGAGCTGCGTACCCGCCATCTCGCCGACAATCGCCTCTCCCATGAACGGCTGCCACCAGCTTGCCGTCTGCCGGTCTCACATAACGACGTCGGATTTGGGCAGCTTGCCAATGGCGCCGAAATCAAGCTTCCTGTAATAAGCATGCACTATGAACCGAAAAGGCCGCGAGCTAGGTCAAAACCCGCTCGCGCCCTATGACGATGCAGTGAGACGTCATTACCGTTTCAGGTTAAAGAATCCGGGAGCTGTTAGAATCCGGTTCTCTTGAGCTAGCAAATAGCCTGCCTCTTTGGTCATCCCAAGAAACGCAGTCCAATCGGGGTCAGCCTGCATCGCGGCCCGGCGCTTTTCGCGGTCGGCGGCGTTCTCATAAGCCCAGACATGTACATAAGTGTTGATAGGCCCAGTTTCAGTAACGCCGTAGAGCGCGGGTTGGCCCAAATGCTTGGTCTGGACAGACAAGCCATGCTTTGCATACAGAACGAGCTGTGCAGGAACAGTGCCGGGCTTGCAGGTATAAATACGCATATCGAAAATCATAGAATAGGCTCCAGGTTTGGTTGCTGTAGACGGATGATCCTGGCGCCTACTAGAAAAGAGTGTAAAGCACCTCCAGGATTAAACGGAACATGTCTATGGTTGAAAGAGTAGATTGTATTGTGATTGGCGCTGGCGTTGTTGGTCTCGCCTGCGCGAAGTTCCTTGCTGAATCGGGTCGCGAGGTAATCGTGCTTGAAGCGGCGGACATGATCGGGTCCGAAACCAGCTCTCGAAACAGTGAGGTTATTCACGCAGGCATTTATTACCCCACAGGCAGTTTCAAGGCCCAAGCTTGCGTTGCTGGCAAGAATTGGCTTTACAAATATTGCGAAGAACGCGGCATTCCCCACAAGCGGATGACCAAGCTGATCGTCGCAACTGACGAATCCGAAGCGCCGCGCCTTAAAGCCATTCAACAGAAGGCCTCTGATAACGGCGTCGATGACCTGGAATTGCTTGACGCAAAGACGGTCGAGAAATTGGAGCCTGCTTTGCGCACAGTTGGCGCTCTGCTCTCCCCCTCCACCGGTATGATCGACAGCCACTCGCTAATGCTGGCCTACCAGGGCGACGCAGAAGCCGCTGGTGCCATGATCGCATTCCTCTCCCCGGTGGTTGGCGGCAGGCTGCGGCCAGAGGGCGGGGTTGAGCTTGATGTTGGCGGCAATGAGCCGATGACGCTTGGGGCGGACCTAGTCATTAATTCAGCAGGATTAGACGCCGTCCCCATCGCGCGGATGATCGAAGGCTTGGACCACAAAACTCTGCCGAAAGATGATCTGGCAAAAGGCAATTACTTTAGCCTGATTGGTAAGCAACCATTCAGCCGACTTATCTATCCAATGCCCGTTGCTGGCGCGCTTGGCGTGCATGTCACAGTTGATCTTGGTGGCCAGTGCAAATTCGGCCCCGATATCGAGTGGGTCACAGCACGCAATTACGACATAGATCCTGCCCGCGCAGACTCATTTTATGCTGCTGTGCGCGCCTACTATCCTGATCTGCCCAACGGGTCTTTGGTGCCGGCATATTCCGGCATTCGCCCCAAAATCCATGGCCAAGGCGAGTCGCAGCCTGATTTCATGCTACAAGGCCCAGCAACACACGGTGCGCCCGGGCTGATCAATCTGTTCGGGATTGAATCCCCGGGCCTCACGTCCTCACCTGCTGTCGCCCAGCAAGTAGTGCGGATGACCAACCGGTAGCGTGGACCGATCGATCCCGTCTAAGATTTCAGAAAATTATACAATAAGGAATGTCAGAATGAGCGACAAGCAGATCCCCTATTACTTCACGATCACGTCGCCATGGAGCTATCTTGGCCACTCACCCTTCCTGAAACTGGCAGATGAGCTTGGCTATGAGGTGCAATTTAAGCCCGTGGATTTGGGCGCAGTATTCTCACAATCTGGTGGCCTTCCTTTACCGAAGCGCCCCTATCAACGACGCCGGTATAGGATGTTTGAACTGCAGCGCTGGCGCGACTACCGGAAGGCAAGCCTGAATATGCGTCCAAAGCATTTCCCAGTTGATCCAACGCTCGGCAACAACATGGTGATGGTTGCTGCTGAGCAAGGCCTGGCTGCAGGCAAACTCGCGAATGCTTTCATGCGGGGCTGCTGGGTCGACGAGCAAGATATGGGTGACAAAACCGCATTGATCGCCGCAGCCGATAGCGCTGGATTAGATGGTGCAGCGTTAGCGACGGAAGCAGAATCCTCTGCCGCTCAGGCGCGCGCTGATTTGCTGACGGAAGAAGCAAAGAACGCGCAGGTCTTTGGCGCACCAACTTACATCATTCGTGGCGAGCCATTCTGGGGCCAAGACCGGCTTGAATTGGTGGAGCGCGCAATGCGTGGTCAGGTACCGGCCTATGACGTCAAAGAGCCATTCTAAGCCACGTAAAACCCGCACATTAGGAACTGGCATGAGCGATGAAAAGCGGTTTATTGATTACTATTTCTGCCTCAACTCGCCCTGGGTGTACCTGGCGCAAAAGCGGCTGGAAGAAATCGCCGGCAGCAATCAGGCGACTATCCGGTATTTCCCAGTTGATCTGCGTGAAATGATGCTTCGCCTAATCGGCCATGATGATCCGCCAGCGCGCTCCGGCCTGCACAGAGCCTATGGCAAGCTGGAGATGCAGCGCTGGGCGAAGCGCTACGGGCTGCCGCTATCCGAGAAGCCTGCATATTATCCTGTGAGTCAGAAACGCGCTGCTTGCATGGTCGCTGCGGCGGATCGGTTAGGCTGGGACCCCGCCCCCTTGGTATTCGCCCTACCCCGCGCCTGCTGGGCGGAAGATCGCGATATCAACGACTGGAAAACCTTGACCGCCATTGCAGAAGAGTGCTCCTTCCCTGGCGATGTTCTTGTGCAGGCCGCACAAGACAGCGCCGTGCTAGAGGAATTTGAGGACAACACCAACCGAGCGCTAGACCGAGGCGTATTTGGCATTCCGAGCTATGTCCTGGATGGTGAAATCTTCTGGGGCCAGGACAGGCTCGAGTTCCTTGACTTCCGCCTTGCAGAAGCTGCCTAAACCGCCGCTGAATAAAGTACGCCCGCCGCCACCGCCCCAACAAACGCGTGCCCTATATAGCGGGCGAAAACCGTGGGTCGCACTAGCGCCGATTAAAATAGCGTCCGCCCCTTCCTCGCCAACGTCGCTGATAGCTGCTCCCGCTGACACATAGGCGACCATTACGGCTTCTAGCATATGGCCGAAGAACATCCACTTGATCAGGAACAGCAGGTTGGTTCCGGCTTCCTTTCCAAAGGTCTCTACCCGCCCCTTTTCCTGCCAGAATTTCCATACTGTTTTGTGTATCATCGGTTCGGGACCACAGACACAACAACTGTTGGCAGGTACCTTTAGCCGAAGTGGATTGAAAAGCCCGCGCGCACCTTGCAGCGCGCGAATACCAACCCCCCGCATCACTCCAATGCCGATAGTCGCTGCTAAAGCAACGATTATGAGGCAGCATCCAGGACATAGGGCATGGTGTGAGCAGGAGCTGTTAACCAAACACAATACGGTCCGGCACATCTTCTGGTTTAAAAATTGCAATCAACGCGATGGCTGCAAGGCTCACCAGCTAGACACGGTCTAGCTTTGGTGTGTTCACATCCCGAAAGGCATTCATTCCAAGGCCCGACATATTTAGGCCACCTTCGCCCATTGGCTTTGATCGACACAACATTCCCGCACCAGAAAGTCCGCTAGCGCCTCAATACGGTTAAACGCAGCACAGCAGTTGATTGTCCGCCCTCGCTTCTCCTGCTCCACAAGCCCCGCCGCCGCCAAAACCGCAAGTGTGAGGTCAGCGTGGAAGCGCCAATACCAAGCCGCCGCAGAATTTCGCCAACTAGCAACCCTCCAGAGCCTGCCCGAACCGAAGTTGTAAAGCCTGCAGGCGGGATTCAGACCCAATAGCAGCGAATGCCTACGCGGCCTCCTCCAGGTTCAGGTTCATAGTTGAGAACCTGTGTGGGAGAACATTTATACTTCTATATCTCCACTACTATCGAAGTGATTCAAACGAACAGCACAAATTCCCAAAAAACCAAAAAGTTAGGCGCGGCCGCCCTCACTGGAGAGATTTGATGCCGAAACGCCCATGCTCGCAAGCGCATGGTCCCATTTTGCATCAATGGCACTGTCAAAAACGATCGCGGCGTCACCATCAGCGATCAACCAGCCATTCGCCTTGATCTCGTCCTCAAGCTGACCCGGTGCCCACCCAGCGTAACCCAGCGCCAAGAAATGACGGTCTGGCCCGCTACCTGCTGCAATATCGCGCAGAATATCCAAGGTAGCCGTCAGCGAAATTTCCTCTGACACAGCAGAGGCCCCGTAAGACTTATAATCCGTAGTGTGCAAAACAAAGCCTCGCGTTTTCTCAACCGGCCCGCCATATTGCACGGGCAGTTCATCAATCGCGACTTCGGTAATCTTTAACTGATAAAGTAACTCACGAAAATCCACGCCGTCCACGGGCTTGTTCAATACCAAGCCCATGGCACCCTTTTCATGGGAATGGGCGCACATATATATCACTGTCCGTTCGAACCGCTCATCACCGATGGTTGGCATCGCCACCAGCAATCTACCCTTAAGAGAAAATGCTTCGCTATCAGTCATATAACAAAGGTAACAGGCTGAGCGGACGAGGGCAAGCTTAGACGATAGCAAGGGCACTTCTGCGTGAGGCATAGCCTTAAACACTGGCGCTTTAGGCCTGCCATCGTATATCCAATGTCAGAACTGTCATGGATGCGCTGATGCCCTTGTTTAATCGCCGCCTATTCACCCACATCTTTGGTATTATCGCAGTTGCCAGCCTGTTCTCTGGCCCGGCAGTCGCTGTTGAATCTGCATGGGACGCTGCTTTCGAATCCCGCGCCCGGTTACTTTCAGCCGTGGATGCAACCGGCGGTGACGGTGAACTGCGATTCGGTATTGAGTTTGTGTTGAAGGAGGGCTGGAAAACCTATTGGCGTGCACCTGGCCCTCAAGGGTATCCGCCGAACTTGGAATGGGATGGTTCTAACAACATCGCGGCTGCGAAGATCACGTGGCCGACACCTAAACGCTTCACCATCCTGGGATTCGATTCCATCGGTTACGCAGGCGGTGTTCTATTGCCGGTGACAGTTAAGCTGAAAGACCCGACGCAGGCGGCGCGATTCAAACTGAGAGTAGATTATCTGACATGCGCCGAAGTCTGTGTGCCGCAAACCGCCTTATTGGCGCTCAATCTCCCAGCTGGGCCTGCTAAACCATCCAAGCACGCTTTTGCGATCGATAAAGCCAGAGGACAGGCGCCGGCACCTGCAGGCGCTGGATCAACGCTGAGTGCTGCATGGCTCACCGGCCCAGATGACCAGCCCACGCTGGTAATCGAAGGTTCGGCCTCTTCAGCGCTCTCAAAAGCAGATTTCTTTGTGGACGGGCTGCCCGGCTATTTCTTCGCGGCACCTGCGTTTAAGAACTTAGGCGATGGTCAATTCAGAGCAACCGCCAAGGCACTTGAAGCACCATTCGAAAGCGTCGGTTACGCCAAGCCCGGCACTGAATTTTCCGTCACTGTGGCAGGCGCAAACTTCTCGTTTGAACAACGCACAGCTCTTGGTCCACCACGCGCCGTCACGTCAGGCAATGTCGGGCCTGGGATACTGTTGATGCTTGGGATAGCCGTGCTCGGCGGATTGATCCTCAATGTTATGCCCTGCGTGTTGCCCGTCCTTGCAATTAAGCTCATGGTCGCGCTGGAACATGCGAGTACCGGCCGTGCCGCTGTCCAAAAGGGATTTGCAGCCTCCGCAGCTGGCATCATTATGTCATTCCTAGCTCTGGCCGGCCTGGCTATTGGACTGAAGAGTGCGGGCGTCGCTGTTGGGTGGGGCATTCAGTTTCAGCAGCCAATTTTTGTTGGCGCAATGACGATGGTCATGGCGTTATTTGCTGCCAATCTGTGGGGCGTATTTGAGATCAAAGCGCCAGACGCCGTTGGCCGCGCAAGTGCCGCGCTTTCGGGCACAGGTAAGGACGGAATCGGAAATTCCTTCTGGACCGGCGTCCTGGCGACGACATTGGCGACTCCGTGCTCGGCTCCCTTCGTTGGGTCTGCCCTAAGTTTTGCACTGAGCCGTGGTAGCGGTGAAATTTTGGCGATTTTCGCCGCTATGGGCTTCGGCCTCGCCTTGCCCTACTTGCTAACCGCCTTATTTCCGAACGCGGCGCGTATTTTGCCAAAGCCAGGACCATGGATGAATATCGTTCGCCGTATTCTGTCTGTCGCCGTAGCATTAACGAGCGTATGGCTGCTTTGGATTCTGTTCCGACAAGCAGGAGTCGCCGCCACGCTTGGTGCGCAGGCCGCCGCTGGTCTCTTGGTTATCGTATTGATGAAAACCGATGGACCAAAGCGATGGGCAATGGCAGCAGGCGCATTCCTGATCGGCGGCGTGCTTGTGGCTACCCTAGCGACTGTGCCAAAAGCAGATGAAGCCGCTAGATTTGCCTGGACACCATTTGACCAAGCAGAAATAGCCCGGCGCGCAGCAAATGGTGAGGTTGTGCTTGTAGATGTAACGGCGGATTGGTGTGTCACCTGCAAATGGAACAAAGGCGCTGTTCTAGCGCGTGATCCGGTGGCAACGTTACTCGAAGCCGATGTCACGCCGATGCAAGCCGACTGGACGCGGCCTGACCCAAAGATAGCTATATATCTGGCCAGTTTCGGACGCTACGGAATTCCGTTTAATGTCGTCTACGGCCCTAATGCCCCGAACGGCATACCGTTACCAGAACTATTGAGCGCCGAAGCCGTTCTGCAAGGAATTGCAAAAGCGCGCTAACAAAACACGCGCTGGCATTCATAACGGATTAGGGTTTAGAAGTCGGGTTAAGCTCGTTATTTATCAAGCTGAGAGCAGAGTATTTTGGACTGCCAGATACCAAACAAGATTCAGGAGAATGCGATGAGCATCAGTGTCGGCGATAAAGCGCCTGGCGTTACGCTTAAGACCATGGGTTCTGCCGGACCGGAAGATCTGGAAGCCAATGATTTTTTCGGTGGCAAGAAGGTTGTTCTGTTTGCAGTGCCTGGTGCCTTCACGCCCACCTGCTCCGCCAAACACCTGCCCGGCTTCATTGAGAAAGCTGATCAGATCAAAGCCAAAGGCGTTGATGAAATTGCATGTATCGCCGTTAATGACGCTTTCGTCATGGGCGCTTGGGGTGAAGCTCAAGGCGCAGGCTCGGACGTAAAAATGGTTGCGGACGGTAATGGCGATTTTGCCCAGGCCTGCGGCCTGACAGTAGATCGCTCCGGCTTGGGCCTTGGCACCCGCATGCAGCGGTGCGCCATGGTTGTCGACAACGGCACGGTCACGCAGCTCTTCGTAGAAGAGCCCGGCCAGTTCGAAGCCTCCACCGCTGAAAACGTCCTTGCGAACCTCTGAACATGCTTAGACTAAGCATTCAAACGCTCGCTTGCAGCTGCCAGGCGGGCTTTTTCTAGTTTAGTAAGGAACGTCACCGGCAATTGTGATCCGATGCATGCGGCGGCGCTCATTATAATCCGGCACCGCGTAATGCTGGACGCAGCGATTATCCCAAATTGCCAAGGAACCGGGCTCCCACCGGAACCGACATAGGTATTCCGGCCGGATAGAATGACGGCGGAGATAATCAATAATCGGATCAGCCTCCTCCGCCCGCATGCCTTCAAGGCCTTGAGTATGGCTGCCTATATAAAGGCTCGTTCGCCCCGTTTCAGGATGTGTCCGGAACAGCGGATGATGCGCCTCTGTGATCTGATTACCTGGGTCTCGCACCTTGCCTGCCATAGATTTATTGCCAGCATAACGTTCCGCCCGAGAACCGCCGCCCATGTTTTTAAACCGGTCGCCAACATTGAAAGTTTTTACATCTTTCAACATCGCTTTCATGGCATCCGACAGGCCATCATACGCTTTGTACATGCTGGAAAACATTGTATCACCGCCAACCACAGGGGTTTCCTTGGCATAGAGCATTGTCGCTTTCGCGGGCGACGGATTGAACATCTGATCCGTATGCCAAGCGGACCCAAACGTATAAGTCTCCCCAGGCTCTTTGATAATTTCCAGAATTTCTGGGTGGTCATCCATGCCCTGCATGTAAGGATGATAATGAATATCTCCGAACCTGAGCGCCAGATCAAGCTGTTGTTCTGGCGTGATTTCTTGGTTACGGAAGAAGATGACCTGATGATTTAGAAACGCTTGGTTGATCTCTGAGAACGTCGTGTCATCCAGTGCTGAAAGATCAACGCCTTCGATGTCGGCACCAAGGCCGCCTGAAATTGGCTTTGCTTGAATTGGGCGATGCAACATAGTCATTCTCCCGCCTTTGTCATCGGTTCAGCGATTTGTTATTCTAAGCCGAACTGGATCATACTGAAAAGGAGGGCACTGATGGACGACAATCCATATGGCTTCGCGTCACCGGACGACAAGCCAATCCCGTACATGGAGCGTATTCGTACTTACTATACGGCGCTTGGCTACGGCAAACCGTATGAGTGGGCGCATTACAGTGAAACGCCCTTCACCCCGCTGAAAAAACCTGTTTCAGAAAGCCGCGTGGCACTTATCACGACAGCTGCCCCCTACCAGCCCGGCAAGGGCGATCAAGGACCAGGGTCCGCCTATAATGCAGCTGCAAAGTTCTACGATGTGTATTCAGGCGATTCGTCTGTCGACCATGACACGCGCATCTCCCACATTGGTATCGACCGACTGCACACCAGCCAGGAGGATAGTAACACATGGTTCCCCCTGCCCATGCTTCGCCAGTTGGCAGATGAGGGAATAATTGGGGAAGTTGCACCGAGATTTCATGGCGCGCCGACGAACCGTAGCCATCGCACGACCATCGAAGTGGATGCAGCGGAAATTATCCGCCGCGTGCGCGAAGATGAAGCTGACGTCGCTGTCATCGCCGCTAATTGACCCGTGTGCCATCAGACCGTGAGTCTGACTGCACGTTTGTTAGAGGAAGCCGCCATCCCAACCGTCGTTATGGGCTGCGCAAAGGATATTGTTGAATGTGTGGGCGTGCCGCGCTTCCTATTCAGCGACTTCCCACTAGGCAATCCAGCTGGCCGACCAGCCGACAAAGCCAGCCAGCATGCAACGCTGAATCTGTCGATGCAGGTGCTCGAAACTGCTGTTGTGCCGAACACCACGGTGCAAAACCCGCTGCGCTGGAGTGGAGATCCAAGTTGGAAGCTCGATATCTCCAATGTGGACCGGATGAGCGCAGAAGAGATTGCTCGCCGTCGTGTGGAGTTCAACGAGTCAAAGCGGATAGCCAAAGCTAAGCGCGAAGGTGAAGCCGAATAGGAAATCGACGCCGCAAAGAAAATCAGGGGAGAGCGAGCCAAAAACAGCTCGTTCTCCCCACTTTTAATCAATATTATAATTCACACTAGGTAAACCTCTTAAACTCATGATGTTAATGTATATTAATGTTTTCAACACCATAACAAAGATACAATGTACTGTATCTGAGTGTCAGCATATATTCTGAACATGATAAGTAAGGCTTCAGCCTGCGACATCGCAGACACCGAGTTTTCCCGACTCATTCGATTGATGAATCAGGGTTCGTAAGGGTATAGTTCCGCAATGAATAGGAAGCTTGAGACGTCGTCCATGAATTCCGCGCTAACGCATCGAAAGCAAAGCATTTTAGCGGCTTTTGCAGCAGCGGTTGGGCTTTGCTTAACACTGCCAGTGAGTGCCTCCGAGGCTCCCGACGTTCATCAGACCGCCGCTCTCCAGAATGCGCTTGTGCTGATTGATGCGAGCGCCGATATGGCTAACGCCATAAATGGATCTGTTAAATTTGACCTCCAACACCAAGCAATCAATGCACTTTCCATGAGCAATATCCGGATTGGGGCTTATGGGGGTGGAAGCTGTAAAGGCTTCGCGTTGTTAGATAATGGAAGCGCAAACGATTTTAAGGGCACGCAACCCAATGGCCGTCGTAATCTCGCATCGGCATTGGATGCTGCTTTGGCCGCCTTCCCTGCGGCCGCTCTAACTAAGCGCATCGTCGCCATTGTAGGCGGTCCTAATCAATGCTTGGCAGCGATATGTGCCCATGCGGGCAGGCTCAAAGAAAAGCATCCGGAGTTGATCGTTGACCTGATTGGCTTTGGCTTAAGCGATCAAACAGCAAGTCGCATTGACTGCATTTCTGTCAATACCGGCGGCCGCTTTGCTCGGGCTAATGTGGCAACACTGTCTACCGCCCTGGCCTTAACGCTGCGCACACCAACTGCGGCGCTTACCCAGCTTGCTGCGCCTGAAAGCGCGCAACAATTTACTTTGGACGAACATTCACTCACGGATCAATTTGATCTTCCGGCCTTGGAAGCTCCTGAAGCTTATACCGCTGTCATTACCCCGAAGCCGCTTGAAGGCGGATGGCGCATGACAGGGCCTGAGAGCTTTGTGCCTCAAGGCCTTCGCTTGATGGTAAGTCTTGTTGAAAATGGCGATCCACTTGTTGACGGCGCACGCTTTGAACTACTGCGTGCCGACACGCATGGCGCTTATCGTCTGGTTGCCCGGACGGACCGCACGGCAAGCCCATTGTTTGCGGTGCCAGCGGGACGTTACCTCGCACGGGTCAGTTACGGTGGCGCGGTCAGCGAGGCCCAAGTTTGGGCACCTGAGACGGGCGTGACGACCCGAAGATTGACGCTTGATGCTGGTCAGCTCGCATTAGCCGCGCTTAGCGGTGGTCGCCCAGCAGCGCGCGGCGCCCAATTTCGGCTAGAACGCTTGGATGCCCCGGGCCCCATCATCAGTATTTCTGGCCGTGGACGTGCATTGGCAACGGTTCCTGCTGGTCGGTACAAAGTTTATGCAGCGATTGATATCGCAAGTTCGGAACGGATTGTTCAGGTTCAGCCTGGTGAGATCGCAGCGGCAGGTCTTGATATTCCACTAGGCTTTGTGCGTGTGGCACTGACCTATGCCTCCGCACACGGACGTGACCCGAGCGCCTATGCACCGGCTGAAATTTCGATCGTACGCAATGGCCGTGAAATCGCTAGCGCGAAAGGCGAAACGCCTCTATTCCGGTTGGCCCCTGGGCCATACACCGTGATAGCGCGCAGTGGAGGCTTAACGACTGAACGTCAGGTCGTAGCCAATGACGGCGCGATGGTTGATGTCGCTATGACAATCAACAACGATGAAACAGCATCACTAAACAGTCAATTAGGACCAGTCCTGATTGCTCGGCAGCCTGATCATAGTCAGCATATAGAGAACAGATAAATAGAGCACTGCACCAGTTCATAATAGCGATCCATCAAACTAAATATTCGTTGGCATTGTGGCCTTTTTAATTGATGGCGCTTTGGGCAATTTTATGTAGCTCAAATCGCGGCAGTCCTTTTTTCGAACCTTTTTTTGGCGGCCGTGCGTCAGCCCAAAGGGCGTAAGGTTGTTTAATCACCGCCTCGTGTTGGATGGCGTTTTTTGG
>CBFIAF010000016.1:0-83797 GCA_965660545.1 Alphaproteobacteria bacterium | reverse complement strand
AGGGATGAGCTGCTCAACAGCGAAATATTCTACACACTCAAGGAGCCCAAAATCATCATCGAACAATGGCGACAGCACTATAAACGCAAGCGCCATAACAGAGCTTTGGGCTGGCGGCCGCCCGTCCTTGGCACCATCGCCGTAACCGAGTCTCTCAACCAGCCAGTCCCAGAAATACTTGAAGTCCAACGTCACATCGAGAACCTCAAGCGGATCGCCGTGCTTGCTAAGTATGACCAGATGATCCGAAAGGCTGAAAAGACTGCTGGGCTTCATGACTACACTGCCGTGACGTCAGTGAATCGTATCAGCGCTTAGTTCGCGACGTTAATGCGGATATCCAGCTTGATTCCCTCGCATCCGCGCTGAATGTCAAGCAGGTTTGCGAAACATTGGGCGGCACGGATGTGTTGGAAGCGGCACGCACCTATTTCGCCCTTGCGACGCGCTGAAACTGGCATGGTACCGAACCGTTACGTTAGCGCTCGAAGCCAATAATGCCTGAGAACGGATGGCGGCAGATGCCAGTCTGAACGATCTCTTCGGCCACGAGGCAAACATCGCCCACAGCGCACTTGCTGCGGGCAGTCAACCTGAATCGATGGCAAAGCGAAACAATCAGCTCGAACGGCTGCACGGCACGGTGAAAGAGATGGCGCAGGCGGAGCAACCAAGCTTCGCCATAATCACCGTCGACAATGGCCTATATCGAGGCCTCGGCGCTGCATAGTTGTTTAGTCCCGGAGATTGATGGTGCAATCTTTTCACCCATTTGGAAGGAAGCGCTATGGGACAGGTACTTCACAGAAGCGCCCGCACGACAGCGGCGATCCATCGGGCAATACAAGATAGTCAAGAGAGCCTGAGGGTCTTTGCGCTGCGGCATGGGATCAATCCGAAGACCGTTGCGAGGTCGAAGATCGGCAGACAGGCCCACGAGAACCAAAGTCAAAGGTTCTCACCATCGAGGATGAGACCGTCATCGTCGCATTCCGCGGGCGAACTCTGCTGCCACTGGATGACTGCTTATACGCCCTGCAGGCGACGATCCCGCATCTGACCCGCTCATCCCTACATCGCTGTCTTCAAAGGCACGGCATTAGTCTTCTGCCCGATGTAGGCGGCGACAAGCCAGCTCGGAAGAAGTTTAAAAACTACCCGATTAGCTACTTTCATATCAGCCTGGCGGAAGTCCGCACAGCCGCAGGCTAACTCTACCTTTATGTCGCCATCGATAGGACATCAAAGTTCGCTTATATCGAGGTCGTCGATCGCGCCAATACAATGACAGCCGCAGCCCTCGTAGACGCCTTGGCCGAAGTTATCCCCTACGAAAACCAAACAATCCTGACTGATAACGGTATTCAGTTCGCTGATTCCCCAAAGAACAGGCCTGGACCCACAGCCCGCTATCGCGGCCATCTATTCGACCGCGCCTGTTCGCGACATGGAATCGAACACCGTCTGCCCAAACCAAAGAACCCATGGACAGGTAGAACGCATGAATCGAACAATCAAAGAGGCAACCATCAAACGGTATCACTATGATGACCATGACCAGTTTCCCAGCCACCTCGCGGACTTCGTCAACACCTATAACTTCGACCGACGGCTCAAGACACTGAGGGACTCAAGTCGTTCGAGTTTATATGCAAAGTCTGGACAGAAGAACAAAACCGGTTCAGATCAGATCCGGCCCATTAATCCCGGTACCAAACAACTATGAGGCTGAAGACAAGGCGTCGGCAATAGCATCGCCGACGATGACAGTACCGGCGTTCCCGCCCATGTCTTTGGTGCGGGGACCGCTTTCCGTCAGAGTGACCTCAATGGCCTTCTCAATGGCGCGGGCAGCGTCCTTGTGGCCAAGGTGGTCCAGCATCAGCGCACCTGACCAAATTTGGCCAATTGGGTTGGCAACACCCTGCCCGGCAATATCTGGCGCTGAGCCATGCACGGGTTCGAACATGGATGGATGCTCTCCTTCAGGATTGATATTGCTTGAAGGCGCGATGCCGATAGAACCGGCCACAGCCGGCCCCAGATCCGACAAGATATCGCCAAACAGATTTGAACCGACAACGACATCGAACCAGTCAGGGTGCTGCACGAAATGCGCCGTCAGGATATCAATATGATATTTGTCGGTCTCGATTTCAGGATACTCAGCAGCGATGGCGGCGAAGCGCTCATCCCAATACGGCATGGTATGGATGATGCCGTTGGACTTGGTGGCCGACGTAACTTTCTTCCGATTTTCGCGGCGAGCTAACTCGAATGCAAAGCGGATGATGCGGTCGCAGCCCCGGCGCGTGAAGATGCTTTCCTGCACAGCCATCTCATTTTCCGTGCCCTTGTAAAGTCTTCCACCAATTTCTGAGTATTCGCCTTCAACATTCTCACGCACAACGAAGAAATTAATTTCTTCTGGTGTGCGATTAGCCAATGGCGACTTGGTGCCTGGGAACATACGGCAAGGGCGCAGGCTAGCATATTGTTCGAACTCGCGCCGGATCGGGATCAGTAAATCCCAGAGCGAAACATGGTCTGGCACAGTCGGCCAACCCACCGCACCAAGGAAGATAGCATCCGCTCGGCGAAGTTGCTCAATGCCGCCATCAGGCATGATCTTGCCAGTTTCTGCATAGGTCTCGCAGCTCCAGTCATACTCATCAAACGTGAAGTCGATGTTGAAGCGCCGGCCTGCGGCCTCCAGCACTTTCACGCCTTCCGGCATAACTTCCTTGCCAATACCGTCTCCAGGAACGAGGGCGATGCGCTGCTTGGCCATGTGAATTCTTTCTCAGAAATGAAGGGATGGTTTAAGCGTCTATAGCGGATGCTGGGATTTGTGGGAATGCGGGTTACGTACACGCCGCTATCAGAACGCTTATATCCCAAGTGCCTGATTCAGATGACAACGACCAGCCATGATATTTGCTGCTTGCAGGAAACGGGTTCGCCGCTTACGAAATTGCTGATGAGACGGAACTTCAACATTATTTTTCACGGGCCTGTTATGGCCGCCTGCATTTTGGCAGCGTCGTGCATGCCTGATACCGCGGTACCTTCCTCCTTGCGGCCGTCTGAACCTGCCTCCACGAAAAAGCCAACCGAAGTAACGCACAGCCTGAACCAAACGGAGTATGCACTCATTCACGAAATAAATACCCTTCGTGAAGCCCGCGGCTTGGTGCCGCTGAAGGTTCGGCTCGAGCTATCAAAAGCCTCCCGGACCTTCGCCAAACGTTTGAGCTCCCGGACGTTCTTTGGCCATGTGTCTCCCGATGGAGATAACTCCACTGACCGAGCAGACGCCGTTAGCTATGACTGGCAACGGCTGGGGGAGGCCTTGGCAGCCGGGCAGCCAACCGCGCGGGCCGCAGCGCAGTCATGGCGTGACAGTCCCAGCCACGCCAAGATTATTTTTGACCAAGAACATGTACATGTTGGTGTTGGCTATGTCAGGCGACAGAGTAAGGATAAACTCAAACCCCAACTGGAGCATTTTTGGGTGCTGATGGCTGGTACCACGCGCTAATCGGGCATCCCATTTTGAATGGAAGATTAAGATGAGCTTAGACGGCGTAAAAGCCCTAACGTTTGATGTATTCGGCACGGTCGTAGACTGGCGCTCCTCCATAGCAAGGGAAGCAGAAGCCTTGCTTGCGCCCAAGGGCCACGACCTGAATTGGCCCGCGTTCGCACATGCTTGGCGCGCCCGATATCAGCCAGCGATGGAGCAAGTGCGGTCTGGCGCGCGCCCGTTCACCAAGCTGGACGTGCTGCATCGCGAAAACCTGGAAGGCGTGCTGCAGACCTTCGATGTCGCCGGACTTAGCGAGGGAGAGCTGGATCACCTGAACCGCGCTTGGCACCGGTTAACACCCTGGCCGGACGTTGTGGAAGGCCTGACGCGCCTGAAAGCGAAATATGTGCTCGCTACCCAGTCCAACGGTAATGTGGCGCTGATAGTCAATATGGCGAAGAACGCAGACCTGCCGTGGGATGTCATTTTGGGTGCCGAGGTATGCCAAGCTTATAAGCCGATGCCGGAAGCTTATCGCCGTGCTGCTGATCTGCTCGGCCTTCGCCCAGAGGAATGCATGATGACCGCGGCACATAATGATGATCTGAAAGCTGCCGCTGCCTCCGGCTTCAGGACCGCATTCGTGGCACGGCCTGGCGAAAAAGGCCCGAACCAGGCGATTGATTTAAAAGCCGCCCCCGGTATGGATATCGCAGCGACGAGCTTCATTGACCTCGCCGAGAAACTAGGCTGTCCCTGATGGATATCCGTGAAGCGATTGCGGCAGACCGGGAAACCACTGTTGCACTCTGGCATTCAGCTGGGCTCATGGCGGACCATACCCCCCCAGAGGCGGACTTTGACCGCGCCATCGCCTCCCCTCAATCCGCCGTTTTACTGGGTGAAATTGATGGCGTCGTCGCTGCCAGCCGCATGGTTGGCGATGACCGGCATCGGGGCTGGGTATATTATGTTTCAGCGGACCACGGACGACCACGCGAAGGCCTTGGCCGGCAGATTATGGATGCGGCAGCTACGTTTCTAAAAGACAGGGGCTGCCGCAAAGCGATGTTGATGGTGCGACCAACCAAAGCAGAGGTCCTTGGGTTTTATGAGGGCATTAAATGGGGGCGCGAAGAGCGGTCCATCTTTGTGAAATGGCTTCACCCCAAATTTCCAGACAGACAGGACAATTAAGAATTATGGCAAGCAGGCCCTACGTTCAATTCATTGCAGGCGCTGATGGCCGACCGGCCTTCGTCGTTTTGGATATCAACGATTATTATACATTGCTCGAAGGCGATGGCAGCCAAGCTTTGACCCAGCCGGCACGGCAACAGACGCAGCCGCCACCCTCATGGGCAGAGCCACCGCCGCCGCCTGCTGGCTTTGGTGCAGAGTTTGAAATGCCGCAAATGCCACCCCAACCGCCACGCGAACCTATGCCGGAAGCCGTGCAAAAACGGATAGACGCTGGCGAGAATCCCATTCTGGTCTGGCGGGAATACAAGGACCTCACCCAGGAAGCGCTGGCCGGGTTCATTGGTTTCCAGGAAGACGATATCGAAGCGTTCGAATCGGGAGAAATCACGCCGTCGGTTGAAATATGCCAGATGCTTGCCATGGCGCTGGACGTCGATTTCGAAGATGTCATTCCAATCTGAATGCAGTCAACGAAGACCGTTCGCCTGCACGCGTATTAGGAGATAATTAGATGCCGCTCATTAAAGTTACCCCAAAGAGTTAAGCCTTCCTCCCACAATGGGCAGGATAACGCTGGATGACTGATATGAATTTCGCAACAATCATTGGCCTAGTCGCTGCAGTTGGCGTCTTTGGTGCCGCGATCCTTGTCGGCGGGGATTTCATGTCCTTGGTCGATGTTGGATCCATGATGATCGTCATTGTAGGCACTATCGCCGCGACCATTCTACGGTTCAAATTAGACGATTTTTTCGTTGCCGACCTGACAGCCCTCAAAGTCAGACTTGGCAATAAAACACGCTCCCCATCCAAAGTTGTTGAGCGTCTGCGTGAACTGTCACAGATTGCATGTAAAGAAGGCCTGGAGCAGCGCCCCTGAAGTGGTCCAGCTAGAGGGATATTATTTATCGCCTCAGAGGAGGATGAGAAGAAAGCAGGCAAGCGCGGTAAGCCGGAAGAGGTCTTAGCAAAACCGTGCCAGGTAGAGGTGCTTCAAAGCCAAGGCCAGTCGACAGCGGATGCGGTCCGTCAGATTGGCGTAACGCAGCAGACATACTATCGATGGCGCTGATAAGCACATCCGCTATGCCATCTCCATTAACGTCAGCAGCGTCGCTGAGCCTTCGCCCTTCAACATCACCAGCCACTAAGCCTTTAAATTCAAATCTACCGGAACCACCAAGAGCCGCTACCTATATTTCTGCTGGTATTGCATCCGTTGAGCCAAATACAACAAACTTAGCCCCGCCCTCAGCATCTCTGCTCTTGCCGCTACCACCGATAAAGATATCACTTAAGCCATCGCCATTAACGTCGCCTGCGCCACTAACCGCGTTTCCAAACCCGCCAGATACCGCTTTCCCTGTGATCGTAAACCCGTCTGATTCATTGAGACTTCCCAAGTCAAAAGTATCCTGATCGCCAGCCTCGTTGCCATCTAATTCAATCGTTCCATTGGTGATAATTTGCACGCCCGCTCACAGAAAGAGTGGCGAGTATTGCGCCAACAAATCATTAGAATGGTTGTAAGTAAAATTATCAGCAGTTGATGTGTTTATTGAGAAAACTTCGGATGTCGGTTAACCAATCAAACGTCGGCTGGCACCACCCCCAGCCCTTGCTCCGTTGCCCCACCCACTGTCCGCGACGCGCCGCGGAAGGCTGCTACCAACCTTCCGTCGTCGCCGTGGACTTCTACATCGTAGAGGCCGCTGCGGCCGGTTTTGGAGAGTTCGGAGGCCGTCGCTTTCAGGCGTTCGCCCTGCTGGCCGGGGCTGATGAAGGTGATCTGGCAGTGTTGGGCCAGCGTCACGACGTTTTCGCCGTTGCAGGCATAGGCAAAGGCTGTGTCCGCCAGGGTGAAGATATAGCCGCCGTGGGCGACGCCGTGGCCATTCAGCATGTCCTCGGTAACAGTCATAGAGAGGATCGCAGCGCCCATCGTGACGGCGTCCAGCGAAATGCCGAGGCGTTGGGCGGTTGTGTCCCGCGCATACAGTTTCTCGGCGACTTTGGCGGCGAAGGCGTCTCGTTCTTCGGACACAGTCCCTACTCCACATCCGGTGCCATACTGCCGCCAAGCCCCATATAGAGGCGGTTGTAGGTGGGGCTGACGGTGATTTCGTTGATGCAGACGCGCCCGGGCAATTCCGCCAGGAACAGCACCACATCGCCAAGGTCTTCCGGCTGTGCCATGCGGGCTTTATCGGCGTCTGTCACAGGCACCGGGCGGCTATCCAGGATGGGCGTTGCGACCTCGGCCGGGAAGACGGATGTGGCGCGCACACCATGCTGAAACTCTTCCATATTTAGCACTTCCGTCATCGCGCCGACGCCGTATTTGGTGGCAGTATATCCAGGGCCAGTCAGATAGTTGATGTGGTTCCCAGCCCATGATGAGACATTGATCACCAGCCCATCGCCTGCTGCGCGCAACATCGGCAGTCCGGCTTGGATACAATAGAAAACGCCGCTCAAATTTACATCGACTACAGCCTTCCAATCCTTCTTGGAGAAATTGGCGAAGCGTCGGTTGGCCGTATTGATGCCCGCGCTGTTCATCAGAATATCCAAGCGCCCATGTTTATCAGAAATAACTTGAGCGGCGGCGTCTATTGCGTCTGCGTCCGACACGTCCAACTCCATAATTTCCGCTGATCCGCCAGAATCACGCAATGCTACGGCTGATGCCTCCAGGGGCCCGACGCGACGACCTGATAGAATGAGGCGGCATCCGGCCTCCGCCAGCTTCGCCGCAGCCCCTTGGCCGGTGCCAGTACCGCCGCCGGTAATCCAGGCGACTTTTCCCGTCAAATCCCGCTTTGCCATCACTTTGCTCCTGTAGCGTCTGTAAATTCACTGCGTTAGGCTTGGCTCATCACACGCTTTGCCGCAAGGGATAGCCCGACAAATGGACCAAGACACTTATTCAAACACCTTTATCCGCGAAGTGCTGGACAGCACCAAAACTGTCGCCATGGTCGGCGCCAGCCCAAAGTGGAACCGGCCAAGCTATTTCGTCATGAAATACCTTCAGGCGAAAGGGTATCGCGTGATCCCAGTAAACCCAGGTGCAGCTGGCCAGGAAATTCTGGGTGAGACTGTGTATGGGGACCTCAAATCCATCCCAGAACCAGTTGATATGGTGGATATTTTCCGCAATTCAGAAGCCGCTGGCGCGATTGCGGACAAAGCGGTTGAGATCGGCGCCAAAACCGTCTGGATGCAGCTCAATGTCCGCAATGATGCCGCGGCTGAGCGGGCGGAGGCGGCAGGCTTGAATGTCGTGATGGACCGTTGCCCGAAGATAGAATTCGCGCGACTGAACGGTGAAATTGGCTGGTCTGGCGTGAATTCTGGCGTAATTTCATCTAGACGCCGCCGGGCGCGGGCATAACGGAAAGACCAATCTCATGACCCAAGAAAGCTCCTACGGCTTCGAAACTCTGGCGATCCACGCAGGTGCTGCGCCCGACCCGGCCACCGGCGCCCGCGCCACACCGATCTACCAAACGACAGCCTATGTGTTTGATGATGCGGACCACGCGGCCTCGCTCTTCAACCTGCAGGATTACGGCTATATCTACTCCCGCCTCGGCAACCCGACGGTGTCCGTGTTGGAAGAACGCGTGGCCGCGCTTGAAGGCGGGCGCGGGGCCACAGCGACAGCGTCTGGCCATGCAGCACAAATGCTCGCGATGTTTACGCTGATGGAGCCGGGTGCCAGCTTTGTCGCGGCAGACAAGCTCTATGGCGGGTCCGTCACACAATTCATGCGCACATTCCAGAAGTTTGGCTGGGACTGCGAGATGGTGGATGTGGACGACTTTGCCGCCGTCGAAGCCGCATTGAAGAAACCGACTGTCAAGGCGCTATTCTGCGAAAGCTTGGCAAACCCTGGCGGCGTTATCTCTGACCTGGAGCCGTTGGCGGAACTGGCCCATGCAGCGGGCGTGCCGCTGATTGTCGACAACACCATGGCGAGCCCTGCACTTTGCCGACCGTTCGAATGGGGGGCAGATATCGTCATCCATTCCACCACCAAATTCATCTCCGGCCACGGCAACGCGATGGGCGGGATGGTTGTGGACAGCGGCAATTTCAATTGGGCGCAGAACGACAAATTCCCGAGCCTTACTAAACCTGAGCCAGCCTATCACGGCCTGAACTTCTTCGAGACATTCGGTGACCTGGCGATGACCGTCCACGGCCACGCCGTAGGCCTGCGCGACCTTGGGCCGACCATGGCGCCTATGAATGCATTCCTTGCGATCACAGGATCTGAAACCTTGCCGCTTCGTATGGAACGGCATTGCCAGAATGCGGCAGAGATTGCACGATTCCTGAACTCCCATCCAAAAGTCGCCTGGGTCTCCTATGCCGGGCTTGAAGGCAGTAAATACAAGCCGCTGGCGGATAAATATCATGGCGGCAAAGCCGGTTCCGTGTTCACGTTCGGCGTTAAGGGCGGATATGAGGCTGGCCTGAAACTGGTAGAGAGCTGTGAGCTATTCAGCCATTTGGCAAACCTTGGCGACACGCGGAGCCTCATCCTGCACCCAGCCTCAACCACCCACCGGCAGTTGACGGAAGAGCGCCAGATATCGGCTGGGGCTGGGCCAGATGTACTGCGTATATCCATAGGCCTGGAAACGGCAAAAGATCTGATCGCCGACCTTGATCAAGCAATCGCGGGAGCCTGACACAATGGAAGTGACACCACTCAACGCGGCGTTCGGCTGTGAGATCACCTGCCTCGATATCAACGCAGGCGTTTCAGCAGAGCAGTTCAAGCCCGTGCGCGCTGCGTTCGAGGCACACTCGCTCGTCATCATCCGCAGTGAACCGCTAACGGATGAAACGCAAATTGCGTTTTCTGAGCATTTTGGCGAATGCGAAAAGACGCTTAAGGGCAACCCGGCGGCAGGGAGCGTTTTCGCCCGCCAATCCAATATCGACATCAATACCGGGCAAACAATCGCTGCTGACGACCGGCGGATGTTTTACCAGAAAGCCAACATGCAATGGCATGCGGACTCAGCCTACAAGCCGCGCTCGTCGCTTTGCTCTCTGCTATCGGCACGGGAAATTCCGGGTAAAGGCGGGGATACGGAAATCGCCTCAACCCGCCTTGGCTATGCCGCACTTTCGGATGCTCAGAAAGCTGAGATCGAGGACCTTTACGCTGAGTATTCACTTGTGTGGTCACGTGGGTTGATCGGCTATCAATTCACGGATGAAGAACGTGAGGATATGCACCAAGTGCGGCACAAACTGGTCCGCGCGAACCCGGCCAACAGTGCCAAATCCATGCTGATCGGCGCGCACGCCATGAACATTGCTGGGTGGAAGCAGGAGAAAGGCCTCGCTCTGCTGAACGGCCTTCGTGATCACTGCACACAGGCAGAATTCGTCTACCGCCATCAGTGGCAGGACGGCGACGTGATGATCTGGGACAACCGCGCCTGCCTTCACCGCGCGACGCCTTACGATGCAGGCTCAGAACGACGCCTCATGCAGCGCACAACAATTGCTGATTCCTCTGCTGAAGCGCTCGATCCGGAAGCAGTGGCCGCTTAAGCGCGCCCTGCCCCCGGATCACACTGAGTTCGCTCAGACTCCGGGTGCGTTGATGCCGAGGAACTTAGCTGCATTCAGGCCCAAGATTTTGGCGCGTTGGCCGTCACTCAATCCTGGCATAGTGCGCTCGATGGCCTCAGCGGAATGGGGCCAGGTGCCTTCGTGATGAGGATAATCGTTTGCCCACATAAAGTTATCGACTAAGTTGTATTGCTCAGCCAACGCTAGGCCCGCCGGGTCTTCCTGGAAGGTGGACCAGCCGTGGGCGCGATAGTAATCGCTCGGCAAGCCTTGCAGCTTTGGGCGGACCCACATGTGATGCTTGCGGTAGGCTTCATCCATGGCGTCAAGCAGCCAAGGCACCCAACCAATGCCTGCCTCAACTGTGGCAAAACGGAGTTTCGGGAAACGCTCCAGCACGCCAGACGCACATAGGTTCGCCACCGGTTCAATCGTCGGCGATAAGGAATGGCTGACATAGTTGATGACAGCACCGCCATTGCCCCTAGCTGCACGTGGATCACGGCCAGTAGAGACGTGGAAAGTGAAGGGCAGATCAACCTCTGAAATCAGCGCCCACATCCGATCAAAATGCGGCAGATTATAGTTCACGTGGTCAACATCATGAGCGCCCCACATTGGCTTGCAAGGGAAGCTCAGGCAGCGGAAGCCCATTTCCGCGACGCGCTCAATCTCCTTCATAGAGCCTTCAAGATCGCCCGTCGCAAGTGAAGCCACAGGGATCATGGCGTCTTTGTGCGGACCGAACTCCTCCCAGGCCCAGTCATTCCAAACCGCACATTGGGCGTTTGCGAAAACAGGGTCTGGCGTCGCCCACATGGCGAGGCCTTTGTTAGGGAAGATGATCTCAACGTCTATGCCGTCTTTCTTATTGTCTTCGAGGCGCTGAAGCGGGTCTGCTCCAGCCTTGGAGCGGACCCAGTCCTCCCCCTCAAAGCTCATTACCCGCACGCGGTCGGGGCGATAGCCTTCGCAGTAGCGCCACTGAACGCCTTTATCATCTGTAATGATGCGAGGGGCGCGCTCGCGGTATTTCTCCGGCAGGCGCATCGCCCAAAGGTCAGGCGGCTCATTCGCATGGCAATCGGTTGAAACCATGAAGTATTTCTTCGGGTCTTCAACCCGCGCCGTGTGTTCCCAGTCATCAGCACCCGGCGTCTCTAAGCGCCAAAGATTTTCGTCGTTAATCGGAACGTTTACAGCGTCATCCATGGAATCAGTTCCTTTCGTTCAAGTTCAGACCAAGCGCCAATGGGCGAGCGAGTAGGTCGGATCAGCGTCATTGTGATGTTCGAATGCGACCGCGACCTCAGCACCTATAGAAATAGTCTGCTCCGGATCACCGAGGAGATTGCCGATCATGCGGATATTCTGCGCGTCTGGCAGCTCGACCAACACAACGATATATGGCCCGTGGTCCTTGAGCGCTGGATGTACCGGGTGCCATACGCGTTCCCAGGTATAGATGCGGCCTTTCCCGGCCACTTCTTCCCAGGCCAGATCGAATGAACGGCACTGATGGCAGATCCATTCAGGCCCCCAAACATATGTGCCGCAGCACTGGCACTTCTGCACCATTAACTTAGAGGCGCGCAGCCCCTCCCAATACGGCTTGGAGAGATCGTCATTCTCGGGCACAGGGATCGGCATGCCTTCGGGCAGATGATACTTGCTCATAAAGTAGCCTCCGAACCAAAGATCAGGCTGGATACGGGCGTCACCATTGGTCCTGCTGTGACCATGGAGATATTCACGTCGGGCGCTTGCGCCGTTGAAGTGCCGCGCAACTGCCGAATCGCCTCAATCTGTAATTCCAGCCCGTGCATATAACATTCCGCCAGGTTGCCGCCGCTGGTATTGAGCGGAAGTTGCCCGGTTGGGGATAGCAAATTCTCAGGCTTCAGGAAGTCATTAGCAGCTTCTGGCTGGAAGAAGCCATGCTCGACCAAGCTCATCAGCACCCCGCCGGTGAAGTTCTCATATGACTGCACAACGTCTACATCTGATGGCTTCAAGCCTGCCATCGCATACAGATTAGGCGCCACGGTGGCGAAGTTAGCGCTGGCATAATTGGGATGGTTATGGCTGGGCGCACCGCAGCGATAGTCAGACCCGCCTGCAGCACCTAGAAGGTAGCTAGGTTTGTGCGGCATGTCTTTCGCGCGCTCTGCTGAAACCACGATCAGGGCAGCCGCACCATCATTCTCCATGCAGCAATCGAACAGGTGGAACGGCTCGACAATCCAGCGGGATGCATCATAAGTCTCCGCATCCAACGGGCGACCATTCATTACCGCGCGCGGATTGGATTGCGCGTGGTGGTATGAGGCCAGCGCGATCGCCCGAAGCGCCTCCTGCTCCACTCCATGGTCATGCATGAACCGGATGACCTTCATAGCGTAGCGTTGGCCGGGGGACATCAGCCCATAAGGTGCCTGCATCGCCAGATCTCCGGAAATCGTCGGGACCTGCGGCCCCTGCCCGAAGCGCGCGAATTGGCCCTGCGCTAATGCACGGAACACGACGACACAATCCGCCATGCCGGCCGCGACAGCTGCAGCTGCATTGCCGACAGCAGCCGCCCCACCACCACCGCCACCACCCCATTGCATGTTTGAGAAGCGGAGTTGCTTCGTGCCCAGTGCCGCTGCGAGCCTGGATGGATCATTCCGATCATTGCTGTAGGAGGCAAATCCGTCGATGTCTGTCGGGTCAATGCCCGCATCTTCAGCCGCCGCCAGAATAGCCTTCAATGCCAGCTTAAATTCAGGATCGGGTGCCTGTCCGTGCTTATAGTAAGCTGTCTCGCCTATACCCGCGACAGCCACTTGGCCGCGTAATGTCCGCCTGCCCATTAGCAGTTTCCCCTTAATCTAAGACAAAGCCTAAAGCCGCCCAGCGGCAGGAGTCCAGCGATGTTAATCTAGTCAGACGCGCACGGGATCAATAGCTCAGCTGCCAGCGCGCGCCTGTTTTATAGAGCGGCACAACAGAGATCAACATTTTGCAGACCCATCTTTTACCTGCTGCGCACGGGCTAAATAGACCAGTGTCTTGTTCGTCTCGTCATAAATCCGGCGCACATTGAAACATTTCCAGATCAACGATTGGCGCTGGCGAAAAACGTTTTCCCCGTCCTCACTGCGATCAATATCGCCGACTATGATTGGACCAGTCTGGCGGCATGCAATGGAGAAGTTCGATGCGTCTTCAAGCCAGTTACCGTTCTTGATGCGATCAACTAATCCGGGCTCAAAATACGCGACATCGCAGGTCACACCTTTGACCTTGGGATCAGCGATTGCCTCGACAATGATATCGCTGCCAGGCCAGTCAACGCCCACCTCCCCCACTTTCTCCGCTGCTGCAGGCAGTGCAGAGGCGGCTGCGGCTATAAGAACAAGTCCTGCTGGGGATTTTATAAGAATAATGTGCATTGCTTCAAAAGCGTAAAACGGGCGCGGCTATTTTTGCCGCGCCCATTTACCATTCCGCCAATCGAACGGAAATGGGTCGATTAAGACGCTTTACGTCGGAACATGCGCGGCGTCACCGTGTGAACCGATACACCTTTGTCCCGCAGCTGCGCGAGCTGGGCTTCGACATCCGCTGTCGATGCGTCACCCTCAGATTCGGCTTGCGTAGACCTGGCTTGAGTCGCCATGGGTCGTCTCCTGGTCGATGGGTTATATTGGGTTGAACGAACTAGAGGGGCTTTCGTTCCAAAAAATCAAATTTTAGCGATAGGGTTCATGTGCTCCATCGAGAAGACCAGGGCTTCTCAGCAACATGCGGGGAAACGTTGTGGTCAAGTGCTCCAGCGCACAGGTGACAGCCAGCCGACTTGAATGGGTCTTGATGTCGTCCAGCATAGATGCACCGACTGCCTCCATGCGCCTAACATCGTAACCGAGCGCTGCCATTGCGGCGTTGTATCCAGCGTGCTCACGGCTGTGGAAAGCTTCTTTCTGATAAAACGCGCGTATCTCTTCCAGAAACTTTGAGTCTTCGATTTTTGGCTCATAGAACTTGGGTGAGCGAATGAAAAACCGCTCCCCTTCCGGCAATAACACGCCGAAGCAGTCCACGAGCGCTGATAACTCCATATCGCCACGGAGCCAATGCCGCTTCGGTGCGCTCGCAACGCCGAACTTTTAGTCGTGTGATTGGATTTCATCCAAGTCCGCGCCTACCTAGCACGCAGCAGCACATGCCGCTTCTTGCCAGCGGAGAGCTTGATGGCACCATTCGGTCCAGCATCTTTAAGCGAAATCATCTGGTCATCCGCCGTGATTGGCTTGTCGTTCAACCGAGCGCCACCGCCCTTTATCAGCCGCCGTCCCTCACCATTGGATTTCACCAGCCCAACCAGGCTCAGAGCTAGAAATGCAGGAACACCAGCTTCCAGTTGGTCTTGCGCAGTCTCAACAGTCGGCAGATCCGCTTCTTGGCTGCCCAGTTCAAATGCCTGCCGCGCCGTCTCTGCGGCTGCATCTGCCGCCGCTTGCCCATGGGCCATCGCGGTCGCTCCTGTGGCAAGGATCTTTTTTGCCTCGTTCAATTCTGTGCCATCCAAGGCTTCGAGACGGGCGATCTCGGCCAAGTCCATATCTGTGAACAAGCGTAGGAATTTGCCAACGTCGTCATCACCCGTATTCCGCCAGAATTGCCAATAATCATAAGCGCTAAGGCGATCTTCGTTGAGCCAGATGGCACCAGCGGCTGTCTTGCCCATTTTGGCACCGCCAGAAGTCGTGATCAGCGGTGTGGTCAGGCCGTAAGCCTCACTGCCGTCCATGCGGCGGGCAAGGTCCGCCCCCATCACGATATTGCCCCATTGGTCAGATCCGCCCATCTGCAAGGCACAGCCATGCCGCCGCGCCAGCTCAGCGAAGTCATAGGCTTGAAGTATCATGTAGTTGAACTCCAGGAACGATAGTGGCTGATCCCGTTCCAGTCGCGTTTTGACGCTGTCCATAGTCAGCATGCGATTGACAGAGAAGTGGCGGCCTACGTCGCGTAGAAGCGGAATGTATTTTAGCTCGTCTAACCATTCCGCATTGTCGACCATAACGGCATCCCTGGGGCCATCGCCGAAGGTCAGGAATTTCTCGAATACGCAGCGGATACCGGCCATATTTTGCTGGATCTGTTCAACCGTAATCAGCTGGCGCGCTTCATCCTTGCCCGAAGGATCGCCAATTTTCGTGGTGCCGCCGCCCATCAGAACAATTGGCTTATGACCAGTTTTCTGCAGCCAACGCAGCATCATAATCTGAACGAGACTACCCACATGCAGACTATCCGCCGTGCAATCAAAGCCAATATAGGCTGTTACCGGCTCCCGCACGGCCTTGGCATCAAGAGCAACGAAATCCGTGCATTGGTGCATAAACCCGCGCTCGGTCATGGCGCGAAGAAATTCTGATTGTGCCTCAGGCGTGGGCGTGGTCATGGCATTAATCCGGGGATATTAAAGTAGGCGCTGGCCGAGCGTCCCAACGTGGGTCACCGCCGCAACTGCCGCGAATTAACACGCCTCAAGGCAGCGAAGCAACTTACCCCTATGCCGCAACCAATTTATCGTGCCGTTTAAAAAACCGTCCAAATCAGTGCGCGGAACATCGTCGGGGTCGTTTCAGGCGGCCGCTTTTCAAGCGCATCAGGGTCAAAGTGAAAGCTTTGAATTTCCGGCAGGCTGTTATCCTGCCAGAATCCCATGCTCCATTCACCAAAAAGCCGATCTGCAACTGGTCCCTCGGAAAGCAGCAACATACCGCTATGCCCGTCATCCACAGCGATCCGATCTTTCGTCGCTACGACACCCGCCTGCGGCCCTTCCATGTATTGGATGAAAGTCCCTTCGTGGAATAACAGCATTCGTGTCACATCAACTGTCACGTTGTTGCGCCGGGATGCTGATTGAATTGCATCAACTTCATCTGGCACAGATGTAGAGCGCGCAGAATTGAGGTGAAAAACATGAAAGTATCCGCCTTAAGTTGGCGGACTAGAGGATTTTATAGGTTGCCATGCATCACAACCTTAACTCCAATTGCGCTAGCAAAGGAATGCTATAAACCATATAAGTACTCGCGTTCCATTAACATTTCTTGACTCTAAGGAGGATTGTGAGTTGGCGCTCTGCTTAGGGCTGATGAGCGGCACATCTTTGGATGGCATAGACGCAGCCCTTCTCGAAACGGATGGCGGTGCGCGCGCCGAACCGCTCGGCGCGTTCTTTGTGCCTTATTCCGACACTTTCCGATCTAATCTTCGCCGCGCAATCGCTGGCGACACTGACCCTGCCGCGCTGGAAGTAGAACTGACGGACCTTCATGCCAGTGCCGTGGCACAACTCTTACACAGAACTGGGCGAAAGGCGGCAGACTTAGAGCGGATAGGATTCCCCGGCCAAACAGTCGCTCATGATCCTGCGAAAGGGCGAACCTGGCAGATCGGTGATGGCCAGCGTTTGGCGGACGCCACTGGCATTACCACTGCATTTGATTTCAGAACAGCCGATGTCGCAGCCGGCGGCCAAGGGGCACCGCTGGCACCGATTTATCATGTGACGATTGCCGAAGCCATTCCGGAACGACCGGTGGCTATCCTGAACATCGGTGGTGTGGCAAATATTTCCTGGATCGGTGAGCACGGCGCTCTGATCGCCTGTGATACTGGCCCCGGCAATGGACCACTTGATGATTGGATGCAGGCACACACCAACCACGTCATCGACCAAGACGGCGCACTCGCGCGGACAGGCGACATCCATCAATATCGCGTGGCTAAAGCGCTTGCAGCGGATTTCTTTAGTAAGCCAGCCCCAAAATCATTGGACCGCCTGGATTTCACTAAGGCGATTGCAGAGGGTCTAAATCCACCTGATGGCGCCGCAACGCTGACAGAAATTACGGTTGCCGCTATCGCTCAAAGCATCGAAATTTTTCCAGAGCCGCCAAAGCGCTGGCTCATCACTGGTGGCGGTCGCCTTAATAAGTGGATGATGGAACGGCTAGCCGCAAATCTTGAAGCGCCAGTGGAACCAATCGAGGCCATTGGCCGCGATGGCGATAATCTTGAAGCGGAGGCTTTCGCTTATTTAGCCGCCCGCGCTGCAGCAGGCTTGCCGATCAGCTTTCCTGAGACGACCGGAGCGCCCAGACCGATGACAGGTGGCCGCATTGCCTACCCGTCATCGTCATAAGGCAATTCGCTATTTAGGTGTAGAGCCTTCGTCTGCATCTGCGTCGGCTTCTTCCGCCTCTTCCTCTGGCGGTGCCAAAAGCAGTGCATCGTCTTCCAGGCGCTTGTCGACATAATCGGAGACGCGGCCGAGCATCATCTCCAGATCTTTTATAAAGACATGGCCCGCACCTTCGATATTTTCGTAATCGATAACGATGCCCTTTTGGAGAGAGAGCTTATCGACAAGACGCAGAACGGCTTCCTGCGGCACAATCTCATCAGCGTCGCCATGGATGATCAATCCGGATGACGGGCAAGGTGCCAGGAATGAGAAGTCGTACATATTTGCTGGCGGCGAGACGGAGATGAACCCACCAATTTCGGGCCGACGCATGAGCAGCTGCATACCGATCCAAGCGCCAAACGAGAATCCAGCCACCCACACGTTCTTTGCATCGGGCTTTAGCGTCTGCAGCCAATCAAGGGCCGCTGCGGCATCCGTTAGCTCACCCTCACCGCGGGAATAAGTTCCCTGGCTACGGCCAACGCCACGGAAGTTGAAGCGGAGCGTTGAGAACCCACGCTTGATGTAAATCTGCGCAAGGCCCTGCACGACCTTGTTGTACATATTTCCGCCATATTGCGGGTGTGGGTGCAAGACGATCGCGAGTGGGGAATCGCTTCCCTCGACGTGATGATAGCGACCTTCGAGCCTGCCTTCTGGCCCGGGGATAATGACTTCTGCCATGACTACCTGCTTCTCAAATGTCGCTGCACTTCTAAGTCCTGAGCGCCGGAGGAAGCGCTTCAGACCACAAATTGCGGACAATTTCAAGAATTTGGGTCAATCCGTCGCACTTTAAGACTGCCCCAATGCCGCGCGCCCGGATACATATGAGTTTATGCGGATTTACCTAGATCATAACGCGGCTGCGCCACTCCTGCGGGAGGCAGCGGCGGCAATCACAAACGCGATGGCCATGTGTGGAAACCCATCCTCCATGCACGGCCACGGACGGGCCGCCCGAAGGGTGATTGAAGATGCGCGGGCTGCACTCGCTGAATGCACTGGTGCCAGAGCTGAAGACATCGCATTTACATCGTCCGGTTCAGAAGCCTGCCAGCTGATGCTGAATGTTCCAGGCCGCTCGCGGATTCTCGCCTCAGCAACCGAGCATGCCGCTATTCTCGAAGCCGCGCCCAACGCCGAAATATTGCCAGTTCTATCAAATGGGCTATTGGATATTGCTGCGCTCACAAGCGCCCTTAGCGATGATGCTTCAAACGTAATCGTCGCTGTCATGCTCGCCAACAATGAGACAGGTACCATTCAACCCATCGCTGACATCGCGGAATGCGTGCATGCCAAAGGCGGTTTGCTTGCAGTAGACGTGGCGCAGGCATTTGGGAAATTGCCTGTTGAGATGGCCGCCCTGAACGCAGATATGCTCGCGTTCTCCTCTGCCAAGATCGGCGGCCCATTGGGCGCGGGTGCTGCTGTGTTCCGCAAAGGCGTAGTGCCAAAAGCGCTTCTGACCGGCGGCGGACAAGAGCGCGGGCTGCGTGGTGGGTCTGAAAATGTCCTCGGCATCGCGGGCTTTGGGGGTGCACTCACTGCACTGGAATCTAGCCTGAATGCACAGCCACAAATCAAGTGCCTGAGGAACCAGTTGGAAGCGGCAGTTCTGGCAAAAGTGCCCGGTGCCGTGCTGAATGGCATGGACTCACCCCGCCTCTCCAATACGGCGTCCATTGCGATGCCGGGTGTTGATGCAGCGACCCAAGTCATGGCAATGGACCTTGCAGGCATCGCCGTATCCGCTGGCGCTGCATGTTCATCGGGCAAGGTTGGAACAAGCCACGTTCTGGCAGCGATGGGCCTGCAGGACGATATCGCGGACGGTACGATCCGCGTCAGCCTCGGCCTATCCAACACGGAAGCTGATATTGAGGCCTTCGTTGCGACGTGGACCGAGATATATATAAGACGCAACGCGAATTCCGCTGGGACCTGAAGCGCCATGACCTTAAACGCAGATGCAATCTATCTGGATTACCAGGCAACAACGCCAATGGACGCGCGGGTGCTTGAAGCTATGCTTCCCTACCTCACATCCAGTTTCGGCAATCCACATGCCACTCAGCACATATATGGCCAAGAAGCTGAGGACGCCGTTGAAACAGCGCGCGGAGAAATTGCAGCACTGATTGGCGCAGAGAGCCGCGAAATAATTTTCACATCAGGTGCAACTGAATCTAACAATTTGGCGATTATTGGCGCTGGCCGATTTCGTCAACGGATAGGCGATGGCGTCTCCCGTGTACTGACATTCGCGACCGAGCATAAATGCGTCCTCGCCTCAGTCGCTGCATTGGCTGAGGAAGGTTTTGAGGCGGAAGTTTTGCCGGTTCAGACAGATGGACTCATTGATCTCGATCTCTTGCACGAAAAGCTGAAGACGCCAACAACGCTTGTTTCACTTATGGCGGTGAATAACGAAATTGGCACAATCCAGCCAATCGCCGAGGCCGCGCGGTTGACCCGTGCTGCTGGCGCACTCCTGCATGTTGATGCAGCCCAGGCAACCGGCAAAATTCCGCTAGATATGTCCGCGACGGACATCGATCTGCTCAGCATTTCTGCTCACAAGATGTACGGCCCCAAGGGCATTGGCGCGCTCTATATCCGCCGCCGCCCACGTGCACGCTTATTGCCGCTCATTCATGGCGGCGGGCAGGAGCGCGGGTTCCGGTCTGGAACATTGCCCGCACCTTTGTGCGTCGGGTTCGGCAAAGCAGCAGTATTAGCGAAAGCAGAAATGCCAGACGAAGCAGAAAGACTGGCCCGTATGCGCGCAATCTTTCTAGCAGCACTCGATAAAACTGGATCCCGCTACACAATAAATGCAAGCATGGAATGCCGCATACTAGGCAATCTGAACCTTTCGTTTGACGGTGCAGATGCCTTGCCGCTCATTAACGCAGTACCCGATGTTGCGATCTCCACCGGCTCCGCCTGCTCCTCCGCGTTTTTAGAGCCATCCTACGTTCTCAAAGCCATTGGCCTCTCTACTGCAAATGCAGCCCGTTCTGTCCGCATCGCTTTCGGAAGGCAAACAACAGAGGACGAGGCAATAAGAGCGGCGGAGCTGCTCGCAAATGCGGCGGCAGATGTCGCCCGTATGAATGCAGCAGCGGAATAGCACGATGCCCAAGGTGACATTTGTATACACCGACGGTAGCCGGCTAGACGCTGAGGCGCGTGATGGCGAATCAATCCTAGCGCTCGCATGGAGGCTGGATGCTGGCATTGAAGGCGACTGTGAGGGTGCGATGGCCTGTTCAACTTGCCATGTGATATTGGAGGAAGACGCCTTTGACGCACTGCCCCCGCCCAGCGAAGAGGAAGACTCCATTTTAGAGCTGGCACCCGGTGCCAGCGAGACTTCACGCCTTGGCTGTCAGATCATCATCACAGCCAAGATGGACCGGCTTCTCATTCATATGCCCGCGACTGCGCCGTCATTGCTATGAAATGCACAGACAGACTAAAATCGATCTCAAGAAGAACTTTCTGTTTAGACGCCACTTAGAGTTCAGGATTGATATGAGTAAGAATAACCTAGGCTGTATTTTTCACCGGCATCTAGGGAAAAATCGCCTTGCTATCATTGATTTGAAGGACGCTCACGCGCCCGTTAGCATCACATACGACCAGTTAAACGACATGGCTGACGCGGTGGCGCGCGGCTTGGGTTCGCGCGGGCTAGTTCCAGGTGATCGCGTGGGCATTCTGGCGCTGAACCGTGTTGAATATTTAGCTGTGTTTTTTGGTGCCATGCGAGCGGGCATTGTTCCCGCACCGATTAACATCAAATTATCCGTTGAGATGGTCGCATATGTGCTGGGCGATGCTGGTTGCAAGCTAGCTTTCATTGAAGACGCTTTTGCCGATTTGGCGCCAGCGGATTTGCCGAAAATATCGTTCGACACTAATTTCCAAGATTTTCTCGATTTTGGGCCATTCGAAGCGATCGAAACATCGCCAGACGTGCCCGCACTGCAACCCTATACGTCAGGGTCAACCGGTAAACCCAAAGGCGTTTTGTTAAGCCACATTGGCCAGATGTGGGGGCCCTCCACAGCGGACTGGATGCAGCCAGACGGTGCCTACCTGATCGCCGCCCCTCTGTACCACAAGAACGCATTGATGGTGACCAAGAGCGCTTTTTATACCGGCGCACGCATTGTACTGATGCCACGGTTCGACGCTAAGACTTACCTGAAAGCCATCGAGGACTACCGCCCAACGACCGTATCAGGCGTCCCTGCGATGGTCGCCATGTTGATGCTAGAGCAAGAGACGATTGCAATAACGAATCTCACCTCGGTGACAGAAGTCTCCATGGGCTCGGCACCTGCATCTGAGCTGCTGTTGGCCCAAGTGAAGCAGGTCTTCAACAATCCCCGCATCATGATCCAGTATGGCGTTACGGAGGCTGGCCCTCGGATGTTTGGTGCACATCCAGATGGCCTTGTTCGCCCGTTGGGCTCCTGCGGCTATCCACTTCGCGGCGGCGAGGTGAAACTGGTTATGGATGAAGACAACCCGACTGATCCCGGCGGCGAAATGACTGGTGAGCTTTGGGTTCGGAATCCAGGTGTTATGCTGTCCTACCATAATTTACCAGAAGCCACGGCGGCGAAGCTGCCCGGCGATGGATGGTTCCGCACGGGCGATGTGCTTCGCCGGGACGCGCAAGGCTTCTACTGGTTCCTCAGCCGCGCCGATGACATGTTTAATTGCGGCGGTGAGAATATCTACCCAGCTGAAGTAGAAGCGGTTTTGGAAAAATACAGCGACGTGCTGCAAAGCGCCGTCGTGCCTATCCCAAGCGCCGTAAAAGGCGAAGTCCCCGTGGCCTTTGTGGTTATGGCGGACGGCGCAACCGTCAGCGAGGATGAGCTGAAACATTTCACCATCGCCAATGGCCCCGCCTATGCCCATCCCCGCCGCATCTTCTTCCTAGACGCACTTCCGCTCGCCAGCACAAACAAGGTTGATAGGCGCGCATTGCTGGAAGATGCATTGAAGCGCGACGGGGCGTGATCTGAGGCCGCTTATTCGCGGTGAATTGGATCAATCCATTTGACCGATTCGGGTTTCTCCACTACTTCAATATCTAAATTCACAACGATCGATTCTTGATCGCTGCGAACCAGAACGCACTCCAGCTCTTCATCCGCAGACGCGTTGATTTCCTGATGCGGTACATAAGGCGGTACGAAAATAAAATCGCCAGCCCCGGCTTCCGCTACATATTCCAGCTTCTCACCCCAACGCATGCGAGCTTTACCTTTTAGCACGTAAATCACGCTCTCAAGCGCGCCGTGATGATGGACGCCAGTCTTCGCGTTCGCGTGAATGTGAACTGTTCCCGCCCATAATTTCTTCGCACCGGCGCGGGCTATATTGATTGCAGCGGCGCGGTTCATACCAGGGGTTTGCGGGGTGTTGGTATCAAGTTCATTACCCGGGATGACTTGAACGCCGCCATGCTTCCATTGGTCTGTCACGATATGTTTCCTCATTTTTAAGGTATTTTCGCGAAGGAAGGTGCGATCTGGTACCGGCACAATCAATGCCGGTAATCGAATATGGACATTTACCCATCGGCGGGGTGGAACCGCTACAATGCGCCTCGAATTGACAAGTTTTCTGCACATTCTGCCGTGCAGCAACTGGATGCCCCTTTCCCTTTGCCGCAAGGCCGCCATATTCTGTGTTGATTGTAGTATACTGACAAAAGAGAAATTAAAATGGCCGCGTGGACTTCATGAGCGACGACAATGACAAATCTGGCGACGGCGGGTCTGATACAGGCGTCGCCGTCCGCACAAAACCGACAACAAAAAAGCCGGCAATGTATAAGGTGCTGATGCTGAATGATGACTACACGCCCATGGAATTTGTGGTGCATGTACTGGAGGGGCACTTCCGCAAAACGCGTGAAGAGGCAACACAGGTAATGTTACACGTCCACCGGCGCGGCATCGGCATTTGCGGCGTTTATACTTACGAAGTCGCCGAAACCAAGGTGACCGAAGTTGTGGAATTCGCCCGCCGGAACGAACACCCGCTCCAGTTGACACTGGAAAAAGATTAACGAAACCTAGGAGCGCCCGTGCCTATGCTGTCGCGCACATTGGAAGAAACCCTGCACCGCGCCATTGGTTATGCGCGGGAGCGAAACCATGAATACGCAACGCTGGAGCATCTGCTGCTAGCGCTTGGAGACGACAGCGACGCCATCGCTGTCCTCCGCGCCTGCGCCGTCGATGTAAAGAAGCTCCGCGCGGATGTTGCTGAGTATGTCGAGAGCGAATTCGAAACCGTCGATTATGACGATGCCGACGCACCAGACCCCAAGCCAACTGCCGGGTTTCAGCGTGTTCTTCAGCGTGCTGCAATCCACGTGCAGTCGTCGGGCCGGGAAGAAGTGAACGGCGCTAATGCCCTGGTTGCCATCTTCTCCGAGCGTGAAAGCCATGCTGTATACTTCCTGCACCTGCAGGAAATGACACGGCTGGACGCGGTTCAGTACATTTCCCATGGCGTCGCCAAAGCCCCTGGCCGTAGCGAACGCCGTCGCCCAAGCGGCGAGGGGTCTCGCCGGAATTCAGAAGCCAGCAGCAGCGGTAATGGCGGCGACGAGCCTGAGGACGAGAAGGTCGAAGCCGAAGCGCTGGAAGCCTACTGCGTTGACCTCAATGAGAAAGCGGCTGACGGCAAGATCGACCCGCTGATTGGCCGTGGTCCAGAGCTTGAGCGCGTTATTCAAATTCTTTGCCGCCGCACTAAGAACAACCCCCTGCTGGTCGGGGACCCGGGGGTTGGTAAAACTGCCATCGCAGAAGGTCTCGCGCGCCGTATTCTTGAAGGGGAGACACCGGAAGTATTGGCGCAATGCACCATCTATTCGCTCGATTTAGGCGCATTGCTGGCTGGCACCCGCTATCGCGGTGACTTTGAGGAGCGGATTAAAGCCGTCCTGAAAGAACTTGAAGAACGCCGCGGTGCCATACTGTTCATCGATGAAATCCATACGGTCATCGGTGCTGGTGCCACGTCCGGCGGGTCTATGGATGCCTCCAATCTGCTCAAACCAGCGCTTGCCTCTGGCACGCTCCGCTGCATTGGATCCACAACCTACAAGGAATACCGCTCTTACTTTGAGAAAGACCGCGCCCTGGTGCGCCGCTTCCAGAAGATCGATGTGAACGAACCTTCCGTGCTGGACGCCATCAAGATCATGCAGGGCCTTAAGCTGGTTTACGAAGAGCATCATAAAGTCCGCTACACCCGCGACGCGATCAAATCAGCGGTCGAACTTTCGGCCCGATACATCAATGACCGGAAACTGCCGGATAAGGCAATTGACGTGATTGACGAAGTCGGTGCCGCGCAGATGCTCTTGCCAGAAGCTAAGCGTAAGAAAACCATCACAGTGAAGGACGTCGAGGATATCGTCGCGAAAATTGCGCGCATTCCAGCGAAATCAGTCAGCAAGGATGACAAGACCGTTCTAGCCCATTTGGAAGAGCAGCTGAAAAGCACGGTGTTCGGCCAAGATAAGGCGCTAGACGCCCTTGCAAGCGCCGTCAAACTTGCCCGCGCTGGCCTTCGCCAACCAGAGAAGCCGATTGGCTCCTACTTGTTCGCTGGCCCTACCGGTGTCGGCAAGACTGAGGCGGCCAAGCAATTAGCCAATGTCATGGGTGTGGAGCTCGTGCGTTTCGATATGTCGGAATATATGGAACGCCACTCTGTATCCCGCCTGATCGGCGCACCGCCAGGCTATGTTGGCTTTGATCAGGGCGGTATGTTGACTGATGCGGTTGATAAGAACCCACATGTAGTGCTGCTTCTGGATGAGATCGAAAAAGCGCATCCAGATGTCTATAACGTGCTGCTGCAGATCATGGATCATGGCAAACTGACGGACCATAACGGAAAACAGATCGATTTCCGTAATGTGGTGCTGATCATGACGACCAATGCAGGTGCGGCAGACCTGGCAAAACCCGCCATAGGCTTTGGACGCAGTGTGCGAGAAGGCGATGATACCGAAGCAATCAACCGCATGTTCACCCCAGAATTCCGGAACCGGTTGGATGCGACGATCTCCTTCAAGGCGCTGCCTATCGAAGTCATTGACCGCGTTGTCGATAAGTTCATTGCAGAGCTTGAAGGCCAGTTGGCTGAACGCGCCGTTTCTATCGAACTATCAGGCCCAGCCCGCAAATGGCTTGGTAAGAAGGGCTATAGCCCTGATTATGGTGCCAGGCCGCTAACCCGGGTTATTCAGGAACACATTAAGAAACCGTTGGCGGAGGAACTCCTCTTCGGTAAGCTCGCTAATGGTGGTGCAGTTGAGGTGGTTGTCCAGAAGGGCGGCAAGGCGCTAAGCTTTAGGTTCCCGGGTATCGAGAAAAAGCCCGCCAAAAAGCCGTCACCCAAACGCGCCCGTAAACCAAAGGCGCCAGCTAAGGTAAAATAAGCCTATGCCGACAGTTTCCGCAGATCGCCTCCGCGCCATCGCCGCCGATCTTTTAGAGGGCGCTGGTGCCCCGAGGAGCGAGGCGGAAACGGTTGCCAGGCACTGCGTCGCCGCCAACCTTGCCGGGCACGACAGCCACGGCATCATCCAAATCCCCACATATATTGATCGCATCGAGAAAGGGCACATCGTGCCTGGAGCGGCGTTTAATGTCGTGCAGGAATCGGGCACGACAACAGTCGTCGATGGCAATTGGGGCTTCGGCTACGTGCAGACCGAGCGCGCTATGCGCATGACGATCGAAAAGGCGAAGACCCAAAACGTCGCTGCAACCACGATCTACAAACAGGGCCATGTTGGCCGGGTCGCAGCCTATCCGCTGATGGCAGCAGAGGCGGACATGATTGGCATTATGACAGCCGATTCTGGCCGCGCGCCGAAACAGGTCGCCCCTTTTGGCGGCCGAGAAGCCCGGCTTGGCACAAACCCCATCTCCATCGCTGTCCCGTCTGACCTCGACGGGCCCTTCTTCTTCGATCTCTCAACGGCTGCGGCCGCTGCTGGCAAGATCAAACTCGCCCAAGCCCGCGGAGAAACCGTGCCAGAGGGCTGGTTGATCGGTGCCGATGGCCAGCCGACTGACGATCCTGGCGTGCTGGGCAAAGGCGGTGCTCTGTTGCCGCTTGGTGGCAATGTCGGGTTTAAGGGTTATGCGCTCTCGTCCATGGTGGAAGTGCTCTCAGCAGTCCTGACCGGCCTCGGCTTCGGGGTGGAACCGACGGGCAGACATAATGACGGGTGCTTCATCGCCTGCTTCAAGGTGGAGGCCTTCCGTCCACTCGCAACGTTCAAGCAAGACGTGCGCGATTTTGCTGAATATCTGAAATCAACACCGACCGCTGAAGGCTTCGATGAAGTGCTGTACCCTGGTGAAATAGAACATAACCGCCAGCAAGCCCGCCTCGCTAGCGGTGTCAAGATTGAGGACAAGACATGGGATGCGCTCGCATCCCTCGCCCAGAAGTTCAACCTTCCTGCCATTTCCACCAGCTAAGGCCTGATCCATGACAATGAAAATTCACCACGCACCCAACACCCGTTCTGTCCGCACTGTGTGGCTATTTGAAGAATTGGGCCTGCCCTACGACATTCAATTTCATAAGCTCGGCGACCCCGAAATGCGCTCGCAGGAATACCGCAAAATTCATCCCATGGGCCGAGTGCCAGCGCTTGAAGACGGCGATGTGACGATTCTTGAATCCGGGGCCATCGTTGAATATGTGCTGTCGAAATATGGCGAGGGCCGGATGCGCCCAACGCCAGAGTCAAATGATTTCGCCGGATACTTGCAGTGGCTGCACTATGCTGAAGGCATGATCATGCCGCCAGTAAATATAATTGTCGTCGAGACCATCCTGCTACCACCAGACCGCCGCAATGACGTCAACGTCAACCGCGCGACCAAGCTGCTCGGCCAAATGCTCTCAGCAGTCAATACCCACATGGAGGGCCGTGAATTCCTAGCCGGCGATTTCTCCGGTGCCGACATCATGACCGGCCACGCTTGCACCGTAGCCCGCCGCCTAGGCGCCGACGTCTCCGACAAACCAAATATCGAAGCCTACATCGAACGCCTAAACGCAAGGCCTGCGATGCAAGCAGCATGGGCGGCAGCGGAGTGAGCTAAGTATCTGTTAGTCTGCTAAGCGGACTGCAGTTTCTCAATTAGACCGCTTCAGCTATTTTGTATTCATACAAAAAACTAACTCTTCATCAGCGCATCGATGTCCCGTGCCGCACCTTCTGAGGCGGAGCAGGCGAAGGCGGCGTAAAGTTTTAGGGCTGCCGTTACTTTGCGCTCGCGTACTTCTGTTGGCTTCCAGGCGGCTTCGCCCTTGGCTTCCATAGCCGCACGGCGGTTGGCGATTTCCTCGTCGCTGACGGCCCAATGGATTGAGCGGTCGGCGATGTTGATCTGGATTGTGTCGCCGTCCTCAACCAAGCCAATTTCACCGCCAAGAGCCGCTTCCGGCGAGATGTGGCCGATGGAAAGCCCGGACGAGCCGCCAGAGAAACGTCCATCTGTAATCAGCGCGCATGCTGCACCAAGGCCAACAGCTTTGATGTAGCTGGTTGGGTACAGCATTTCCTGCATACCAGGGCCGCCACGTGGGCCTTCATAGCGCACGACTACGACATCGCCCGCCTTCACATCCTTGCTGAGAATGCCTTTAACGGCGCTGTCCTGACTTTCAAAAATCTTAGCCGGGCCAGAGAATTTTAGGCATTCTACGGGCACGCCTGCGGTCTTCACAATGCAGCCGTCTTTCGCGATATTGCCATAGAGCACGGCCAGGCCGCCATCCTGGGAATAGGCATGCTCACCGGAGCGGACACAGCCGTCCGCCTGGTCTTTATCGAGCTCTTTCCAAAGGTTACTGGAAGAAAACGCATGGACGGTGCGCACGCCGCCGGGGGCGGCTTTATAGAACGTCTCTACGTCTTCAGAGGGGTCGAGCATGATGTCCCACTTATCCAGCGCTTCGCCCATGGTGGCGGCGTGGACAGTCGGGCGGTCACGGTGGATCAGGCCAAGCCGATCCAGCTCCCCCATAATGCGCATGATACCGCCAGCGCGGTGCACATCCTCCATATGATAGATGCTGGTAGAGGGTGCTAACTTAGAAAGATGCGGGACGCCGCGGCTCAAGCGGTCGATATCTTTCATAGTGAACGGCACCTCCCCTTCCCGCGCCATGGCGAGCAGATGAAGAATGGTGTTGGTGGACCCGCCCATGGCAATATCGACAATCATCGCGTTTTCAAAGCTTCTGAAATCAGCGATGCCGCGCGGTGTGGCGGTCTCGTCATCCTGCTCGTAATACCGCTTGGCGAGGCTGACGATGCGCCGGCCTGCCCGCTTGAACAGGTCCTCTCGATAAGCGTGGGTTGCCAACATCGAGCCATTGCCCGGGAGTGCTAACCCAAGCGCTTCGGCGAGGCAGTTCATGGAGTTAGCCGTGAACATACCGGAGCAGGAACCACATGTCGGGCAGGCAGAGCGTTCGGTCTTCTCGCTGTCTTCCTCAGACACATCCGGGTTCACCGCGTTCATCATGGCGTCGATCAGATCGACCTTTCGCTCCTTGCCATCTAGGATAACTTTGCCAGCCTCCATCGGGCCGCCAGAAACAAAAATCGCTGGAATGTTCAGGCGCATTGCTGCCATCAACATGCCCGGCGTAATTTTATCGCAGTTGGAGATGCAAACGACGGCATCCGCGCAATGGGCGTTGCACATATATTCAATCGCGTCCGCGATCACCTCACGGGACGGCAGCGAATACAGCATCCCGTCATGACCCATGGCGATACCATCATCAACCGCAATAGTGTTGAATTCTTTGGCGACGCCGCCCGCTTCCTCAATTTCCTTTGCGACAAGCTGGCCCATGTCCTTCAAATGCACATGCCCTGGCACGAATTGTGTGAATGAGTTGGCAATGGCGATAATCGGCTTGCCAAACTGGCCATCCCTCATGCCCGTAGCGCGCCAAAGTGCGCGGGCACCGGCCATATTACGGCCGTGGGTGGAGGTGCGAGAACGATAAGCTGGCATTGTTCAGAGCCTCAAATCATGAAAACAATTTTGCGCACCATATTCCGCGCGCGCTGGATTGCAAAGTCTAGCCCGGCAAAGGCTTGGAGAATCATCTAGAACACGGTAACCGTGAACGGTTCTCTACCGCAGTTCTCTAACCGGTTCACCCGTGATGCCCATCCATGCTGCCCAAAGGAGCCCTGCCATGGCCGACCCACGTGACCATCTTTGCCTCGCCCTTGATACCGCTGATGCTGATAGCGCCCGCGCCATGGCCAAAACCGTTGGCGATGCTGTTAAGTGGCATAAGGTTGGCTCTGCCTTAGCGTTGCAAGGCGGCGAAGCTCTGGTGCGGGATTTGAAGGCTGCGGGCAAAAAAGTCTTTCTGGATTACAAATTCCATGACATTGATCAGACCGTCGCTAATGCGGTCTCCGGCGCAATGCGGGCAGGCGCTGATTTGGTGACTGTTCATGCCGTCGCGCCTGTCGTATGCGCAGCTGCATCCGTAAAATTAGGCTCCGATATGAAAGTCGTTGGCGTGACCGTGCTGACATCTTTGGATGCGGAGGATTTAGAGGCAGAAGGCTGGCGGGATGGCGTACCGGCCCTCGTCCGCGCCCGCGCTCAAACGGCAATGGCTGCAGGTGCGGATGGCGTCGTTGCCTCTGCGCAGGAAGCCAAGATGCTGAGAGAACTGCTGGCACCCGGTGCGTTTCTCGTGACACCTGGCATCCGGTCAGCAGGCGGCGATGTGCAAGACCAAAAGCGTGTTGCGACGCCCGCCAACGCCATTCGAGACGGTGCTGATCTGCTGGTAATCGGCAGGCCAATCCTGCAGGCGGCAGACCCGCGCGCCGCAGCAATGGCGATCAATGATGAGATTGCCGCTGCAATTCGGTCGTGACCGTCGCGCACCCGTGCCTTAATCTGACCAATGATGTGTGCGAGTAAATGAATATAAGGGGTGAGGATCAGATCATGCGGAAGACAATGATGGCGGCAGCAGCGCTGCTAGCGATGGGGAGGAGCGGCCATGCAGCGGCATTCTGCAGCTTCTAAGTTGCGAAGGCGGGCTCAAGCCTGTTTAACGAAGCGTCCAAGGTGGCTATCGCACGGTCTGAAGACCGGACGGTCATCATTATGGCCAATGATTATCAGGATGACCCGACAGAATTCGCCATCGTTATCCCAGCGCCAGTGGTGCTGAAAGAAACCCAGGTCAAAGTAGCTGAGCGAGCACTGATTGATCACCTTGACGCATGCACGGGACCCCGCTTGGTCGAGTGTTTTGACGGCAGCCCCTGCCAGCTTAGCATAATGGCACGGCGCAGTACGGTGCAGGACTCCGCAGCTCGGTCAGCTGCTGAAAGTGTAAAGTCGCGCACCGCGGCGCTTGGTGTGAAGATCGAAGCTGAACACAGCGCCGGCGAATATGACATACAAAATGTTATCCGCCGAACACTCTGACAGCCTCACGACAATTCTGACCGAGAACGGCTATACTCTGCTCCAAAGGCGCGGCGAGCACGCTTAACGGGTATTTGAAGCAGGGCATGAAATTCTTCTTCGCCAAGGTGAACTTGGAAGCCCATGCCAAGCGGAACGCCACGTATCTTCGCCCGCTACAGATCGCGTTTGAAAGCAAGGTGTTCATGCTGCCCATCCGGCTTTGCATGGTCAATGCGCGCGATGAACAGGAACTGTTCGTGTTCACGCTCACACGCAATCGCCGGGTCTAAACCGAAAACTATCCTACAGTAGAGATGTCGACGGGCATGGATATTTCAGTGCACGTTAAGTCTGAATTCGATGATTTCTATTGGGATACGTTTAAGCGTCAGGCGGCGAATGAGCTCGGCGTCGCATTTCTTGAATAAGCCTGGAATATGAGCTGGTGTGACCCCTGCGTTGCTGGTCCGCTTAGCCGTGCAGAACTCCGCAAGCTGGGGGCTTGGTGGGTGCGGACTGGTAATGGCGGTGTGCGGCCGCAGCCTCGCCCAATGCCGGAACGGCGCATCATGCCACGTCCATCTTTTGGCCCGATGGATGTATGTGTCACCCGCCTGCATCTCCGTTATTCCGCAGAAACACACCCGGATGACTTGATGTTTAAGGAAACAAACAACGAGTCTAACTTCGACGGTACGTGATGCGCCACGCTTGGCTGAGTAAGGGCCAAAGCGAGGCGGCAACGAACTGCCGCCGCCAGCTGTTTGACCGTTGGGAGAAAGAACCCCAAACACTGGCTAACCTAACGGGCTGGAAGATTGATGATATTCGCCAAAAAAAGTCCCGCCTGGCGGATGTCGGCAAGCCGAAGCCTTGGTGGAAAGAAATTTGGAACAAATAGGCAGAACTTGATGAATGACCCCCGGCTTTCAGATTGCAATTAGGGCGGCGACCAATCCTGGCGCACGCTGCAGATGATGATGAGCGCATGGTTGTTCTGCTGGCCTGCGGTTTTCTGCTGGCTTGCATATTCACGTTCTTGTTTGGCATCGTCGCTGTTCTGATCGCCTGCGCGAAACGCAGCGCCGTCATCCGGCTGTTTTGGATTTAGCTAGTGCTGACATGCATCGGGGTGCCGCTAACGCTAATCTTAATTAGCTATATTCCACTCGCCGTGGCGCCCATATGGGCGGCTGCTGTTGGCGTCGTTGGCTTCATAAAAGCGCTGGAGAACCAACCCGCTTAGTTAGCGCGCCAGCTCTCTAAGGGGGCGCTTAGGATAGGCTGTCGACTTCGCGTTCGGCCTCTTCTTTGGATTTGCCGCAGCGCTCTCGGATCTTGCCGACCAGCGGGTCGCGGCGGCATTGGATTTGATCGACCTCATCGTCAATGATGTCGCTCTATTTTTCTTTGGCCTTACCCTTAAGCTGCTTCCGTTTACCTTTAAGTTCGTCCTTGTTCATCGCTAGCTTCATTAAGTTTGACTGATATGGTGGCAACATACCGGTAAGTCCATAGACTTATTTAAAGCCTAGCCGTCAACAAGGACGCCATCTTCTATACGCACGATCCTGTCCATCATTCCGGCAAGCTCGGGATTATGGGTCGCGACCAGCATGCCGACACCAGCGCCATGGGATAGTTGCAGCAATCGCTCCGTCACAGCGATTGCAGTCGCGTGATCGAGATTGCCGGTCGGCTCATCCGCAAGAACCACGTTAGGCGTATTCGCGAGTGCACGGGCTATAGCCACCCGTTGCTGCTCTCCGCCAGAAAGTGCGGATGGTTTGTGGGTCGCGCGGTCTGCCAAGCCAAGCATGGCCAGCAATTCTTGCCCTCGTGATTTCGCCTCGCTTTTGGAGAGCCCAGCTATGGTTTGCGGAACGATGACGTTCTCTAGTGCCGTAAATTCCGGCAGCAGGTGATGGAACTGTAAGATGAAGCCCACTGAGTCGCGGCGCTTTCGGCTTCGGCTCGCATCATCAAGCTTTCCGACAGCGTCGCCACCAAGCCAGACTTCGCCTGTATCCGGCCTGTCCAGCAGGCCAGCGATCTGCAGCAGCGTCGTCTTGCCTGCACCACTGGGGGCTACAAGCGCGATCACCTCTCCCGCCTGGATTGCCAAATTTACATCACGCAAAACCTCCAGGCGGTTATCACCCTGGCGGTAGGCCTTTTTGACGTCCTTGAGTTCAAGAGCGGCGGTCATTCGTACCTCAATGCGGACGCGGGCTCCGCCTTTGCAGCGCGCCATGCGGGATAAAGACTGGCCAGAAATGACAGCACCAGCGCCATAACGACGACCATGCCCACCTCAAAACTATCAACTTTCGCAGGAAGCTTCGAAAGGAAGAAAATCTCGGCTGAGAACAATTCGGTCCCCGTTAGCCTTTCAAGGCCGCGCTTGATGGTGTTGATATTCAGCACAAATGCCATGCCCAGGCCAAAGCCAGCAAGCGTGCCGATCACACCGATGGCAGTGCCGGTGAACACGAATACCCGCATGATCATACCGCGCGTTGCACCCATAGCCCGCATAACTGCGATATCACGGGTCTTATCCTTCACGAGCATGATCAGGCTGGAAACGATGTTGAAAGCTGCCACCAGAATAATCAGCGTCAGGATTAAGAACATAACGTTCCGCTCAACATTTAGCGCATTCACGAAAGCACCATTGGTGTAGCGCCAGTCGATCACTCTGGCCTGATATCGGGCCGCCTCACGGATGCGGTCTTTATGGGCTTCGAGGTTTTCAGGGTCTGTGACCATAACCTCGATCAGGCTCACACCTTCGCCGGTTTTGAACAGCGCCCGGGCGTCCTGGTTCGGGATATAGACGAAGCTCGAGTCGTACTCGTACATACCAACATCAAACAGCGCTACCACACGGAAAGCCTTTTGCAGCGGGGCCGCACCGAACGGTGTTGATCCACGTGCCGGTGAGATCAGCGTCAGTCTATCGTCGATGCCGATCCGCAGTTTTTCGGCCAACCGCCTGCCGATGACGGCGACGCCACGCCCGTCAAAATCATCCAGCTTGCCAGCGACGATGCCATTGGCCAACGCCGTTAAGCTCTTCAGGCCTTCTAGCTCCATGCCTCGCGTGACGGCACCAAATGCTCGCCCACCATTGGTTGCCATGCTCTGGCCTTCGACGACAGGCGCCGCGCGCAGTACGCCTTGAATGCCCGCAATTTTCAACGTCATGGCATCGTAGTCATAAATCGGATCGCCAATACCAATGACCTGAATGTGGCCATTGAGGCCCAAGATACGGTCCAGCAATTGCTCCCGGAATCCGTTCATCACAGACATGACAACGATGAGCGTTGCGACGCCGATGGCGATACCAATCAGCGAAAACCACACAACCACCGAGATAAAACTCTCCTGGCCACGGGCGCGGAGATACCGCCCGGCGATCATCCGTTCGAAGGGGGAGAACATTTGAGGGCTTCGTCCTTAGCCGATGATCTGCTGTAAAGCGGCGTCCAGGCTTAGTTCCTGGCGCTCACCTGTGGCCCGGCGTTTCAGCTCAACCAAGCCATTGGCAACGCCACGTGGGCCGATGATGAGCTGCCAAGGCAGACCAATCAGGTCCATATCCGCGAACTTGCCTCCGGCGCGTTCGTTCCGGTCGTCATAAAGTGGGTCAACGCCAGCAGCTTTGAGCTTGGCGTAGGCTTTCTCGCAGCCTGCATCCGTTTTATCGTCGCCTTGGCGGAGGTTGATGACCGCAGCACCAAATGGGGCCACTTGGTCCGGCCAGACAATACCCGCATCATCATGACTGGCTTCAATGATGCCGCCAACGAGGCGCGAGACGCCAATGCCATAAGACCCCATCACCACAGGCACTTGGCCGCTATCGGGCGTCTGCACTTCCGCCTTCATGGCCGCTGAATATTTAGTGCCGAAGTGGAAGATGTGGCCAACTTCAATTCCGCGTGCCGTGATCAAGTCGGCCTCGCTGACAGGGCATGCAGCCGCATCATGCTTTTCATCCGTCACCGCATAGATGCTGGTCAGCTCAGAGACGCGCGGACCAAGGTCACTGTCGTAATCCACATTTTCACTACCGACATCAATCTCCATCCACCGCTTATCACAGAAAACCTGGCTCTCGCCAGTTTCGGCCAGAATGATAAACTCATGGCTAAGATCACCACCGATGGGGCCAGTATCCGCACGCATTGGAATGGCTTTAAGGCCCATACGCTCAAACGTGCGAAGATAAGCCAGGAACATCGTGTTGTAAGAATGCTTTGAGGCCTCATAATCAATGTCAAACGAATAGGCGTCCTTCATCAGGAATTCACGCCCTCGCATCACGCCAAAGCGCGGGCGAACCTCGTCCCGGAACTTCCACTGAATATGATAAAGAAGCTGCGGCACATCTTTGTAGCTCTTCACATAGAACCGAAAAATATCGGTGATCAATTCTTCGTTGGTTGGGCCAAAAAGCATGTCCCGGTCATGGCGATCAGTGATGCGCAGCATCTCCTTGCCATAATCATCGTACCGGCCAGATTCACGCCAAAGATCAGCCGGTTGAATGGTCGGCATCAAGAGCTCATGGGCACCGGCGCGGTCTTGCTCCTCGCGCACGATCTGCTCTATCTTTTTCAGAACTTTGAATCCAAGCGGCAACCAGGAATAGATCCCGGCTGTTGCCTGACGCACCATGCCGGCACGCAGCATCAAACGGTGCGAAACGATCTCCGCCTCGGAAGGCGTTTCTTTGAGGGTCGGCATGAAATAGCGGCTAAGGCGCATCGGGCGTGTTTCCAAACTTCTAATAGGCCAAACGGTAGCGGCTGTTAGATCACATTCCGCGCTTTAGTGCGAGATACGATACCGCTTCGAGCCTTAACCCTCAGGCGCCTTCAAGATCGTCGTGCAAGCGTCCGGAAGATGAGACAACATCACTTCCTTTCTTGGCTTAACCGGTTTAACCGGCTTTGGCGCTAACTTGAACCAGAACGCCATCGCCTTGCCGCAGCCATCACCCGGCGGTGGTGGCTTTTGATCGACACAACCGATTGCATCAACGGGGCATTTCAAGCGGACATGCAAGTGGTCATTGTGTCCATACCAGGGCCGCACTTTGCGAAGCCATGCTCGGTTGCCTGGCGGCACCATTTCACAAAGCTCTTTCTTGATGATGGCAGCAACGAACACACGCGCCGTGCGGCGGTCCCAAGCGGCCAATTGGGTCAGGCGAGCGACACGATCATCGAACCTTTCATTCACTTTCGGTGGCCAGCCTTTCGCCACGACAGAATATGCGCTCCACTTCTGGCGTTCATCACGGGACAATTTGTAGTCCGGTGCTTCGCGGAACCATAGGTCGGCATCAAGGCCGCTCTGGTGGCTCCGGTGGCCGGTCTTCATTGGTCCACCGCGGGGCTGAGACATATCGCCAACAAGAATGCCTGCAAAGGCCTCGCCCTGCATGGTCTGCGCTAAGTCTTCCAGGAAGGTCTTCAGGATCGGATGACCCCCCAGGCGCGGTTTCGGTTTGGCCGCATGGCCTGATATCCAGGGCCGTCCGCTGGAAGCTGGACCGCACCACCAATGCAGCCTTTAGCATACCCGCCAACAGGCAAAGCAGTTCCAGCGCTGCCCGGTTTCACGTCGCCAAACAGAAAGCGCGCCGGTTTTTCCTTGGCCATCACTGAACCAGTCGCATAGACTAGTGCGAGTACGGCGAGCGTAATCCAGCGGCTTCCATGAGCGGCAGCACTTCGTCGACCCATTGTTGCGCTTCCCCCAGTAATCCAACCAGGACAGAAAGATGCCATCAACACCCATGGCGCGCAGACGCACCATATCATCTACAATCTTCGCCGGCGTTCCGACCAGCGGATAACCACCATGGCCGGCCTTAAAGTGAAACCGGAATGCATCCATCACCGCCGGTTCAAGCGTCTCTGACTCCATACCGAAGATCGACAGCATATTACTAACAGCTTCATCATCACCGAATTCTTCGACATACCGATGAAGATACGCGTCAGCCTCTGCCTGGGTTCCACGGCACACGGCATAGCCATGGATCCAGCATTGTGACTTGCGCCCAGCTTTCACAGCCATGGCCTTCAAACCATCTATCTGCGCACAGTCACTAGCCTCATTTTTTTGACGCAGCATAACGAAGTTCATGTCACAGTTTTCTGCAGAAAAGCACTGCCCCGTCGGGGATGACCCGGCGTTCATGATCTGCAATCCGCCGCCCTGCAACGGCTTTGGCTCACTCCAAATCGCCTTGCCGGTGAAAAATTCACCGTTGAAATCAAATGGTTTAGTTTCCGTCCAAGTCTGCCTGGCCAACGCCAGCCATTCAGCGGCGTATTCATAACGCCTATCGTGGTTTCGCCATTCGGCGGCGAACATTTCAAATTCTTCCCGGAACCATCCGCACACGACGTTCATGACAAATCGTCCGCCGGAAATATGGTCAATCGTCGCGGCCTGCTTCGCCGCCATGACTGGATGTGCCAATGGCGCATGGATTGTTGCGCATACAGCGATGCGCTCCGTCACCCCGGCTATTCCAGAGGCCCATGTGAAGCTTTCGAACGTCGCGTTATTAAAGTTTGACGACCCGCCATACCCCTTCCACCGACCGACCGGCAGCAATGCCTCGAACCCGGCGTCATCCGCTAGCTTGGCCAGCTTGACATTATCCGCCCAAGTCATTGGCCAGGCTTCAGGCGCGGTAGTTACCGTCGATCCGCCGCTGCAATTAAACGCCATGATGCCAAGCTTCATAGTGTTGCCGCTGTTGATCGGGTGCGTGTGCGTCATGGGCAGCTTATTTATCTGTCATAATCCAAACGCCGTCCCAATCCTTTGGCGGCGGTTCTTTCAGCAGAACATCGCATCGCTCAATGTATGTCGCAGCAGGGACGTCATCGACACGCGCCTTCAGCACGTCAAGAAACCGTTCGCGGGCGCGGATAAAGTCCTGGGCGCGGTACCGTTGCAGGCCATCGGCAAACAAACCCATGACATCCATTAAATTCGGGCAGGTTTTTTCTGTGTGATAATCCATGCATTCATAGATCGACACAGGCTCCGTCTTGCCCTTCACAACGACATAGTCGAGTTGGCGCAGCCGATACGCGCCCTTCAGCTTATTGACTGTCATTTCTGAAAGCAGGATCTGCGCGCCGTATTGCTTACAAGCCGATTCAAGCCGTGCAGCCAAATTCACGCCATCGCCGATGATTGTGTAATCCATACGCTTCTTGCTGCCGATATTGCCCGCAACCACCGTATCCGTATTGAGGCCAACGCCGATATGCAACGGGAATTCGTTGCCATCTGGGTCCGTCGGGCTCCAGGTTTGCAGCGCTTTCTGCATATTAATAGCCGCCCGCAAGCCTCGATCTGGATCATCCTCATGGGGCAAAGGCACGCCGAAGACAGCCATGATGGCGTCACCGATGAACTTATCTAGCATGCCGCCCTTGTCTGAAATGCATTCCACCATCTGCTCAAAATAATCATTTAGCATGCCGACAGTGCCAGCAGCGCCCAGCCGCTCAGAGATAGTCGTGAATCCACGAATATCGGAAAATAGTACGGTCGCAACAGACTGCTTGCCACCAAGTGCCGCTTCACCGCCTTCACCTGAAAGCAATTGGTCCGCAATATCCGGGTCCATGTAGCGGGACAGCGTTGACTTAACGCGCTTCTCGTTGGAGATGTCTTCCAGCATCACCATAACGCCGAGGGTCTCTTCCTCGTTTGCGCTCAACGGCAGCACCGTGACATTAACAGAGACTGTCTCACCTTCTGCCTGAATTTCCGCATCAACGGCAATATCAGGATCGTTTGTCTCACAAACCCGCTGCGCTCGGTCGATCAACCACTGGTTCGCCTCGCCAAACACGTCAGCCATTGGTTGGCCTGCAGCAGCTTCAGGATCAATTCGCAAAATACGACCTCCAGCAGCATTACAGGTGCGCGCGGCACCATCGCCATCGAACGTAATCACGCCATTCGACATCGACTGCAGCATGGCTTCATTGTAGTTGCGCATAGCTTGCACATCGTCAAAGAGCTTTGCGTTCTCCAGGCCAATTGCGACCTGCGCTGTAAACGCGCGCAGGCGATGCTCATCATCGTCGCTGAACGGCCCACCAACTTTGTTCAATGCCTGAGTGACGCCAATGACGGTGCCGGATTTATTCACGACAGGTACACACAAAATCGAGCGCGTGAAGAACCCAGTCTGGCGGTCAAAAGATGGATTGAAGCGAAGGTCAGCATAGGCGTAGGGAATATTCACGGACTCGCCAGTCGTGAACACGGCACCCGCGATACCAGCAGAATTCGGGAGTCTAATCTGCATTTGACCGAGCCCTGCACCGACATAGCTGAACAGCTCTTTCGTCTTTTCATCATTGAGAAACAGCGTCGAGCGCTCAGCGTTCAGAAGCCGCGCGGCTTCCGACATGACTTTGTTCAGCAGTTTGGGGAGCTCAAGCTCGGACGTAATATCGGAAACAACATTCATAAAGGCGCTTTCACGCGCTTGGGATTTCTCCATCCGCTCAATCAGTTGCAGGGATTCCAGCGTGATGGCACACTGCGCCGTGATCGCCTCGACGGTATCGCGGTCCTTACCTGTAAATACGCCGTCAGTCTTATTCAAAACCTGAATGACGCCGATGACCTTACCCTTAGGAGTGCGAATTGGCGCGGCCAAGATGGTTTTCGTTTTGAAGCCCGTATCGGTATCAATACGATCGATAAACCGCTCGTCAGCGTAGGCATCATCAATGATAAGCGCCTGGCCCTCCGCAAATACTGTCCCGGCAATGCCTTCATTCCGGCCTAGCCTAATTTCACGCCGGCCCATGCCTTGCGCAATACGCGAATATAACTCTCCAGTTTCAGGGTCATCTAGATATAGCGTCGCGCGATCTGCATCCGTTTGCTCAGCTGCTACAGAAACAAGGGCATCAAGGACTGCATCTAAAGAATCAAGTGCGGCCACATTTCGGGATACATCAAGCAGCAACTGCATGTGTTGCATCGCGGTGGCAGCATTTGCGCCGTGCGCCTTTTGTGAGCGGACGTCATCCATTATTCGTAGCCTCAAGCTCGTCTCTAAGCGCGGAGATCATGTCGCGCATTTGGCGAATTTCACTGCGGTGCTGATCCTGCGCTGTGATTAGCGCAGCGACCTTGTCTGCGGCGAGCGATTCCATTTCACCACGCAAGGCTTCAATCGTGCTCTTCAGCTGTGTTACGTCGACCTCAGCAGCATAACATGCCTCAGCAACTATCTTCCTGTGCTCAGCGTCAGATTTTTCAAGCGCCGTCCGCAGAGAATTAATAGTATAACGCAATTGGTCTTGCTCTGCCTTGGCTATATCAAGGGCATCATCCCGCATACGTCGCGCATCAGCGTCCTTCGCCTCAAGCGAGTCCCTAAGTGCATGCACTGTGTCTTGCAAATGTCTGATCTCGCTGTCAGCGTTTTGTAAGTGGTTATCCAAAGCCAACCCTTTCCCCTAAAGCATCACGCCCTCTAATATGAATAAAACTGCTCCCTAGATCATTTGGCCTTACCTCTCACCATGTGTCGATCCAGGCGTGTTTCTTGCCTTCTCGCGGCATGGGCGGTGGTGCGGAGCGGAGGCCTTCTATGATCCAATGACGTGTATCCGCGGGGTCAATCACGTTGTCGAGTTCGAAAAGTTCCGCCGCCGTTAGCGCCTTACCTTGATCATACATGCCAGCGACTTTTTGGTCGTAAACACGGCGCCGTTCTTCTGGATCTTCAATTGCCGCTAACTCATTGCGATAGCCAAGCTTCACTGCCCCTTCAAGACCCATACCGCCAAATTCCGCTGTTGGCCAGCCAACCGCGAAGTTTGGTGTATGGAACCCACCGCCTGCCATGCCCTGCGCGCCAAGCCCGTAGGCTTTGCGCAACACGACCGTAAACAGTGGGACTGTCATATTGGCGCTGATCACGAATGGCCGGCAGCAATGGCGCACCAAGGCCAACCGCTCGTAGTCAGGCCCGACCATATTGCCCGGCGTGTCGCAAAGGAACAGCATCGGGATGTCATACGCGTCACAGAGCTGCATGAAACGCGCGGCTTTATCCGCGGCGTCAGCATCAATCGCGCCGCCAATATGCATCGGGTTATTTGCTATCAGGCCAACAGGACGACCTTCAATTCTGCAGAAACTTGTGATCATCGCGCACCCGAAGGCTGCACGTAATTCCAGCACGGAATCTTCATCTGCAATTAGGTCTATCGCCTCACGGATGTCATAAACCTTGACCCGGTTTTCCGGCACAATGTGGCGCAGCTTCCTTTGGTCTGCGGCTTTCCATTCCAGCACCGGGCCTTGGAAGTAGGAAAGGTATTTCTTAGCTGCGGCAACGGCTTCAGCTTCATCCTTCACTAGAATATCGACGACGCCATTGGCGGTCTGCTCATTCATCGGCCCTACGTCTTCGGGACGGAAAACGCCAAGACCGCCCCCTTCAATCATTGCAGGGCCGCCCATGCCAATGTTCGCGTTCTCTGTCGCAATCATCACATCACAACAACCGACCAGCACAGCGTTGCCTGCGAAACAACGGCCAGACGCGATGCCGATCATCGGTGCCAATCCGGAGAGCTTGCCAAAAAGATGAAATGCAGGCGTCGTAAGATTGGCGGAGAACACAACGTCTGTGTCCCCTGGCCGACCGCCGCCGCCTTCAGCGAACAAAATGGTCGGCAGGCGCCATTTCTCCGCCAGCTCGAACATCCGATCCTTTTTCTCATGGTTCTTCTTGCCCTGAGTTCCGGCTAAAACTGTGTAGTCATAAGACATGACCATGCAGCGGGCCTCGGCATCCCCGAATAGATCGCCGTTTACGCGCGCGAGGCCCGTGACGAGGCCGTCCGCGGGGGTGCGCTTCCATAGCTCCTCCCGGCTCATCCGCGCGCGCCTAGCAGCAACGACGAGGGAGCCGTATTCAGTGAAGGAGCCCGGATCGACCAGGTCCTCAATATTCTCCCGGGCCGTCCGCTGCTTAGTTTTCCGGCGCTTAGCGACAGCATCCGGGCGATTTTCATCAAATGTATTGGCTTGGCGGGCGATCACTTCGGCAAGGTCTGATCGGATTGCATCCAGATCAATTACCTCACCCTGATCCGTATCATCATCCGCAACTTCGACCGGTTCGATATAGGCCAAAGGTGCGCCTTCCAGCACCACGTCGCCTTCGTTGACTGCGAATGCTCGAATAATGCCGGAGACATCAGCTCGGATATCGTGCTGCATCTTCATGGCGTCCATCACGAGGATCGTGGTGCCAGCCCGAACAGGCTCTCCTGCAGCCAAAGCCAAGCTGACGACAGCGCCCTGCATGGGCGCTGCCAGAATATTGGTTCCGGCAGGTGCATCCGATGGCGTTACAGTATCCACCGCTTGATCCTGCTTACCGAAGTTCAGGACGGCCAAAGGATCGGATGCATCAATCTTCGATCCGGCCAGCCCAGCCTGAGCGCCACTTGCGGGCGCGGCTTCGACGAAGCGTCGTTGCGGCAGTTCGACATCAAGCAATCGCTTCGCATTCGCTCCAATAAAACGCGTGTCGAATGCGCAAGTGCTGACGGCTTTGTCAGCCAGCAGAGCTTCAAGAAAGCGCGCATTTGTAGGAACACCCTCGATGCGGAACCCGGCAAGCGCACGGGCAGCTTTAGCGGCGACATCGGCAAGCGCACCAGAACGGGCATGGACGATCATCTTTGCGATGAGCGAATCAAAGCGCGGACTGGGTGCAAAGCCTGCATATCCGGCATGATCAACCCGGATGCCGGCACCTGCTGATGGCTCGAACGTTGTAAACCGGCCGCCGGCGGGGCGAGCATCGCCGGCGGCCGTCATCGTTTCCATGTTGATGCGGGCTTGCAGCGCCATACCCAGCACGGGCGGCGGCGCACTCAAACCGACATCAGCAAGGCTGGCACCTTCCGCTAAACGCAATTGAATCTCTACGAGGTCGAGCCCTGTTACAGCTTCTGTAACGGTGTGTTCGACCTGCAATCGCGCATTCGCCTCAATAAAAGCGATTTCGGCGTTGTCATCATAGGCGGCAGTTTTCGCGTCCACTAAGAATTCAATTGTGGAAAGGCTGTCTAACCCACCTGCCTTTGTGAGCGCGACTGCCGCATCAAGCAGCCGTTTACGAACACCCGGTGCCAGTGCTGGAGCGGGTGCCATTTCAATGATCTTCTGGCGTTGGCGTTGCAGACTGCACTCGCGCTCCCAAATATGGGCTACGTTCCCAGCACTGTCACCTACCACCTGCACTTCAATATGGCGCGCAGCTTGGAAGAATTTCTCGGCATACAGACGACCATCACCGAATGCGGCTTCAGCTTCTGCCTCTGCCCGGGCAAAGGCATCGGGCAATTCTGCCGCATTGCTGACAGGGCGCATGCCACGCCCCCCGCCGCCTGCCGCAGCCTTCAACATAATGGCACCGCCTGGACCCATTTCATCTAGGAACGCCAACGCATCTGCTTCAGTCACTGGTGTGGCCAAGCCTGGGGCGATTGGCACGCCGGCAGCTGCAGCCAACGCTCTGGCGGCACCTTTATCGCCGAAGCGTGCGATGGCGTCTGCCTTTGGACCGACGAAGGTTAGGCCTGCGGATACGACTGCAGCAGCAAAGTCTGCGTTTTCTGAAAGAAAGCCGTAGCCTGGATGGATTGCGTCTGCGCCTGTCGTATTGGCGGCGCCTATTACGGCTTGCTGATCCAGATATGCTGCAGGACCTGCGCCATCCAGCGCTACTGACGCATCGCCAGCACGGACATGCAATGCTGCTGCGTCATCGGTCGAATACACCGCAACAGTTTCTATGCCCATATCCACCGCCGTCCGCGCAACGCGGATAGCTATTTCACCACGATTAGCGATCAATAATTTTGTGATACCCATAAACGCCGGCTCCCTCAGCCATAACTCAGGGCGACAGGGTCCCAGGCTACGGCGGCAAGATCAATGGCAGACGTTGAAGCGGCTTGCCCTCGAAAGCGCTGAGGTTGCGAGCGACGGATCCGCGGACGCGTCCGCGCACTCCACGCAGCGTCGCCAGCTTCCAACGTCCAATTGACCCGCCGTTTCAGAACAGCACCAAGCGCATCATCCCAAGCCTGAACAATATCCGTCATGATTTCCGGCGAGGCAGATGCCTGGCGCTCGAACGTCGCAGCCGCCACAATTAAATCTTTAGGCATCTCGACCAATTTCACACTCAAACCGACCCGTGGTTGGTGCTTTTTTAGATCATGGAAAGCCTCGGCTTGGAATTTACGGATCTAAATTTTTAGAACGAAATCGGGCTTCAAACCACCAGTTTCGCGGCCAACGGCGACAATGCGCCCTGAATTTTCGAAGAACTTAACGACTAAGCCCTGCACCATCAACGGCGCACGGTCTGTCCAGTTGGCCAGCGCGTAATAGTCGAACCGGGTAGGCTTCGGCATCAAACCGATACGGGCGATATTTAAGCTTGCCGGCGCATAACGCATCTCCACTAGCAATTGCCAGTCCACCGGCGGCAGGCCTTCAGGAAAGGTACTATTGAGCGTCAAGCTGTTAGGGACGCGGTGCCTTATCAACACCCAGCAGCACAGGATCACATCCAGCAATGAGCACGCCGCCACCAAGGCCAATCAGCGCTTGGCGCCGTTCAATAAGATCAACTGGTTTCATAGCCACGTTGCTGTCCTCCAAATAGGAACCGCTCAGGGGCACGCCCGACATCTGCCACGGCTTCAATGAAATCGCTGCTGGTGCTCAGATTATCCTGACCCTGGATGTTGATGCGAATAGAATGACAGCTATGTTTGTGAATAATGCGCATGCGTTTGATCCGCTTGTGGAAGCCCCCGCGCCAGACACAACGAGCGATATAAAGACGCGCGCCGTCGGCGGCCTCGGCGTTTATCTTGTAAGGTCGTTGACCGATGCAGCGTCCTACGAGCGGAAAGATAATCAAAATCGCCTTACCCCTACCTGGGGCCGCGCCACGGAAACAGACGCATAACTCTTAGCCAAAGCCCTTGATGCTTGTCCCATAAAGGCCCATCCTGCAGGTTACAAAATACAGCGAAAGGACGCCTCACATGTTCAACTTCCTATCTGGCGTCAAAAGCCTGGATTTACCGACCACCGCTAACGCCCTGCCGGGCCGCGCCGATCCCGTGCAGGTTCCTGAATTGCACTTCGTTTCCAGCGCGCGCATTGTACCGCCGTTTCCCGATGGCATGGAGACAATCGTCTTCGGCCTTGGCTGCTTTTGGGGTGCCGAACGAATCTTCTGGCAGGCGGATGGCGTGTATTCCACTGCAGTTGGCTATGCGGCTGGCGTAACACCGAACCCAAGCTACGAAGAAGTGTGCAGCGGGCGCACAGGCCACAATGAGGTCGTGCTGGTCGTTTATGACCCTGCTCAAATTAGCGTAGATGCGCTGCTCAAGCGATTTTGGGAAGGTCATAACCCAACCCAGGGCATGCGCCAGGGCAATGATGTCGGCACGCAATATCGCTCTGGCATCTATTGCTGGTCCACCGCACAGAAGAAGGCGGCTGAAACATCCAAGGCCCTATTCCAGAAAAGCCTGAAAGACGCAGGCTACGGCGCAATCACAACAGAAATCCTGGATGCGCCTGAATTCTACTATGCTGAGGATTATCACCAGCAATACTTGGCAAAAAATCCTTCCGGCTATTGCGGCCTGGGTGGTACCGGCGTCGGCTGTCAAATTGGGATCTTCGCTGCAGCGGAGTAACCATCACGTTTAGGAGGGCAGGCAATGTACGTGCGAGGTCTGATCAACGCTTCAGTCGATCCGAACGCGGGGGAAACGCCTGAACAGCTCGCCCACTTCCAGGATCGCATTGATGCGGAGGAGAAGATCGAAGCGCGGGACTGGATGCCTGCCGCTTACCGCAAAACCCTGATCCGGCAGATTTCCCAGCACGCCCACTCCGAAATTATCGGCATGCAGCCTGAAAGTAATTGGATTACGCGCGCGCCCTCTCTCCGCCGCAAGGCCTCATTGCTGGCGAAAGTGCAGGATGAAGGCGGGCATGGGCTCTATCTCTATGCCGCCGCAGAAACATTGGGTATCAGCCGCGAAGAAATGCAGGACCAGCTGCTTTCGGGAGCTGCCAAATATTCCTCCATCTTCAACTATCCAACGCTGACTTGGGCAGACATCGGTGCCATTGGCTGGCTGGTCGATGGTGCCGCAATTATGAACCAAATCCCGCTATGCCGCTGTTCTTACGGGCCGTATGCACGAGCGATGGTGCGGGTCTGTAAGGAAGAGAGCTTCCATCAGCGCCAGGGCTACGAAATCATGACCACCCTTGCCCAGGGTGCTCCCGCACAGAAGGATATGGCGCAAGACGCGCTGAACCGCTGGTGGACGCCTTCGGTGATGATGTTTGGACCACCTGACTCAGACTCTATACATTCCGTTCAATCCATGACGTGGAAGATCAAGCGCTTCACCAATGACGCGCTTCGCCAACGCTTTGTCGATGCAACCGTGCCTCAAGCAGACTATCTGGGCCTGACCGTTCCAGATCCTGACTGCAAATGGAATGACGCGGTCCAGCACTATGATATCGGCTCGCTGGATTGGGGTGATTTCTGGAAGGTAGTCAAAGGTGGTGGCCCGATGAATCGGCAACGCATCGCTGCTCGCCAAAAAGCTGACGACGACGGTGCCTGGGTCCGCGAAGCTGCCCTTGCCTATGCCACCAAACGGTCTGCGTTGATGGAGGCCGCCGAATGAGTGATCGTGCCCGCCTGCCGCTTTGGGAAGTATTCATTAGGCCGCGCAATGGCTTAGCGCATCGCCATGTTGGCAGCGTTCATGCGAGTGACGCAGAAATGGCACTTATAGCATCAAGGGATGTTTATACGCGCCGCGGCGAAGGTCGCTCAATATGGGTAGCACCCGCCACCGCCATCGCCGCAAGCGATCCTGATCACAAAGCGGAGATGTTTGATACCGCCGACGACAAAACCTACCGCCAACCAACTGATTATCATGTGCCCGAAGAAGTGGGGAACATGTGAGCGATCCAGCACTTTTCCAGTATGTCTTGGGCCTTGCGGACGATCAGCTCGTGCTGGGCCATCGGTTAAGCCAATGGATAGGTCGCGCTCCAATTTTAGAAGAGGAATTGGCGCTGAGTAACATCGCGTTGGACCTGATTGGCCAGTCGCGCAGTCTCTACCAATATGCTGGCGAACTAGAAGGCGCTGGCTTGGACGAAGATACGCTAGCTTATCACCGAGACGCACGCGGATACTTGAACCTCACTCTGGTCGAGCAGCCGAATGGCGACTTCGCAAAGACCATCGCGCGGCAATTATTCTATACGGCGATGGCTGTGCCGTTCTGGCAGGCAATGACGGCCTCTAAGGATCAACGCCTGGCTAGCGTAGCGGCCAAGGCGGAAAAAGAAGCCGCATATCACTTGCGCCATGCCACCGAATGGACTGCCCGCTTAGGCGACGGTACAGAAGAATCCCATCGGCGAATGCAGGCTGCTATTGATCAGCGTTGGGAGTTCACTGGTGAGCTTTTTGAGATGAATTCCGCTGAAGCCGGAATGGCTGAGGCAGGCATCGCCTCTGATCGCCTGTCTTTGCGCGATATATGGGATCGCACAGTCAACGCAGCACTGCTAGAGGCCACACTCACCCGCCCTGCCGATAGCTGGATGGCGAAAGGTGGCCGCAATGGCCTTCATGGCGAAGACTTGGGCCGCATGCTGGCGGAAATGCAATCGCTCCAGCGTATGCATCCTGGACTGTCATGGTAACGGCGAAGGAAATCGCTTGGGCGGCGGCAAGTGCCATTTCAGATCCAGAGCTGCCGCCACTGACTATTGAGGACCTCGGCGTGCTGCGCAGCGTTGATGCAGACGCGTCTGGCCGGATTATCATCCGCATAACGCCGACATACTCCGGTTGCCCGGCGATGACGGTCATCCAAATGGAGATAGAAACCGCTCTGGATAAAGCCGGGATCAAAGACGTCCGTGTCGAAACTGAACTATCGCCCGCTTGGTCCAGCGCCGACATTTCCGCCGAAGGCCGCGTCAAGCTGGCCCATATGGGCATTGCGCCCCCACCCGGCCCTGGCGCATCCATCACGTGCCCCAGATGCGAGAGTGCAGCGACAGAGGAACTCAGCCGTTTTGGTGCGACAGCATGCAAATCGCTGTGGCGCTGCACATCCTGCCTGGAGCCATTTGAGGCCTTTAAAGCACTATGAACAGTCGCGGATTTACCTCCATGCCCGTCAAAGCAACACGGCAGGATACCGCTGATGGCCTTATCGTCGCCTTCGAGAAAAGCCCGAACCTTGCTTTCACGCCAAGCCAATACCTAACTCTGAGGGCGGAAATCAACGGTGCGGTCGAGCAGCGCTGCTATTCAATCTGCTCCGCACCTGATGATCACGTGATAGAGGTCGCGATCAAACGCGTCCCTGGCGGTCGGTTTTCGGAATGGGCGCATGAAAACCTGAAGCCCGGCACATCCGTGGATGTCATGGCACCAGGAGGCGGGTTCGATTGTTCACCAGGCACCACCCCTGCCTGCCGCTATCTTGCCATCGCCGCGGGGTCCGGCATTACGCCAATTATCAGCCTTGCGCGAACACTATTAGCGGTAGAGCCCAATTCGAGTTTCACACTCGTGTATGGCAACCGGGATATGGCGTCGATAATGTTCAGGGAAGCGTTGGATGACCTGAAGGACCGATACATGGCGCGCTTCTCCGCGATCCATGTGCTGAGCCGCGAACTACAGGACGTGGCGCTATTTAACGGCCATATCGATGGCCCTCGCCTAAACGCTCTAGCGGCCGCAGGCCTCATTGCGCCTGGAGACGCTGACCTGGTCTTTATCTGCGGTCCGACAGCCATGATGGATACTGCCGAGACTGCACTAGCAGTACTTGGCGCGAAGCCAGCCAACATTCAGACAGAGCGCTTCCTGCCAACACCTGGTGCTGCAGTGCGCACACCTAAGACCGCTAGTGTGTTGCCAGAAGGTGCCAGCGTCACTGCGATCTATGATGGTGTGGCGCGGACGTTTCAGATGGCGCCCGGCGAAAGCTCTGCAATCCTGACGGCGGAGCGCGCAGGAATAGACCTGCCCTCATCTTGTAGGGGCGGGATGTGCTGCACATGCCGCGCCCGCGTGGTCGAAGGCGCAGCTGAAATGGCGGTCAATTATTCGCTAGAAGATTGGGAGCTTGAGGCTGGTTTCATTCTGACCTGCCAATCCTGGCCGACAACGCCAACGCTCACGTTAGACTTCGACGACGTCTAACCGCTTTATTCACTGCCGCGCGTCATCTCCTCAGACACCGACCACAACCGCTCCTGAGCAGCCTCATCCATCGATTGCTTGGTTGAGTTCACCTCGTGACATTGAGAAAAGTATTTGCCAGAAACGCCCTCCACTTCCGGCGAGCGCGCTAGATAAGTCTGCGTCTCAGCGCCCTTCTCCACAGAGATCGCAGAAATTCGCATGCCAATGTTCAAAATGACAGCGAATGCACCGCCATTATCCTTGCCAAATCTCGTCTTAACGAAGCCTGGATGCAATGCATTCGCCGTTACAGCCGAGCCTTCCAAGCGGCGAGCAAGTGCGTTTGTGAACATAATGTTTTGAAGCTTGGATCGCTGATACGCGATCCATCCGCCCGTGCGCCGCTTATATACAGCCTCACCACCCAGATCATCGAAATCAACCGAAGCACCTACATGCGCCCGGCTCGCAACATTCACGATCCGTGCAGAGGGTGCCGCCTTCAACTGATCCAGCAGCAGGTTGGTCAAAAGGAAATAATTCAGGTGATTGAGGGCGAATGTCGCCTCAAGCCCTTCATCCGTCTGCTTTCGCTTCCAGAATATGGCACCGGCGTTATTGATGAGCACATCAATACGCGGATAGGCCTCCGCCAACTCGCTGGCAACGCGGCGCACGTCGCGTTGGAGTGAGAGATCAGCCTGCATGAAGGATATTTGCTCATTCTGGCATTCAGCGCGCAGTTCTGCAGCGATGCGCTCACCCTTCTGGGCGTTGCGGGCGACAAGCGCCAAGGCCCAACCGTCTCTTCCTAATGTGCGAGCCGTCTCCAGACCAACGCCATCGGTGGTGCCAGTAATGACACAGATTTTTTGATCCATCGGCCTAATCTCCTCATGACTTCTCCTTATAGCGCGGGTTGGCCAGTATGCTAAAATGAGCACATCATTTTTTGAGGGATCACAATCATGGCCATTTCAGACGCAGACCTCTCCCGCATCGCTGCCGCCGTCGATGAGGACCGCCTGTGGCGCATGCATATGGAGATGGCGAAGTTTGGTGCAACTGCGAAAGGCGGCGTATGCCGTGAAGCGCTGACACCTGAGGACAACCAGGCCCGCAAGCTGCTCGCAGAATGGGCGGCTGAGCTGGACTGCCACGTTAGCATGGATGCCATTGGCAACATGTATATCCGCCGCCCTGGTGCAGACCCGTCCGCCGCCCCAGCCACGACAGGCTCACACTTGGACTCGCAACCAACTGGCGGCAAGTTCGATGGCGCGTTTGGCGTTCTTGCAGGAATGGAAGCGCTTTATGCCCTAGATGCTGCCGGGATCACGACCACCCGCCCGATCGAAGTTATCAACTTCACCAATGAAGAAGGCGGCCGTTTCCAACCTGGTGTGATGGGCAGCCAAGTCTACGCGCGCCCAGAAGAATTAGACCGCATGCTGAACGTCATCGGCCAGGATAACGTGAAGCTGGCCGATGCACTGGCGGAAACCCGCAACGTGCTTGGCCCTATTGATGACCATCCGTTCAAAGCAGAAGTCGCCGGTTTTGTTGAAGCGCATATCGAGCAAGCGCCCAGGTTGGAGGAAACCGGCACCACCATCGGTGTCGTCAGCAGCATCCAGGGTTCTCGCAAATACTCCGTCGAAGTTATTGGTGAAGAAGCGCATTCTGGCACCATGCCCATGCGCCGCCGCAAAGATGCAAGCCTCGCAGCATCACAAATGGTTGTCGGCCTGCACAGGCTGATGGAAGACCCGGCTGATGTGATCCGCTTCAATGTGGGTCGCATGCAAGCATATCCAGGTGCCCCATCTGTCGTACCAGGCCAGGTGAGATTCTCCATTGATTTTCGCTGCCCAGACGATGAGGTCCGCGAAGCGCTTGGCAGCCAGATTGAAGGACTTTGCAAGGCGCTTGCAGGCCCGTGCCAGGTCAACGTGAACGAAATTCAGCGCTCCAACACGGTGCCGTTCGACACAGGCGTGATGGATATGATCCGCCGCGCTGCAGACCGTGCCGATGCACCGAACATGGACCTCCTGTCCGGCGCTGGACATGACGCCCGCAACATGGCCGCGCTCTGCCCGACAGGCATGGTCTTCGTGCCTTGCAAGGACGGCATTAGCCACAATGAGGCAGAATCTGCGACACCGTCAGATCTTGCAGCTGGTGCCCGGGTCATCGCGCAGACGGTGGCCGAGATGGCGTGTTAGCGGAATAGACCTCCCCAATTCACAAGTGCACTGGAATAGCTGGTGATACCGTATCAAAAATGGGAGGACTGATGCTGTGTTCAAAATAGACAGACGGGCATTTGGCCTGCAAGCGGTTCCGGCGGGCGCTTGGACTCGCCGCATTCTCCAGCGTGGCGGGCGGCATTCTCAGCCTCTTTATCTTCATGCTGCCGACACATACGCTTTCCAAAATCGCCGCAAACTTTGGCCCTCAGGAATATTTCGCGCTTACACTATTCGCCTTGTCCATGTTAGCCTTCACCCGTGGGCGATACAGCATCCGTAGCCTGATCGGAGGTGCGGTTGGTGTGTTGATTTCCAACGTCGGCATTCATCTTGTTACGGATGTTGAGCGGTTCACGCTTAATTTTGTCGACTTGTCAGAAGGCATTGAACTCGTGCCGGTTCTAATTGGCCTATTCGCGATTGGCGAAATGCTGACGCAAGCGAATTCCAAGGAGCAGCCAGCGCTACTGATCAGTTCCGTCGTCTGTAGGCTGCCGAGCCGATAGGATGTACGGCACTGCGGCAACACAATTCTGCGTTCGACCGGCATCGGCACATTAATCGGCATCCTGACATCAGAAGGCTCCACCGTTGCTGCCATCATGGGCTACGACGAAGCAAAGCGCTAGTTTGACCGGCCAGAAGAATTCGGCACAGGCGTTCCAGAAGGCATCGCCGGACCAGAAGCTGCAAACTATGCAGCAACCGACGGTGCCATGGTGCCTACACTGGCACTCGGCATTCCAGGCTCCGGTTCCACTGCCGTCATCCTCGCTGCATTGATCATGTATGGGTTCCGGCCTGGGCCGCATTTGATGAATGAAACGCCAGAATTCGTCTATGCGATCTTCACGGCATGCTGATTGCCAACTTTGCGCACCTGTTCGTCGGCCTTGCTGGCGCTGAATTGTTTGCTAGAATCACCTTATTGCCAAAGGCATTTCTCTGATCGTCTGTCCTATGCTTCGCAACAACAGGAGCTTATCCCGTCGCCGCATCCTTCTTCCATGTCTGGCTGATCGCGGGTGCGGGGCTTGTCGAATTTTTGATGCTGCGACATAGGTTTGGGCCCGCCCCACTGATCATAAGTCTAATCCTTGGCATAATGGCGGAAGAAAGCTTCTCACAATCCATGATCGTCTACGACAATGAGTGGTGGCGTTTGCTTGAATGCCCGATCTGCGCCGGCCTTTTCGTCATCACTGCGTTTAGCCTAAGCTGTCCACTGATCAAACGCATGCTGCCTAAGAAGCAGCCCCAGATTCAGAAGGACTAACCTATGGCGTCCCGCCCGATTACCTCACCGGAAGACCGCGTTCTCTCCCACAAAGAGAACGGCGTCGGCTGGCTGACGTTCAACCAACCCGAACGTCGCAACGCCATGACGCTGGAGATGTGGGAAGCCGTCACTGTCGCTGTAGAGGACTTTTCCAGCGATCCGGACATCCGCGTTGTCGTTATGAAGGGTGCTGGTGATAAGGCTTTCGTTTCAGGCGGCGATATCTCTCAATACAAAGATAATAGGGCCACCGCAGAAGCCGCTGCAATCTACGCCGCACGATCCGGTGCAGGCCGCGAAAGCCTCGCTAGTTTGGATAAGCCGCTAATCGCCATGATCCGAGGCTTCTGCCTGGGTGGCGGTCTTGGCTTGGCGCTGACCGCGGATTTCCGTGTGGCATCCACAGACAGCCAGTTTGGCATTCCTGCGGCTCGGCTCGGCATTGCCTATGCGTTTGAAGGCCTCCGCACACTCGTCGGCTTAATTGGCCCCGGTATGGCGCGGAAGATGATGTATACGGGGGACCGCTATTCTGCCGAAACGGCTCTCCAGATGGGTATCATTGAAGAAGTGACCACGCCGGACATGCTCGAAGCGACCGTTCGCCGGATCGCAGAACAGATCGCTGTCAATGCGCCGATTTCCATCCATGCCTCCAAGCAGACCATCGCCCAAGTACTTAAGGATGAGAGCGGTCGGGACATGCAGCTCCTCGCTGATATCAGCCGCAAAGCCGCTGACAGCAATGACTTCACCGAAGGCCGCGTGGCTTTCATGGAGAAGCGCCCGGCCGTATTCACTGGGACATAAGCTATCTCACAGCTGGAGCGTTATCCCATGCCCAGGCATATGATTCTCAACCTATTTATCCACGGTCGTGGCCATCATGAAGCGGCGTGGCGACACCCTGAAGCGTCGCAGCTGCCGCTTTCGGACATTCAGTATTTCCAGAGGCTTGCGGGGCGGGCTGAGGAGGGACTGTTCGACAGCATATTCCTGGCGGATCAGCTAGCCCTTGGCCCAGACATAGATAGTGCGCCACGCACTTGGCTGGAACCTTTGACGGCACTAGGCGCGCTTGCTGTTTCGACCAGCAAGATTGGCCTTATTGCGACCGCCTCTACGACCTATACGGAGCCTTACAACCTCGTCCGCCAATTGGCTTCTCTTGACCATATCAGCAATGGGCGAATTGGCTGGAATGTCGTCACGTCCTGGTCTGTGCCCGCCGCCGGGAACTATGGTGATGCGGCGCAAGTGAGCCATGACATCCGCTACGCTAAAGCGCGGGAATATATCGAAATTGCAAAAATGCTTTGGGCAAGCTGGGACGCCGATGTCATTCTAGATGATCGCATAACCGGTCGATATGCCGATGCAGACGGCATTCGGCCGATCAATCACAAAGGCGATTACTACGCTGTTGCCGGCCCACTGAATGTGCCCCAAAGCCGCCAGGGCCGCCCGGTGCTGATCCAGGCAGGATCATCGGAAACCGGGCGCGATTTCGCTGCGACCCACGCGGAGGCGATCTTCACCGCGCACTTGGAGAAAGCCGCAGCGCAAGCATTCTATAAGGACATCAAAGCCCGCGTTCGCCAGAAGGGCCGCGCGGAAGATCAAGCACTGGTCCTGCCGGGTTTCAGCCCCATGATCGGCTCAACGGAAGCGGAAGCCGAACGCCTGACCAGCGAGATTAATGATCTAGCGGACCCAGAAGTAGGCCGCACGCGGATGTCTGGCCGCTTCGGTGGCCATGATTTCTCACACCTACCAATGGATACGCCACTTTCACCCGAAGACTTCCCGGACCCAGACACCGTAGAGGCTGCCCGCAGCCGGACAGCTGTAATCGTTGATCTGGTGCGCCGCGAGAAGCCAACGCTGAGACAATTGCTCTCTAAGCTTGCTGGTGCACGCGGCCACTTCACTTTCGCTGGCACACCAGATCAAGTTGCCGATTTAATGCAAGACTGGACCGAAGATAGCGCAGCAGATGGGTTCAATTTGATGCCGCCCGTTCTGCCCTACATGCTCGATGTGTTCATAGATGAAGTTGTGCCAATTCTGCAAAAACGTGGGCTTTTCAAAACTGAGTATCAGGGCGACACTCTCAGAGATCACTACCGTTTGAACATGCCCTGATTTCACTTGGGCGCATTGCAAGGAAGCATCACTATGGCAAGAGGTGCCAAAACCGCCCTAATTACAGGCTCTGGCCGGAACATTGGCAGGGGCTGCGCGCAGTATCTCGCCCGCGCTGGGTTCAATGTTGTCATCAATGGCTCTACCCAGCGGGATATCTGCGACCGCACGGCTGGGGAAGTTCGGGATATCGGCACGGATGCCCTGGTTTGCATGGCAGACTTGGGCGATCAGGCCGCGGTGGACCGCATGGCAGCTGAAGCGCTTGCTGAATTTGGCCGCGTAGACGTACTGCTCAACAATGCCGCCATCCGCCCGCTATCACCATTCCTTGAGATGACGGACGCAGATTTGGCCAACGTCATGAACGTGAACACCTATTCCGCCGTATGGCTTTCACGAGCTTTCCTGCCGGGCATGATTGAGAATGGCTGGGGTCGTATCATCAATTTCACAGGCATGAACGCCCAGGAAGGCAAAGCTGGCAGGCCTGGCGTTACGATGTCCAAGCACGCCATGTGGGGCCTCACCAAAGCCCTGGCGCGGGAGTTTGGCATTAAGGGTGTCACGACCAATATCATCTCGCCCGGTACCTTCCCCGGCGAGGGCGAGAATGTTGCCCATGATGGCAAGCATGGACCTTTGGTCGCGGCCAATCCCGTTGGTCGCCTGGGCAAAGCAGATGATATCGCGGCCTTGGTTGAGCTGCTTTGCAGCGATAATGGCGGGTTCATCAATGGCCAATTGCTGCCAGTCAACGGCGGCGTGGAAATGACCTAACCGGGCAAACTAGGAGAGAGATCATGTCTATTCTCGCAATCGGCGGCGCTGGTTTTATTGGGCGGCGCTTGCTGCCAATCCTGGCGAAAGCCGGCCACGAAGTGACGTGCATGGATATTGACATCGCGGGTGCGTCTGCTGCGTTCGCTGACCTTGGCAGTTCCGTAAAGGTCGTGCGCGGGGACGTGACGCAGTTTGATGACGTGATCGGCGCAATGCATGAATCGAAAGCGGAACGCGTCATCAATCTCTCCTACTTCATCGGCGATCTGGCCCCCCATGTGGCATTCAAGCTGGATATTCAGGGCATGGATAATTGCTTTGAAGCGGCCCGACGGATAGGGGTTAAGCACACCGTTTTCGCAAGTTCGCTTGCTGTGTCAGGCGGTCAAACGGAGTTTGGTGAGCGGCCCGTGCATGAGGAAGATGAGCGGCGCGGCACAACACAATACGCCGTTAACAAAATCACCAATGAATGGCAGGCACACGATTACCGCCGCGCCTATGGCATGACGATCACCTGCGTTCGCCCAGCTAACGTGAACGGGCCGGATAAGAAATTTGGTTCGATTGATCACGTGAACTGCATTTGCCAACCCGCGCGCGGCCAATCCGTCACCTTCCCGCACGCTAACGCCATGCGAAACGTCATTCATGTTGAGGATATGGCCGAAGCCTTCGCTCGTATCTTGATGACCAACAAGCCTAAACACACTACTTACAATTCAGGCGGTGCCACTGTCAGCCTTGCTGAACTGGGTGCAATCGTCCGCACCTACCTGCCGGACGCAGATATCCGCTTTGAGAATGAGGTGAATGGGCCAACGAGTTCTGGCACCTATTTGATCGACAACACCCGGCTGGTTGAGGAGTTCGGCATGCAATACGCGCCACTCCAGCAGCGGGTGAAAGAGGTCATTAATGACATCCGCCGCGAAGAAGGCTTGCGGTTGGTAGATTAAGAATCTTAGGAATCTTCAGTGCTTACAGGCGCTTGGATACTCACCGGCGGTTTGATCATCAATAATAGGACCATCAAGAGCCCGATCAATGGTACCGCAACGACAAAGCACCAGGATTTCGGGACGCCTGCATCACGAGCCCGCTGCACACTTTTCTGCGCCAGCAAGAAGTACACAAATAGGCCCGCCAAAAACAAAGCCATAGAGACGACTGGGCCCAAACCTTGTTTCCCAGCCATGTTACTCAACGCATTAGCAATGACAGCGACAACGAACCAACCGATATAATGTATGCGATTGAGCCGCTTGCCCGAATTCTCCAGCACAACACCAAGGAACGGTGCTGCTACCACGAAAGATAAGACTAAAATTTGCCCCGTTTCAAGGCTATCCATCCCGAATCTCCACAGAATCCTGGTAATCGGTTTAAGCCGTCATTAGACACAGCCTCCGTATTATCCAAGGACATTGAGGCATGCAGCCTCGGTTCGGTGATCGCTTATGTCAGTCCAACGCCGTCAATCCTATCAGTTTATGACACCAGGTTCAGAGCCGTCCAGCATGGATACCGTCGCAACCGAACGAGCTCGTGCTGCAATCGAAAAGCTAACACTTACCTACCTGGTAGAATGGGCACCTGCGACCATAGATCAGCTAGTTCGCCGACTATAATTAGCCCGGTCTGTGCCATCAACAGCGCCTGAATACCTCGAGGCTGCTTTCCGCCTTGCGCACGATACGAAAGGCCAGGGAACGACATTTGGCTTCGTACTCATTTCAGATATCGGAGGCTAACTCTGCGCCATGTTGGCCCATGTAGAAGCTGCGCACGCGGTCTTAAACCGCCGTTTAGATGATCTGGAAGACCAAACGGCCATTGCAATCATAGCCAAGCTGAAATTCTGCGTCATGGGCTATCTGCACTGATCGCACGCATCAGCGTTAGATAGGCTTCACTGTTGGAAAAAATCGTATAGCCTACCGACTTGCTGCCAGTCCGGCGGCCGGACGGTAGCATGCAAGACGACGCCCATTCGCCACCCTGGCGCCCCCGATCACTCGATGCCCTGCTGCGCTCTGCCAGCGGTGCTGACCTTGTAGCGACCTTTGGTCGGCAAGCGGTTACCGCCTGTCTGCGAGACGCAATCGGAGCAGCTAGAACTGCCGGGGGCTGCAGCGATGCAGCATTGCTTGGTGACGCTGCCCTCCGCCTCGCCAAACGGCGCGCGCTTTCCATTAAGCCAGTCTTTAATCTGACGGGTGCGGTCCTGCATACTAATCTCGGTCGCGCGCCATTGGCGGACGCAGCTATCAACGCCATGCAGCAGGCATCCGGGTTTGTTAATCTGGAATACGTTCTTGGCAAAGGCCGGCGTGGTGAGCGCGACAGTCACATCACCAAATGGCTAACAACGCTGACGGGTGCTGAAGCGGGCCTTGTCGTAAATAACAATGCAGCAGCCGTAATAGCCGTGCTGAACACGCTGTCTCGCGGCAAGGAAGCCATTATTTCACGCGGTGAGCTAGTCGAGATCGGCGGCGCATTCCGTATGCCGGAAGTTATGGTGCGTGCTGGAGTGAAGCTCCGCGAAGTTGGTGCCACTAACCGGACTCATCTTAAGGACTATGAGGACGCCATCACCGATAAAACCGCCATGATTATCCGCGTTCGGCCAAGCAATTATGCGATCACGGGCTTTACCTCCAGCGTGCCAGAGAAGGAGCTGGCGGCCTTAGCGAAAGCCAATGAGATTATATTTTATGACGAGCTTGGTGCCGGTGCATTGGTCGATTTCCGGCAATGGGGCCTGCCTTATGAACGCACCGTGCAGGAGGCGCTACGCGACGGTGCCGATATCGTCAGCTTTTCCGGTGATAAGCTTTTAGGCGGGCCACAAGCTGGCATGATTGTTGGCCGGACTGATCTCATCAAACGCGTTGCTGAGAACCCGCTAAAGCGAGCCCTTCGTCTCGATAAAGCAACCCTGGCAGCGCTTACTGCGACCCTCCAACTTTATGATGATCCGGATAGTCTGGCCGAGCGCTTGCCAAGCATCCGCCTCCTTACGCGCAAGATCGATGATATCCGTCCCACTGCCAACCGCGTGGCGGACGCCTTGCGGCCATTCGCTGCGAATTGGATCGTCGCCGAAGAAGATTGCGCCAGCCAGATCGGTTCCGGCGCTCTGCCTGTTGATATGCTGCCAAGCACCGCCGTTACGATGGCCGTGCCGGAAGCTGTAGCGCGTGGGCGTGGGCGAAGACTGCATCGGCTCGCCGCAGCGTTCCGCGCCCTGCCGCAGCCTGTGATTGGCCGGATCGCTGAGGATAGGTTCTGGCTGGATTGCCGTTGTCTTGAAGACGAGGCCGGATTTATCGCGCAGCTAAGAGAGTTGCAAGTCCCATGATCATCGCGACTGCAGGCCATATCGATCACGGCAAAACAAGTTTGGTTCGCGCCCTTTCCGGCGTTGATGCTGACCGTTTACCCGAAGAAAAGCGCCGGGGCATGACGATTGACCTTGGCTTTGCCTATATCGACACGCCGCAAGGTGGTCGCATCGGCTTCGTTGACGTGCCAGGCCATGAGAGGTTCGTGCGCACAATGCTGGCTGGCGTAGCTGGCGTTGATTTAGCACTGCTCGTGGTGGCTGCAGATGATGGTGTAATGCCGCAAACTCGCGAGCATCTGGCCATCCTTAACCTGCTGGAAGCCCCTGCAGGCGCAGTCGCGATCACCAAAACCGACATCGTTGAGCCAGATCGACTGGCCGACGTTGAAGCCGAAGTCCGTCTGCTCCTGGAAGATGGGCCGCTGGCGGACGTGCCTATTTTCCCGCTGTCCAGCATCACTGGCGACGGTGTTGATGCGCTCCGCCAAAGGCTATTCCGTGCAGCGCGGGAAATGGCGCGGCCTGCAGCGCAAGGTCGGTTCCGACTCGCAGTGGATCGATCTTTTCAACTGCGCGGTGCCGGTCTGGTCGTAACGGGAACTGCCTATGCAGGCAAGGTCAAAGCAGGTGATCGGGTGGTTGTAGCGCCAGGCGGTAAGGAAGCCCGGATTCGCGGCATGCACGCTCAGAACCAGGAATCCCACGCCGGACGGGACGGTGAACGGCTAGCCATCAATCTCGCAGGAATAGACGCAGATGATATTTCCCGCGGCGATTGGCTGATTGAGCAGGATGGCATACGCGCTTTAACGAAGCTCGACGTCCTGGTCCGCGCAGCGCCAGAAGCACTTGACGGCAAGGGCTTGAAAGATGGCCAGGTAGTCCATCTGCACCACGGCGCCAGCGATATTCCCGCCCGTATCCTGCTGCTTGAAGGCCGCCGGTTAGAACCGGGTGAGCAAGGTTATGGCCGGATTACATTGGACCGCCCGACGTCTGCTGCTGCGTTTGATCGCTTCGTGCTGCGCGATCATCAAGGCCAAGCAACATTGGCTGGCGGTCGTATCCTAGACCCCGACCCGCCGGGTCGCCGATGGCGTCAACAAGGCCGCTTCGAGGCACTTAATCACGCAAAGCCTGCAGCTGCCCTGGCCGCGTTATTGGCTCACCAAGCTGCCGTACCTTGGGCCGCGTTCGCTCGCGCTCGTAATCTGAGCGATGCTGAACGGGCAAACGTTTTGCGGACGACCGCGCATATCCAGATGGGCGAAGGCTGTAGCGCTATTCTAGCTACACCCCGCCGGGTTGAAGTACTTGAAGCCGCTATTCTGGCAGCGCTTGAGACCTGGCATCAGGAACACAAACAGGAACCGGGTGCCGCACCTGTAACCCTTCGGAAGCTCTTGGGCGACACGTCTCCGCCTGTTGCGTTATTCGGAGGCGTTGCCCAACGCATGCAGGATGATCGGAAGCTCATCCGTGCCAGTGGGCGCCTTGCATTGCCCGGCCACAGCGTACGATTTTCTGATCAGGAAGAGCGCATCTGGCGCAAGGTTGAACCGCTGCTGGACGAGGGCGGCCTTCGCCCGCCCCGTGTGCGGGAGCTGGCCGACGAGCTGACGGTAGACCATAAGCTTATCGAAACATTGCTCAAGCGCGCCGCGCGGATGGGCCTGCTCGCAGAAGTATCTGCCAACAGGTTTTTTCCGCCCGCCGCCATCGACGGATTAACCGAACTCGCCCAGGCGCTAACCGCAGAAAAACCAGATGAAGGCTTCACGGCCAAAGAGTTTCGGGATCGTTCCGGTATTGGCCGCAATGTCACAATCGAAGTGCTGGAATATATGGACAAAGCGGGTTTGACTCGACGCAAAGGCGACTTCAGAGAGGCCGTGCCGGCGAGCAGCTAACCTCGCCGCTCCAACCGCCATTCGGAACCTTCAAACGTCCAATAGGCCATAGATTGCCCGGCCTTACGCCATGCCAACCAACGGGTACGACCAATATCCCGCTGAACGGGGTCGCGTGCATCGAACACACGCCAGCGGCTTGAATAGCGGTTCCAATCCGCTGGTTCGCTATCATCTACGCTGATAATCATATCGGCTGGAAATATATCGGACGACGGCTCTTCGTGATGCACCCAGATGGGATGGTCCCCCGGCGCGCCATCGTTAATCCCGCCGTGCGGCAGGAAGCTGGCCTGATCAAACGTCCATAATCCAGCATTCAGCGCTTCTGCACGGACACGGCCTGCGCACAGCACCAGGACTTTCGTTCCAGCACTTTCCAGCCCTTGTAAGCGATAGCCAAGCGCACGGGCGAACCCCGCACCATCAACGTTCAAGAAGTCGACCCAGGCCGCCTCAGGCTCAGCTTTATCGTCTTCCTTCGCCACAGCGCGATCTAACTCTCGAAGCGGTCAGCAACGAGGCGGTCCAGCAGGCGAACACCGAAACCGACGCCGCCTTTTGGCACGGTCGGCTTAGCTTTCGTCGTCCATGCGACGCCCGCAATATCCAGATGCGCCCAAGGCGTTTTATCCATAACAAAGCGCTTCAAGAACTGTGCCGCCGTAATGCTGCCGCCTTCACGCCCGCCGACATTCTTCATGTCAGCAATGTTAGAAGCGATCTGCTTGTCGTAATCATCGCCAAGCGGCATCCGCCAGAGTGTCTCACCGGTTGCCTCGCCAGCGGCCTGCAAATCATTCGCCAGCGCATCGTCATTGGCATACATGCCGCCATGCACTCCACCAAGTGCCACGACAATGGCCCCCGTCAGCGTCGCCAGATCGATAACTGCAGAGGGCTTGAAGGTCTTCTGCGTGTACCAAAGCGCATCTGCCAGTACAAGCCTTCCTTCCGCATCTGTATTTATGACCTCAATGGTCTGGCCAGACATAGACGTCACGACATCGCCGGGGCGCTGTGCACGGTCTGAAGGCATGTTTTCAACCAAGCCGACGACGCCAACCACATCCGCTTTAGCCTTCCGGCCCGCAATCGCCTTCATCGCGCCAACAACTGCGGCGGCACCGCCCATATCATATTTCATGTCTTCCATGCCGCCAGCAGGTTTTATGGAAATACCGCCCGTATCAAACGTGACGCCTTTGCCGACAAGCGCCAGCGGACCGGGTCCACGCTTTTTACCGCGCCAGCGCATCGTGACGAGCTTGCCGGGTCTAGCGCTCCCCATGGCGACACCAAGCAGCGAACCCATGCCAAGCTTGCGCATATGTTCTGTATCCAGGACGTCTACCTCAACGCCTAGCTTAACCAGTTCTTCGCAGCGCTTAGCGAAGCTTTCGGGGTAGAGAACGTTTGGTGGCTCTTCCAGCAGATCCCGCGCCATAAAGACGCCCTCCGCAATTCTATCCAGCTTGCCGAATTGCTTCCGGGCATTAGCGTGGGCCGATGTCAGAATCCGAACACCCACAAGCGCCGGCGCTTCCGCCTCTGGTCCCCTAGTGCGGTACTTAGAGAAGCGATATGCGGCTAGTTGTATGCCAAACGCAATCTCAGCCGCCAAAGCATCATCGCCAAGTGCTGATTTTCCAGGTGCGGCGCAAGCCACGGAGACTTGCTTCAACCCGCCACCAGCAAGCTTAGAATAAATGGCACCGCCCATATCCTGCGCGGCGCGGGCGTCAAACTTGGCAGGATCACCAACGCTGACTGCTAGCAGGCGCTCATAGGAGACCTTGGATGGCGTCGGAACGTCAATGATCTCTCTCACACTGCCTTTATGGCCAAGCGACCTTGCAGCGCGTGTGATCGCACCGCCCAAGACCTTATCAGCCTCCTTTGCTGGCACGCTCATAGCGCCACCTTCGCTTGTCAGAACAACATATACGCCAGATTTTGGGGCACCTAAATCGGCAAACGCGATCCGCATGAAGTCTCTCCTGAATTAGATATCTTGCAGTCTTCGCGCCCCAGCGGCCAAAGGTCAACGGGTTTGACGTTGCAGGATAGGCCACACGCCCGCTACAAAGGCTTTTGAATGGACGCTTTACCGCGCCTGGATAGACCGCCGATGAGGCCGAAACCATGTTGACGTTGCTTCGAAATTTCCGCATGCCCGTTCTGGCAATGCTCGCTTTACTGGTTGCGCTTCCGCTCCACGCAAGCGCACAGCAGCTTGTTGGCAGAATTGTAGCTTCCGTAAACGATGACGCGATCACGGATTTTGACATTGATGGTCGGATTCGATTGATCGCCGCATCAGCAAACACGCCAGTGAATTCTGAGACCCAACAACGTTATGGCAGGATTGCCCTTCGTCAATTAATCGACGACCGTCTGAAGGGGCAAGAAGCCAAACGTCTCGGCATATCTGCAACGGACAAGGAAGTTGGGGCCGCGATCCAATCTATCGAGCGTAATAATAAGATGGAGCCGGGAGGCCTGATGAAGGAGCTGACCCGAAAAAACGTTCCTATCGGCGTGTTCATTGACCAATCAAAGTCCACCATTCTGTGGAGAAAAGTTCTGCGCCGCCAGGTGCTGCCCCAAGTTCGGGTGGCAACGAACGAGGTTGATGACGCTCTGAACCGAATCCGCGAATCTGGTGGCGGGTTTGTCGCCCGCGTCGCCGAAATTGTATTGCCCGCTGCAACGCCCGAGGATCTGCGCAAGGCCAATGCCCGTGCTGCTGAGATTCGAAGCCAGTTAGCCGCAGGTGGCAAGTTCCCTGAACTCGCCCGTCGCTATTCTCGTTCCCCTACGGCTGCCGTTGGCGGAGATATGGGCGAGGTACAGTCTGGCCAATTATCGCCAGAGTTGGATGAAGCTCTAGCTGCACTTACACCGGGGCAAGTCAGTGAGCCCATTTATGCCGATGGCGCAATCCACATCATGCTGCTTATTGGACGCGAAGGGGTTAAGGCTGGCGATAGCCGCGAAGCCGTAATCACACTTGCCCGCCTTTTCCTTCTGGTAGAGGCTGGTGCTAACGCAGACGCCCTTGCAAAACAGGCCAAAGCCGCCGTATCTGGCCTGAACAGCTGCGACGCATTCGACGAAGCTGCAAAACGTATTGGGCCACCACAACCGCCACGTATTGTGGATGCGCGGATCGGCGATATGCCGGAAGAGATCCGTGAAACAATTGATGCCCTCAAGGCAGGCGAACAAACAGACGTAGTCGAAATATTGAACGGCGTTGCGATCTTCATGCTTTGCCGTCGAGCGGAGTCGGGTGATAGACTTCCGACTGCATCAAGGATTACAGAAGCCCTGCAACGTCAGCAAGCGGAGCGCCGGGCCGACCGATACCTGCGGGACCTGCGCCGCCTCGCATTCATTGATATTCGCGGCTAAGGGCGCTCGTAAAATGCCTCTCCCTCTCGCCGTAACCATGGGCGACCCTGCCGGTATTGGCGGGGAGCTGACCCTGGCCGCATGGCAAGCGCGCCGCCAATCAGGCCAGCCCTTCATTGTAATCGACGACCCTGCCCGCCTTGCAGGTTTAGCGAAACGCCTACGCATTGACCTGCCGATTCAAGAAACCACAACGGAAGATGCGGCCAGCATATTCACTGACGCTCTGCCGGTATGGCCGCTTGATGCATTTGCCCCTGTGACGCCAGGCCGACCTTCCCCCAAACATGCAGCCCCCGTCATTGAGGCGATCCGTCTTGCGGTTGAACTCTCCCTAGCGGGGCGTGTCAGTGGGTTCGTTACCAATCCGGTCTATAAGAAAAGCCTTTACGATCACGGCTTCGCATATCCTGGCCAAACGGAGTATGTAGGCGCGCTCAGCGATCCATCAGCGCATCCTATTATGATTCTGGCGAGCCCTAGCCTTAAGGTCGTGCCGCTAACGACACATCTACCGCTTCGCGCTGCTGTAGACGCTGTTACGACCGATGCGATTATCGCCCTTGGCAAGTTGATGGCGACGGCGCTGGCACAAGATTTTGGCCATGATCCCGTTCGTCTCGCCATTGCCGGGCTTAACCCGCATGCTGGTGAAGAAGGCAAAATGGGGACAGAAGACGAGGCGATTATCCGCCCTGCTGTAGAAGCATTAAAAGCGGCAGGCGTTCATACCGTCGGCCCGCTTAGCCCCGATTCGATGTTTCATGAAGAAGCGCGTATCCAATATGACGCCGCTTTGTGCATGTATCACGACCAAGCGCTAATTCCGCTCAAAACTCTGGATTTCCGCTCCGGCGTCAATGCAACCCTTGGATTACCAGTCGTGCGAACATCGCCAGATCATGGTACTGCGTTCGATATCGCCGGTCAGGGGAAAGCGGATACCTCCAGCTTTTTGGCAGCACTGGATATGGCAGCTGCAATTGCAGCAAGGCGACAGGCTGGGCGCTGACAGGGATGGCGCTCGACACCCTGCTACCTCTACGCGACGTTATTCGCACCCATGATCTGGCAGCGGACAAGCGCTTTGGCCAGCATTTCCTAACCGACCCCAATATACTTGCCCGGATCGCTGCGGCACCAGGAGACCTGGCGGGCCGCACTATCATAGAAATTGGCCCGGGCCCCGGTGGATTGACGCGGGCTCTGCTTGAAGCGGGCGCTGAGCATTTGATTGCCGTTGAGATTGATCCGCGCTGCGTGGCTGTTATTGGCGAACTTAGTGATGCTGTCCCAGGCCGAATTGAGCTTGTCGAGGCGGATGCATTAACACTGAAAGCTCAGGATCTTGGAGCTGCGCCACGCCAGATAATTGCCAACCTGCCCTACAACGTTGCGACGCCACTGCTCATCGGTTGGCTGAAAGCCATTGCTGAGGATGCGACCGCCATTGAAGGCATGACGCTGATGTTCCAGCGTGAAGTGGCTGATCGTTTAGTGGCGCAACCAGGTGCCAAGACCTACGGGCGCCTCTCTGTAATGACCCAGTGGCTAACCCGCGCAAGGAAGCTGTTCAACCTTCCAGGCGGCGCATTCACGCCACCGCCAAAGGTCCTCTCCTCGGTTGTACGATTGTTGCCAAGCAATGCTGCACCGGGGCTGGAAGCATTCACAGCTATGGAACGTGTCGTGGCGGCAGCCTTTGGCCAGCGACGCAAGATGCTACGGCAATCGTTGAAGGGCCTTGGATGCGCCCCGGAATCAATATTAGATCCTGCTGGAATCGACGGTGCCCGACGTGCAGAGACGCTTGATATACCAGAATTCGTTCGGCTGGCGGAGGTGTGGCGGCATGGCGGCTAGGGCGCTGATGATCCAAGGCGTTGGGTCTGACGTTGGCAAGTCCATGCTTGTCGCCGGATTGGCGCGGGCTTTTACGCGCAGAGGCCTGCGTGTAAAGCCGTTCAAATCCCAGAACATGTCCAACAATGCGGCCGCGACTGCAGAGGGTGGGGAGATCGGCCGGGCTCAGGCGCTACAAGCCCGCGCGGCAGGGCTTGAACCGCATGTTGATATGAACCCAATACTGCTGAAGCCCGATGGCGAACGCACAAGCCAAATCGTTGTATCCGGCAAAGTATGGGGACGAACATCGGCGCGAGAATATCCCGCCATTAAGCCGAAGCTGCTGCCACTCGCACTTACTGCCTTTGCCCGAAACGCCAAGGGAACGGACCTTGTGCTGGTTGAGGGTGCAGGCGGTGCGGCAGAAGTAAATCTGCGCAACGGCGATATTGCCAATATGGGTTTTGCAGAAGCGGCGAACCTGCCTGTTATACTAGTTGGCGATATCGAACGAGGTGGTGTGATCGCCGGTATCGTCGGCAGCTGGGTATTACTGGATGACGCCGACAGGAACCGCCTTAAGGGCTATATCGTCAACAAGTTCCGGGGCGACCCATCTCTATTTGATCCCGCGATTGACGAGATTAGCCAACGCACAAACATGCCTTGCAACGGTGTGGTGCCCTGGTTCGCCGATGCTGCTCGCTTACCAGCAGAAGATTCAATGGCGCTGGCTAGCATGACGAACCATGGCACGGGCTCTGTCAAAATCGCGGTGCCCGTTCTGCCTAGAATTGCGAATTTTGATGATTTAGACCCGCTGCGCGCTGAGCCAGATGTGTCAGTGGAAATGGTACACCCAGGCGATGCATTACCCGGGGATGCTGACTTGATCCTGCTGCCAGGGTCAAAAGCAACGTTGCATGATCTTGCAGCATTGAAGGCGGCAGGATGGGATATCGATATCCGAGCCCATGTCCGACGGAGTGGGAAGGTGCTGGGACTTTGCGCCGGATATCAGATGCTTGGGCAACAGATTAGCGACCCGGATGGTGTTGAGGGCGGCGGCAACGCTATAGGCCTTGGGCTACTGGATGTCACCACAGTGCTAGCACCAGCAAAGACGCTTGGATTGCAGGATGGCTTGGCCCTAGGCGAGGCTGTCCACGGATACGAAATGCATATGGGCCATACTACCGGCCCGGATGCAGCACGGCCATTCGTAACGTTTGCTGATGGCAGCAATGATGGCGCCAATGACCCGACAGGCAGAATCTCCGGAACGTATCTGCATGGGCTGTTCGCCGCAGATGAGTTCCGCAAAGCCTTCCTTGCGGGCCTGGGCGCTATAAGCAAGGCGAATTACGATACAGAGGTTGATCAGGTCCTAAATGCGCTGGCAGACCATCTGGAAGCGCATTTGGACTTGGACGCATTGCTTGCCGCCGCTCAACCGTGCTCTGAGAGCACCTGACCGGCGAGGTAGAGCGAGCCTGCAATAAGCACAGGCGATGTGCCGTCTTCCGCCGCGATAGCGTCCACAGCGGCCTCTAAAGATGCATGCGGTGTGGCGACAACGCCTGCACTACGGGCAAATGTAGCCAAGTCTTCAGCTTGGAGTGCGGAAAACCCAGGCCCTTGTATAACATCCACCCGATCGGCGATGGGCCTAAGGTTCTGGAAGAATGCGGTGTTATCCTTCGTGGCCAACATCCCGATGATCAGCCGTGGCGGCTCCAACCAATCCATCAATGTTTCAGCCAAGGCAGCAGCAGCAGCAGCGTTGTGCCCGCCATCAAGCCAGAGCGCGCGCGGGTGAAGTCGGTCAACCAATGGCCCGCTGCAAAGACGCTGCAAACGACCTGGCCAGGACACATTCTGCATTGCAGCTTCGGCAATCCCTTGCGTTAACTCGAAACCTTCCAGGCGCTTCAATACAGCCAGTGCCGTGCCCGCATTGCCGATCTGCCACTTGCCGGCAAGGGCCGGTACCGAAAGCACAAAATCGAGGCCGCCATCCATATACCGGAACCCGTTATCTGTTCTTTTAGTACGCCAATGATCGCCACATACAGCCAAGGGAGCGCCCACTTCAGCACCAACATCGGCAATCGATTGCATGGCCTCTGGCGTCTGGCTTGCTATGACGCCTGGCCTACCAAATTTCAAAATCCCCGCCTTTTCCCATGCGATTTTTTCGACAACCCGGCCCAGGAAATCCACGTGGTCCAAACTCACCGGCGTGATTGCGGTGATGGCGGGTGTTGGAAACACATTGGTCGCATCGAACCGCCCGCCCAGGCCGACCTCTACCAGTGTCGCATCTGCTGGGTTCTCAGCAAATGCTAGCAATGCGGCGACTGTCGTGATCTCAAAGAGCGTTATTGGATCGTTGCCATTGGCCTGCTCACACCGTTCTAGCAGGTCCAAAAGACGGTGTTCGGCAATTGGCCCATCCGCTAGCCGCACCCGCTCCGTAAAATTCACCAAATGGGGCGACGTATGTGTGTTTACGCGAAGGCCAGCCGCTTCCAACCCAGCTCGGATAAAAGCAACCGTCGAGCCTTTGCCATTGGTTCCAGCTACATGAATTACCTTGGACAAGGCCAGGTGTGGATCGCCCAGCCGCTGTAGCAGCCTGAGGACGCGGTCCAGTTTCAAGTCAATGAGTTTTGGATGCAGGACAGAAAGGCGGTCTAAAACGCCAGAATCGGCCAGCGATTCCGCCATGATATCAGGCATTAGCGGGGGTCTTCATCCGCCTTTTTCGAGGCCTCGGGGTTCACTTGGGAAAAATCAGCCTCAACGAACGCGTCTTCCTTTAACGCAGTAACCTCTGTATCTGCCGGCAGCGGCGCTTCGCCTCGCTCCTCAGCGTCGATGAGGGCGTCAACACCAGTAGGCGAAATCACTAAGTCTTGCACAGGCTCCTCTTCCATCTTACTTTCAAGTAGCAGGCTCAGGACGCGGCCAACTGTGGCTTTCAGCTCATCCCGGGGCGCAACGATGTCGAGCATGCCATGATCCAGCAAATATTCGGCACGCTGAAATCCGTCAGGCAAAGTCTGGCCAATGGTTTCCTTAATCACGCGTTGACCAGCGAAGCCAATTGCCGCTAATGGTTCAGCGATCGCTACATCCCCTAACATGGCAAAGCTGGCGGATACGCCACCTGTCGTTGGGTCCGTTAGCACCGTTATGTATGGCAGGCCTGCGTCTTTCAACAATCCTAGCGCGGCCACGGTGCGCGGCATCTGCATGAGGGATAAAATACCTTCCTGCATACGCGCACCACCAGATGCTGTAACGGCGATAAAGCCCGCTTTGTTCTCAACGGCCTTCTGCACAGCGGCAAGGAATCCGGCACCTACAGCCGCACCCATTGAGCCACCCATGAATGAGAAATCGAGCACTGTAACAACAGCTGGAACGCCTTCAATCGCGCCAGATGCTGCCTTGAGCGCATCCCCGGCACCATTCTTATTTTGGGCGTCCTTTAGGCGTTCTGCGTAGCGCTTCTGATCCCGGAACTTCAGCGGATCAAGTGCGACTTCAGGCAGAACCAAGTCTTCACGGCTGCCAACATCCAACAGTAGCTTAAAGCGCTGTTCTGCCCCGATCCGCATGTGGTGCCCACAATTCGGGCACACCATCATCGCCTGTTCCAGGTCGCGATGGAAAATCATCTGGGTGCAGTCGTCGCACTGTCGCCACAGGTCTTGCGGGCTTGGCGCGCGGCGGACAAGTTGCTGAATTCGCGGGCGAACGTAGTTATCGAGCCAACTCATGGGACGGTATGTCTTCCTTTGTTAGCGTGCCGATTAACCGGCGTTGCGGACGCCAGCAGCCAATTGCTGCACGAAGCCCAATACGTCTTCAACCAAATCAGGCTTGGCGTGGCCCTGTTCATCCAAGTTCGCTGTCACCCGTTCAACAATCGCAGATCCCACGACAGCAGCATCGGCCACCTGGGAGACCTTGCCGACCATTTCAGGCGTACGGATGCCAAAGCCGACAGCCATTGGCAAGTCCGTATGCTTTTTCAAACGCTCGACCGCAGCTTCGATTGAATCTAGCGTCGGCGAGGCCGTTCCCGTTATGCCCGTGATCGAGACATAGTAGAAAAATCCGGACGCATGCTCCAACACGTAGGGCAAACGATCGTCAAGGGTATTTGGTGCAATAAGCCGAACGATATCGATGCCCGCGGCTTTAATGGGGTTGCGCAGTTCAGCTTCTTCTTCTGGCGGCAGGTCAACTGTGATCAGGCCATCAACGCTCGCCTCGGCGGCTGCCTTTGCAAAGGTCTCACAGCCCATAATATAGATAGGGTTGAAATAACCCATCAGCACGATTGGGGTTTGATTATCCGTCTTGCGAAACTCTGCTACTGCCGCTAGCGTCTTCTTAAGGCTAACCCCCTGCTTCGACGCGCGGAGGCCACTTGCCTGCACAGAAGGCCCATCAGCAGCGGGATCGGTAAACGGAACGCCAATCTCAATCACATCGGCGCCAGCCCCAGGAAGCCCTGCTAGTAGGCGTTGGAATGTTGCTGGATCCGGGTCAAAAGATGTGACAAACGGAATAAATGCGCCCCTGCCTTCAGCTTTAATCGCAGCAAAGCGGCTTGCGAGGCGGCTCATAGCTGCAATCCCAAGCGCTCGGCGATAGTAAAGACATCCTTATCGCCCCGCCCACACAAATTCATAATGATGATCTTGTCCTTCGCCAACGTACCCGCCCATCGCATTACATAGGCAAGCGCGTGGGCTGGCTCAAGGGCTGGCAAAATGCCTTCAAGGCGCGCGCAGGCCTGGAAGGCTTCAATCGCCTCATCATCCGTCGCCGCCACATATTTGATCCGGCCTTCAGCTGCGAGCCAGGAATGTTCTGGCCCGATGCCTGGATAATCCAGACCGGCGGAAATCGAATGCGCTTCGTCGATCTGACCGTTTTCATCCTGAATCAAATATGTGCGGTTGCCGTGCAGCACGCCCGGACTGCCGCCATTGATCGCGGCCGCGTGCTCATCTGTATCAAGCCCACGCCCTGCCGCCTCAACGCCATACATCTCCACGCCGTCATCATCCAGGAACGGATGGAACAAGCCAATGGAATTTGAGCCACCGCCGATGCAGGCAACCAATGCATCTGGCAATCGGCCCTCAGCGGCCAAAATCTGCTCCCGCGCTTCATTGCCGATAACGCACTGAAAATCGCGCACCATCTCTGGATACGGGTGCGGGCCAGCTGCCGTGCCAATCACGTAATAGGTATCATCCACATGCGCCACCCAATCACGGAGCGCTTCGTTCATAGCGTCTTTGAGTGTCTGCGCGCCGGATGTAACCGGTACGATCTCCGCACCCAGCAACTTCATTCGCGCAACGTTGGGCGCTTGGCGCTCAACATCAGTGGCACCCATGTAGACGACGCAAGGTAGGTCAAACAGAGCACAGAATGTGGCGGTTGCCACGCCGTGCTGGCCTGCGCCCGTTTCCGCGATGATCCGCGTTTTGCCCATGCGCTTGGCAAGCAAAACTTGGCCAAGGCAATTGTTTGCCTTGTGGCTGCCTGTGTGATTCAGCTCGTCGCGTTTGAAGTAAACTTTCGCACCGCCAAGCTCTGTTGTCATACGCTCAGCAAAATAAAGCGGGCTTGGGCGACCCACATAGTGCGTAAGATAATGGTTGAGTTCGTCCAGGAAGCTTTGGTCCTGGCGGGCGGCATAATACGCCGTCTCCACCTCCAGGATCAGCGGCATCAGCGTTTCGGCGACATAGCGACCGCCAAACAACCCAAAATGCCCATCGGGGCTTGGGCCGGCGCGATAGGAATTAACGCCATCAGGGCTCATGAAATTCTAACTTTCAGGACGACATCAGGGCAGATTCCCTAGACCGCCGCGACCATAGCCGTCGCCGCCAAAGTTTCCAACCATGATGAGGTGATTTTGCGTTGTTGATAGTAATATCTACAGTGACATGGCGAAGCGGATGGATTATAGCGCTTGTACGGCCTTCAAGAAGGCTTCAATCATGGCCGGGTCTTTCTCACCGCGTGCACGCTCAACGCCGGAAGAAACATCAACCGCATGCGCCCCAGACATCTGGATTGCTTCGACTACGTTTGAGGCCTTAAGCCCGCCAGAGAGCATCCATTTCCCATTCGGCGGATTATCCGCCAGTAGCCTCCAGTCAAAGCTTTCTGAATTACCCCCGGGAAGCGCATCCGGGCGATTGGGCGGTTTGGCGTCGAACAGCAGTATTTCAGCAGCGTCCCGGAATTCGGCTGCGCTCGTTACATCTTCTGCGGTGGAGATAGGAAGTGCCTTGATGACAGGCAGGCCAAAGCGCCGTCCGACAGCCGCTGTTCTATCGGGAGTTTCACTGCCGTGAAGTTGCAACATATCCAGGGGTGTTTCAGCAAGGATTGCTGCAATATCGATGTCCGTGGCATTCACGATCAGCCCAACCCGGATAGCCCGGCGTCCGACCTGCTCCGAAAGTGCCGCCGCTTCTGCAGGCATCAACGCTCGTGGGCTTGGTGGAAAAAACACGAATCCAATGTACGCGGCACCCGCGGCCAAAGCCGCTTCCAGCCCTTGTGGATCCCGTATCCCGCAAATTTTTGAGTATATCCCGCTCATAATGTGCTATGTAGTTCATTCCAAAAATTTGTCGAGCGGCACAAAAGATTTGGCCTATCAACTAGGGCCGTTCCGCCAGGGCCGGATATCGTCGGCACCATCGCCGCCTTCATCGTCAGCATCGGCGGCCCGGTCCACACCAAGTTTCAAGCGAACAAACGCGCTCGCGAAGGCGAGGCTAATCAAACTAAACGGTGTAACGGTACGCGGCCAGGAGAATACGCCCAAAAGGACGTAAATATCTGTAATAATTGAGAATTATTCGATGGTCAGATCACCAGGAAGGGCACCAAAACCCACTGGTTTCCGGGCGATCGTCAGTAGACCAATAGCGGCACCCGCACCAAACCAACGGTCAACCCGCTGGCCAAATTCAACATCATCAAGCGTTCGAAGGTGCCAACTGAGCCGCCGCATGAGTCTCTTCGCCCAGCGAAAATTGCTCAGGCTACAGCAAGCTGAATGCATCGCTGTCGCACAAGTTCGTAGAGCAAATAAATAAAATCAGAATTTGAGGGCCAGCGCATCATGAGCGAATCGCTTAAGCCGCTATATCGCGTCCCGTTCCCTGGTCGCTTTGTGCCGCCTTAAGTTCAGCTTTAAGCCGGTCGATTTCCTCGGCAGAAGCCATGCAATCCCGCATCGACCCACGCAGCTGGCGGCGCACATGGCGGTCTTTCACCCAGCAGCCCATCCATCCGACAAGAAAACCAAGCACGACACCGCCGAGGATCGGCGCAAACAAAGGCACACCGATGCGGATATCAAGTGGCCATAAGCCAAGCTCTGCGACCTCACGGTTCGCCATCGAAAAGAATAATGCGGCGAGCAAAATCACCAAAAGAACGATCAGGCCTACCGCGCGCATGAGAGCGATTCCTATGGACTGCGAAGCAACGTTACTGTGTGTCTAACACGCCCCGCTAGCTTAGACGATGGCCGTACAGAAAAAACGCAGTCGTATGGAGATTTTTTCCACCGATAAAAAATTTTGTCCGAACTGCTATTCGACACCGTCATTAAGACGTTCGCGAAGCTCTTTGCCGCTTTTAAAATATGGTGCGTTCTTAACGCCGACCTGAACGCTTTCACCGGTCCGTGGGTTGCGACCAACGCGGGCGTCTCGCTTTTTCACAGAAAATGCGCCGAACCCGCGAAGCTCAACCCGGTCGCCATCTGCCAACGCATCTGCGATTTCACCAAATACTGTTGCAACAACGCGTTCAGCATCTCTTGAAGTCAGATGGGGGTTCAGTTCGATCAACCGTGAGATCAATTCGGATTTTGTCACCGCTAAAGCCCTTCATCTCTGATTATCAAACCATGGAAAGGTTACAGCATCCATTAACGATAGCAACCGGAAACCTTGAATTCTCAACATTACGCACCGAGGACCCATTTTCGGACCTACATCGGCCGCCATAAAGCCAATAACCCAGACAACAGTAATCCGTCAGACTGTTGCTTGGTATTGAATAACCACGATAGCGCTATCGAAACCCAGCCGTTGCCCTCAAATTCACCCTTTGGTGTGATATCTCTAGCCGGAAGGTCTTCAGATACTTGCTTTTCTGCTTCTAGCCACACCCTTCCATCCCGCTCGGCACCGAGTGCATCAATCAAGCCGAGCTCCAGTGCTGTTGCTCCGGTCACAACCCTACCGTCACGGATCAACGCGACACTTTCAGGTGGTAATGTCCGGCGATTTTCCACCATGTCTAAAAACATGAAAAAGAGCTCATCAACCATTTCCTGGGCGTGCGTCGCAGCTTCCGGCGGAGACTCTTCCAGTGGTGACGGCCGGGCTTTCAAGTCGCCACTGCGCCAAACATCCATCGCGACACCGACATTATCCATCAGTCCAGTCACCCTGGGGGACTGAAAGATTACACCGACGGAGGCCGTGATAGAGCCTTGACGCGCATATATGCGATCCGCCGCGATTGCCGCAATGTACCCACCTGAAGCCGCTACGTCACCTATAACTGCGACGACCGGCTTCTCTGCTGCAACTTCACGAATGGACTTAAACAAATCATCGCTGCCAACGAACGTGCCGCCTGGGCTGTCGATCCGCAGCACCAGTGCTTTTGCGGACTCATCTTCAGCGACAGCGGCCAGTGCATCCCGGCGCAAATCGTCACTTACAATAACGCCATCAATAGACAGCAGGGCGACGTGGTCGCCTTTGTTTATAAAGTTACCAACGCCTGCCACACCTGCCCATGCGAACAGGGCCAACGCGATAGCGACAGCCGCCAGCGAGCGCCACCAGACCAAGTGGCGCCGCATCCGCCGCCGGTCCGCCAATGCCTCAGATGAAAGCGCCATTCACTTTTCTCCAGTCAAAAAAGCAAAACGCCGACTACGGGGGTTGGCCCATAGCCGGCGCAGTGCGCAAGCAGGTGCTTGCTGAGCCTCATAAGCAGTCGCCCGCTTACTCGTTCGTGTCGCCGCCGTCCGTATTTTCAGCCTGGCGGTTACGCAATGCCGCACCAAGGATATCGCCCAGGCTTGCCCCTGAATCCGAGGAGCCAAACTGCGCCATCGCTTCTTTTTCTTCTGCGATTTCGCTGGCTTTGATAGACATCGTGATCTTCCGGTTGTTCCGGTCAATCTGCATAACCATTGCGTCGACGCGTTCGTCAACTGCGAACCGTTCCGGACGCTGATCACTCCGCTGGCGGGCAAGGTCAGAACGGCGGATAAAGCCGGTCAGATCGCCGTCAAGCTGCAGTTCAAGGCCACCATCGGTGACTTTCGTAACCGTGCCGGTAATCGTAGCGCCACGACGGATGGCTTCGCCACCTGTCTGTAGAGCCGCATCAAACGGATCCTCTTGCAGCTGCTTGATACCAAGGCTGATGCGCTCTTTCTCTGGATCCACGTCGAGGACTTTGGCTTTGACCATCTGGCCGCGTTCGTAATCCTTGATCGCTTCGTCGCCAGTGCGGTCCCAATCCAGATCGGAAAGATGTGCCATGCCGTCGATATCGCCGGGCAGGCCAAGGAACAGGCCGAACTCGGTGATGTTGCGGACTTCGCCTTCGAGTTCGCTGCCAACAGGATGGCTTTCGACGAACACTTCCCAAGGGTTACGCTGCGTCTGCTTGATGCCAAGGCTGATGCGACGCTTGTCACTGTCCACATCCAGCACCCGAACTTCGACTTCTTCAGAGGTGGAGACGATTTTGCCTGGGTGGACGTTCTTCTTCGTCCAGCTCATTTCGGAAACGTGGACCAGGCCTTCGACGCCCGGCTCAAGCTCCACAAATGCGCCGTAATCGGTGATGTTCGTAACGCGACCCTTTAACTCCGCATCCACTGGGTATTTGGCGATAACGCCTTCCCATGGATCTTCCTGCAGCTGCTTCATACCAAGGCTGATGCGCTGTGTTTCCGGGTTGAAGCGGATGACCTGAACCGTAACGGTCTGGCCGATTTGCAAAGCTTCGGAAGGATGGTTTACGCGGCGCCATGCGATGTCAGTGACATGCAAGAGGCCGTCGACGCCGCCAAGATCAATGAATGCTCCGTAATCGGTGATGTTCTTGACAACGCCCTGCAGCACCTGGCCTTCGGCGAGGTTCGCAATAAGCTCGCTGCGGGCTTCGGCACGGCTTTCTTCCAGAACAGCACGGCGGGAAACAACGATATTGCCGCGCGCCCGGTCCATTTTCAGGATCTGAAACGGTTGCGGCGTACCCATCAACGGCGCGATGTCGCGCACGGGGCGAATATCCACCTGGCTGCCCGGCAGGAAGGCCACGGCACCGGAAAGGTCGACCGTAAAGCCACCTTTGACACGACCAAAAATAACGCCCTTGACGCGCTCGTTTTCTTTAAAGGCGTCTTCAAGAATCTGCCAAGCTTCTTCGCGGCGGGCCTTGTCACGGGACAGCATGGCTTCGCCATTGCGGTCTTCCAGACGCTCCACATAGATATCGACGGCATCGCCGATCTTAAGCTCAGAGGGGCGACCGGGCACGCCGAATTCCTTCAAAGGAACGCGGCCTTCGGCCTTCAAACCAACATCGATCAGTGCAGAATCACCATCAATGCCAATAACAACGCCCTTTTGAACGGTGCCTTCAAACCCTGACATCTCAGTCAGGGAGTCCTCGAGCATGCTCGCGAAATCTTCCGTATCAGCCATGTAAACTCTTATCTCCGGCGGACAGCACAATTGCCGCCCGTTCGTTGGTATAGCCGCGTTCAGGCGCGAAGCCCGGCAACAGCTGGGTGGGATGGGGTTATGTCGCGCCTGGCAGGAGCCGTGCGATCCTTTCGCAAAAAACAGGAACCCGATCCTTAGCGCCTTCCTTCAGCGCTTCAAGACGTTAGCCCGCCCCTATCCGGGGTTCAGGTTCGTCAGGATCGTCCAACTTCATCAGCAGCCCCGGCTATTTTCGCTGTTAGTTCAGAAGCGATCTGGAAGACCGCATCCGCATTTAAAGCGTCCGTATCGAGGCGGATTGCATCATCCGCTGGCAGCAACGGAGCTTCAGAGCGACCGCTGTCCCGTTCATCGCGCGCTTTAAGACTCGCCAGAACGACCGCGTGTATAGCCTCTTCGCCCTGGTCCCGCAACTCCGCAGCGCGCCTGGATGCTCGAACCTCTGGTGAGGCCATTAGAAACAGTTTCAAATCAGCGTCCGGGCAGATGACAGTGCCGATATCCCGCCCATCTAAAACGGCCCCAGCTTTTCCGCCAGGAGGCTTTATTGCAAACCGGCGCTGAAAATCTAGCAATGCCGCGCGCACACCTGGGACTGCCGCTACTTCTGATGCAGCGGCACCCGTTTCCTCAGTCCGAAGGCCAGGCTTTTCCAGAGCATCTGGCTGCAACGCCTCCGCGATCTTGGTTGCTGCATCAGCATTACCAGGACTTGCGCCAGCATCCATCATAGACCGCCCCACAGCCCGGTAAATCAGGCCAGTGTCGAGATATGCTAAATTATATCGCGCAGCCAAACGCTTAGAGAGTGTGCCTTTTCCGGACGCCGCAGGTCCGTCCACCGCAATTACAATATTTCGCGCACTCATCGCTCTGGCCTTTTGAACGCGACACCAAGGCTCTGCATCAAGCTAATAAATGTTGGGAAGCTGGTGGCGACCGGCGCTGCGTCATCGACGATTACTGGCCCATCACTGACGAGGCTCAACACCAGGAAAGACATGGCGATGCGGTGATCCAATTCAGTCGCGACCATCATACCGCCTACAATTTTACGACCGCCACTAACGGTCATGCTGTCATCATCCGCCGCAACATGCACGCCCGCGGCTTCAAGGCCGTTCGCCATTGCCGTGATCCGGTCCGTTTCCTTAACACGCAGCTCATGGATGCCGAGCATCTGCGTTTCACCTTCAGCTACAGCTGCAGCAATCGAAAGAATCGGATATTCGTCGATCATGCTGGGCGCGCGCTCTGGCGGCACAGTGACGCCTTTGAGCGCAGATCCACGCACACGGAGATCCGCAACAGGCTCACCTCCCGCATCGCGCGCGTTCTCAAGCACAATATCGCCGCCCATTTCCTGCAGCGTCGTAATCAGCCCTGCCCGCGCTGGATTGAGGCAAATATTCCGTAGCTGCACATCTGAGCCCCGCGTGATCAGCGCTGCGACTAGGGGAAACGCGGCAGATGATGGGTCTGCTGGCACATCCACATCAATTGCGGTCAACTCAGGCTGGCCCTGAAGGGACACGCCCCAGCCCGTCCCAACACCGTCACTGGAGACAGTGGCCCCCATGCGCGCAAGCATGCGCTCTGTGTGATCCCGGCTCATCGCAGGTTCAACGACGCGGGTTTCTCCTGGTGCGGCGAGGCCAGCTAGCAGGATCGCTGATTTCACCTGGGCAGAGGCGACAGGCGACGCATAGTCCAGTGGCATCAAACTCTTCGCGCCGTGGATAACGAGCGGCATGCGGCCGCCGTTTCTTGCCATGAAGCGCGCACCCATGGCTTCAAGCGGGCTAATAACACGCTGCATTGGGCGCCCTCTCAGGGAACCATCGCCGGTCATGCAGGCAATACCGTCAAGGCCGGCTAACGCGCCGGCAAGTAACCTAGCGGCTGTGCCGGAATTGCCCATATCGAGCACATCTTCTGGTTCCGCCAATCCTTGGACACCGACACCGTCTACGGTCCAAAAGCCATCCGCGCGCCGCTCGATGTGGGCACCCATGGCGTTCAATGCGGCCGCGGTGCGCAACACATCTTCACCTTCGAGGAGACCGGTTACCTTCGCATGCCCAACACCAAGCGCATTCAGCAGCAACGCACGGTGAGAGATTGACTTGTCCCCGGGCGGGCGCACGTCACCACTTAACCCTGTCTTAGGCGGAAGGGCTGTAAGCGGTCCAGATAAGACGTTTTGGGGCGGGGAAGCCGCGGGCGTTTCAGCGCGCATCAAGAAAGCTCCATCGGATTCGGGATTGTTTTGTTTGACAGGTCATACACTTTCTGGCAATTCCGCGCCGCATGAATATCAATCGGCGATCTGCCCGCTGACGATGCGCGCCGATTGCTGGGATTCGAGTCATAATTTAAGCGGCCGAAAGGCCGCTCTCTTAGGGTAGGAAGCATGGCTTCAAGCCCGGATTTGGGAGTTCGGCTGACCATGAGCGCATCAGCACGCGGTAAGAAGCGCACCTGCCAAGGGTGCTCTGAATCGTTTTACGATCTGAATAAAGACCCGGCGGTTTGCCCGCATTGCGGCCATTCGCATCCACAAGATTCGTTCTTGCTTTCTAAGAAAGCGCCACCTCAGCCACCGTCGAAACCTAAGGCATTGGCCACCGATGATGTCGATGTTGACGATGATTTAGATGATGATGACGATGTTCTGAATGACGATGATGACCTGGATGATGACGACGATGATGTCGTAATTCCTAAGGTCAAAAAGTCGGACGATGATGACTAAAGTGCATTGCCGCTGAATTCATTACGGATTCAGCGCCGCACCCCCTTGCATTGATTTGCCCGGGACGTTAGATCATCTCTCCTGCCAGGATTCCAATGCCGTTGGCAGATCGGGGCCATAGCTCAGTTGGGAGAGCGCTTGAATGGCATTCAAGAGGTCAGCGGTTCGACCCCGCTTGGCTCCACCAACGCCTTTTCGCGAAAGCTAAAAGGCCAACCCACAAAAAAAACTCTCAGTAGCCCAGTTGGCGATTGAGTTAGCAAACGCCTATAGGGCACAGGGCCGCTAGGTTGTGACACCCCCACGCCTCACCTTAATCAAGCTGCCTGGATATCCATACCCTTAGCGACTGCTGGGCGCGCCATCATGCGGTCGTACCACGCCTTTAGGTTCGGGTATTTCGACCAACCTATGCCCACCCATTCCCAGCGGCTGATCCAGCCAATGCAGGCAACATCAGCGATAGAAATCTCGTCCACCAGATAGTCACGGCCCGCAAGGCGCTTATTCAAAACGCCATAAAGACGGTTGGTCTCGTCGGTATAACGCTTGATGCCATAAGGCACCTCCTCTTTCGCTGCGCGGCGGAAGTGATGCGCCTGTCCCTGCATGGGGCCGAGACCACCCATCTGCCACATGAGCCATTCCAGCACCTGCATGCGCTTACGCGGGTCCGACGGCAGCATGTTACTTCGCACTTTTTCAGCCAAGTAAATCAGGATCGCACCTGATTCGAATACGCTGATCGACTCGCCATCCGGACCATCGGTATCGACGATAGCCGGGATGCGATTGTTCGGGCTGATTTTCAGAAAATCAAGGGCGAATTGCTCATCCTTGGAGATGTTTATGGGATGAAATTCATAGTCCAAGCCAAGCTCCTCCAGCATGACGGAGATTTTTTTGCCGTTCGATGTATTCCAGCTATAGAGATGAATCACTGCAGCGGTACCTTCTGCTTGCATGGGAGATTGACCCCAAGCATAGTCCTCCAGCGCCGCGCCCGCGAGGGGGCCGCATGTATTCTCCCTCAGATTTCATCAGGCGGTATGCGTAGAAGCGGCGAAGCAATTGGAACAGTGTTGGCGCTCGTCGGGTCCATTGGTCTTGGCAGCGCCATAGCCATTTCGCGAATTGCTTATGGCGAGGGTGCCAACGGCCTTTCCATCGCTTTCCCACGCGCTTGGTTGCTGGTCATCCTACTGCTTGGGTTCTGCGAAATCACCGGACGACGGCTGACCATGAGCTTCAAGTCTTGGCTCGCTTGCTTATTTCCGGGCTTTCTTCTGTCACACATGTTTTATGGAAATATTGCGGCAGCAGAATTCATTCCAGCCGCTGTTGCAGCACTGCTGTTTTTCATATTTCCGCCACTGGTGACGATCATTAATGCCGCCGTTGATCAACGCCTACCCTCCCCAATGAAGCTTGGCGCTACGTTGATCGCCTTCGCAGGGTTGGCAGTGATGCTCGGCGTTAGTTTTGATGATCTGGATTGGCGGGGCGTGGCTCTTGGACTATCCGCTGGCGTGTTTTGCTCCATCAACATAACCTGGGTTTCACGCAAGCTTTCTCATATAGATCCAGTCGTTAGTATGGCCCATATGGCGCTTGTCGCCGCCGTAGTTTTGACCGGTGCCACGCTCTTTTTCGGCGGCGCACCAATGCCCAGCGGCGGTGCTGGATGGGCAGCGATGTTGGGTGCGGCCGCCATACAGGCATCCTGCATTCCGCTGTTTTACATTGTGCTGCCTGTGATTGGGCCGGAGCGGATGGGCATCCTATCCAACATCCAACCCGTGGCGACGATCATTGTCGCCTATCTGGCGCTCGGCGAGGCATTACGACCGATGCAGTTCCTTGGGGCCATGATGATCCTTGGCGGCATTTTGTTGATGCAATACGGGGCCAAACGGGAGCGACCAGCTACAGCGCCCGCACCTTCTCCAGAACCGGAAGTAGGTATTCCCGAAACGCTGCCGGGTTCTCCGACATTGGAAAATGCCCAACGCCGCGCATAACCTCGAAATGCGCAGCATTGATCAGGTCCGCCAATTCCTGGCCCATTTCCGGAGTAGCGGATGGATCATAATCACCGCTTAGCAGATATATCGGGCAGGCAGTATTCCTGAGCGGCTCGGCCAAGCCGTTCCGCAAGTCACCCTCCTCAAAATAGTAGACAAGGTCGCCAGCGAATATGCCGGGGCCACCTTGCATATAATGCCACATCGTCTCCCAGCACTCCTCAGACGGCGACTGCGGGGCGATCATGCCAGCCATGGAAGCGCCCGCGGTTTTGCCACCATGGATGTCTGGGCGATGCAACACATTTTGTGGTGCCGGGTCACCAACACTTCTATCCTCGGCATAGAGCGCTGATTGCAGGCCAATTGCAGCCCGGAACCGGGTCCCGTACCGGATTGCAAGATGCAAAATTGCGCGCCCGCCAATTGAGCAGCCCATGACGGCTGGACGATCTAGTTTCAAGGCGTCAGTGATCGCCATGACGATATCCATGTAGCTGTCTGTCGTAAGTTCATAGACCTCGGCCTCAAACCCCGCGGGCGGTGAAGATTTTCCATGCCAGGGTAGGTCAAACACGATCACACGGTAGTTTGTCGTGACAGCTGGATCATTCAGGATATGGCGGAACTGGCGACCGTCACTTCCGGCGGTGTGCAGGCAGATCAGCGGAATACCCTCCCCGGCTTCCTCAAAATACACACGGTGCGGGCGGCCATTGATGGCAAGGCGCAGATAGCGGCCTGTGACGGGCTCAATCGCAGGAACGGTGAGAGCGATTGGTGAAGGCCGCTTATCTGGGCTAAGATTCGAGAACAGCATTTCTAGCAGCAGCAGATGCTGGTGAAACTTCACCATGTCCCCAGTAACAATGAGATTTTGGGTGCGCCGCATCGTTGTTAGCGTTTGGAAGCCTGGCCGCGGCTCTGGTTTGCGGAGTTCGCGCCATGCATCTGATGTCGCCGATAGCGTAATCTCAGCCATACCTTCGCCACCAGAAAGGTGGGCGCCAGTCTCATCGATTAGCAAGGTCCAGCGGGCGTCATCGGCGTGAAGGGCGACAGCCAGCGGACCGAAGGCTGAATGTTTGGCAATATTTGGGTTCGCTGCAGCGCGGACTTTAATGTAGTCAAACATCCCAGGTAACCTCCGGCAAAACATGTTCTACGGGACGGTAACTTGGCAGATAGAAATCGTCTAGCCGGCGATGGCTAGCTTTGGCTTTCCGGCAGCGCCAGCCAGATAACCATCCACTAATTCTTCTGCCGGGACCGGGCAGCTGAAATAGTAGCCTTGGATCTGTTTGCAGCCATAGCCGATGAGCAGATCCACTTTCTCAACCGTTTCCGCCCCTTCGGCAATGCACTGCAAGCCAATGCCTTTCGCTAGGCCAATAAGCGTACTGGTGATTTGGGCGTCATCAGTAGCAGTTTCGATTTTACGGACGAAGCTTCGGTCAATCTTGATCTTGTCCAGCGGTAGCTGCTTAAGGTGCGAAAGAGACGAATAGCCAGTGCCAAAGTCTTCCACCGATACCACGATACCGCGCTGTCGCACCTCTTTCAGGATCGCAGCGACTTCCTTCGCGCGCCCCATGATTGGTCAGCCCCCACTGAGTGATCCGGGTGTAATATTATTGGATATACGGTCTCTGCTCTAGGGGCATGACGACTTCAGGGGCTGGC